>NZ_JBEXLS010000030.1:0-132854 GCF_040610055.1 Streptomyces sp. NPDC004539 | reverse complement strand
ACAGCCGGGGACGGGGTATCAACTAATCTGGCGTTGATTTTTGGCACGCTGTTGAGTTCTCAAGGAACGGACGCTTCCTTCGTACTCACCCTCTCAGGCTTTCCTCCGGGCAGTTTCCCTTCGGTCTTGCGTTTCCGACTCTATCAGATCTTTTTCCGATCCGATTTCCTCGGTGCTTTCCGGTTCTCGCTCTCCGCTTTCGCTTCGGGCGTTTCCCTTTCGGCGTTTCCGACTCTATCAGATCCTTTCGGCGTCTGATTCCCAGTCAGTGGGGGTTGTCTTCCCGGCTGTTGGGCCGTTCCGACGTCTCAAACCTTAGCGGATCTGCTCGGCGATTCCCAATCGGGGGCCGAGTCCCGAATCGAATTGAATTCGAGCATGCGGACATGCCGAATTCGCTCCGTCAGGAGTGATCGTGCGGATGGTGTGAGTGCCGCTCACGCGGCGGGAGTGCTACCGGAGAACCGTTACGGCTCCGTGGCAACTCGAAGAACCTTACGGATCGCCCAGACCCCTGTCAAGGCACTCCTGTCAAGATCTTTTACTCAAGATCGCTGAGACGGCCCCCGGCATCCGGCTGAGCGTGCTCCACCCGGCGTAGCAGCCTGGTCAGCACGTCACCGAGCGACGTGCGCTCGTCCGGGGAGAGGTCCTGGAGGAGGTCCTCCTCGAAGACGGAGGCGAGGCGCATGGCCTCCAGCCACATCTCGCGGCCCTCGGGAGTCAGCTCGACGATGACGCGGACCCGGTTGGACTCGTCCCGCTCCCGGGTCACGTACCCCTCGGTGACCATGCGGTCGATCCGGTGGGTCATCGCGGCCGGCGTGAGGCCGAGGCGTTTGGCGAGGTCTCCGGGGCCGAGCCGGTAGGGGGCGCCGGCGAGGACGAGGGCCTTGAGGACCTCCCAGTCGGCGTTGGAGATGCCGAGCCCGGCGGTCTGGCGGCTGTAGGCGACGTTCATCCGGCGGTTGAGCCGGGACAGGGCCGAGACGATCTGCTCGACCTGGGGGTCGAGGTCACGGAACTCGCGCTGGTAGGCGGCGATCTGCTCGTCGAGCGTCGGCTCGCCGGCGATGCCAGGGGTGCCGGGGGTTCCGGGGATACCGGGGGTGTCGCCCATGGCGGTCAGTATCGCATGGGGCGCTTGGCGTTCAAGTTCTTCGAGGTGTACAGTTTAGCTCGAAATTTTATCTTCGAAGTCTTTGTTCCTAAGTGCTGGAACACCGCAACAACGATGCGGCGACTACCTGAGAGAGGTGAACGTGACCAGGGAGAAGGGCGCGGCGATGCGCCGGATTCACGTGGGCAACGCACTCAGCGCGTTCGGGCTCGGCTTCACCGTCCCCTACCTGTACGTCTACGTGGCGCAGGTGCGAGGGCTCGGTGCGATGACGGCGGGGCTGGTGCTCGCCGTGTTCGCCGTGGCCGCGCTGATCGTGCTGCCGTTCGCCGGGCGGGCGATCGTCCGGCGCGGCCCGCTGCCGGTGCTGCTCGTCGCCCTGGTCACCGCCGCGCTGGGCGCCCTCTCCCTCGGTCTCGCCGCGAACGCCGGCGCCGTACTCGCCGCCGCCTCGCTGCTCGGGGCCGGGCAGGCCGTGATGCAGCCGGCGCTGGCGACGATGATCGTGGACTGCTCGACGACGGAGACGCGGGCGCGGGCGTTCGCCACGCAGTTCTTCCTCCAGAACCTCGGGCTCGGGGTCGGCGGGCTGATCGGCGGGCATCTGGTCGACGTGTCGAAGGCGTCGTCCTTCGTGCTGCTGTTCTCGATCGAGGCGGCGATGTTCCTGCTGCTGGCGGTCGTGATGACGACGGTCAGGGTGCCGCACGCCCCGCGGGTGGCCGACGCGCCGAAGTCCGCGAAGGCGAGCTGGCGGGACATGCTGGGCAACCGCGCGATGGTGCACCTGCTGATCCTCGGGTTCGTCCTCTTCTTCGCCTGCTACGGCCAGTTCGAGTCGGGGCTGAGCGCGTACGGCGTGGAGGCGGCCGGGATCTCGCCGTCGACGCTGGGTACGGCGCTCGCGGCGAACACGGCGATGATCGTCGTCGCCCAGTTCGCGATCCTGCGTTTCGTGGAGCGCCGGCGGCGGTCGCGGATCATCGCGGCCGTGGGGCTGATCTGGGCCGTCGCCTGGGTGGTGGCCGGCTACGCGGGGCTCGGGCACGCGAGCCCGGAGATCGCGACGGCCGCGTTCGTGTCGACGTACGCGCTGTTCGGGCTGGGCGAGTCGATGCTGGCGCCGACGGTGGCGCCGTTGGTCGCGGATCTGGCGCCGAGCGGGCTGGCCGGGCAGTACAACTCGGCGTTCGCCCTGGTGAAGCAGCTCGCGCTGGCGCTGGGTCCGGCGATCGGCGGGCCGATGGGGGCCTCGCTGCACGCGCCGTACATCGTGACGTTCCTGCTGTTCTCGCTGGGCATCACCTG
This sequence comes from Streptomyces sp. NPDC004539, assembly GCF_040610055.1. Lineage (NCBI taxonomy): Bacteria > Bacillati > Actinomycetota > Actinomycetes > Kitasatosporales > Streptomycetaceae > Streptomyces > Streptomyces sp. NPDC004539. The sequence continues at coordinate 130,426 of NZ_JBEXLS010000030.1, read as the reverse complement.
GCTCGCGCTGCGGCTGGGGCGGCAGCTCACCGTCGTCCAGGACCAGCCGTGGTCGGCGCGGAACCGGGTGGTCGCGCGGGGTGGGGCCGCGGTGGAGTCGGTCAACGCCTGAAGCCAGTGTCCGGGGAGTCCGGGGGTCGTCGTGCGCATACGACGGCCCCCTTCTCTCGTCCCCCTCGCCTCTACGGCAGCGCGAACTCGCACCACACCGCCTTGCCGCCCCCCGGCGTCCGCCGCGCCCCCCAGCTCGTGGCGATCGTCGCGATGATCGCGATGCCCCGCCCCGACTCGTCGGCGGCGTCCGCCTGGCGGCGGCGGGGGAGGTGGTCGTCGCCGTCGGTGACCTCGATGATCAGGCGGCGGTCGGTGCGGCGCAGGCGCAGGCGCATGGGCGGGGTGCCGTGCTGGAGGGAGTTGGCGACGAGTTCGCTGGCCGCGAGGACTCCGTGGTCGTGGAGATCGGGCGGGAAGCGCCAGCTCGTGAGGACGCCGGAGGCGAACGCGCGGGCCCGGGGGGCCGCTTCGACGCCGCCGAGGAGTTCGAGCGCGGCGTTGCGGAAGAGTTCGCGTTCGGGGCCGGTGCGGCTGGGGTGCTGGAGGACGAGGACGGCGACGTCGTCGTCGTGGTCCGCGGTCACCCCCGCCGAGCGGACCAGGCGGTCGCACACCACCTGGGGTGTGCCGGTCGCGCCGGAGAGGGCGTGTTCCAGGGCCTCGATGCCCTCGTCGAGGTCGGCGTCGCGGCGTTCGACCAGGCCGTCCGTGTAGAGGACGGCGGTGGAGCCGGGGCCGAGGGGGATGGAGGTGGAGGCGTGCATCAGGCCGCCGGTGCCGAGCGGAGGGCCGGTGGGTTCGGGGGCGCGGGTGACGGTCCCCGACTCGTCGCGTACGAGGATCGGGAGGTGGCCGGCGGAGGCGTAGACGAGGCGGCCCTCGTTGGGGTCGTGGACGGCGTAGACGCAGGTGGCGATCTGGTTGGCGTCGATCTCGGCGGCGAGGCCGTCGAGGAGCTGGAGGATCTCGTGCGGCGGGAGGTCCATGCGGGCGTAGGCCCGGACCGCCGTGCGGAGCTGGCCCATGACGGCCGCCGCGCGCACGCCCCGGCCCATGACGTCGCCGATGACGAGGGCGGTCCGGCCGCCGCCGAGGGTGATGACGTCGTACCAGTCGCCGCCGACGGCCGCTTCGGTGCCGCCGGGGTGGTAGACGGCGGCGATGCGCAGGTCGTCGGGTTGTTCGAGCTCCTGGGGGAGGAGGGAGCGCTGGAGGGTGACGGCGGTCTCGCGCTGGCGGCGTTCGCTGGCGCGCAGGCGCTCGGCGGCCTCGGCGTGGTCGGTGACGTCGACGGCGAAGATCAGGACGGCGTCCTTCTCGCCGCCGTCGCCCTCGGCGACCGGCGTGCAGGTGAACGTGTAGGAGCGGCCGTCGGGTGCCTTGCGGGACTTGAGGGTGCGCGGCCGGCCGCTGCGCAGGGCCTGGTCGAGGAGGGGGAGCAGGCCGAGTTCGGAGAGTTCGGGGAGGGTCTCGGCGGCGGGTTCGCCGGGCGGGCGGGGGCCGAAGGCGGTGGTGTAGGCGTCGTTGACGTAGGCGAGGCGGTGGTCGGGGCCGTGGACGAGGGCGACCAGGGCGGGGACGCGGTCGAGGACCTCACGGGCGGGGAGGGCGTCGACGGCCTGGGGGGCCGGGGTGTCGTCCGGGTCGGTGAGGTGTTCGGCGCGGGCCGCGGGGACGGAGCCCTCGCCTCGCCGGTCGGGGGTGGCGTGCGGGTGTTCGGCCCGCGCGGCGGCGCGGCGCTGCGTTCCGGGGAGCCGGGCGCTCCAGCGCGTGAAGTTCACGAATCCTTGCCTCGTGTCGTGGTGGTCGGCCGGCTCCGGGGCGGCCGTACGGCGGGGACACGCCGTGTGCCGCCTTGGTCGGGGGTACTCGGGGGGGCGGACGTCGGGGTGCGGAAGTCGGTAGGAGGGCGGTAAGAGGGTCGTCGGAATGCAGTCTGGCAGTGCGGGCGCCGGGCCTGGTATTCGTTCGACGCCGGGGCGTTCGGCGGAGTTCCTGGATCGGGTGAGGACTACTCCTTCGGGTTGTCCTCGTCCCTGGGGGAACCGGGATTCCCGGGCGGGCCGGTCCTTTCATCGGAAGACTTTCCCCCTGCGGCCAGTTCGAACTCCGCGCGCGGATGTTCGAGGGAACCGAGGGAGACGATCTCTCTCTTGAAGAGCCCGGAGAGGGTCCATTCGGCGAGGACGCGGGCCTTGCGGTTGAAGGTGGGGACGCGGCTGAGGTGGTAGGCGCGGTGCATGAACCACGCGGGGTACCCCTTGAGCTTGCGTCCGTAGACCTGGGCGACGCCCTTGTGGAGGCCCAGCGAGGCGACCGAACCGGCGTACGTGTGCGCGTACGGCTGGAGCGGCTGTCCGCGCAGGGAGCGCGCGATGTTGTCGCCGAGGACCTTGGCCTGGCGTACGGCGTGCTGGGCGTTGGGCGCGGTGTGGGTGCCGGGGGGCGCGGTGATGTCGGGGACGGCGGCGGCGTCTCCGGCGGCCCAGGCGTGCGGGGCGCCCTCGACGGTCAGTTCCGGGGTGCAGCGCAGGCGGCCTCGGCCGGTGCGGGGGAGGTCGGTCGCGGCGAGCAGGGGGTGGGGTTTGACGCCGGCGGTCCAGACGATCGTCCGCGTGGGGAAGCGGGAGCCGTCGCTGAGGACGGCGGTGCGGTGGAGGCAGGACTCCAGGCGGGTGTTCAGGCGGAGGTCGATGTTGCGGCGGCGGAGTTCGCTGGCCGTGTAGCGGCCGAGGTCGGGGCCGACCTCGGGGAGGATGCGGTCGGACGCCTCGACGAGAATCCACTTCATGTCGTCCGGGGTGACGTTGTGGTAGTAGCGGGAGGCGTAGCGGGCCATGTCCTCCAGTTCGCCGAGGGCCTCGACGCCCGCGTAGCCGCCGCCGACGAAGACGAAGGTGAGGGCGGCGTCGCGGACGGCGGGGTCGCGGGTGGAGGAGGCGATGTCCATCTGCTCGATGACGTGGTTGCGCAGGCCGATGGCCTCCTCGACGGTCCGGAAGCCGATCGCGTGCTCGGCGAGGCCGGGGATCGGGAGGGTGCGGGAGACCGAGCCGGGCGCCAGGACCAGTTCGTCGTACGCCAGTTGACGTGGTCCGGTGCCCTCTTCCGCCGTGGCGAGGGTGGTCACGGTCGCGGTGCGGGTGGTGTGGGTGATCGTGGTGACCTCGCCGACGACGACGTGGCAGTGCGGCAGGACGCGGCGCAGGGGGACGACGACGTGCCGGGGGGAGATGGAGCCGGCCGCGGCCTCGGGGAGGAAGGGCTGGTACGTCATGTACGGGTCGGGGGTGACGACCGTGATCTCGGCCTCCCCGCGCTTCAGTTCATGCCTCAACTTCCGCTGGAGTCGCAGTGCCGTGTACATCCCGACGTAGCCGCCGCCGACAACGAGAATGCGCGCACGTTCCTTCACCACCCCATGACGCACCCGACACGGGAGTTTGTCCACAGTCCCGGCGCGCAGCGGGGCGCCCGCCCCGGTGTGGACGGGGCTCGCGGGGCCCGCGGCGCGTGGGCCAGGCGCGCAGGTCAGGCCAGGTGCGCCGGGGCGTGCGGGGGTGTGCGACCGGGACGCACACCCCGTGTACTCCGATCGGGCGGCGTACCGTGCGGAACGTGCCTCTTCTGAATTGACCGCCCCTCAACTATGTTCGTGTGTCGACGGGGTGTAGGGCTGCCTGTCCGCTGTGTGTCCGTCGGGGACGGGGACATGACGGGCGGACCGGCCCGAAGGGGGAAGTGTGCCGCCGGACCCGCGACACGCGGGGGTGGACGCGCTGCCCCCGGTTGTACGCGCCCCGGCATTCAATGGCGGGGAAAGTCTCCGGGGGGAGACGACATTTACCGGGGGATCATTGATGCACATTCAGGACTCGCAATGGTCTACGGCGCACGCTCTCGCGGGCGGCGCCATGATGAGCGCGACGGGGAACGGCCGCGGGGAGTCCTCGCGGACGACGCCGTTGCGCGTGGACGCACAGCGCAATCTCGAACACGTCCTGCGGGCTGCCCGCGAGGTGTTCGGGGAGCTCGGTTACGGGGCTCCGATGGAGGACGTCGCGCGCCGCGCCCGCGTGGGGGTGGGCACGGTCTACCGGCGCTTCCCCAGCAAGGACGTGCTGGTGCGGCGGATAGCCGAGGAGGAGACGGCACGGCTCACGGATCAGGCGCGGGCCGCGCTCGGGCAGGAGGACGAGCCGTGGTCGGCGCTGTCCCGGTTCCTGCGGACGTCCGTCGCGTCCGGGGCGGGGCGGTTGCTGCCGCCGCAGGTGCTGCGGGTCGGGGTCGCCGAGGAAGAGGCGCGGGTGCCGCAGCAGCGGTCCCAGCCGGGTGGGGGTGAGCTGCGGCTGGTGCCCGAGGAGGTGCCGCTGTCGCCGCTGGACGATCCCGGGGTGGCCGCGCTGCTCGACGTCGTCGGGCAGTTGGTCGACCGGGCCCGGGCGGCGGGGGAGTTGCGGGCGGACGTGTCGGTGTCCGACGTGCTGCTCGTGATCGCCACCGCGGCGCCGTCTCTGCCGGACGCGGTGCAGCAGGCGGCGGCTTCGGCGCGGTTGCTGGACATCCTCCTGGAGGGGTTGAGGTCTCGGCCGAGTTCGCTGTGAGATCGGGTGCGGCTGCGTCGTGGCTGGTCGCGCAGTTCCCCGCGCCCCTGGGGGGGAAGGCTGCTTCGCGCCTTCCCCCCCCAGGGGCGCGTTACCCGAAAAGGTGAACCTCGCCCCGCCCCGGCCTAGTACAAGGGAACGGGCACCGGCCACGGACGAGTGGAAGGCCGGTACGAGGGGGGTCGGGGTTCATGAGGCTGTGGCACTCTGAGCCGGTGTTCGGGACTGGACGGACTGGCGGCGGGGGCTTTCCGCGATGAGTGTTGACGGGCGGGACGAGTCACGGGGTGAGGGCGAGGCGCTGACGTCGCCGCAGGTGCCCAGCCAGCGGGACCGGCGGGACGACGGTGTCCTGCCGCCGCTCCGGGAGCTGCCCCCGGCCGACGCCGAGCTGATCGGGTCGATGCGGGCGGGGGACGACTCCGCGTACGAGGAGCTGTACCGCCGGCACTCCGACGCCGTACGCCGTTACGCGCGCACCTGTTGCCGGGACGGGCACACCGCGGACGACCTGACCGCCGAGGTGTTCGCGCGGATGCTCCAGGCGGTGCGGGGCGGTTCCGGGCCCGAGTACGCCGTACGCGCCTATCTGCTGACGTCGGTGCGGCGGGTGGCGGCGCAGTGGACGCAGTCGGCGAAGCGGGAGCAGCTCGTCGACGACTTCGCGGTGTTCGCGGCGCAGGCGGCGGGACGGGCGTCGGAGGTCGGGGACGACGACACTCTCGAACTCGGCGCGGACGTGCGGGCGATGCACGTGGCCGAGCAGTCGATGGCGATGCAGGCGTTCCGGTCGCTGCCCGAGCGGTGGCAGGCGGTGCTGTGGCACACCGAGGTCGAGGACGAGTCGCCGAGCGAGGTCGCGACGCTGTTCGGGCTGGACGCGAACGGGACGCGCGTGCTGGCGTCGCGGGCGCGGGAGGGGTTGAAGCAGGCGTATCTCCAGGCGCACGTGTCGGCGACGCTGACCTCGGACGAGGAGTGCAGCCAGTACGCGGACCAGCTCGGGACGTATGCCCGTAAGCGGTTGCGGACGCGGGCCGAGCGGGGGTTGCGCAAGCATCTGGAGGAGTGCGCGAAGTGCCGGCTGGCGGCGCTCCAGATCGAGGAAGTGGCGAGCGGGATTCCGGCGGTCGTGCCGGTGGCGGTCATCGGGTGGTTCGGGGCGGCCGGGTACGCGAAGGCCGCGGCGCTCATCGCGGGGGGTGTGGGGGCGGGGGCCGCCGGGGTCGGGGGTGTCGCCGCCGCCTCGAACGGAAGTGCTGGGGGTGCTGCCGCCTCGGAGGGGCTCGGGGCGCCGGTGAAGGCCGGGATCGCGGCGGGCGTGGTGGCGGTGGCCGCGGCTGCGGTCGCGCTGGCGCTCGTGGGGAACGACGGGCCGGCGAAGACGCCGGCCGTCGCGCCGCCGCCGTCGTCTGCGCCCGTGGTGCGGGAGGAGGTGCCGGCGCCCACGCCGTCGCCGTCGCCGTCGCCTCCGAAGAAGGCGTCCGCGCCCGCGGTGGTCGCGCCGGTCGTGAAGCCGACGCCGACGCCGAGTGCGGTGAAGCCGGTTCCGGCTCCGGTTCGGCCGAGCCCGAAGCCGAGCCCGACGCCCACGCCGACTCCCACCCCTACCCCCACGCCCACACCCACCCCGACGCCCACTCCCCCGCCCGCTCCGGCGGTCTACCCCCTCAACAAGCTCACCTACGACACGAACGGCGACGGCACCGGCCCCGAGATCCGCCTCTACGACAGCAGTTGGGTCTGGCAGCGCGACAACCTCGCCATCGCCGGGCAGCCCTACAGCGGGGTCACCGTCCGCGCGGGTTCCTCCGTCACCGTCGACCTCAACCGGACCTGCACCTCGTACGACGCCCTCGTCGGCGTCGACGACCTCACCCTGCGCCTCGGCCAGGTCCACTTCGCCGTCTACGCCGACGGGGTACGCCTCTGGCGGTCGGGCCTCGTCAAGGGCGGCGACCCCGCCGTCCCCGTCCACGTCGACCTCACCGGCCGCAAGACGGTCCGACTGGTCGTGGAGCCGTACACGTCCTTCGACGAACTGGCGCTGGTGGACTGGGCGGAGTCTCGGTTCAGGTGTTCGTGAGGGGTCGGTACTCGGCGCCCTCCGGGGCCTTCGCGGCCGAAGTCTGAGGTATCCCTGAGGTTCATCCGGTCCGCCGTGCCCAACAATCACAGGCAGGCGGAGACGGCGTGGACATGCCATCCGGGGAGGCGTCGTCAAGGCGCTGTGATGGTGTGCGCCCGTCCTGCCGCCTGTGAGCAAGCGACCAGCTTCATCGAAACGGGGACCCATGAGATACACGTTGACGCGCACCGCACTTCCGCTCGTGACCGCGGCGACGGTGCTGTTGGCGGCGTCCGGCGCCGGTGCCGCCGAGTCGGGCGACGAGCCCGTACCGGCCGCCGGTACGACGATCGTCCTGAACGACGGGACTGTCGTCGGTGTCGACGACGAGACCGATCTCGCGTTCGCGGGTGACGCGCCGGAGCCGCACGACTTCCGGGGTCCCGTCTGCCCCGAGGTGAACCAGCCGCCCACGTACACGGTGAAGGGGAAGCCGTACTTCCTGGCGGACAAGAGCAAGCCGCAGTCGACGTGGCTCCTGCCCGACCAGTCGGTGACGTGGGAGGTGTCGGGCTCCCACACCTTCACCCTCGACGTCACCCTCGGAGCCGAGGCGGAGGGCAAGTTCGTCGTGTCGAAGGCCAAGGCGAAGATCGACGTCAAAATCGGCAACTCGTGGACGTGGACGGGGTCTCAGAAGGTCACCGACTCGAACAACACCAAGAAGGGGTACCGGGCCGTTCTCGGGCAGGTGGGCTGGAAGCTCACTTCGGTGAAGACCTGGTACGCACCGCCCTGCACCAAGAAGACGACGATCATCGTCGTGAACGCCCCGCGCAAGGGTGACATGTCGATCGGGCGGCAGAAGTCGTGACCCGGGCAGTGCTGCGGCGGCACACGGGGCTGCTGTGCCTCGTGACCGCCGTGGCGCTCACCGGCGCCTGCGACTCCGGGGAAACGGCGAAGTCGCCGTCCACCAGCCCCTCCTCGGCGAGTCGGCCCACGGCCCGCCAGGACGCCGTGATCACGTACGGCGAGCCCGCCAAGGAGATTCTCGACCGGGCGTTCGTCGGCCGGGAGGAGATCAGCAGCGGGTACGGGCGCCTGGGGAAGCGGTTCGGCGACACGGCCCCCGCGGCTCCGGCGAACGTACTGAGCGCGGCCTTCGCCTTCACCTGCACAGGGGGCGGAAAGGTCACCCTCGGCCTCACGGTCGCGGGCAAGGACGTTCCGATGACGACACGTACCGTCACCTGCGACAAGTCCATCTTCCAGCAGAGCGTGGAGATTCCCGAGCCCGGCACCATGGGCTTCGAGGCTGACGCGACGGGCTCGGGGGACGGGGTGTTCGCCTACAGCTACTACGTGGAGAGCAAGCAGCTGCCCTAGGCACCGGCTCTCCGGGGGCGGTGTCTGGAGCGGGGGGGGTGACCCGGCCGACCGATAAGCGGTGGCCCCCCTCCGGGCTTCGGGCTCAAAATTCTCCGCGTGACAGAGGCGACCGAAGAACAGGTTCCCGACGGGCCGCTGGGGTGGTGCCTCGTCGCCAACGTGGCGCGGGAGACCCCGCACGGCGAGAGCGGGCTCGACATCCAGCACGGGACGAAGCATTTCCGCGCGGGCACGCTGCTGTGGCTGCCGCCCCACCGCTGGGACCCCGGGCACTGGCGTCGGCACGCGGTGGGACGGCACCGGGGGAACGGGCGGCGGTACGTCAGCATGGTCGTCCGTGTCGAGCATCTGGAGAACTTCCGGGTGAAGGGGGTCTACAGCGAGGCCCTCGTCCGCGGCATCAACGGCTGGGACCACGACCCCGCCGCCCCCCGGACCCTCCAGCGACCGTGGGTCCGCGAGGACGCGCAGTGGCTGGCAGACGCGTTGAACGAACCCCGGGAGCCGGTCTTCGTCGAGGGCCGCCAGTACGCCCTCCCGCGCGTGTCCGTCCCGAACCCTCCGCCTGCCGAGCTTCAACTCGACGGGGAGACACTGCACTTGGCGCGGTACGGGACTCGGGGGGCGTACTACAGCAGGTCGGCTCCGCCGGTGGAGCGGGTTCCCGAGGGGTGAGGTGCGGGGTGGAACTCCGCCGGAATGTCAGCGGGTGCGGCGCTCGGAGTCAGCGGGTGTACCGGGCCACGGTGTACGCCACGGGGCCGGTCAGCTCCGGTCCCGTCCCGTCCGTCATGTCCAGCAGCTCGAATCCGGCCGCCATGGCGTACCGCTCCACCTCGCGCGGGAACAGGGCGCGACGCCGGATCTCGTCCTCGGCCCGCTCACCGGACGCGAAGACCCAGGTCCGGCGCATGGTGTTGATCTGTGTCCGCAGGTCCCACTCGTACCGGACGGTGACGGTCGCGGGGCCCTCCGGGGTGTCCAGGGTGTACGTGGTCGGCTCGGGCGGCGTGATCGGCCACACCGGGGGACGTCACGGCGTCCGCCGCCCGTCCGAGACGGACCGTACGTATGTCTCCCACCCGGAGGTCCAGCCCCGGACATACACGGCGGGCGTACTCCACCGTGCCGGGCTGGAGGTCCACCCCCACACACGCGTAGCTCCCTGCGAGGACCTCGACGTCCCGGCATGTGCGCGCACCGTCCGCGTCCGTCTGCACGGCGTCGTAGAGCGCGGGGTGCCGGTAGAAGACGTTCGCGGCTTCCATCAGCCCGGCCTCCGTATCGAGGGCGATCATGCGAGTGTCCGCAATCCGGCTTCCATGACTCCGAGGAAGTTCTCCGGTTCGGTCGGTGCGGCGACCGAACCGGGCAACCCGGCGCGACGCAGACGCTGACGGAACATGGCCTTGCCCCGTTTGTGTTCGTGCGGGAGTTGTTCCATGAACCGCACGATCCGGGGTTGTGCATCCCGAATGCCATCAGCGTGGGAATCGGCAGGACAGGCACGGGTGCCAGTGCCTCGGACGGCCGTACGTGAGTGGTGCGCGTTGATCTCGTCCCCACCGCTTCCGGTGAAAATGACCTCGCAGCGGCGCTCCGCCGCCCGGTCTCGTACGACATCGAACGCCTCCTGACAGAACGCCCCGGCAGGGTCGTGCGGTCGGCGGACGGCCCGCACTCCACCGGGCCCGAACGGCGGATGACTCAGCGCAGGAACGACTGTGTCCCGAAAGCCACAGAGTCGCACCAGCGCTGTACGTCTCTCTCGTTGCCGGGCACCGACGCGCGCGACGACCTCCGCCGTCAGCTCAACCGGTGGCGCGCCGGCGGTGAACTCATCGACAACGCCGAGCTGTTGCTCACCGAGCGGGAGTTGCGGATCGAGGTCTCCGACTCGGGTGACGGGCAGCCGGAGTTGAGGTGTGCCGGGGAGGGGGTCGGGAAGGTGGTGTGGGTGGTGCTCAACTTGGCGCCTCCGAAGGCCAGTTGAGGAACCTCTTTACCCTGGCGCTCGCGACCGTCTGGGTGGCCGTCGTCGCCCTCGTCTGCCTGACTGCCGTCGTACGGCGCTGAGTTGTAGCTCTCAGGTACTAGCTCTCAGGTACTACGGGTTAAGTCATCCCTGAGGATGAACTTCCGGAATTCTCTTCTCCAGTTGTGTGTCTTGCCCTACGGTCTGTGATCAACACACGACCCACAACGCAAAAGCGCCCCGCAGGATCGCGGCAACGATCCGACGGGGCTGAGCCGAAGCAGCTTGTAAGGAGCTGATCGACCTTGCGCGATTTTATCGTGCGCGCCCTTTCGTGCGCCCTCCGCGTCCTCATGCCCCGCCGCCGCCCCGGCCGTCACAGCGCCGTACACCTCGCGGCGACGGCCCCCGCGACCCCCGCCATCCCGGAAAGCCCCTGGTCACGGCCGTGGACCAGCCCCTCCAAAGCCGAGGCCGCCGAGATCTTCCGGCGTCAGGCCGAGGCGGAGGAGGCGCGGCGCCTGCGCGAACACCACCTCCAGCGGGAACGCCGTCACGCCGCCGCGCTCGCGTCGATGGGGGTGGACTATCCGTACACGTACGAGGGGGCGCCGTTCACGCAGTTCCCGGGGTACGGGGGCAGCTGGTCCCGGACGGCCTGACGCCATCCGCGGACGACGCCGGACCTCCAATTGACAAGAGTTTTGATAAATGGGACGCATGGCCATCGACCCTGATCACGAGCCCACTCTCGGCGAGGGACCCGTTCGCCCGGTCTCCGTCTCCCTTCACGAAGGCACCATCGCCGCCCTCAAGGCGCGCGCCGGAAAGCGTGGTATGTCCGCCTACGTCGAAGCACTCATCCAACGCCAGTTCGAGCGTGATCGGCTGCGCGAGCTGATCGAGGACGCGGAGGCCGCACACGGGCCCGTGGACCAGGCGGCGGTCGAAGCGAAGCGGGCGTTGTTGCGCGATGGCGCGGCCCACTCGGCGGGCGCCGCGTGAGTTCCGTGAGCGGCACCCTTGTCCTGGACCGCGAAGGGCTGTCCAGGCTCATCCGCCGCGATCTCGAACTCACCGAGTGGCTGGCCGCCGCGGAGGCGGAGGACATCCGCGTCGTCACCAGCTCCGTCACTCTCGTCGAAGCTCGGAATCCCCGAACCGGTCAGGCTCGTTTCGACTACGCCGTCTCACGCGTCAACATCGTCCCGCCCAGCGAGGCCATCGCCCGCCAGGCGAGCAGACTTCTTGCCGAAGCCGGCCTGCACGGCCACAAGTACGCCCTCGACGCCATCGTGGCCGCCACCGCCCTCGCCTCACCCCGTCCCGTGACCGTCCTGACGTCCGATCCCGACGACCTCACCGTGTTGTGCGGGCCGGGCGTGCGGGTCGTCAAGGTCTGACTTCGGCAGGAGGGGCGTTGTCGTACGAGGGCGTGAGGGGGAGGCAGTCGTCGAGGTGGTTCTCATGTCGCCAGCAGCCTCCCCGCCGCCGCGACCAGTTCGTCCGTCGCCTTGATCGCCGCCTCCCTGCGTGCCGAGAGGGTTTCCAAGTCCGGTACATCGCGCAGGTCCACCGCCGCGAGGACGGCTGCGCGGGCCGGTGCGGAAAGGGTGGGTTCCAGGACGGAGACGGAGACCAAGGGCGCCGTCAGGGCGGAGCGGGTGGACTGGGACGTCGTCCTCGCTGCCGTCAGGGCTGACTCCTCCGCGCCGTTCAAGCGCAGTTCCTCCCTGTGCCACAACGCCCTCCGGTGATCCCCCAACGCCGCGACCAGCTCCCCCAACGCCGTCCGCAACGCCTCCTCCCGCCGCTCCCGGCGTGCCGCCCGCTCGCCGCGCTGCTGAAGGAACCCGGCGAGCAGACCACCGAGGAGGGTGCCGGCCACGGCTATGACGCTGGACCACATGGGGGACTCCTGGGGTGAACGGCCCTACGGGGGAGTCCAGTTTCGCGTGGAGTGGCGGGGTGCGGGTGCGTCGTGGTTGTTCGCGCCCCTAAAAGAACGGGGTGTTGCGCGGTTGTCGGGTGCGGGCCCGCACGAGCACGAAGCTACGACCGAATCTCAGGTGCACGGCTCTGCCGCGTAGACGCGACCAGCCACACACGAGCCGCGCTCGACACCCGACCGACACCGGGTCTTTCAGGGGCGCGGGGAACTGCGCGACAAGCCACGACGCACCCGCACCCCGCCACCCACAGCCCCACCCTTCACCCCCCGGCAGACAACGCCCCCCGCCGAGGCGCGATCCCCGCCGGTACCGCCCGCGCCCGCGCCGGCGTCCCCGTCCAGCACGTCCCTCTCCGCGCCAGCAGCCGCCGCAGCCACAGCTCCAGGGAGACCAGGTCGGCGAGCCCGGCGAGAGGCAGCGGCTCACCGGCGGCGGCGTCGCGGACGGCCTTGCGGACCACCCTCGCCTCGACCAACCCCGCCTCCGCCAGCAACGGCGTCTCGAACAACGTCAGCACGCTCCCCGTCGCGGCCCGCAACCCCGCACGGGCCGTAGCCGTCGCGGACCCCGGCGTCGGGGTGCCCCAGCCGGGGGGCAACTCGGCCACACCGGAAGCCGTCAGCACCCGGCGCAGGATCGCCGCACGCGCCCCCGGCTGCACCCGCAACGTCTCCGGCAACGCCTGGCACGCCCGCACGACCTGGTTGTCGAGGAAGGGCGCATGCAACCGCTGGGAGCGGATCTCCGTGGCCTGTTCGAGGACGCGGAGGTCGGCGGCGTGACGGGCGAGGGCGGCGCGGGCGCGGTGGTCGCCGGGTCTCTGCCCGGGTCCGACGGCGCCCGCACGGGACGTCGAGGACTGGAGGCGAACCGATACTTCAGCCAGCGCCTCACCGGTGAGCCAGCGCGCGGCGGGGCCCGCCGGGGCCCAGGTGAGGGCCGCCAGGGAGGCGCCGACCGCGCCGGGGACGTCCTCGAAGCGACGGGACAGCAGACGGTCCGCCAGGGACTCCAACCCGGCGGCGTACGGCGTGCGCGCGAGGCGGCGGGCGGCGCCGTAGACGCGCGCGGGGACCAGGACGGAGCCGTCCGCCTTGGTCAACGCGGCGACGGGGCGGACGAGATGGCGGCGTTTGCGGTCCATCAGGAGGTCCGCGAGGCGGGCCGGGTTCGCGTCGAGGGCCTGCCGCGCGCCGTGCCCCGTGAAGTGGTCCGCGCTGCCCGCTGCGAGGCGCGCGCGGTGGCGGGCCGCCTGGACGAGCGAGGGGCCGGGTTCGTCGGTCAGGGGGCCGTCCAGGGCCGCGTAGGGGAGCATCTCGGAGTCGCCGGTGACGACGACGTGGTGGAGGCGGGGGTTGGCGGCGAGTTCGCCGGCGCGCTCCAGCTCCTCCTGCTGACGGCGTGACGTGAGGTCGTTGAAGGTGACCGCGAGGAGCCGCTCGCCCGCGCCGGTGCCGTGCCCCAGGATCGTCCCCGGCATGCCGGGGAGCCCGGCGGCCAGCAGCGCGAGCGTCCCGGACGCCGGTCCGCCCGTGAGGTCCGCGCCGATCCCGGGCACCGGCATCCCGCGCGCGGCCCGCCGTTCGGCGGGGCCCATGCCGGGGACGGGGCCGGGGTCCATGTCGGGGACGTGCCGGGGCGCCGACAGCCTCGTCCGCACCGCCTCCACGAGCGCGTCCCGCACGCCCTCGACCGCGCTGTCCGCGTCCGTGGGCGCGGCGGCGACGGCGAGCGAGGCGACCGGTTCGTAGTTGGCGACCTCCCTCGCGCCCGCGCGCAGCACCAGCGCGTGCCCCGGCGGAACACGCCGTACGCCGTCGTAGGGCGTCGAGTCGAGGAGGGCGGCCGGTACGTCGGGGGCGGCGAGCAGCGCGGCGAGGTGCCCGAAGTCGAGGTTGGCCTCGACGAGGTCGGCCAGCGGCAGCGCGGCGGTCGCGTACGCCGTCCCGCCCGCCCAGGGCGTGTGGAAGACCGGGCGCGCGCCGGCCAGATCGCCGCAGACGGTGATCCGGCGGTCCACCTGGACGACGGCCGTGTAACTCCCGGACCAGGCCGTGAGGTGGCGCAGGGCGCCGCCCCGGGCGGCCAGCAGCCCGACCCTCAACTGCTCGTCGCTGGCGCCGCACAGGCCGAGCACGGCGATGCGGGTGCGGTCGTCGGCGCGGACCACGCGGATCTCGTCGGGGCGCCAGTCGCCGACCGCCCACAGGGGGTCCGGGTCGCCCCACAGGAGCTGCGAGCCGATCGGCTGGACGACCTCGCCGTCCAGGCCGACGGCGCCGCCGCCGTCGTACCCGCCGTAGGGGTCACCGAAGCCGGGAGAGGACCCGGAGGCGGTCAAGCTCCAACCCACCAACCACCGCATCGACGCCTCCACAGGCTGTGGACAACCGGTGCACCGTACGAACCGATTCACCATGCTGCCACGAAGAACGCGCCCATGACGGAAGGCAGAACGCCTGAAAGGCACCGCAACGCGCCCGCACGCGCGTGCCGTTGCCGAACGGGGCGCCCGCGTGCGCCCCCGCGCTCGCGTCGTGAATGCGCCCCCGATACGCTCCCCCCGAACGCCCCGTGCGCCCTCGATTCCCATGGTCGGGGCCTTGATCACCCGGCGATCCGAGGGGCGTTTTTCGGCCAAATCCGCAGCGTGACGCGGCAGTTGCCGCAGCTTTCGGCACAGCCGCGCACACGCTCCGTACACGGCCCGCACGACCCTGTGCGAGCGCGCGATCCGGGAGACGGAGTTCGCCCCCCGGACCGGTCCGCCGCCCGCGGGGATGTAGGCGGCGGTGTCCCCCAGCCCACTGGTATCCAGTCCAGCGGGCCGACCCACGCACCGCCCATCGAAGCGCTCCCGCGATGGCCGGAGAAGAGCGCACGCGCAGGCGCACAGCCACACAGCGGGAGCACGTCGCGACGGACCGCTACGGAGCCCGCACTTCCGTACGGGCAACAATCCCGCCAACCGGAACAATGCCTCTTAACGCTTGGGATGCGGCGAACTACGCTGGGTTTACGAATGCCGCGTGGTTATGCCAGCGCGGCAGCCGTCTGTGTCGAGGGGTGGCGCAATGTCCAGGGAGCAACGCGGGCCGAACGAAAAACTCGGCGCCGTTCTCGCCCTCGCGGGAATCAGCAACGCGGGGCTCGCGCGGCGTGTCAACGACCTCGGCGCACAACGCGGGTTGACGCTGCGCTACGACAAGACGTCCGTGGCGCGCTGGGTGTCGAAGGGGATGGTGCCCCAAGGGGCCGCCCCGCACCTCATCGCCGCCGCGATCGGCCAGAAGCTCGGCCGGCCCGTCCCGCTGCACGAGATCGGCCTCGCCGACGCCGACCCCGCGCCCGAAGTGGGCCTCGCCTTCCCGCGCGACGTCGGGCAGGCCGTCCGCTCCGCGACCGAGCTGTACCGGCTCGACCTCGCGGGCCGGCGCGCCGGGACGGGCGGCATCTGGCAGTCCCTGGCGGGGTCGTTCGCCGTCAGCGCGTACGCGACTCCCGCCTCCCGTTGGCTGATAACCCCGGCCGACAGCTCCGTCGCGCGCGAGTCGCCGCTCTCCGAGGCCGCCGGGGCACCGGTCAGAGTCGGCCACAGCGACGTCCGCAAACTCCGGGAGGCCGCGGAGGACGCGCGCCGCTGGGACTCCAAGTACGGCGGCGGCGACTGGCGTTCGTCCATGGTCCCCGAGTGTCTGCGCGTCGAGGCGGCGCCGCTGCTGCTCGGCGCCTACTCCGACGAGGTGGGGCGCGCGCTGTTCGGCGCGACCGCCGAACTCACCCGGCTCGCCGGGTGGATGGCCTTCGACACGGGCCAACAGGAGGCCGCCCAGCGGTACTACATCCAGGCGCTGCGCCTCGCGCGCGCGGCGGCGGACGTCCCGCTCGGCGGATACGTCCTCGCCTCCATGTCCCTCCAGGCCACCTACAGAGGCTTCGGGGACGAGGGCGTCGACCTCGCGCAGGCCGCCCTGGAGCGCAACCGCGGCCTCGCCACCGCCCGCACGATGAGCTTCTTCCGGCTCGTGGAGGCCCGCGCGCACGCCCGCGCGGGCGACGCGCACGCCGCCGGCGCCGCCCTGCGGGCCGCCGAGGGCTGGCTGGAGCGGGCCCGCGACGGCGACAGCGACCCCTCGTGGCTCGGCTTCTACTCCTACGACCGGTTCGCCGCCGACGCCGCCGAGTGCTACCGCGACCTCAAGGCGCCCCGCCAGGTACGCCGGTTCACCGAACAGGCGCTGTCCTCCCCCACCGAGGAGTTCGTCCGCTCCCACGGACTGCGCCTCGTCGTCTCCGCCGTCGCCGAGCTGGAGTCCGGGAACCTCGACGCCGCGTGCGAGCAGGGGGTGCGGGCCGTGGAGGTCGCCGGGCGGATCTCCTCCGCGCGGACCACCGAGTACGTCAAGGACCTGCTGCACCGCCTGGAGCCGTACGGCGACGAACCACGCGTGGTGGAACTCCGGGAACGGGCCCGCCCGCTCCTGATGACCCCCGCGTAGACGTTTGAAGGCGTTGTCAGTGGCGCAGTGCACTATCGAAGGCGGAGGTGGTGCTCGTGGGCCGTGGGGTGTCGTACGACTGTGACGTGCTCGTCGTCGGCGGGGGGATCGTCGGGCTCGCCACCGCGTACGCCGTCGGGCGGGCCGCCCCCGGGACGCGGGTCGTCGTGCTGGAGAAGGAGAGCGGGCCCGCCCGGCACCAGACCGGGCGCAACAGCGGGGTGATCCACAGCGGGATCTACTACCGGCCGGGGTCGCTGAAGGCGCGCTTCGCCGTCCAGGGCGGCGCCGAGATGGTCAAGTTCTGCGCCGAGTACGGCGTTCCGTACGAGGTCACCGGCAAGCTGATCGTCGCGACCGACCGCGCCGAGCTGCCCCGGCTGCACGCGCTGGTCCAGCGCGGCCGGGAGAACGGCATCACCGTCCGCGAGCTGGGCGGCGCCCAGATCCAGGAGTACGAGCCGGAGGTCCGGGGCCTCGCCGCGATCCACGTCGGCACCACCGGGATCTGCGACTACGGCGCCGTCGCGCGCGTCCTCGCGGAGGAGTCCGGCGCGGAGATCCGGTACGGCGCGGAGGTCGTCCGGGTCGACCGGCGGGCGGGGCTCGGGGTCGCCGTCGAGACCGCCCTCGGGGACGTCGTGCGGGGGCGGGTGCTCGTCAACTGCGCCGGGCTGTACTGCGACCGGCTCGCGCGGCTGACCGGGGACGAGCCGTCCGTACGGATCGTGCCGTTCCGGGGCGAGTACTACGAACTGACGCGCACGTCCCTCGTCCGGGGGCTGGTGTATCCCGTGCCCGATCCGGCGTTCCCCTTCCTCGGGGTCCATCTGACCCGGGGGATCGACGGAAGCGTCCATGTCGGCCCCAACGCCGTACCCGCGCTGGCCCGGGAGGGGTACGGATGGGGGGTCGTCCGGGGCACCGAACTCGCCGGGACCCTGGCCTGGCCCGGCGTGTGGCGGATGGGGCGGCGGCACTGGCGGTACGGAGTGGGGGAGATCCGGCGGTCCGTGTCCAAGGGCGCGTTCGTGGACGCCGTGCGGAGGATGCTGCCGGGGGTGGAGGAGGGCGACCTCGTACGCGGCGGGGCCGGCGTACGGGCACAGGCCGTCCAGCGGGACGGCGGGCTCGTCGACGACTTCCTGATCCAGGAGGGGGCGCGGGCGGTCCACGTACTGAACGCACCCTCTCCCGCGGCCACCGCCTCGCTGCCGATCGGGCGGGAGGTGGGGAGGAGGGTGTTGGGGGTGCTGGAAGGGGCGTGAACAGGGACCGGCCGGGCATTCCGGACCGGCGAGAAGTACGGCCCGGCCGCCAGCCCGTAAAATCGACCCACTGTGTCTGATTCCCTGAACCCCAGCGACCGCCCGTCCGCCGACGTCCCCGTCCGTCCGAAGGGGGAGCCGCGTTTTCCCGACGGGCCCAAGGCCGATCCCGCCGGGTCGCATTTCGAGCGGCGGATCAGGAGTTTCCAGCCTCGGCGGAGCAGGGTGACCGCGGGGCAGGCGGAGGCGTTGCAGAGGCTGTGGGCGCGGTGGGGGACGGATGTCGACGGGCACGCGGTCGAGCTGAGCGAGCTGTACGGGGACGAGCGGCCCGTCGTGCTGGAGATCGGGTTCGGGATGGGGGAGGCGACCGCGCGGATGGCCGCCGCCGATCCCGGGACGAACATCCTCGCCGTCGACGTCCACACCCCGGGTCAGGGCAACCTCCTCAACCTCGCCGAGCAGAACGGGCTGACCAACGTCCGCGTCGCCAACGGGGACGCGATCATCCTCCTGCGCGAGATGCTGAAGCCGGACGCGCTGGACGGACTGCGCGTGTACTTCCCGGACCCCTGGCCGAAGAAGCGCCACCACAAACGCCGCCTGATCCAGCCGGAGTTCCTCGACCTCGCCGCCACGCGACTGCGTCCCGGGGCCGTCGTCCACTGCGCGACGGACTGGGAGCCGTACGCCGAGCAGATGCTCGAAGTCCTCACGGCCCACCCCGAGTTCGAGAACACGCAGGGGGAGGGGGGCGGCGGGTTCGCCCCACGCCCGGAGTTCCGTCCACTGACCCGCTTCGAGGGGCAGGGCTTGGAGAAGGGCCACGTGGTACGGGACTTGCTGTTCCGCCGGGCAGACCAACGCCCTTGACGGAACCCGCACCGGGTCGACAATCCATCGCGGCAGAGCCAATCCCTCGTTATGGTCAATGACGTGTCGACCAGTCCCCCGTACCCGCCCTATCCCCACCACCCGGCCCCACCCCCACCCCGCCCCCGCTGGTGGCGGCGCCCCGTCGTCCGCTACACCGCCCTGATCACCCTCCTCGCGGTCTCCGGCGTCGTCATCCTCGCCCTGGTCCGTGAACAGACCGGTACGCGGGGCCTGTTGGTGGGGCTCGGGCTGGCGATCTTCCCGGTCCCGCTGCTCCTCACGGCCTTCCGCTGGCTGGACCGCTCGGACCCGGCCCCCTGGCGGAACATGCTGTTCGCGTTCGCGTGGGGCGCCTGCGCGGCGACGCTGATCGCGATCGTGGCGAACACGTTCACGACCCAGTGGATAGCGAACACGACGGCGGACCCGGACGGCGCGGACACCCTCGGCGCGACCCTGATAGCCCCGATAGTGGAGGAGTCGGCGAAGGCGGCGGCCGTACTCCTCGTCTTCCTGTTCCGCAGAAGGCAGTTCACGGGCCTGGTGGACGGCGTCGTCATCGCCGGCACGACCGCGGCGGGCTTCGCGTTCACGGAGAACATCCTGTACCTGGGCTCCGCGTACGGCGACGACCAGCTCTCCGGCGACGGCGGCATCGCCTCGGTGACGGCGGCGACGTTCTTCGTCCGGGTGATCATGTCCCCGTTCGCGCACCCCCTGTTCACGGTCTTCACCGGCATCGCCTTCGGCCTCGCGGCACGCACGCCGGACCGCAAGCGCGCCCGCCGGGTCCTGCTCCCCCTCGGCGGTCTGCTCCTCGCGATGGGCATGCACTCCCTGTGGAACGGCTCCGGGCACTTCGGCCCGCTCGGCTTCTTCGTCGTGTACGGCGTCTTCATGGTCCCGGTGTTCGGCCTGCTCATCTGGCTCGTCGTCTGGACCCGCCAGCGCGAGCTGCGCCAGCTCCGCGAGGAACTCCCCGCGTACGTCGCCGCCGGCTGGCTCTCCCCGTACGAGCCCTTCGCCCTCTCCTCGATGCGGGCCCGCCGCATCGCCCGCGACTACGCCGTCCACTACCTGGGCAAACCGGCGGCGAAGACCCTCGCGGAGTACGAGTCGACCGCGACGGCGCTGGCGCAGCTGCGCCGCCAGGGGCGCCTGGGCAACGTCCCCGCGGACTTCGTCACCCGCGAACAGCACCTCCTCACCACCCTGTGGACGCACCGCGCGACCACCCGCCCCGCCCTCGACCACGGGGCCCGGGCCACCACCCCGCCCGCCCCCGCCCCCTACACCTGGCACCCCCCGTTCCCTCCGGCCTACGCCTACCCGCCGTACGGCGGCTACCGGGCCTGAGGAAGCCGAGGAAGCCGAGGAAGCCGAGGAAGCCGAGGAAAGAAAGAACCGGCGGCGGGGCCGTCACACCCCACCGCCGGAAACCTGCCCCCTGCTCATGGCCCAGGGCTACGCCGAAGCCTCCGTGAGCCGGCGCACCTCCGCCTCCGTCAGCGTCAGGTCCCCCAGCGCCAGCAGCGCGGGAAGCTGCTCGACGACCCGGGCGGAAGCGATCGGCGCGGCCACCGTCGGCTGCGCCGCGAGCCACGCCAGCGCGACCGTCGCGACCTCGGCGTCGTGCGCGGCGGCGACCTCGTCGAGCGCGGCCAGCACCTTCACGCCCCGATCGGTGTCGAGGTGCTTCCCGGCACCGGCGGCGGCGCGGGCGCCCGCCACGGCCGTACCCGGCCGGTACTTGCCCGTGAGGAAGCCGGACGCGAGGGCGAAGTACGGGACGGCGGCGAGACCCGCCTGGGAGACGACGGCCTGGAGCTCACCCTCGTACGTGTCGCGGGAGACCAGGTTGTAGTGCGGCTGGATCGCGACGTACCGGGCGAGGCCCTCGCGGTCGGAGAACTCCAGCGACTCGCGCAGGCGCGCGGCGGAGATGTTGGAGGCGGCGATGTGCCGGACCTTGCCCGCCTTCACCAGCTCGTCGAGCGCGCCGACGATCTCCTCGACCGGGGTGTCGGGCTGGTCGAAGTGCGTGTAGTAGAGGTCGATGTGGTCGGTGCCGAGGCGCTTGAGGGAAGCCTCCGCCGCCGCCTTGATGTTGTCGGCGGACAGGCCCTTGAACTCGGGGTGCTGGCTGACCTTCGTCGCGATGACGACGTCGTCCCGGTTGCCCCGGGACGCCACCCACTTGCCGATGATCGTCTCGGACTCGCCGCCGCTGTTCCCCTCGATCCAGGCGGAGTAGGAGTCGGCGGTGTCGACGAAGTTCCCGCCGGCCGCGGCGTACGCGTCGAGAACGGCGAACGATGTCGCCTCGTCGGCGGTCCAGCCGAAGACGTTGCCGCCGAGGGAGAGAGGGAAGACTTCGAGGTCGGAGGAGCCGAGCGGGCGCAGAGTAGTCATGCTCTACGTCAACGTCGGCTCCGGACCCGCGAATTCCGCCGGTGTCGCAAAGATCGGGTCAGGGGTTGAGCCCGTTGCCGCGCAGCCACGCCGCCGGGTCGATGCCGCTCGCCGAGCCGTTGGGGTGGATCTCCAGGTGCAGGTGCGCCCCGGTCACGTTCCCCGTCGCCCCGACGCGCCCGATGATGTCACCCGTACCGACCTTCTGGCCGACACTGACGCTGATGGACGACTGGTGGGCGTACCAGACCTCGGTGCCGTCATCCAGGGTGAGGATGGTGCGGTAGCCGTAGGACCCGGCGTACCCGGCCTCCGTGATGGTCCCGCTGTGGACGGCCTTGATGAGCGTGCCCGTGGGCGCCGCGAAGTCGAGCCCGGTGTGGTACCCGGACGACCACAGCGCCCCGGCCTGACCGAACGTCGAGGTGATGGTGTACGACGAGGTCGGCAGCGTGTACTGCTTGGCGAGCTCGGCGAGCCGCGCCTGCTCCGCCTTCTCCTTCGCGGCCTCGTCGGCCTGCTCCTTGGCCTCTTCGACGTTGGCCTGCGCGGCCTTCGCCGCCTGCGCCGCGGCCTGGGCCTCGGCCCGCTGGGCGGCGACCTTCGCCTGCTGGTCGGCCTGTGTCTGCTGGGACTCGGCCTGCGCGATGATCCGGCTGCGCAGCGCCTCGGCCGCGTCGGAGGACTCCTGGCCGGCCTCGGCGACGATGTTGCTGATCGGCGCGGGTTCCGGCGCCTGGTCGCTGTCGTTCGAGACGAGGGAGCCGACGCCGGGGATGTCGGCGACGTTGATGGAGACGGGCGCGTTGCCCGTGTTGGCGCTGGCCATGCCGCCCGCGCTGACGGCGGCTATGACGCCGACGCCGAGGACGGTGGAGCTGCGGGCGAAGCCGCCGCCACCGGTGCGCTGCTTGGCGACCCGGTGCTTGCCCTTGGCCGGGACGGAGTCCGCGGTGGGGTTCCACTCCTCCCAGGGGCCCTCATCCTCGGCGCGGTAGCTGCCGAACCCGAAGGTCGGCTGGGCGGGGGCTTCTGGGGCAGTCGGGTTCGCCACGCGGGCGCACTCCTTTCCTTCCGCCGCCTACCGGGTTAGCTGACGGGTTCGGAGCGGGAAGGTCTCCTACGCGCGTAAACCGCCCGCTCGTGAGCGGGGGCGTCCGCGTGATTCACCCCAAGGTGGTGGTTCCCCGGTTCCCTCGCGGGATTCGGCGCGTGCGCACGGAGCCGTCTCTTGTGACGGCTGCGACAACCGTGCTGCGTTATCGAACGTTAATCGACCCGGGGGCCCGTTTCCAAGCCGTTCCTCTTGATCGACAAACATTTCTGGCCTGGAATTTTCGGGTCAACGGTGGGGAAAAACGGGCGAGTTGGGTGGCTGGGGAGAACACCGCGATACACAGAGTGACGATCATCGGGTCATCCAGGACAAACAAAGGACCGGAACCCTGTTTCCAGGATTCCGGTCCTTTTTCAGTAGCGGGGACAGGATTTGAACCTGCGACCTCTGGGTTATGAGCCCAGCGAGCTACCGAGCTGCTCCACCCCGCGCCGTTGAGATAACTATAGGCAGACGCCGGGCGGATCTCCAAACCGGTTCGGCTAGACCCCCGGGTTGCCCGCGTGCGTCAGGGTCTCCCAGGCCACGAACAGGTCGTCCGTGCCGGCGGGCCGGTGCCGGGCGACGAGCCGGTGGGCCGCCGGGACGGACTCGCCGAGCCGGCCCTCCAGGTGGTTGACCAGGACCTCCAGGTCGGGCCCCATGTTCCGGTCGACCTTCCCGCCGCACAGCCACGCCGGAGCCTTCTCGCCCTCCTGGTAGCGGGCGTGCAGTTCGGCCGCCGCCTTCAGCCGGTCCTTGACCTCGCCGTACAGGTCGACGCCCTGGTGCCAGGCGGTCTCCGCGATGTGCGAGGCGGCGGCCAACGAGTAGCCGGCGTGCTTGAAGTTGCGGCACGTCTCCTGGGAGACGCCGTCCTTGAACGTCGTCTGCCCGAACCAGTACTTGGTGAGTTTCGCCGGGTCGTCGAGGCCCGCGCGGGCCGGGGCGATCGGGATTCTGCCGTCCTTCTCCAGGTAGAAGTAGGCGGGGACGCGGGCGCGGAAGCGGGTCAGCGCGCGGTCGAAGACGCGGTGGTCGTTCGTGAAGACGCCGATGCCGATCGCCGCGTCCGTCATCGCGAGGTCCCAGTTGCCGTTGTAGTCCGGGACCTCCCGGGTGACGGCCGGCAGGTACGCGTTCCTCAGCATGCCCTCGAAGCGGGCGACCCTGTCCTGCGGCCAGCCGGCGCCGGGGGTGTGCCGGACGATCTCCGCGGCCCGGGTCCAGGTCGAGCCCGCCCACGCGGTCTGGAGGCCGGCGTCGTCCTCCGTGTGCCGTCTGATCTTCGCCGACCAGGCGTCCATGATCTCCCGCGCCTTGACCGCGTGCTGCCGCTTGCCGGTCACGCTGAACAGGAGGGCCTGGGTGTACGCGGCGATCGCGTCCTGCCGCTCCTGCACACAGCCGTGCGCGGGGCGGTTCGGCTGGTCGCCGCCGGGGCAGTCGACGCTCTCGTAGGGCTCCGGGCGGTACTTGTACGAGCCGTACTTGCTGTCCCGCATGTCCAGGTAGGCGCGCAGCCAGGGCTGCTTGCCCGCGTGCACGTTCTCCCGGGCGACGTCGAGCTGGGTCTTGTTCACCAGGACCCCCGGATGCGTGAAGGAGGCGTCCGGGGGGAGGGCTCGGGCCATCTGGCGGGTGTCGGAGGGGTTCGCCGAGCAGGCGGCCAGGGCCAGGAGCAGGGCGGCGGCGAGTACGGGTTTTGCTGACCTCATACGGGCAGCGTCACCTGTGGGTGGGTGGGGCGCAGGTCGGGGTGGGCCGGGTGGGTCAGCTCAGACCAGATGCGCGTTCGGCGCCTTCGCCCTCCCCTCGTACTCCTCCAGCAGGACCACCTCCACCCCGGCGTCCCTCAACAACCCGTTGCCGTCCGCGTCCTGGACGAACGTGTCCGGCTCGATCCACGCCGTGACGACCCTGCGCACCCCGGCGTCCAGGATCAGCCGAGCGCAGGGCGCCGGCCGCGACGCCCGCCGCGCGCACGGCTCCAGGCTGGAGTACACCGTCGCCGTCGCGAGCCTCGTGTCCCCCGCCGCCAGCTTCGCCAGCGCCGCCTCCTCCGCGTGGACGACGGGGTCGCCGCCCTCGCGGGAGTGTCCGCGGGCCAGTTCCGTGCCGTCCTCGGCGACGATCACCGCGCCGACGCTGAACGCCGTCTCCGAGGGCGGACACTGCGCGGCGAGGTCGCAGGCGAGGGCGAGCCAGTGGTGGTCGGCGGGGGTGACGGCGGGGCGGTAGGTCATGAGGACGACGTCCTCGATCCGCCGGGTGCCGACGAGGGTGAGGCGCCCCTCCTGGTACGCGCCGGGCCCGAAGAGCCGGGGCGCCTTCGGGTCGCCGACGAACAACGGGGCCAGCACGAGCTGGAGTTCGTCCGCCAGCCCCGCCCGCAGGAGCTGCGTGTGGATCGTCCCGCCCCCCTCGACCATCAGCCGCCGCACCCCGCGCCCGTACAGATCACCGAGCAGCCGGTGCCAGTCCAGCTCCGGCCCGAGGGGTACGACGCCGGCGGCGATCCCGAGTTCCGTGACCCGCCGGGCGCCCGGGTCCGTCGTATAGACGATCTTCTCCCCGCCCGTGTGCCAGAAGTGGGCGTCGGGGTCGAGGTCGCCGGAGGCGGTGACCGTGACCTTGAGGGGGTACTCGGGGCGGCCCTCGGCGAGGCGGGCGGCGCGGCGGTCGGGGGAGTTGACGAGGAGGCGGGGGTTGTCGGCGCGGATGGTGCCGGCGCCGATGAGGATCGCGTCGGAGGAGGCGCGCACCTCGTCGACCCGGTCGAAGTCGGCGGGGCTGGAGAGGAGCAGGCGGTCGGGGCTCGTGTCGTCGAGGTAGCCGTCGAGGGAGACGGCGGCGGAGAGGAGGACGTACGGGTAGGGCATCGGTGCGGTCTCCTCCGGGAGGGCGGGCGGGAACGGGTGAGGCGGACGCTGGGGTCGGGCGAGGCGGGCGCTCGGGGTTGGTGTAGCGGGCGCTTGGGGCTGGTGGAGCGGGCGCTTGGTTCAAGTTTGAAACAAACCTACACTGGTCGTATGACGACCCGCTGGCTCAATCCCGACGAGATGCGCGCGTGGCGCTCGTACGTCTCCGCGCTGTTCCTGCTGGAGGACGCGCTCGACCGGCAGCTCCAGCAGGACGCCGGCATGCCGCACCTCTACTACTCGATCCTGGCGAACCTCTCCGACACGCCCGAGCACCGGCTGCGGATGACCGACCTCGCCGAGCGTACGAAGATCACGCGCAGCCGGCTGACGTATGCGGTGACTCGGCTGGAAAAGGACGGCCTGGTCCGGCGCGAGCAGTGCCGGTGGGACAAGCGGGGGAGCATCGCCGCGCTCACCGAGGAGGGGCTGTCGGTCCTGGAGCGGATCGCGCCGGGCCACGTCGAGACGGTCCGCTCGGCGGTGTTCGACCAGCTCACGCCGGAGCAGGTGGGGCAGTTGGAGGAGATCAGCCGGCGGATCGCCGAGGGGCTCGAAGGGCAGCAGGGGGGCGGGGAGGACGTGCCGTGGCGGCGGAGGTCGTCGGGGTCGGGGTGCGACGGCGGTACGTGACGTACATCAAAACCAGTTGCTTCAACTTTAAAACGAGGAGTAGGGTCGGGAACCGAGCATCTGCTTCAAATCTGAAACAGACGGCTCGTTCTTGAGCCCTTGGGTTCTTGAGCGCCCGCGTGCGCTCGTGAGCCCCCGCCCGCCCCGGCCCCCGGAGACCCGCATGTCCGACTTCCCCGCCGCCACGCAGCGCTCCCGCGTCCGGGTGCCGCTGCGCTTCAACGACGGTTACAGCGTCGACGCCGAGATCGTCACCTTCCACGGCCTCGCGGACGGCCAGGAGCACATCGCGGTCGTCCTCGGCACCCCCGGCGACACGCCGCTGGTCCGCCTCCACTCCGAGTGCCTCACCGGCGACGTCTTCGGCTCGGCCCGCTGCGACTGCGGCCCGCAGCTCCGCGAGGCGGTGGAGCGCATCGCCGAGACCGGCGGCGTCCTCCTCTACCTCCGCCAGGAAGGCCGCGGCATCGGCCTCTACAACAAGCTCGACGCGTACGCCCTCCAGGACCAGGGCATGGACACGTACGAGGCGAACAAGGCCCTCGGCCTCCCCGAGGACGACCGCGACTACACGGCCGCCGCCCAGATGCTGACCGCCCTCGGCATCGACCGGCTCGACCTCCTCTCCAACAACCCCGACAAGTCCGCCCAGCTCCGCACCCTGGGCATCAACGTCCACAACCGCGTCCCCACCGGCGTCTTCACGACCCCCCACAATGTCCGGTACCTGCGGGCGAAGGTCCTTCAGACGAGCCATACGTTGCCGTTGGCGGAGCTGAACGTGGGCTGAGGCGGGACAGCGGGCTCCAAGCACCCTTTTTGGTCACCTGTGACGCATGTCACGCGCGATGCCAGGGCATTGCATGTGACATGACAGATGACGCGATACCCGCCGAGCGCACCTCGGAACTCACCAGTGACGAGGAGCGGTTGGCGCAGCTCGGCTACACGCAGGTCCTCGCGCGCCGGATGTCGGCGTTCTCCAACTACGCGGTGTCCTTCACGATCATCTCGGTGCTGTCGGGCTGTCTCACCCTCTACGCGTTCGGCATGAACACGGGGGGTCCGGCCGTCATCACCTGGGGCTGGGTCGCCGTCGGGCTCATGACGCTCTTCGTGGGGCTGTCCATGGCCGAGATCTGTTCGGCGTACCCGACCTCGGCGGGCCTGTACTTCTGGGCCCACCGCCTCGCACCCGCGCGGTCGGCCGCCGCCTGGGCCTGGTTCACGGGCTGGTTCAACGTCCTCGGGCAGATCGCCGTCACCGCGGGCGTCGACTTCGGCGCGGCGTCCTTCCTGGGCGCCTATCTCAACCTCCAGTTCGGCTTCGAGGTGACGCCGGGGCGGACGATCCTGCTCTTCGCGGCGATCCTCCTGCTGCACGGCCTCCTCAACACCTTCGGCGTCCGCATCGTCGCCTTCCTCAACAGCGTCAGCGTGTGGTGGCACGTCCTCGGGGTCGCCGTCATCGTCGGCGCGCTGACCTTCGCGCCGGACCACCACCAGTCGGCGTCCTTCGTGTTCGGCGAGTTCGTCAACAACACGGGGTGGGGGAGCGGGGTGTACGTCGTCGCGCTCGGGCTGCTGATGGCGCAGTACACGTTCACCGGGTACGACGCCTCCGCGCACATGACCGAGGAGACGCACGACGCGGCGACGGCCGGCCCGAAGGGCATCGTCCAGTCCATCTGGACGTCCTGGATCGCCGGGTTCGTCCTGCTGCTCGGCTTCACCTTCGCCATCCAGTCGTACGACGCCCAGCTGAACTCCGAGACGGGGGTGCCGCCCGCGCAGATCCTCCTCGACGCGCTGGGGGCGACCTCCGGGAAGCTGCTCCTGCTCGTCGTGATCGGCGCCCAGCTCTTCTGCGGGATGGCGTCCGTGACGGCCAACTCCCGGATGATCTACGCCTTCTCGCGGGACGGCGCGCTGCCCTTCTCCCGCGTCTGGCACACGGTCAGCCCGCGCACCCGGACCCCCGTCGCCGCCGTCTGGCTGGCCGCGGGCGGCGCGCTGGTCCTCGGCCTGCCCTACCTGATCAACGAGACGGCGTACGCGGCCGTGACGTCCATCGCGGTCATCGGGCTCTACATCGCGTACGTCATCCCGACGTTCCTGCGGGTGCGGAAAGGGGACGCGTTCGAGCGGGGGCCGTGGCATCTCGGCCGCTGGTCCGGCGTCATCGGCGCGGTCTCCGTGACCTGGGTGCTCGTCATCACCGTCCTCTTCATGCTGCCCCAGGTCTCCCCCGTCACCTGGGAGACCTTCAACTACGCCCCCATCGCCGTCCTCGTCGTCCTCGGCTTCGCCGCGGTCTGGTGGTTCACCTCCGCCCGCCACTGGTTCCTCAACCCCGACCACCGCACCGAGACGCACCCGGAACCCACCGATCTCTGACCATTCCGCCCCCGGACACGGCCGTGTCCCCCATACCCGATCGGCGACACGGCCTCGGGCGGTTATGCTCGGGGGGCAACATCCGCCAGGGCCCTTAGCTCAATTGGCAGAGCAGTGGACTTTTAATCCATTGGTTGTCGGTTCGAGTCCGACAGGGCCTACAGGTCAGCCCCCAGCTCAGAGGCAGTTCGAGCTGGGGGCTTCTTCTGTTTTCGGGGCTTGAAGATCATTAGCTCAGCCAAGGCTCAACCGAAATGCGGATGATCATGGAGGGCGGGTTCGAGAGGGGGGCGCCCGCACCGGGCCCGTAAAGGGAGAGGGCGGCCTTCCTTGCGGAAAGCCGCCCTGCCCCCGCTTCCGGCGTCCTGTCCTGGGCCGTGAGGCCGCAACGCCATCGGCGGGCTCGTCCCGCGAGCGGATCAGGCTGGCGGGAAGTCGGTACCCCTCCTCAATCAAGATCACAAAGATTAGGTTTGACCCTAATCACATTTGATCACGCACTAGCCAGCGTGGGCGTGTGCCTCGCCCCACCCCGCCCGACGACCGGGTCCTCACCCGCCGCCGCCAGGTGGGCGACCAGATCCGCCGTGTCCGCATCGAGCGAAACCTCACCCAGCTCACGGTGTGCGAACGGACCGGCATCGACGTCGCGTCGTACAGCCGCATCGAGCAAGGCCACGCATCCCCCCGCCTCGACACCCTCATCCGGATCGCCGACGCCATCGGGGTGCCGCTCGCCGACCTGGTCACCGAAGTCGGGTGACCCGCCGCCGGCGCACGAGGGAGACGCACGGCGGCGGGCCCGGCCGCCAGGTGGGGGACCTGCAAGCGGCCGTCGTATCCCGCGCTCTGCCGTCCGGCGCCGCCGCCGTTACGGGAGAGCGCGGGGGATCAGGGGGGTGCCGTTGTGGCCGGTGTTGTGGGTGCGGATACGGACGTTGCAGTCCACCGCGCGCGACCCGTCGCCGACACGGCGGGCCTGCGCGCGCTCCCGCGCGAGGTCGGCACACTGTGTGCAGTCCGGGCGCGGGGCGGGCCACGGAAGCGGGAAGTTCTCCAGGACCTCCTCAGGCCGTGCCCCTTTGACGCTGCTCATCGGCCGTCCCTCTCGGCGGCCGGGGCCAGGCCCCGGAGCCCCTGGACGATGAACTCGCAGACGTGATCGATGCGGCAGAGGTCGCCCCGGTACCGGGGCGGGGTCACCCAGTGCACGCCCTTCGGGCCCCGCCGGTCCAGGTCGGGGAAACTAAGCCACGTGCCGGTGGCCAGGTAGGCGGCATCGCCCGGGAGCACCCACTCGCGTTGCCGATGCGGGGTGAGGGCGTAGTAGGGGCGGCCGGTGCCGGCGGATTCGTGGATGACCGGACCGAGCAGCGTCTGCGCCAGGTAGTCCGCGAGCTCTGCCGGGTCGGAGGTGCGGGCCGCGGCGTGGACGAGGCGGGCGCTCATTCGTACGGCCGTGACGGCCTCGCCGAGAGGCAGCAGGGTGACGCCCGCGGGCGCGTTCCTGTCGGGTTTGGTTCCGGCGGGGAGGGCGCTTGCCAGCCATTCCCTGATCGCCTGCGGGCTGCTCTGCCGCGGGTCGTACTGGGGTAGGCCCGTGGTCGGGTACGCCGCCGGGGACAGGGCTCCGGGGCCGGTCGGACGGTGGTCGGTCATGCGGGCTCCCCTCGGTGGAGAGCAGGCGCCTCCACGGTCACGGTGATCCGTCTCACACCGCGACCGTAGGAGCCGTAAAGGGGCACAACGCTCACAGTTTTGTGAGCGCTGTGAGCGCTTCTACATCCCCACCCACGACGCCATGTGTCCCAGCGTCTCCGGCGTCTGGCGGGACAGATGCACCAGCCCTCTGATCGTTTCCCGGGTGCCTGGGTGGTACCGGGTCTGTTCAGGAGCCGCCCGTCGAGCTTCCACCAGGCGCTTCAGTGCCGGTTCCGTGTGCCCGGTCTCCATCTCCGTGAGCGCCCATTCGATGAGGAAGTGCGCCCGCCGTGACGTTGCCAGGGACGCGGGGAGGCGCATCTTCCGGGCCTGCGTCAGCGCATCGTCGTACTGGTTCAGCTCCACGGCGGCGGACATCTTGTGCAGCCGCACGTTCGTCGGTCCGAACGACAGCCAGTGCACCGACGAGGCGTCCCGGGTCCGCTTGGCGATGTCGTGGGCTTCGCGGATGTGCCGATTCACGGCCGTCTCGTCTCGGGCCCGTGCGCAGATGACGGAGCCACCCAGATGGAGTTGCCCAGTGACGGCGAGAGACTCGCGCGTTGTGTCGGCCTGGCCGACGATGTCGTGTCCGGAGGCGATGAGTCGTTGCCCGATGACGTACTCGCCCTCACGGAAGTACACGAGCGCTCGCATGTACTGACGTACAGCACCCAGGCAGGGGTCGGACGCACGCTCGGAGGCCCAGGCCATACGGTCCAGGGCCACCGTGGACAAGTCGTAGTACCCCAACTTGACTGCGATGTCGTGCGCCGTGCGATAGGTCGACGCGAGGGCCTGCCAGAGAGGAGTGGAAGGGGTGGCCCATGCCGTATGGGTCAGCTCTGCGATGACGCCGGGGAGCGTGCGGGCGGCGCTGCGCAGGTGCGTGGCGCGGACCTTCTCGCACAGCCCGTCGGCTTCCGACATGAGGACGTCGGCCGGACGCACCGTCAGGTCGGGGTTGGTGCCAAGGTCGTAGAGATCGAGGGCTTCACGGATCGGCCGGACCAGCTCAGCGAGCCGGTCGTGTTGGAGTTCGGTCACGTAGGGCTGTCCTGTGAGGGCGGTGACGTCGACCTTGAGGGCCTTTGCAACTGCCGCGACGAAATCAGGACTGGCCGGTCGGGCGCCGCATTCGACCTGGTTGAGCAGGCTGTACGAGTACGGGGTCCTCGCGGCGAGTGCGCGTTGGGTGAGCCTGGCCAGTCTTCGTTGCTCGCGGATACGGGTACCGGTGTGGTCGTCGTCGGGTGAGGGCATACTGGTCTCCTCGTTCCTTGCAGCCACTTGGAACGGTACTCGCGTCCGCCCCCGCTCCGCCCGGATCGGGGGCGGTTGCATGTGGTCCGATAGGCGGCATGACCTCTCGTGTGCTGTACCTGTTTGGCTCAGCAGCCCCGCCGGTTCTCGACCTCGCCCGTGTGGTCGCGGACGCGCAGGAGCGCGGTTTCGACGTGTGCCTCGGGCTCACTCCCACAGCCGCCCGTTGGCTGGAGCCTCGCCTCGCCGAGTTGGAGCGCGCGACCGGGCACCCCGTGCGGAGCGAGTACAAGCAGCCAGGCGAGCCGGACGTGTGGCCGAAGGCTGACGTGATCGCGTTCGCACCGGTCACCTTCAACTCGGTGAACGCGTGGGCACTGGGCCTGACACGGGACTTCGTGGTCGGGGTCGTCGCGGAGGGGATCGGGAAGGGCATCCCGGTCGCGGCCATGCCGTGCGTGAACGCGGCCTACGTGCAGCACCGGCAGTTCGAGCGGAGCGTCACCGAGTTGCGGAAGATGGGCGTCGAGGTGCTGTACGGGGAGGGCGGCTTCGTGCCGAACCAGCCGGGGCAAGGGCGGCCCGGCGAATACCCATGGCACCTCCTGCTCGATGCGGTGGAGCGGCTCGCGCCACAGCCCCGGGCATGACGAAGCGGCCCTCACCCTCCCGAAGGAGGGTGAGGGCCGCGGTCATGTGCCGTCAGGTATCCGAGTCTCGACCCGGACGATCCGCTGCTCGTGGTCGTCCAGGCGTCGGCCGTGCTCGCCGAGTTGGACGTCGTGGTCGCCGAGCCGGGGCATCACCCCGGGCCGGGCCGGGACCCCAGGGCGGGCCTCCGACCCCGACCAGTCCTCCCAGGCGGTATCGATCCGGTCGGCGATGCGTCGGAGGACCCGCAGTACCTGCCACACCAGTGTGCAGAGCCCGGCGACGGCGACGATCCCTACCGACCACCCGACCAGGGAGTCGACGGCTCCCACTCCGGTCGGCCCTTCCGTCATCTGGTCTCCGTGTCGTCGGTGCGGAGCCAGCCGGGCAGCAGTGCCTGGACTCTCGGGAGCGCCATGACGCGGGTCGTGCCAGCCGAGACGGCGAGGGCGCCGGCCACCCACGGGAGGGCGGCGGGGATACCGGAGGCGTCGACGACGGCCGGGAGGACCGCGGCAATGCCGAGCGCGGTCTGGAGGACGGTGCGCAGGGTGCGCTTGGTGTTGTCGGACATGGTGTTACTCCTTCACGTCGAAGTCCCGGCGGGTGCCGAGCTGGGTGAGCGATGCCTCCCCGGGGATGCCGTCGGCGGCGGCGCCCTTGTAGCCGAGGCGGCGCTGCCACGCGGCGTAGGCCGTGACCGTGGCAGTGCCGAAGTGGCCGTCGGAGAGTGCGGGGGCGAGGAGTCCCTCCTTCACGAGGGCGTCCTCAACGGTGCGGACCCCGGCGTACGACACCGGGGTCCCCGTCTTCGCGGGGTCGGTCCGGGCTGCGGACACGAGCCGGGACAGGTCGACGATCGGCCGCGTGGGTCCGGTCGGTGCGCTGGGGCGGGGAGCGCCCTTCTTCACCCACGCGTATAGGGGGCCGCCGGGGCAGTCGGTGGCGTAGCCGTCGCGGTGCCCCTTGATCTCGTCCCCGGCGCCGTGCTGGTGGAGGAGGTCGATGCCGTCGCGTATCGCGGTGAGCATGCCGTCGGTCGGCTCGGTGAGGCCCTCGTCGCCGACCAGGCCGACGACGGCGTAGTGCGCGCGGTTCAGCGTCTGATCACCGTTGGCGCCCGTCCGCCGGCCGATGCCCCGGCCCTCCAGGAGGTAGCCGTGCGGGCAGCCAGCGAAGTTGTAAGCGATGTCGCTGTAGTTCTCGCGGGGGTTCGCGAGGTGGCTGATGCGGATGGCCTTCCACAGGGCGATGCACTTGGCGTGGTCGGCGGCCAGCGCGGGCGAGACCTTCTGGCCGAGGTAGTGCACCTTGACACCCTTGGTGGACGTCTGGATCGGGGCGGCCGAGGGACCCCAGCCGAGCGCGGCGCGGGTGATCAGCTTCATCGCCCATCACCTCCCAGCAGGAAGGCGGTGCGGGCCGCCGCCATCCAGGCCGTCTGGATCTGCTCGCCGAGGTCCTCCCACGTAGGCAGGATGCGTCCGTCGTGGGTGAGTCCGCCGACGGCCTCGCCGTACGCCGTGTAGGCGCGGCGGCCGAGGTCGGACGGGATGGGTTGCTGTGTCACGGAGTCCTCCAGGACAAGAAGAAACCCCGGCCGGACGGCGCGGGGCGAGAGATGAGGAGAGATGAGGTCAGGTGCAGGAGAGGGAGACCGGGGGCACCCAGACCTTGCCGTCGCCCGGGGACCCCGCGCGCGGCGTGTAGTTGAGCGGGGCGATCAGCGTCGGCGCGTTCGTCTCATTACGGGTGCCGAGCCACAGATCGATGATCTGGTACGGGCGGCCGTCGAGGACCGTCACCGTGCGGGGCTGGCCGCCGCAGCTGTTGCCGTTGAAGATCCGGCGCCCGTACACCGGCGCGCCCCAGCCCACATTGCCCGGCGCGGCCCAGCCGGAGTACAGGTTCGTCGAGGTCGCGTATCCGATCGGCGTCCCAGAGCAATACCCGCACCCCTGGTCCGAGTAGGTCAGGATGTACCGCTGCGACGCCTCGTCCCACCAGCCGCCCGGCCCCTCCGCCAGCGTCACACCCGCGACGTGGATCACGCCCACACCCGCGTTCCCGCCCGACCCCGACCAGTTGAGCTCCTGGATGTCCAGCCCGGTCCGGCCCGGCTCCGTGCACACGATCGCCGGACGGCCCGACGGCGGCTCGATCATCCCGAAGTCGCCGTTGCCGGGGCACATGTTCAACGCGGGCTTGTTGTACGAGCCGTTGGGCACGGCTCCCGGACCGCAGGGCCCGGCCGGTCCCGCGCAGCCCATGACGTTGTAGGCGTTCGCGGCCCCGTCGTCCGTATGGCGGGGCGAGTTGAACCACAAGATCATGACGCCGTCGTCGTGACCCCAACCCGACCTCTCAACCATGCGGGGGTTGAAGCAGCCACGACCAGTGCCGCCGCAGGTCGCGTTCCATGTACGGCCCGTCGACGGGTCCGTCGACGTCGTCGAGAACAGCAGCTTCGGCGCCGACCACGGGCCCGACACTGAGGACGCGGTCGAGACACCGAACCCGCACCACGGAGTGTTCGCCACTCCCCACTGGAAGCCGCACCCGTACATCGACCCGTACATGTAGTACGTGCCGCCCACCAGCCGGATCGTCGTGTCGTGCAGGTCGACGCCCTCGATGAGGACCGGCCCGTCTGGCGGAGGGTCGGCCGTGGCCGGCGCGGAGCCCCCGAGGAGCATGGCGAGAGTAAGGGCGAGCGCGGCCAGGACAGCACGAAGAGGTCGCATGCCTGACCTCCTTTCGGTCAGGCGGGGCGGATGAGGGTCAGAGCGCCGGGAGTTCCAGCCAGTAGTTGAGGTAGTCGTCGGGCGTCTGCTCGGTGTGGAACGCGGCCTTGCTGCCGCCGCCGGCGACGATCCACCAGCCGACGGGGATGCGGCGGAGTTCGCCGCTGAACCGGACGACGAGTTCGGCACCGTCGTCGCTGACGAGGTCGACGGTGCCGGAGAGCCAGGCGATGAGTTCGGCACCGTTGGTGCCGTCGTACTGGCGGGACTCGAAGCGCGGTATGACGACGGGCACGGTGGGCTCCATCAGGTGAGGTTGGGTTCGAGGAAGATCGATCGGTAGGCGATCGTCTGGGTGGTCGCGGAGTTGAGCCGGTGCAGGGTCTTGACCGTGAGGGTCTCGCCCGGGGTGAGCCCGGTGAGCGGTTGACGCAGGTTCAGGCTGAGGTTGTTGGCGCCGGGCACGACGAGTGCCGAGTCGTCGTTCTCGGTGTACCTGACGCCGGAGGAACTCCCGGTGGCCCGCCAGGAGGTGAGCGCGTTGAGGGTGCCGGTCGCGCGCTGCGTGCAGCGGATATTCACCACCACGCGGCCGGTCGGGGGCACGGTGCAGGTCGCGGAGAAGGCTCCGCTCACGGCGTCGGCGTAGGTGGTGCTCGTGTTGGTGGTGGTGACGGCGTCCTCGCTCCAGCCGTACCCGGGGACTCCGCTGACTGCGATACCGGCGGTGCTGAGGGTGAGAGCGGCGCCCCCGGCGGCGAGCGTCGCGACCGCCGCCTCTCCGCCAGTCTCTCCGCCCTGGAGCGTCAGACCGGCTGTCGCCATCCCTGTCTGAGGGGAGAGCAGCAGGAGGACGGGGACGCTCCCTCCCGTAGTGGGCTTGCGGTAGGCGGTGAGCGCGCCGGCGGCGAGGTCGCCGGGGTGGGAGAGGAAGGCGACGGCCGGCGGGTAGACGACGCTGCCGTCCGGCAGGGTGACCCCGGTGGGGCTGACGGGCACCAGGCGGAGGGTCTGTCCCGCCGAGCCGAGGACGGAGAGTGCGCCGGAGGAGAGGGACGCGTGTTCCAGGCTTCGGGACGCGCGCAGCTCGCGTACGGCGCGCTGGAGTTGGCGGACCGCTTCCCACAGGGCTCGGGGGTTGCCGGGAAGGGACTCTGCGCGCAGCGGCATCTAGTCCTCCTCCACGAGTACGGGGGTGATGCGGTTGGCGCCGGGGTCGAGGCGCCAGGCGTAGGCGCGGGAGACGGTCTCGGCGCCGAGCGGGTGGCGGGGCGAGGAGCTGATCTGGACGTGGACGCTGTCGCCGAGCGCCCAGTCCAGGCCGAGGCGCGGGGCCTGGGAGGCGACTGCGTCGACCGTCCACGTCCGGGTCCCGGTGCGCTGTTGGGCGAGGGCCTGGACGGCGTGCGCGGTGAGCTGGTCTGGGTCGGTCAGGCCGGAGCTGGGGGTGTAGCGGTTCTCCCAGCGGCACCAGCCGGCCGTGATGAGGTCGGCGGCGGTCTGCTCGATGCCCCGGAGCCGTGCCGCGCCTTCCCCGTCGCCCCAGGCCCGTACGACGGTGGCGCCTCGGCCGCTCTCGTACGACTCGCTGAGGCTGTAGGAGGCGATGCAGCCGGGGAGGTCGAACACGGCCTCGGGCGTCGCCGACTGCACGCCGATCATCGGCCGGACCCGGAGGACCAGCCGGACGGCGGTCTGCGCGGCGTCCGCCCATACCGTGTCGACGGTCCACTCCGGCGCCCCCTCCATTCCCGCGAGTTCCTGCAAGGCGCTGAGGACGGTGCGGTCGTCGCCGTCCTGGAGGAGGTAGGTGATCGGCGTACTGCCCGCAAGGGCGTCGACGACGATCGGCGGGGCGTCGGCCAGGACCGCGGTGGCGAGGTCGCTCATGATGAGGGCCTGGTCGCGGGCGATGCCGGAGTAGGCGCCGGTGTAGCGGCGGTCGAGGTACGCCTCGGGGGTTGCCGCGCCGAGCTGCACGACGGTGTCGGAACCCCCGGCGCGGGTGAGGACGATCCCGGACCAGACCGGTCGGCTGGTGTAGGTGTCGACGGCGACCAGCAGAGTGCGGCCCGGGTCCGTCGCTGACTCCCACTGGGCCGGCGCCCCGGCGAGGTCGAGGTCGAGCTGGCCGCTGCTCGACAGGCTCAGGCGCCGCTCCAACGCCCCCGACGGCGTGAGCGACCGCAGTTCCTCCGCGATCCGTCCTGATTTCAGGTCGCAGGCGAGCCAGGTGAGTTCGACGGCCGGCATCAGATGGTCTCGTAGACGATCTGGGCCCGCATGTGGGCGGTGACGCCGCCCCAGGTGTAGCCGAGGGCGCCGGGGGAGACGAGGCCGATGTCGCCCGCTCGGTGGGCCTGGACGACCGCCGTGGTGCCGCCGGCCTCCACGGCGATGTGCAGCGGATGCCACAGGCCGGTGCCGCTCTCCCGGTACTTCCCCTCGCCCTGCCAGCCGAACGGGTCGGTGCTGAATGTTGCCGCGGTGAACGGCAGGGACACGGTGATCGAGCCGGTGCCGAGGCTGCTGCCGGTGCCCCAGGCGAGCATCATGGCGGCCTCGCAGCGCGTGCCGGTCTTCCAGTAGCGGCCCCGGACGGTCGAGGCGCCGAGGGCGGACAGCCCGGCCCATGTAGGGGTGTAGGCGGTCCAGGAGGTGACCGGCCCGTACGTCTCCCACGTGCTGCCGTTCCAGCGGCGCAGCTGGGTGCCGTCGTCCCAGTACTGGCCGGTGTACGGGCTGTTGGGGGCGGTGGAAGCGGGGAGGATGCCGCCGGGCGCGGTGGTGACGGGCCGGGAGTCCTGGACGGAGGCCGCGCCGCCGCCGGAGGGCGGGACGGTGATTGTGGCGAGCGGAATGTAGATCTCCGATGCCCCCGGGGTGGGTGCGACCGGCGACGCCGACGCCGTCCCCGCCAGGTAGACGGCGTCGGCCTTGCGCAGGCCGGTGGAGTCGACGTCGGTGTCCCACACGCGCAGGTAGACGAGGTCGATGCGGGTGAAGGAGGCGTGTGCGGCGTTCAGCGTGCCGACGACCGTTGCGGAGGCGAGGAACGCGCGGTAGAGGCCCTGACCGCTTCGGTAGAGGGAGGCGACGCCGGCGGCGACGTTGATCGTCGTTCCCCCGGTGAGGGTGACCGCGAGGCCGGGGTCACCGGGGCGGACCCCGGAACGGCCTCCGAGCGCGGTGCCGTCGCCCATGAGGGTCGTCATGGACGCGCGGCGCAGGTCTGAGCCCGCGTAGGTGACTGTGTTCTGCCAGGTGGGGTTGGTCGGCACGAGGTGCTCCTCACAGCCAGGCCGACCGCCACCGGGCGGTCAGGAGGGCGGTCGCGTTGTAGGCGGCGGCGGTGAACGCGATGGTCACCGACTCGCCGGGCGGGATCTCCGGCCACTGGCCGGACAGGTAGCGGCGCCGGGACGCGGCCCCGAGCATCACGGTGTGCGCGTCCGTGTCGATCGTCAGGACGTCGCCGGCGCCGAGGGTGTCGGTGTAGGCGAGGGAGCGGACGGTGCCGTCTCCGTAGAGCGCGGCGACGGTCGGTTGCTGCACCGGCCCGGCGATGGTGATCAGCGGCCGGGTGGCGATGCTCCCCCGGTTGGTGGCCGTGATCTGCCCGGACACCGTGGTCGCGCTGATGGTCAGCGGGGGCGCTGCCGGGAGGACCAGGCCGCCGGTGGTGGTGGGCAGGGCCGTCTGCGCGGTCTGTTCGACGGACTCGTAGCGGCGCGGATCGGCCGCCGTCACCAGCACGCTGTACTGCGCGGTGGTGTCGGTCAGGTACTGGATCAGCACCTTGCCCGACCGCCGGACGACCGCCCGCTTGGGGTCCGACTCGTCGACGACGAGCACGGTGTCCGTCAGGCCGGCCGCCGCGCGCAGCCGCTCCATCGCCTCCTCCAGCTGGGCGGTGGACGGGGCCACGATCGTGCCGCCGAGCGTGACGGGCCGCGAACCGAGATAGACGGGCGACGGCCAGGCCCCGTGATCGCCCTCGCGGTCGCTGTACTGCGCCCGGATCTCCGGGCTGTCCCAGCCCTCCAGGGTCTGGAGGTACCAGGCCACCCCCGCGTCGTCGACCGAGCCGAGGGCGACGTCGCCGAGCGTCGCCCCCAGCCCCGCCAGCCTGTTTCCCGGCGTGTACGGCATGCCTGCCCTCCC
This sequence comes from Streptomyces sp. NPDC004539, assembly GCF_040610055.1. Taxonomy (NCBI): domain Bacteria; kingdom Bacillati; phylum Actinomycetota; class Actinomycetes; order Kitasatosporales; family Streptomycetaceae; genus Streptomyces; species Streptomyces sp. NPDC004539. Next base: position 91,756 of record NZ_JBEXLS010000030.1, on the reverse strand, counting down.
CTCAGCCGATCCACGCCATGTGGCGGGCGATGTCGGCGGCCTGCTCTGCGGTCGACTGCCGGGCGCCGTTCAGCGTCACGTTGACCGTTCGGGTCGCCTCCTGTGCCGGGGCCGCGGTGCTCGGGCGGCCGGAGCCGTACCGGGCGGCGGGCACCAGTTGGTAGCCGAGCGCGGCGGCCGTCGAGGCGAGCAGGCCCCGTGAGCGCGCCGACCCGTCGTGCGGAATCCACGACTCGGGCACCCCCGCCTCGCCCCCGAGGACCATCTGCGGCCCGGTCAGGATGCCGCCGCGCGCCATCGCCGTACCTCCCTGCTGCACCCACTGCCGGACGAAGGTGTCCTTGTAGGCGGCGGGCAAGCCGCGGATCTGGGCGCGCATCTTCGGGACCAGGGCGCGGATCGTGGCGACGTCGAGCCCGGCGGCGATCAGGTCGGCGTAGCCGCGCCCGGGTGCCCCGCGCAGCGTCGACAGCAAGGTCAGCGCGTTCGCCAGGTCGTCCCCGCTGAGCGTCCCCTGCGCCCCCTGGACCGCTGCGTTGGCTGCAGAGACGTCCTTCGCCGAGCCGGTGACCGCCTGCCGGGCGAGCGCGATCGCCGACGCGTCGCCCTGGGCGGCCAGGGCCTGCGCGAGGTCGCCGAACCCGCGGGCCGCCAGGGTCTGGAGGTCGGCGGCGAACTGGCGGGACTCCTTCGTGGAGGCACCGAGCTGGCGGGTGAAGTCCGCCAGGGTCGTCTTCGCGAACTCCCCGGTCTTCAGCAGCTTCGCGGTGATGTCCCTGAACTGCTTGTCCGAGGCCCCCGCGAGGGCCGCGACGAGGGCGGCGCCGTCCTCGCCCATCGACTCCAGCAGCGACCGGATCTCCTCCCCGCCCCGCTTGCCGATCTTCGTGAGCTGAGCGCGCCACGTCTCGGTCGCCTTCAGGGAGCTGTTCAGCTGCTTCTGGTAGGCGGTCAGGTTGAACGCGCCCGGCGCGGGCGCCCCGGCCTTCAGCCCGAGCTGGGCGTCGAGGGACTTCACCGCCGCGTACGCGGTCGCGGCTTCCTTGCGGGCGGCGTCGCGGTCCTTCTTCGTCGACTTCTTGTCGCGCAGGACCTTGTCGCGCTCCTTGAGCGCGTCCTGGTACTCCTTCCAGGCGTCCCGGAGCTTGCCCACCAGGTCGTCGTACCGCTGCTTGGCGTCCGTCGGGCCACCGAGAACCGGCTGCCCGGACGGCTCGTAGGCGAAGCCGCCCAGCAGACCGCCGGTCGCGAACCGGCCAGCGTTCAGCCGGTCGAACATGGTGACGCCGTACTTCCGGACCGACGACGCCTTGATGACGTACTCGCCGTTGCTGATCAGCGCGGGGATGCTGTCCGACGTCCCCGTCCCGGGGCCCACGACGGGGCCGCCGTCCGGGATGAACTGAACCGGACCGCCGGACGCGCGGCGGATCAGACCACCCTGCGCGTTCGGAGTGACGCCGGGAATGGACTGCTTGCGGACCGTGGTGAGGTACTCGGTGCGGTAGACACCGATCCCGACGGTCGTACCGGTGACCCTGTTGATCGCCCCCTGGATCGCCGAGATGGCGGCCGTGGGCGGCCCCGTCGGGATGGTGATGCTCGCCCGGCCGTCCTTCATGTGGGTCACCCTGAAGCCGATGTCGGTCAGCGCCTTCTCGGCCTGCGAGGTGAGGGCGTTGACGGTCACCGACTTGCCCTTGGTCTCCCGCAGCAGCTTCTGCACGCCTTGGAGATCGGCGACGGCCGACTTCGTGTCGGCCTTCACGGCCGTCGTCGTCGACACCGGCATCTGGAGGTAGGAGGAGAGCAGGTCGTCGACGACGTCCTTGGCGAACCCGGCCGTGAGCATCTGCTGCCGCAGCAGGGAGATGTCCTTCTCCAGTACCTTCTGCCCGGCCTCCTGGGAGCCCTTCTGCTCGCTGATCGCCTGCGCGTGCTCCATCGCGGCCGAAGCGGCGTCCAGGTAAGCCGACTTGACTGCGCGGCCCTTCGCGCTGGTGACGTCGAGGCTTCGGCCGTTGTCCTTCACCGCCTCCGTGAGGTCGGCGAGGGACTGCCGGAAGGAGATCTCGCGCTGGGCGGCGCTGATGTTGACGCCGTTGAGCGCGTTGAGGGAGTCCGCGAGCTTCTCCGCCTCGGACCGCTGGTCCTGGAGCTCGTCGGCCGTCAGCCCGAGCTGTTTCGCGAGCTCCGCCTGGGACGTCGCGCTGGTCTTGGACTGCGTGTCCATGTTCGCGAGCGCGTCGGTGTACTGCGGCATCAGCGTCAGGAGCTTCTCCTTGCTGGTGCCGTCCGCCGCCGCAGCCCCCGCGAGCCGGGTGAAGGCGTCGGACGCGAGCTGGGCGTTGCCCGACTGCGCGAGCTGGGCCAGCGCCTCGTCGACCGCCTTGATCTTGTCGCGGGCCTCCTGGAGAGGCATCTGCGTCTCCGCCAGCCCCTCGGTGATCCCGAAGGTCAGAGAGTTGACGATGTCGGTCGTACGGTCCTGCCAGTTCGGGTGCGCCACACGCTGCACGGCCTCGCCGAACGTGCCCAGGTCGCTGCCCAGCTTGCTGAGGGCCTCGCCCCCGACGTGCCCTGACTTGGCGAGGTCGACCAGGCTGTTCGCCATCTTCGACACCGACGGCGGCGCGTCCTGGAACTCCTTGCGGACCTGCTCGGAGGCGTACGAGATCAGCTCCAGGCTAGCGACCACCAGGCCGACCCTGCCGAGGGTGCCGAGGATCGCCCTCGTACGGGCCGCCGTCATCCCCATGGACGCGAGCGCCGCACGGGTCGCGGCGATCCTGGGAAGCAGCAGGAGGACGCCGGCCGCAGCCAGGGCGGCGGCGCCTCCGATGCCGCTGAACAGGGTGACCGCGTGCTGGAGCGAGGGCGGCAGGTCGTTGTACGCGTTCACCAGCCGGGTGATCCACTGCGTCATCGCCCGCAGCGAGTCGTTCGCCGCTGACCCGGACTCGATCAGGGCGACCTCGATCGCCCCGCGCAGCCGCTCCAGGTCACCGACCAGGTTGTCGGTCTGCGTTGCCGCCATCCGCTGGGCTGCGCCCTGGTCGTCGACCGCGTTGACGTACTTCGTGATGCCCTCGGCGCCCAGCTCGTACAGGATGGTCGCCGACCGCACGGCGTCCGCCCCGAAGATCGTTGCCATGGCGGAATTGCGGGCCTCAGGCGTGAGCTTGGAGAACGAGGTCTTCATGCGAGCGGACAGCTCGGTCAGCCCGACGAACTCGCCCTTCGCGTCGTACGCGCTGAAGCCGATCTGCTCCATCATCATCTTCGCCTCTTTGCTCTGAGGCACGAGACGCTGGAGCATGACCTTCAGGGACGTACCGGCGTCGGAGCCGATCAGGGCGTGGTCGGCGAACGCCGCGAGGGTGCCGACGGTGTCCTCGATGGACAGGCCGGTCTGGTGCGCGAGCAGGCCGCCCATCCGCAGGGACATCGCCAGGCCGTGGACGTCGGCCGCCGACTTGTTCGCGCCGGCGGCGAGGAGGTCGGCGACGTGGGTGACGTCCTTCCCCTTCAGACCGAACGTGTTCATCGCCTGGGCGCTCACGACGGCGGCCTCGGTGAGGTCGACCTGACCGGCCGCCGCGAGCGCGAGGGCTCCCTTGAGCGCGCCGCCGACGATGTCGGCCGTGCTGATGCCGGCGCGCGCCAGCTCGGCCTCCGCGCGGGCCGCCTCCGTCGCCGTGAACGACGTCGTCTTGCCCGCTTCGAGCGCGGCGGAGCGGAGCTTCTTCATCTCCGCGCCGGACGCTTCGGTCACCGCGCGGACGTTGCTGAGCTCCTTGTCGAACTTCGCGGCAGCCGCTGCGGCCACCGCGAACCCGGTGATCAGCGCGGTGCCGACGACCGCCCCGGCGTTGGCCAGCTGCGACGTCTGCCGGGCAGCCTGCCGCATGCTGCGGGTGTACTGGTTGACGTCCGCGACCAGGCGGACGTTGACGGTACGGGTGGCCACAGCTCACCCCCCGTTGCGTTATCGCGTTGTGCGCTCGATCCGGACGTGGAGGCCCTCGGCCTGCCCGCCCTTGTCCTGGTAGGCCCGCACCGTCCGCGCCGACGCGGTGCAGGCGTGGCAGCGGATCAGTTCCGCCTCGTAGCCGAACTCGTTAGCCTGGTCGGTGGCCTCGCCCCAGGGCTGCCGGCACTCCGGGCAGGCGTCGGCCTCCACCTCCAGGAGGGCCAGCGCCCACGCCCGGTCCTCCGGCAGCCACACAGGCTCGCCGTCCCGGACGACGCGCCCCATGAACACCGACCTCGGAACACCCCAGGCCCGCGCGGCTTCTACTTCTCGCCGCCAAGGCCCGCCAGGAGCGCGGAGGCGGCCAACGAGAAAGGGGAGGCGGTCGACGCCGCGTCGTTGTGCACTTCCCACGCGCCGTCGAACAGCTTCTTCTGCTCGCCCTGGTTGACCGCCTCGAACAGCTCGGCAGCCTGCTCGGCGGTCATCTTCGGGTCGACGCACGCGGCGGCGATCAGCGCCTTCGGGAACGTCCGGTCGTCGAACAGCTCGTTCGCGTTCTCCGACGGGTGCGCGGCCAGCAGATCGTGATACGCGCGGTCGCCGATGTAGCGCAGGAGGAACGGGACCTCGGCGGCCTTCGCCGCGTCCCGGGCCGTCTTCAGCTCGGCGGCGATCCGGCGGCCCGGGTGCTCGTCGGCGATGCTCTCCGGCTCCCAGTTCTCCGTGACCCGGGCGAGTTCGTCCGTCAGCCGCTCGACCTCGGACGCCAGATCGCCCCGGACGCACACCTGTACCGTGCGCTGCCGGGGCGTCGCCGCCTTGAGGATCTCCGTGATGTCCGGCATCAGGCCACCGTCGCCGCGGTCGCCGGGGCGTCCGTCACCTTCATCGGCGACACGAACTTCGCTACCTCGTTCGCGGCCGGGCTGGAGTTCTGCGGCTCGCCGCAGGTGATCGGGTAGACCTCCACCTTCTGGCCGGCCGTCCATGCCGTGTCGTAGGCGATCGCCCGGCGCACGACGAGAAATCCCGAGACCCCGTACTTGAGGGTCGTGAACGGGGCGTCGTCGGTCGGGTTGTCGCCGCGCTTGAACGTCAGCTCCGTGTCGAAGCCGACCCGGCCGACGGTCTTGGTGTCGAAGGTGCTCGCCAGCGAGGACGTGTCGACGTCCGCCGTGGACGGGTCGAGCTTGAGGCCGTCCGGGGTGATGCGTTTGGTGTAGTCGGCCGCCGCCGTCAGCTCGGCGGCGGTGGGCGCGTTGATGTTCGCGATGGCGGTGGCCCACGCCACGCGGGTCTTGCCGTCGCTGATCAGGTCAGCCATGAGAGTCCCTCCAGGGCACGAAGAAAGCCCTGGCCTGAGCGCAGGGCGGCGAAAGTGAGACCCGTGGGTCTCGGTTCTCGGAAGGATCAGATCCGCAGGGAGGCGACCGTGACGGACGCGCTCGCGCTGTAGCCGACGGCGCACAGGCCGTCCGCCGGGGACTGGAGGAGATCCGGCTGGAGCGGGCCGATCATCCGTTCCCCGGACGCCGGGACGGCGATCGTCAAGTTCGAGACGGCCTGCCCCCGTACGGACGCGGTCGCGGTGAGCGTCACCGTCACCGACGACGCGGAGCCGTTCTTGACGTGCAGGAAGTTCCGGTCGCCGACCGAGCACTTGTCTCCGCCGGCCGCCGCCGAGACATAGGCGGGGTTCAGCCCGGCAAGGGCGACGACCTGGGTGGTCAGGGTGGCCATGAGTCCTCCATCAGGCGGGAGTTGAGCAGATCCGGTACTGGACCGGTACGTAGAAGACAGGCGGGGTGACGTCGTCGTCCCGCTGGACGGGAGGCCCGCCGAGGTCCTCGGCGGGCCAGCAGATCCGGCCCTCGACCTCCAGGGGTGCGGCGAGGGCCCGCCGTACGCGGTCGGCGACCCACAGGGCCCGTACGACGTCGCTGCCGACGCAGGTGACCTGCATGGTGGAGTCCAGGCCGGTGCGGTCGTCGGCGAGGGAGGATCGCACCGCCATGCCCGCGTCCGGGTAGAGGACCGCGAACTTGTCCGGCGGCACCCAGCCCGCGTCGGTGGGCGCACCGCCCAGGTACACGGTGAGGCCGATCGCCTCCAGCGCGGCCTGGACGGCGTCCATGTGCGGGAGAACGTCCGGAGGGGTGCTCACCGGCTCACCACCAGGCCAGCCCGCGCGCGGCCAGCAGCTCCATCTGCGCGATGAACCGCGGCAGTTCGGCGTCCAGGGCCCGGCCGCCGTCCCGGTGCGGCGGGTTCTTCACGGACCCGTACTCCAGCAGGTTGCCCAGAGCGCCCTGGGTGCCCCCCTTGTCCGGGCCGATCGTCGCCGCCCAGACGTCCGGCCCGTACGCGGCGACGTCGAAACCCACCGTGCGCGGGTAGAGCTTGCCCGCGTGCTTGCGCCCGCTGGCGCGGGCGTTGTTGCGCCAGTCGTTCTTCACGTTGAGCGCCCCCCGGACGACGACCTGACGGGCGTCCCGGCGGAGACGCGGGATGCTGCGGACCAGGTGGCGCTCCAGGCGGCGGACGTCGCGTGTGTCGAAGCGTGCGTTCATCAGGACCGGTCCTCCGTACTCAGGCGCCAGGCCGTGGCCTGCGCGCCGAACTGTGCGCCGATCACCCACAGCACCAGGCCCGTCATACGGGCGTCTTCGGAGATGACGACCTCCACCCGCATCCCGGGCAGGACCCGGGTCCCTGCGGGCAGGACGGTGTCCCAGGGCAGGGACACCTGGTACTCCAGGAGTTCGATGTTGCGGTCGGCGGCCTGAGTGTCCTCGCCGGACGCCTGGGCGATCGGCTTCACTCGGCCCGTTCCCTCGTACAGCGTGGTCTTCGCCCCGGGCACCGTGGTGCCGGTGGCCCGGTCGAAGGAGTCCGGAGCCTGCGCGTACAGGCGGACCGTGTCCCGCATGCGGGCTTTCGCCGCGGCCCGGCCTGCGGCGAGGACACCGTCGGTGTTCACGGCGCCCCCTGGACGATGCTGAACGCGCGACCGCCGGGCCGCGAGGTCAGCTCGTCCGCCTCGTCCTCCGACAGGTACACCTCGCCGGTGGAGCGTGCCGAGTCGACGGTGTAGGCGTAGTCGTCGATGGATTCCTGCCGCTTGCCGTCCGGGTTGGACAGCACCCGCAGGACCATCGCGCAGCACACCTTCTTCGACACGGCGGTCGGTGCGGTTGCGTACTGGGGGAACCGGGCCAGGATCAGGGCGCTCGCGTCTTCGAGCCAGGCGGTCGCCCGCCGGGTCTCGGCGTCGGTCAGGTCACGGCCGAGGCGGTCCTCCAGGTCGGTCAGAGTCGCCAGGGCCATCGCTGCCTCCTACTGCTGCGGGGTGGTGCCGGCGTACTGCTCTGCCAGTTCGTCCCGGGAGGCAGCGGCGGCCTGGAGGGGATCGGCGCCACAGGCCACAGCCCACGTCACCCAGTCCTCCTTGGACGCGCTCTTGGCCGGTGCCTTCGCCTCGGGCGGCCGACCGGCCTTCTCCGAGGACTTGACCTCGGAGATCCCCTCTTCCTCCGGCAGAGCACGCAGCCGCTTGACGACTGCGGCGTCGGCGGTATCGAACCGGCCGTCCTTGAACCGGGCCCAGATGCCGGTGCCGTCCTGGAGGGTCAGGTGCGGGTACCGGGTGCTCTCGAACGTCGCCATGACGTGAGTCTCCTTACGAGAGGTCCTTGATGATGCCGTGGTACGACTCGGCCCCGTACTCCAGACCGACCTCCCCGTACAGCTGCCACTTCTCCGAGGCGCCGGTCTTGGCGAGCGGTTCGGCGAACAGCAGGCCCTTGCCGGGGATCTCCAGCCACACGGGGACGCAGACGGAGAGGTCGACGACGGCGATCTGCCCGGCGGGCATCCACCGGTTGAGCATGACGCCGAAGGTGCCGAAGTCGGTGACGAGCGTGTCGATGGAGACGCCGCCGATGTTGCGGGTCATCGTCGGCTGGTTCAGCGTCGCCGTGCTGTACAGGTTCGACAGGTTCACCTTCTGCCCCGGGCCCGTCATGAAGACGGTGGAGTCCTGCGGCAGCTTCGCGCCGGAGGCGAACATCGCGGCCAGCTGCGCGTCGACGATGGCCTTCGTCAGAGCGCGAGGGGTGCCGCCGTTGGCGTTCACGTTGGTCGTGATCGCCGTGAGCAGGCCGCGCGTACGGCGGGCTGTCGCGTTGTTCGCGGGCTTCTGGTAGGCGCCGGAGAGAAACGACATCTCGACGTCGACGGCCATCGACTCCAGCTCGGCGGAGATCTGCGTGGTCAGCTCGTCGTCGACCGCGCCGTCGTCGGAGCCGATGTTGATCCCGGAGTACATGCCGGTCGCGGCCTGCTTGGTGTACGACACCTCGACCGCGGACTGGTGGATCTCGACGACGTTGGAGACGGCCGACCGCGACCGTGCGACACCGGTCGGGGCGGTGTTGCCTTCGACGACGGAGTTGTTCGCGGTCGACGTGCGGCGGTCGACGGTCTGCCACTCGAACTCGACCGACTTGGTGCGCTTGCCGCCGGACAGGCCGCCGATCGCGGCGAGGAACGGCGTCTCGGTCGGCGTGACCGTGTAGAGCTGTCCGTGGTAGTTCGGCAGGTTGTAGGTCGTACCCTGCCCGGTGACTGCGGCCATGGCCGCTCCTTTCTCGGAGTGAGGGACCGGCCCGGGGCCTGCCCTACTTGGTGGGGGTCTTCAGCTCGCGCAACTGCTGCGTCTTCAGCGCGAGCGCGAGACGGTTGTTGCCGGCCTTCTCCGCCTCGGCGATCTGCTGTGCCAGGTTGGGCACGCTTCCAGGCCGGGCACCCTGAGCCGGGTCCGGGCGCGGCGTCCGCGGCCCCGGATCGGCGGCTGCCCAGTGAGGCTTGCGGGCAAGCAGGTCGTCCAGGGCCGTGGTGATGGCGTCAGCGTCGACCGCCCCGGCCTCTGTGAGGTAGGAGCCGCCCTTCAGCGCCTCCACCGCGTCCAACGGGTCCTGGAAACGGCCAGCGGCCAGAGCCTCGACCTTCGACGAAACGGCGAGCCGGGTGGCCGACTCGGCGCGCTCGTTCGCCGCCTTCAGCGCGTCGGCCTGCTTCTCCGCCTCGGTCTTGTCGCGGTCCTCGAACTCTTTGAGCCGGGCCGCCTGGTCCTTGTTCTGCTGCTCGGCGTCCTTGGCCCGCTTCTTCCATTCGGCGAGGGCCTTCTCCCCGGCCGGTCCGAGTGCGGGGTCGCCCTCCGGGGGCTTGCCCGGGTCCCCGGCCGGGGCGGGCGGAGGAGTCGGGGGTGCGGGCGGGTCGGTCGGTCCGGGGCCGGGTGCCGGAGGGTTGCCCGTCGGCGGGGTGGTCGGGTCCGGAGGCGTGCTCATATCTGCTCCCGTTGCAGGAGGTCGGGACCGTCGGCGTTGCACCGAGGTCAGGTCAGGTAGCCGAAGCGCTTCAGAAGGCGGACGGCGTCCTCACGGCTCTCGGCGAGCCGGAAGATCTCTTCGGGCATCAGGCGCGGAGTGCGCAGCTCGAACCGGGGCAGGCCGCGCCGGACTTCGATACGGTCGCGGGCGAACCGGATGCCGGTCCGCTGCTCGGTTCGAGCCCTCTCCTGCCGGTAAAAGGCACCGCGGCGGGTGGCGCCCTCCGTCGTGGCCTGCACGCGCCGGCCGTAGGCCGTCATGGTCTGCATGCCGCGCCGGGCATTGACGACCTGCGCCATGTCGGCGCCCTCGCGGATCGCGCGGGCGCCCGCCTCGCCGAACACCCTGTCCTGCTCCGCCCGGGACAGCCCGGTGAAGTAGGCCCGGGGGCTGATGAACCCGGGGGGCGTGCTGCCGGGCCGGGTCGTCGGCGTGAAGCTGTCACCGTGCAGGCGCCCCCGGTGCTGGTTACGGGCGATCAGCGTGGTCGGCAGGTGGATGCAGTCGCACCGCGGGTGCCGCTGGAACCCCGTGTTCCAGCCGAACTCCTTGCCCGCGAGGATCACGCACCGGGAGCACGCGGGAGGCTGTACCACCCGCACATAGCCCTGGATCGTGCGCCGACCCGCCATCGCGGCCTGGACCCCGCCACGCCCGGCGTCGGAGACCTGGGTGGCCGTGATCCGCAGTGCGCTCGCCAGCGACCCCCGGAACGCGTCCTCCATGGACTGACCGGCCAGCAGCCGGACCTTCCAGTCGATGACCGGCTGGTAGAGCAGCGACACCAGCGGACGCCCGTCCGAGGCGACTCCCGCCAACGCGGCCGGGACCACGCGCCCCGCGGCTGCCGGTTCGGCTCCCTCGGCCGCAATCACGGCGTCCAGATACGGATCGGCAAGACGAGCGGCCTGGGTCTGGGCATCAGTGACAGCCGCCACCAGCAGCGGCGCCAGCTGCTCCCACGAGCCGCTGATGTCCTGCCGGTTGAGCTGCCGCCATACCGCCTGGACCCTGTTCACCGCCAGGCGCACCACGATCTGCTGACGCCGATGCTGCTCCAGGGCGACGGCGCGCACCGCAGCATCCACCACGGCCTACGCCTCCGGAGCCGGAAGCGGGAGAGGCAGGCCCGGGTCCGCCGGCGCCTTGGGCCCGTACCCGGCGGCGAAGTCGCCGCCGACAGCCCGCTGGAGAGCGTCGGCGTCCATCCTCCGCATCCGCTCCCGTTGTACCGCCGTGTAGCCGAGATCCTCGCGGCCCTGCTCGATAGGAAGCACGCCCACCTGCACCAGCTTCACCACGGCGTCGGCCTTCTGCGCGTACGTCGGTGTCGACGGATCGCGCCACAGCGTCTCCAGCCGGGTCGCCCGAGGGTCCCACTCGCCGTCACGAATCCTCAGGATCAGCTGGTTCATCCGCTCGTACGAGCCGCTGCGGGTGCGCTCCCTGCGCTCCGCCCGCTTCACCAGGCGTGTCTCTGCCGAGCGGATCGCGTCCGCCGAGGGCGGGTTGTTCGTGTCCAGGCCCAGGAAATGCGGTGGCTGTCCGGACAGCGCGGCCACCAGCCGGGCCAGCAGCTCGATCGTGCTGTGGAAGTTGGACAGCTGCGCCTCGGGGAACTGGACGACGTCCGCCCCGTCGTCGCCGCCCTTGCGCTTGGTCATTGCCCAGATACGGCCGGCCAGCCGCGACCACACCGAAACCTTGTTGCCGTTGGCGTCGACGAAGTCCTCCTCGTCCACGCCGAACGCCACGCGGCGCGGCATCGCGTGATACTCCGCCGACACCATCATGTCCGTGGCGATCTTGCAGGCGGCGTCCGAGATCGGGATGACGTCGGCGAGTTCCGAGACGCCGCCGGGCTGCATCACCCGGGGCCGGTTCACCATCGGTACGACGGGCACCTCTCCGAGCTTGTGCTCGTCGCGTTCCGTCTCCTTCCAGCTGGTCGCCGACGTCTGCTCGTAGTAGACGGTCTTGTCCGGCAGGTAGAGCGCGGCGTACCGGTCGGTGATCGCGTCCGTCAGCGGGTCCTGCTCGTGCCACCGCTTCAGCGCCGCCCGTACCGCCCGGGTGCGCGGGTCCCAGTCGACCTGCATCTGGAGCGGCGACTCGACCGTCACCAGCGGCGTCGCGGCGTCCTTCTCGTTCGTGCCGACCACCAGGAAGGAGCGCCGCATCACCAGTGAGTCGACGTTGGCCTGCTGGGACTTCTCGTCCATCCCGTTGGCCTGCCAGATCTTCCACAGGTCGTCTGCGGCGGCTTCGTCGTCGGCGTACCGGAACCCCTCGACGTCCATGCGCTCGTCGAGGGCGTCGACGACCAGGCGGGGCCAGTTGATGACGACCTGCTTCAGCTGCTCGCCGAGTTCTTCCAGCAGCTCCGGGTGGAGGTAGGCGAGTGGCTGCTTGCCCTCGTAGTAGCGGTTCAGTTCCTCCAGCCCCGGCTTGAGGCCGTCATGTACACGGGCGAGGTAGGCGACCCACTCGAAGGGTTCGCGGTCCTTGGCCTGCACAGCGCACCCCCTTCTACAGGACGATGACCTTCGACTTCGGCCGCTGCTTGTTCTGACCTGCCGCGATGGCGTCCAGGTACGCCTCCCACGACAGGCACCCGGCCATCGCGCCGTCCATCGACAGCGGCGACTGGTGGCGCTCCTTCTCGATGATCCACAGCGGCTGTCCCTGCTCGTCGAGCATCTTCAGCACCTTCTTGCGGGCGTTGCCGATGTGCTTGGCGAGAGTGGGGTCACCGGAGTGGGTGAGGGTGCCGGACTGCATGGCGCCCTTGTACGCCTTCAGCGAGTACGCCATCGCCTTCAGCCGGTTCGTCCACCACTCCGTGACCCGCTTCTCGCCCCAACGCCCCTTCCACAGGCTGAACATGCCCTCCCAGTACGGAGGGTCCCCGTAGAAGCGGACCACGTCCCACGTGCGGAACGCCTCCACGAGCACGGCGTCGACCTCGTCCTCGGGACACTTCCAGCCGGGGCCGCCGGGGTCGTTGGCCCCGGGCGGGCACTCCCAGATACCCAGCGGCCACTGGAAACCGGTCGCGAGATGCGTCGCGACCAGGGCTGTAGCGTCCCGGAACTGCGCGCCGTCGAACCCGATCACGATCCGCTCGCCCTTGGGCGGCAACGGCATGTCCGGGCGGGCCAGCTCCGTCCACCGCTCGACCGAGAATGCCTGCCTTCCGGCCTGCACACGCCGGTTCAGCCACACGCGCTCCCAGTAGGCCCGGTCGGTGTCCGGCGCGTTGTACAGAGCCACGATCGCGTCGACCTGGCCCTCGAAGTCCGGCCACGCCGCGATCGACGGCCCCGACGCCTCCCGGACTGCGGCCCGGATCGTCTCCTCGTCGAAGAGGTCCTCGTCCGGCCGCGGAGCGGCCTCGCGGTGGAAGAAGAACAGCGTCCGGTCCTTCGACTTGCCCGCCGCGACCAGCTCGGCGAACTCGTGCGTGCCCTGCGCGACACTGTCCTCGCCGGGCGTGTAGGTGGTCGTCGTCTCCAGCGACCACGGATCGAACAGCATGATCTTCGGGATGTTCGCCAGCATCGTCCCGTGCGCGTCACGGTGCCTCGGCAGAGTGAAACGGTGGGTCTCGTCGAAGTGCTGGAACGTCGTGCGGGCGCCGTCCCTGGAATCCGGGCTGGAGGCGAGGGCGACCGCCCGGCCCCGTCCGTCCCACCGCATGATGCGGTCCAGGCCGGGATCGAAGAGGTCGGCGTCCGGGCCCTCGGTGACCATCACGTACAGGGCGCCGTAGGCCAGTTCCTCGGTCTGCTCCTCGGTGTACGCCACCATCGGGATGTACGGGTCCGACACCGGCACCCCGACCGGCTCGCCGTACGCGTCGAACCCGTCGCACCGCACCGGGCCGTCCGGGTGGAGCTCGGCGAACGCGACCGCCGCCGCCAGCTCGGTCTTCGCGGTGCCCTTGCGGACACTGAGCCCGACCCGCTTGAACCGCCGCTTCCCCGCGCGCGGGTGTCCCTGCGGGTACACCTCGTACCAGCGGTAGATCAGCCCCCGCTTCTCCGGGTCCAGCACGTAGGGCTGCCCACGCAGGGCCCCCGGGCCGTGAACGGCGCGCTCCTCGATGAGGTCGCAGACCTGAGGTCCCAGCGTCGGCCACGGTTCGGCGTCCGGCGCCGGGACCATCAGAACGCCCACGGCCTACTCCACCACGTGCAGAGCGGCCCGAGGGTCGTCCGGCCGGCGCCCCCCGGACACGGGCCTCCGCCGGGGACGAGCCGTCCGCTCGTCCTCGTCCGCCGACACCACCTTCCAGCGCAGCCGCAGCATCGCCAGCGGCGTCAGCCCCAGCCGGTCACCGAGCTGCCGGGCTTCCTTGGACGCGTCCAGGTCGCCCTGCTCGGCGCGCGCCTTCCACCGGACGTACTGTGCGACCTCACGGAGCCATCCCGCCCGCTCCCACTCCACGGCCTGAGGCAGAGCCCACAGTTGCTTCCACAGTTCGGCTTCCACCTGTTCCTGCGAGGTGAGTTGGCCGGTGAGGATCGCGGCGGCTTCGCGGGTCGCATCCGCCTTGCGCTGGACAGTGGCTCGGCGGCGGCCGGTGAGATCGGGATCAGCAAGGGACAGTTCGAGTTCGTCGGCGGTGCGCTGCGCCGCGTCGCGCTGGGTCTGGAGCGCGATGTCCCCCAGGAGCGGCCAGGCGGGCGGTTCGCCGCCTCGTCCGGCGGCGGGCAGTTCGACCATGGCCACGGTGGCGTTGCGCCGCCGGGCGTTCGGCTTCGGAGCAGGGCCCATACCGGCCATGCCGATCACCCCCACAGTGCCGTTGCGGCACATCGGAAGAGGCCCGGCTGTTGCAGCCGGGCGCGGTTACGTTATGTGGCGCTGACCCCTGCCTGTGGCCCTCCCAGACCCGTACAGACAGACAGCTCCCTCCCCGGCGGTCCTCCAAAAGATCATGATCTTGGCCCACCTCCCCGGGGTGATCATGAAAATGTCACCCTGGGTGACGTTCGCTCGGGTCGGGAAGCTCAAGATCCACCAGCAGCGGGGCGACCCGCTCGATCGTCCAGGCCCTGCTCCGGTCGCCGGGGTCGCGGAGGCGCCGGCCGTCGGCGGTGGTTCGGTAGGCGCGGTACCGGATGAGCCGCTGCTCACCGTGCAACTCGATCGTCAGCCAGTCGGCGGCGACCGTCTCCGGGTCGATGCCGTTGGCCTCCACCCAGGCCGCGAGGACTCTGAAGTTCTCCTCTACCGTCTCTCGTTCGAAGACCCTGAGGACCACCGCGTCGGACGCGGGCACGAGAGGCAGCGCCGAGGCGATCGTGACGTCGTCCTCGAAGGCGACCACGCCGCCCAAACGGAGAGCCTCACGGAGACGGGGCAGCACTTCGTGCAGTGCCTCCAGCCCTTCGTCGCCCAGTGCCTTGAGGTTGCCGATGAGGAGGTGGTCGCCGGGCTGGAGGAGTACGACTCGCGAGTGGGTCATCGGTTCCACCCTCCGGGCTGCTCGTTCGCCGTGTGGCTGCTGTGGCACGGCCCGCACAACCCGCGGCCGTGCCTCGGGTCGTTGGGGTCGAGGCCGGCGGCGACGAGGGCGCGCCGGTCGAGGGGGTGGTGGTCGGCGTGCCGGGACGGCTGGCCGCACGGGGTGCCGTGTCCGTGCGCCTGGACCTCGCACACGCAGGTGGGGTCGCGGCGGAGAACCGGGCCACGGAAGCGGTCCTCGTGTTCGGCGCCGTAGCCGCGCTGCCGTGCGCTGCCTCGCCTCTGCTCGGCTTCGCGGCGGTGGCTGTCGCACTTGCCGTGCTGGGTGTACTCGGGGCACCGGGGGACGGAACAGACGCGCCAGCGCTGGGACTTGGCCATGTCACCTCCGCTACTGTGTCGCGCCTGGGGGTGGTGACCATGAAGCAGAAGCTGGATGCCTCTGTGGGGATCGTCGTGGCTGGCCTGGTACTGGCCATCGGTTCTCGGCTGATTACGTGGTGGCCCGGGGTGATCCTGGGCGCTGCGATGGCTGCCGGCGTCCTGGTCTCGGCGGCGCTGAGGCGACGGAGTTGACCCTGTGACACGACGGAGCCCCGGGCCTGTGCACCGGGGCTCCGTCGTGAGTCCGTGGGCTCCTGCTTATCTGTCGATGGGCAGCGTGGGCACGAGGTTGCACGTCCCCTTCAGACAGGTCCCTTGACCGTCCGAGACCAGGTGGACGTGCGCGCCTTTCAGCGCGAGGAGGTGCGCGGCCTCAGCGGCACTGCGGGGCGCGGGGGCGGTGTGGGCAGGCGGGGCCGACATGAGCGCCTCCGGGTACGACAAAGGCCCCGCCGGTGGGCGGGGCCTCGGTGTCTGTGGTGCCTGTGTTTGGGCACAGGTGTACACGCAGATCGTGACACTGCTCTGACCTGCGGTCAAGCGGCGTTGTCTCGGCGGCGGGTTGCGGCGTAAGCGGCGACCTCGGTAGCGGAGTACCAGGGTTGGCGTGGGGTGCCGCCGGCGTGAGTGAGGTGGCCGCGTCGTACGAGCTGGCGGATGGTGGCGAGGTCGACGCCGAGGACGCGTGCGGTTTGGTGGGCGGTGAGGTGGCCGGGGCGGATGATCTGCGACTCCATGCCTCCATGGTCACCGACAACGCACGACGCCCGGCCGAAGAAGGTCGGCCGGGCGTCGTGGGAGTCGAGCAGAGCGCTACGGGCGAAGGGGGCCGCATCGGCCGCAACTGCGGTCTGTGCACACGGCGGACTTGATGTTCCTGCGGTACTCGGCGCAGTACCGGGCCGCGCCGAGTTGGGGGATGGACTCGGAGAGTTCGCCGCAGATCTTCCGGGCCTGCACGAGGCTCTCTTCCGTCCCTTCGGTGAGTAGCCGGAGTGCCTTGTACAGGCTCTCGCGGGACGGCTGGAGGTTGGGCCAGGCGCTCATCGGGCCCCCTCCGGCTGTGTCGGTGAAGTCTCCTCCGGTTCCACCCAGCCTCCGCGCGAGGCGTCGTACGTCGTTTCGTGTCCGGTGAGCCGGGGGTCGTCGGGCTCGGGGGTCTTGGTCCAGCCGAGTGCCATGATGGCGGTCCTGTCTCTTTGTCGGGATGGGAACCGGGGCGGTCGGCTAGCTGCCAGGCGGACGGCCGCCCCGGGGTTTCAGCGGCCGAGGGCGCGGGCGATGGCGGAGGCGAGCGCGAGGAGCGCCAGGCCGCCGACGATCGCGGCCGTGCTCACGTACCGGCTGTCCGGGTCGGGCGTGCTGCCGGGCACCCGGGCGATGTGGTCGCCGTGGGGGATCAGGCCCCCGTGCTCGGCGTCGCGGTGGTGTTGCCGGGCGGTCTCGGCGGCGCTCCGGGAGCCGGGCTGGCTCGCGGCGCGGCACTGCGGGCAGCGGTACGTGAAGAGCATCGGGGAGGGCCTCTCGGGGCGGTAGGACGGTAGGTAGGCGCCGGGTAGGAACTACGTCTGACCTGCGGTTCCTACCTGTCCTGCTCCGGGTGTGGAGGGGGCGCGGCGGCGGGTCGGGGAGCGGGTTCGGCAGGGGCGCCGGGCGGGGCCGACGCGGGGGCCTCAGGGGTGGCGTCGGCGGGGAGGTGGCGGACGCGGACGCCGTCCCTCACCCGCTGCCGCCCGGCGAGGGTCAGCTTGAACTCCTCCACCGGCACGTCCAGGGCGAGGATGGCGGCCTTGAGGTCGGCCTGCTCCCAGCCGGTGAACTCCGGGTCGTCGAGGAGCTGCGCGAGGTGCGCGCCCTGGCGAGGTCCGGCGATCCGGCGGACGGCTGCGGCGAGGTCGTCGAGGGCGAGGTCGTGTTCCTCGGGCTCGTCCGGGCCGGGGCCGGAGGTTTCGCCGGTGCGGGGAGCGGTGGGGGCGGTGCACCAGGCGGCGACGCACCAGGCGACCGCGAGGCCGGGCGCGGCGAACTGGGCGATCTCGGGGGCCTGTCGGGCGGCGTAGCTGATGAGGTATCCGCCGCCGAGGACTACGCCGGCCTTCTCCCACCCGGTGAAGTGGCGGCCGAGCAGGGCCCATCCCCGGCTGATGAGGATGCGGGACCCGGCCCACAGTGTGCTCCCGGCGCCGGAGACCGCGAGGACGGGCCGGAGTTCGGCGGTGATGCGGCGGGGCAGCGAGGGGGAGGGCTGCTCCCCCTCGTCCTTGGTGATCTTCATCAGATCATGCCGATCGCGTGGGCGCCGGTCAGGATCAGGGCCTGGGGCAGTCCCCAGATGCCGCCCGCCTGCGCCCATACCCCGGCGGCGACGATGCCGGTGACGGCGGCCTTGCCGGGGGTCAGCTCCCGGAAGTACAGGACGGAGCCGAGGATCAGCGAGACCGCGCCGAGGCCGGCCGCGCCGAAGCCGCCGTTGGTGAAGACGCTGGCGAAGGCGTCGGACAGGTTCTTGCCGACGGTCCAGATCGATCCGGCGGTCATGTAGAGGGTGCCGGCGGTGATGCCGGTCCACTGCGCCTGGTCGGAGGTGAGCTTCTTGCGGATGCGGCCCTTCTTGCCGCCGCCCGCTCCGCCCGGTCCGGCCTTGCCGGACTTGGGTTCGCGGATACCGGCGATCAGGACGACGGTGAGCGCGGTCGCGATGCCACCTGCGCCGACGCTGCCGAGGATGCGTCCGCCCTCCACGCTGATGGCGGGGGCGGCGGCGAGGATGCTGTGCACGGTGGTCTCCTGGTCAGGGGGCGGCGGGCGCCCAGAGGGCGAGCGCGAGGAGGGCGGTGGCGAGGGGGATGCGGGCGGCCCAGGCGATGCCGGGCCACCAGTGGCGGGTGCGGCGGTCCCAGGTGTGGGCGATGAGCAGGCACGTAGTTGTGCCGAGGACGAGGGCGCCGGCGGTGCTGTCGTGGCCGCAGTCGGCGAGCGCGGCGGCGAGGGGGTCGTACAGGCCCAGGGCCCATCCGGCTCCGGCGGCGGACGCGTTGTACAGGCCCGCGCGGGTCTTGCCGCTGATGGCGATGCGGTCGGGCGCCCGGGTGAGGAAGACGGGGGTGTGCGGGCGCGGGTAGTAGTCGGGCTGCGGGGTCAGCCAGCCGGGCGCGACGGCCTCGACCTCGGGCTCGGGGTCGGCGGTCTCCGGTTCGACGGCGCGGGCGTCTTCGCCGTCGGGCGCGTCGTACAGGGCGTCCCACCAGTCGGGGACACGGCCCGCGCCGGAGCGCGGGGACGGGATGTCGGTCACGGAAATCCTTCAGCGCAGGACGGAGACGCCGAGCGCGGCGAGGGTGAGGATGAGGGCGCACGTGCCGGTGACGGGGACCGTGCGGAGGTCGACCAGGGCGAGGCCGACGAGGGCCGCGAGAGCGGCGAGCGCGAAGCACACGGCGACCACGGCGGGCATCAGTTGTAGCCGTCCCGCATCAGGTCGTCGCCCGGCGTTGCGGTCGGCGGCGGCTCGGTCTTCTTCGCGGCCCTGGAGAGCGCGCTGCGGATGTGGTTCTCCGGGACGACCAGTCGTCGGGTGTGCTCCAGGTGCACGGCGATGTCGCGGGCCGAGGCGGATGGGCCGAGGAGCGCTGCGGCCTCCTCGACGGCGCCCTGCACGTTGAGCGGGGGCAGGGCGCTGACCTGCGGCGCAACGCCTGCATCAGGGCGTTCGACGGTGTACTCGGGGTTCCGCTGGGCCAGTACCAGGGTGACCGCGACGGGGTCGACGTGGATGCCGTAGGTCCCCAGGATCGTGGCGAGTTCGGCCGGGGGCGCATCAGGTCGTGCGGATGCTGCGAAGCAGATCGCATCGGCCGGGTCCATGCCGGCCATGTGGGCGCGGAGCCATTCGGTGGCGCTGGCCGGGCGCGGGGGCGGCGCCACCTGCGGCGCCACAGCTCCGGGAAGCGCGAGCATCTGGTCCAGGGCCTGCCCGGCGCCCGTGGTGAGGCGGGCGCGGGAGACTTCGACCAGTCCCTCGGCGAGCTGCGTGTCGCCAGCACCGACCCGGCCGACCAGCTTCCACGCCTTGCGGGTCGCGGCGTGCTGGACGTCGTCGTCGGGGTGTCCAGCGGCGAGCGCCTGTTGATAGGCGAGCTGCTGCACGACGTCCGCGTTGCGGCGGTCGGCGTCGGCGTCGCGGCCGGTGCGGTAGACGACGATGGAGCGCGCGATGTAGCTGAGGGCCTCGGCGGCCCCGCTCATGGCGAGCGGGGTGACGGCGTACACGGCGGCGGTCTGGGCGGTGTCCGCGATCGTCACGCCGATGCACGCGGCGGACACCGGGGCGAGCCACATGCCGCCGCGTACGACGGCCGGTGAGGACTGGCCCATCATCGTGCGTCCGAGCATGAGCAGGCCGAGGACGAGGGTGAGGCCCTCCCCGGCGGCGACGACGCCCGCAGCGGTTGCCTGCCGATGGAACTCGGACATGGTGTTGGTGTAGGTGCCCCAGGCGCCGATGCCGCCTACGACGGTCATGATCACGCCTGCCGTGCCGAGCACGGCGATCTGGCCCCCGGTGAGGTCTCTGGTCGCCGTCATGCGCCGGCCTCCGGGGCGGTGGTGCCGGTGCGGCGGAGCGCGTAGCCGCGCTCGGCGAGGACGGCGTTGAGGTAGTCGAGGGCCTCGTCGTGCTCGATGCGCAGTCCGTGCCGTCCGAAGACGAGGGCGGCGACGTCGGCGGGGGCGGCCGTGTCGACCTGGCTGTAGAGGATGCTGCGGCTGACGATGCGCTCGGCGGCGGCCATCAACTGCCGGTGGCGGCGGGCGGCGGCGCGGCGGCTGAGCTTCACCGGGCCACCCCGCCTCGCGTCGAGGGCGTCGAGCAGGGCGCGCATTCGGATGTTGAGGACGACGGCGCAGCTCATGATCTCGTCGTGGTCGTGCAGGTTGGCGGTGGCCGTGTCGTCGAGGGCCTCGCGGCTGAGGCGGATTTCGGCGTCGAGGGACGCCGGGGGCGAGGGCATGTGGTCGGGGCTGTGCAGCGGGGCGTACTCGGTCACCGGGTCTCACCTTCCTCGGCGTCGAGGAACGTGGCGACGACGGGGAAGGCGGCGCGGACGGAGCGCTCGACGGCGTCGCCCTTGGGGGGCGGGGTGCTTCCGTAGCGGGAGGGGTCGCAGATCCCGCAGGTGTGGCTGGGGCCCCCGTCGCGACAGGTGTCGATGCAGGAGCGGCACCAGGGCGTGTCGCGGTGGCGGGCGCGGCCGTCGAAGCGGGTGTCGTCGCCCTCGAAGGGCCTGCGGCAGCGGCGGCAGCGGTTGGCCTCGCGCTCGGCGGCGTCCTGCTCCTCCTGGAGGACCCCGCGCTTCAGGCAGCCGGTGTCCCAGCCGATGTCGGCGAGGTGTTCGTCGAGGGCGCTGTTGAGGAGGACGCGGACGAGGGCGGCGCGGTCGAGCATGCGCCGGTCGTGGTCGGGCACGTCGAACGGGAGGGTGAGCGCGTCGCGGACGCCCTCCAGGAGCGCGCGGAGGTCGGCGGCCTGATCGATGTCCGGGGAGTCGTTCGTCATCGGTAGGTCACCGCCTCGATCGCGTACGCGATGAGGTTGACGTCGTCGCGGTGGTCCTGGACGCGACGGTCGGCCGAGCTCGCGTAGTCCTCGCGGCAGAGGCGGTGCAGCTCGGCGACGCGGTCGGCGCGGGTGGGGGTGATGGTGCCGGTGACGCCGACCTGGGTGGCGCGCACGGTGAGGGTGCGGCCCGCCAGGCGGCGGATGATACCGGCGGCGACGAGGCGCCGGGTGGGGCTGACCTGCGCGCTCGCGGGCGCGCTAAGGTGCTGCTGGTCCATGACGAGGTCTGCTCTCGTTCGTGGGCTGGAGGGTCGGACGGTGCGATCGCCCCGGGTACGCCAATACCTGGGAGCTGCTGTCCGGCCCTCGTTCGTTGGCTATGCAGTTGTGCCGTCCGGCCTGGGGCCTGGGCGTTGTTCAGGGCTGCTGGAGTTGGCGCAGTTTCTTGCGGGTCTTGGCCAACGCGGCGGCCTGGCGGGCCTCGCGGGCCTTCAGCTCCTCGATGGCGGCGCTGTCCGAGGCGTTTCGGATCGGACGGGCGGCCAGCCACGCCTCCGCCTCGGCGCGGACGACCCAGACGGTGCGGCCGGCGGTCATGGCGGGCTGGGGGAAGTCGTGGCGGCGGCGCCAGTTGGAGACGGCGGACCGGGTGACTCCCGCGAGCGTGGCGACCTCGACGAGGCTGATGAGCTGCTCGTCCTTGCCCTGGTATTCGGGGCGGTGCCAAGTGATCGTGGACATGTTCACCTCCTCCCTGTTCACGGTGAGTTTGTGTACCTACATTAACTCGCCGCGTGTGAACCTTGTCAAGCTTCCCGGTGGAGGTAGGCGTACATTTCTGTACCTACACGGGAGGTGCGATGGGGAGGCCGGCCACCGGCAAGACGCCGCTGCGCAACGTCCGCATCCCGGACAAGTTGTGGGCCGACGCCAAGGCGAAGGCGGCGGCGGAGGACCGCACGATCACGGACGTGATCGTTTCGGCCCTCCACCGCTACGTGGCCCGTCCGGTTCAACCGGACAACGACGTACCGGGCTCCGGCTGAGGCTGGTAGTGCTTGAGGAGCAGCAAGTCCTGCTCGGTGCGGTACTCCGTCCTGCACCACCGGCACGTCAGCGGTTCGCCCGGAAGACGGGACAGAACTGCTCCGCACACCGTGCCCTGGTCGTCGGTCACCGCGACGCAGAGGCCGATGCGCTGACGGCGCGGCACCGGGTCTCCCACGATCGAGCGGGCCTGGCCCTCCAGCTCCCGCATCTCCCGCGCGAAGTCACCGGCCCCCGGGTACTGGCCGGCGATCCACTCCAGCTCCATGCCGAGCCACCGGCAGTCCGCCGCGAGCCCGGCCGGGAGCGGGGCGGCGTGCTGCGGCCACCTCACCCGCTGCACGTCGACACGCCACATGTGGGTGAGCTCGGCCGCGCGGACGGTGTTGGTCGTGTCGATGACGTCCTCGTTCAACGGCGCCCTCGGACCGGCCGCGCTCTTCGTCGCGACGACGTCGCCCCACCCGTGCCCGCGCGGGACCAGACACTCGGTGACCTCGTCGTACAGCGCGGGGAGGTCGGCGAGGCGCGCGGCGAGTGCGAGGGTATCGCGCTCGCACAGGTACGCCCCGTCGGTCTCCTCGTCACAAATACCGCACGTCACAGCTGTGTTCCTCGGCCGTCGAGGTCGGCGATCCACGCGGCGCAGACGGCGGCGACCTGGATCAGCTCGGTCCGGAGGCGGGCCGGGTCCCGTTCGGCGTTGGCCTCGGCGACCTCCTCGGCGAGGATGTCGGACCACGTTCCGTATCCGGAGCCGAAAGCGTCTTCGCACCACTGGCGGGCGGCGGTGGCGTCGTCCTGCTGATGCTTGTTCCCGGTGCCGTCGGAGTGGTGCTGGTCGCCGAACTTCGCGAGCTGGCGTTGCCGTTCGGCGTCGACCGCTTCGGCGAAGGCGCGGAGGCCGGGGGTGGTGAAGATAGCCGGGTAGCTCATGCCGTGGTGTCCTTCCGGGTGCAGGTGGTGAGGTCGTGATCGGTTCCGCAGGACGTCCACCAGCGCTCGCAGCACGCGCGGCTGAGCGCGGCATCGGCGGTACGCCGCATCTCTCGTTCGTCAGCCAGGGCGCGAATGCGGGCGGCGCGCTCGGCGCGTACGGCGGCGGTGCGCCGTTCATCCGCGTCGAGGTAGTCGCGGACGGCGGCGGCGACCATCAGGCCCGCAGCGAGGAAGAAGGCGGCTCCGTACCAGGGTGTGCCACGGCGGACGCTGACGACGGCGCAGTGGGTGATGAAGGCGCCGGCGAAGAGGTAGAGCCAGCGCAGGGCGCGTTCGGTGGGGGTCACAGGTAGCTCCCGGCGAGTCGGATGGTGGTCATGAGGCGGTGGCGGATGTAGCGCCCCTGGCCCCACAGGTCGGCGTGGTCACGAGGACGGGACCTGCGTGCCCGAGGTACGAGGTCGCAGTGGCAGGCACTGCCGGGCTCGGCGATCGCGGGGAGGAAGTGGCCGCGGGCACAACGCGGGGCGGTCATGACGTGACCTCGTCCCACGCCGCCACGGCCTCGCTGGCGGCGATGTAGTTCACCCACAGGCGGGGGTCCTCGGCGGCCGGGACGGGCAGACCGGCGAGCAAGACGCGGACCACGTCGACGACGGCGGCCGGGTCGGCCCACCGGTGCAGCGGCAGGGGCTCCGGTACGTGCTCCAGCACCCCGTCCTTCCGGCGGGGCGCCCACACCCACTGGTCGACGGAGTGTTCCCACAGCAGCGCGATGCCGTGCTCGTGGAAGTCGGTGTTCAAGCCAGGGGTGTAGGTGTCCCAGACGAGGAACGCGTCGAGCACCTTGGTGCATCCGGCGTCGGGGCCGTCGTCGTGCCCGTCGATCTCGGCGTCCGACGTCCGAGCGTCGGGCTCGATCCCGGCAGCGGCGAGGGCGTCGACGACGGCCTCGATGTACGGGTCGTGCGGCAGTTCGCTGGTCATGAGGTCCTCCGTGGTGTGATGGGTGGAGGTCCGGGCCTGATATCAGCAGGCCCGGACCGTTACGCGACGGGCAAGATCAGGGAGCCGAGGATCGTGTCCACGCGATCGCGGTCGATCAGGTCGGCGACGTCCCCCGCCGTGCTCCCGCTCGGCACCTTGATGCCGAGCCGTCGGCACAGGCCGAGCGCCTTCGAGCTGGGGGCGCCCGAGCGCCAGCGGGCCTGCCGGGCGACGAACGCGCCGGGTGTCTGAGCCTTGGCCTGCTGTTCCAGCCAGGCCAGCGCTTCCGGCAGCGGGCGGGGCGTGTCCTCCTTCGGCGCGTGCGCGCCGTGGGTCTTCGTCCAGCGCCGCATCCGGTACAGCCGCGTCCCGACGTCCCGGACCAGGTAGAGGACCTGATCGGACGTGAGCCGGATGAACCAGACCCCCTGAGAGGTCCGCAGCCAGCGAATGTCGGACGATCCGAAGAGGTTGATCTCCTCGGCCTCGACCCGGGCGGCGAGCGCCTTCCGCTTCTCGATCGCCACGTGCTCCTCGGCGACCTCCTGGAGGCTCTTGCCCTCCTCGGCCTCGCCGATCTCTCGCTCGGTGAGGTCGACCATGCTCGCGAGCTTGTGGCGGGAGGCGGCGCCCATGACGTCGAGCAGCAACGCGTCCCGCTTGCCGGGCGCCGGGCGGAGGCCGCGGCCGACCATCTGCACGTACAGGCCGGCGCTCTTGGTCGGGCGCGCGACGACGACGCAGCTGGTGTGCGGCGCGTCGAACCCCTCCGTCAACACCATGCAGTTGGTGAGCACCTGCACGTCGCCCGCCTCGTACCGGGCCAGGGTGGCACGGCGTTCGTCGCGGCCCATGTCGCCCCACACCGGGGCCGCCGTGATGCCAGCCGTACGCAACGCCGCGGCGGCCTGCTGAGCCGTGGCCACGGTCGGCGTGAAGACGACACCGGGACGGTCGACGGCGTGATCGACGTACGCCTTGGCGATCGCCTCCAGGGCGCCGGAGTCCTCCAACGCCTTACCGAGCTGGCCCTCGACCAGGTCCCCGGCGCGCGTCCGCACCTTGTTGAGGTCGAGGGTGTCGACGGTGATCCTCTTGCCCCGGACGTCGCACAGGTAGCCGTCGCTGATCATGTCGAGAATGTCGAGGCGGAAGACGACGTCCTCCCAGACTTCGGCCAGGCCGCCGTCGACGCGGGTCATCGTCGCGGTGAAACCGGCCGTCGGAACGCCGGACCAGGCGCCGAAGTGCCTCAGGACCTCCATGTAGGTGGGGGCGGCGGCGTGGTGGCACTCGTCCACGATGATCAGTCCGATATCGCGGATCGCCTCTCGACGACGAGCAACAGCGAGGGTCTGGACACTGGCCACGATCACGTCGGCGTCGTGGTGGTCGTCGCGCTGGGCCTTGACGATGCCGACCCGCAGCATCGGGTCGACCGCGAGCAGCTTGGAAGCGGCCTGCTCGATCAGCTCCTCCCGGTGCGCGATCACCAGCGCGCGGCGTCCGTTGAGGCTGTCGAGCATCTGGTGCGCCAGGTGGGAGAAGACGACGGTCTTGCCGGCGCCGGTGGGGAGGACGACGGCGAGGCGGTTCTTACCGTCGGCCCATCCCTGGCGGAGCGCCTCGATGGCGTCGACCTGGTAGGGGCGGGGGGTAAAGGACATGGGTCACCTCGATTCGGTGGAGTGGAGAGGGGAGCGGTACGCGCTGCGTACCGGGTGCGTACCGGCTGCGTACCGGGGCGAAAGCGCCTCTGAGCTGGACTTATGTCTCTCTCTAGAGGGAGTGGTACGCAGGTACGCAGAAACACACAGGGCCCGATGTGTGCGCACACGCACGCACGCCTGCGCACGCGCGCCCACGCCCGAGGGGTGCCATTTCCGGGCGACTGCGTACCGGCCCGTGATCGGCTCGCTGTACGTCTCTGAGCTGCGGATACTGGGGTGGCCGGGTGGTACGCACCTCGTGCGTACCACCCGCATCACGGCCCTCATGCCGCTGCCTCGTCGTCGCCGTAGCCGATGCCGGAAGGGGTGAAGCAGAGACACTTCGCGCGCGCTCCGTCGAACCGGCGGGGCAGCAGATGAGCCGGGCGCTGGCTCTTGAGGGTCTTCACGTACTGGGCGTCGATCCAGCTGCCGACTACGGCGTCGAGGGAGTAACCCGCGTCCGCCAGGACCTTGCGGACGCGCTCGGGCAGCAGGGCCACCTCGGGGGCGCCGTCCTTGACCGAGAGGACGCCGAGCCAACCGGCGTACGGCGGACGCTCGCCCAACGCGGCCCGCGACGCGGTGTACAGCTCGTGCGCGTGCCCGGCGACGTACTCCCGCAGGACGTCCAGCGCCATCTCCGGCCGGTTGTCGGTCGGGGAGTGCGCCGTGAACAAGCTGCGCCAGACGTCGAACGGCAGCGGGTCGTACGGCAGGAGCCCGGTACGGCACGCCAGGGTCTCGGCGAGGACCAGAGCGGCGACCATCGGCGCGCGCCGGTTCGTCATGTCGCCGGTGCCGCGGAACTCGTCCACCAACACGCGGTGGCGCTCCTTGAGCTTCTCCCGCCCGTTCGGCTGGGCGAGGCCGCTGAGGATGTACTGGACGAACTCGGGCCCGGCGTGACCGTGGTGGGTGAGTACGCCCTCTCGGGCCGCCGCCGCTGCCGGGCCGCCGCCGTCGCCGAACGGCGCGATGGTGGTACCCAGGATGCGGGCGGCGGCCCCCTGGCTGGTCGTGAAGCTGAGCGCGGGCCGCTCGCCGGACGACAGGAGGATGGTCTCCCAGGGCAGCATGTTCCCGAACGCCCCGCCGCTGCGGGCCTTCCCGTGGTTCATCGGGAGCTGGTAGAGCACCTCGTCGATCAGGGTGTCGTCGGTGACGGCCATCGTCTCGTCGAAGACGGTGACGATCCCGCGCACCAGGTGCAGCCGCTTCTCGATCGCGTACAGCGTGGTGCGCCAGTTGGACATGGCGGAGGCGTGCTCAGACGGGTCGGCCCACACCGACAACGCGACCTGGAGCGCCGTCGTCTTGCCCTTGGTGGAGCGGCTGGAGATGTCCAGCGTGAAGCTGTTCAAGCCGAGGGGCTTGAGCAGGGGAGCGGCGAGCGCCGCCGCAACGGCGACACGCGGCACGGGGAACCCGGCGAGCTGGGCGACGGTGTCCCGCCACCCGTCCAGCGTCCCGTTCCTGGCGTGTGCGCGGGCCGGGCCCCGCTGCTCCTCGAACGGCACGTCGACCTTGATGCCGTCGTCGGGGGAGGAGACGAACGTGCCGTCGTCCTGCCAGCCGAGCCAGCGCGCCAACTGCTCGGACGGGATGCGCCCGACGTTGCTGGCCTCGAACTCGGCCAACCACCGTTCGACGGCGCGCGCGTCGCCCTCGACCGCAGGCAGACCGGCGCTGCCGAGTGCTTCGATCAACTTCCGGCCCCGCTTCGCGGTCTCCCGGGACACGATGCGCGAGATCCGGCGCGGGCGGCCGAGGCTGCGGTCGATCCACGACAGTTCGACGTACTGATCCCCTTCGGGGTCCTCGAACGTGGCGGTGACGACCAACGGAGCGAAGGTCACGCGCTGCCAGTTCTCCCCGGAGGCGCTGAGCACCTCGACTCCCCGGCCGGTGACCCGGTAGTCGTAGGGCGTGCGGACGGAGTCGGGGAGGCCGAAGGTGTCGGCGTAGGCGAACCCCGCGTCCGTCGCCTTGGTTTCCGTCGCCGCCTGCTCCTGGTGCTCCTGTTCGTCCGCAACTTCGGCCGGGGCCGCCGCAACAGGTGCCGGGCGGGAGAGCGGGGAGCCGACGGCTGTGAGCTGGCGACTCCCATACCCCTGGCGCGCCAGCTCGCGGGCGGCGGCCTTGTGGTCCCCGCCGTGGTTCAGCAGCGCGTACGCGCCGAACTTGCTGTAGGGCACATCGGCGGTGAACTCGCTGCTGGTGGTGAAGGCGAACAGCCGGTCGTGCTCGTCCTTGCCCGTCGTGGCCTTCACCCCGCCGACGCCGTCAGCCCACCCCCAGTACGTCTCGCTGCCCCGTGTGCTCAGCGGACGGAAGACGCCACGGAGAATCTCCTCCCACGACGCACGGGCCTCGAAGTCGTCGCCCGGTCGCAGACTGCCGTCCGGCCGGGGCGGCGCGGGGCGCGGAGCGGTGGCCTTCGGTGCCTCGGGCTGCGGGAGCTTGTCCACCATCCGGCACACGGTCCGGATCGAGTCCATGACCTCCGCGTCGATGACGGGGATGCTCGCAGGGCTGCCCGCGAGCCGGACGTACGGGCGCCCAGTGGCGTGGACGGTCCCGCCGGACGGTTCCACCAGGCCGTACCCGCCCTCGCCGCGCGTCTCAATCAGGACGCGGACGATGCGCGAGCCCGGCTTCTCGCGGAGCCGTTGCCGTTCCTCCTCGGTGTACTCGTCCTCTTCGGCGATCCGGCTGGCCAGCTTGGTGTTGCCGGGGATGGGGGCGCCCTCGACCCGGGCACGGAGATGCCGGCCGCCGGACGGTGACTCGGTGACCCAGCCGGAGAGGATCGCGGCCCAGGCATCGGCGATGGGCTGGCCGGACGCCTCCATGATCTCGGTGACGTCGTCCAGGAGCCCCTCGCGGATCGCGAGGCCCTCGAACTCGATCAGCTCGATGTCGCCGGAGACCGCGCCGTAGACCACCGCGATGCCGCCGGGGGAACCCCCGCCGAACCACTGGTCGTGGTCGGCGGGAGCGCTGGCGGCCACCTTGTACGGGGTCCAGCTGCGGACGGCAGGCGCTTTCGAGCCGTCCGCCTTGATGGGGATGACGCACAGGCCAGCGGCGTGCAGCTCGCGAGCAGCCGCGCGGAGGTCTGGGGTCCTTGGGTCGGTCAAGGGGTCTCCCCAGCGTGGTACTGGCTCAGGTGCCGGGCCTTGATTCCGCCGACGAACGCGGCGGTGGTGGAGGAGTTGAGTGGGGCCTCGTGAGGCATCGGGCAGCCTGGGCGGTAGCACTCGTAGCGGGCGCTGACGCGGTCGGTGTCGACGACCAGCAGGCCGACGATCTGCTGACGGGCGGGCGCTCGGGCCGGGGTGTCCCGGGCCTGCGCGCCGGTCGGCGTCACTTGCCCGCCTCAGCGGTACGCGCGTGCCAGGCGTCGATGTCCTCGACGTGCCCGGACGCGACGGACTCCTGGAAGTCGCGGGCTCGCTGTACCTCCTCGTCCCGGTGTGCGATCTCCTCGCGCAGGTGCAGCACGGTGTCCGTCGGACGCTGCCCGGCCGGGACGATGGCGAGTCCCGTGCCGTCGGCGTCCCAGATGACGATCGTCCTGGCGGGCTGGTGCTTCGTGTCGGCACCCGACACGAGCAACTTGATGCGGTGGCGCGTGGCGAAGGCGCTCAGCTGTTCCCGACCGAGGAAGTCGCGGACCCACGCGAACACGCCCTCCGGGGCACCGGTGATCCGGACCAGGTCACCAATGGCATCGAGGCACTCGGCGACGTCCTGGTCGGCGGTCAACTTGGCCGATTCGATACTGGCCAGCGCGCGGGCGGTCTCAGGCTTGATGGACGGCTCAGCGGCCGTGGGAAGCTCAGACATGAGCGGGCCTCGTTCTACTTGCTGGCGTAAGTGGGTGCGGACTGCTCGGACGGCGTCTCCGGCTGGACCCCGGGGGCGCCGTCGTTGTGCGGGGCCGGTGCCGACTGGACCTCGGCAGCGGTGGGCTCGGAGAGCCCGAGGAAGGCGAGCAGATCGGCCCTGCGGACGCGGTACACGCGCCCGAACCTGAGGACCTCGATCGGGAATTCACCCAGGTTGATCAGCGCGTACCCGTTAGTCGACCCGATGTTCATGGCGCGGAATGCGTCCTGGACCTTCGGCATCGCGGGCAGGCTGAGGACCTGCTCGGGGGTGAGGGCCGTCATGCCGTGGCCTGCGTGGGGATGAAGGGCTCGCCCACCGGGTCCCAGAGGACGAGGATCTGGACGCCGAGGACGTCCGAGATCGCTCGGGCCTTGGCCGCGGGGACGGTGCGCTGGGTGCCGGCCATCAGAGCGCCGACGGTTCCGTGCGCGACTCCGGCAGCAGCGGCAAGCCCGCGGCTGGTGATCGGCTGGCCGGTTCCCGTGCGCTCCATCAGCACCTTGAGCCGGGTGGGACTGTCGATCGCGTACTTGGCAGGCGGGTTGGGATCAGCGCGCATGTTCTCTCCACGGGACAAGTTGTCCATATAGATGGACAACGCTTGCCGTGAGCGTCCCATTTTCCGAACGGTTTGTCCAGCAAGATGGACGATCGGGGCGCGCGTATGGATTTGGTCAATGCCTCCACACCACCTGGCGGCCGTGTCCATCTTGCTGAACAATCTGTTCGGCAAGATGGATGAACGGCATAGGTGACCTGCTCGTACGTCTCAGCGGTCCATGTGGACCCTGAACGTGTGCACGGCTACGTGGCCAGGAGGAATGGCAGGATGAGTCCCATGGCGCCCATTGAGACCCCGACGACCGGTCCTGAACGCGGCGATCCCCGCATGGCGTTCACAAACCTGCTCAAAAAGGCCCGAGCCGAGCTGGGTGAAGGGCTCAACAAGGTGGCCGCCCGGTGTGTCGATCCGGTCACCGGGATGAGCATGAAGAAGGGGCGCATCTACCGCCTGGAGGGTGCCGAGCGTGGCGGGATTACGCCGCCGCACGTCTGGGAGCTCCGGGCGCTGGAGGTCGGGTACCGAGTGTCCCTTGCCCGACTTCAGGACGCCGCCGGGAGCCAGTTCCACGGGAGGGACCCGCTTCGGAGCGGAAGCGGAACAGGCGAAGCGGTCGCTTATGTGCGGAAGCTTGACTCTCTGTCGGATGAGCAGCGCGAGAACCTTTTCCGGCTGATCGACTCAATGGTTCCACCGCCCGAGAGTGAAGATCACTGAATCATGTGTTCCCCCTAGCATCACTCTGGGTGATCAATCTGAGCAGCCTGTAGAGATTTGGTGCTCGTGGTGCGATCATGTCCGGACGCCCAGTGACCAAAAGGGTGCTGGTCTAAGCCGCTAATCGAACGCACTTGCGGGAGATGGGGGAGGCTGCATGGAGTCACCGGCAGCACTGACGGCCCAGTACGTCTTCAGTGACGACCTGCCAGACGGGGAGGTGGTAGTGCCGATCAGAACGAACTGGGGACTGGCCATCGCGATCCGGAGTGGGGCGATGCCGCAGCACACGCTCGATGAGCTGAATCAGGCCGCGCGGTTTGTTTTGGGTGTGGGTCTGGCTCAAATCAACCACCAGCCGAAGCCGCCCGACCGGGATTAGGAGCAGAGGACCGTTTGGAGGCTACGGCGACCTGTCCCGCCACGGCCTCGCACATCCTCTGCCCCGTAGCCCGGTGGCTATGGAGCAAGGAGAGGAATGCCCGCAACGCGCCGCGCTGGCGGCATCTCGAAACGGTGTGAGTGCCGTGCACCGGACGGGAAGCGACTGGGGCTGAAGTGCCCGCAGTTGTCCAGGCGTTCGCACGGAAAGCACCGCGTCAGCCAAGAACTCCCCGTGGACGCCGAAGGGAAGCGCCGGCGCTTCCAGCGCACCGGATACGTCGAGCTAAAAGACGCGCAGAAGGACCTCGACCGCATCCGCGCGATCCTCGACCTACCCGACGACGATGACGAAGACGGCCTGCGCCGCGTCGGTGACCTGCTCGACGAACTGAGCGCGAGCCGTGGCCCGATCCCGGACCCGCCCGAAGTCTCCCGAAAGCTGGGGGTCGGCGTACCGCTCGACGGGAAGATGCTCGTCGGCGACTGGCTGGACAAATGGATGGCCGGGAAGAAGACACGGGTCACCACGAACCACGGCTACCGGTCGCACATTGAGTACCACCTGAAGCCGAAGATCGGACACCTGCGGCTGGACCGGCTGACGGTTGGTCACCTGGCGGAGATGTTCGCCCAGATCGCGGATGAGTCCGACATGATTCGGGCTGAGAATCAAGGCCGACGGGAACAGGAGCAGCGAGCGAAGTGGGGGAAGCCTGGTCGGCCTCCGGCCAGGGAGCGTGAGCGTCTGACTGCTGAACGCGCAAAGCTCGCTGAGATGAAGCCGTACCGGAAGGTCAACGGGCCAGCGACCCGGCAGGCGATCCGCCGTACTCTGCGGGTCGCCCTCAACAAGGCGATCGCCTCGCAGCTCATCACCTTCAACGCGGCCAAGCACGTTGAGCTGGACGCCGGGGCACGGCCTACGGCGCTCCTGTGGACGCCTGCGAGGGTGGCGCGGTGGCGGGAGACGGGGGAGGTCCCTAGCTCGGTGATGGTCTGGACTCCAGAGCTGTTCGGCGAGTTCCTGGACGCTGCCGAGGGGCACCGGCTCTATTCGATCTACCACGTGATTGGCCATCACGGACCCCGCCGTGGTGAATCGGTAGGAACCGGGTGGGACAACACGTCGCTCGACAGTGTGCCGCCGACCATCGACATCCTCGAAGAGATCGTGAAGGACGGCAAGACGCTGATCGAGACGGCCCCCAAGACGGACCAGGCGATGGCGTCCATCGTGATCGATGGACAGACCGTCCTTGTGCTCCAGGAACGGCGCGCGCAGCAGCTCCGGGAGCGGGATGCCTGGAACGCTCAGGCTGCCGAACAGCGGGCACGCGGCAAGGAGGCGTACGACTGGATCGACACTGGGAAGATCTGGACCGCGCTGGATGGCTCCTGGCTTAACCCGGACACAGTCAGCGTCGAGTTCGACAGGATCAGGACCAAGGCCGGGTTGCCACCGGTCAACCTCCGGGATCTACGCCACGGTGCGGCGGGACTCGTGAAGGCCGGCGGCGGAGATATCCATGACGCGAAGGTCAAGCTCCGGCACTCCACCATCGTGCTCACCGCAGACACCTACACACCGCTCTTCACCGAGTACGAGCAGGCGCTCGTAGAGCGGTCGGCCGCAGCTGTTCCTCGGCAGAAGAGGAAGGCGTCGTCGGAGGAGCCAGTCGGGGAGTAGCCTGGTTGAGCAGAGAAGCGCAGGGCCCCATCGCCGCAGGTGATGGGGCCCTTTTGCTCAACCGATGCTCAACCGAGTGCCCCGTAACGAGCCATCGCGAGACGGTGTGAGACGCTCTGAAGGGCACCCCTGAAAACGCGAAACCCCGTGCTGAGCAGCCTGTTCGCGAGGTTCGCGGTGCGAGGCAATACGAGGCGGCACGAGGTCTAAAGTTGCCAAAAAGGACTTTTAATCCATTGGTTGTCGGTTCGAGTCCGACAGGGCCTACGGAACCGCCCCCAGCTCAGAGGGACAACGAGCTGGGGGCGTACGCGTTTTCGGGGCCCGGTTCCTTCGGACGCTCAGGTCACTGAGCGGGCTGCCCGCTGCCCGGGCACGTCTCCGTCCCGGTGCCGTTCCGCTGGTGCATCGTCGTCGGGGTACCGGGTGCCGAGCCCACGCCCGCGCCGCAGACGGGACAGTTGCCGGCGCACTGACCGGGGTCGAATCGACGGCCGCTCCGACACTCACACATGATCAGTTCTCCCTTGGTCGCTGGAGATGGTGCCGATATGTGGTGCACTCCGCCGCGCACCCGGGTGAAGGGCCGCAGGGAGGTCTCATGCCTTGCGGACGAAGGCCCGCTCGCCGTTGTGGAAGAACACGGTCAGACCCTGGCTCGACTTGTCCTCGCGGATCGACCAAACCTCGATGTGCTTGGTGTCCGGCGATTCCGCCGCACCGATGACACCGGCCAGCCACGCGTCCGGCGCGCCGTCCGCGGAGGCGGCCTGCCAGGCAGCCGGCTGGCCGTGCACGGCCGGAGTGGGGGTCTCGTGTTTGGCGCCCTCGGCGAGCTGCCCGATGATCTGCCATCGCTGTTCGGCGCCTGCGGCGGTCACGGTCAGTGCGTAGGGATGCGGACCACCTTCGATGGTGTCGACGCGCTGCACATCGGGGGTGTTTTTCAGCAGGTCAACCAGGTAGTCGCGGTATTCCAGGGGGCGCATTTGTGATCATTTCCTCTCGTGGCAGCCCGGTCAGTCTATGAGCCGTCCGAGTCTGAAGAGCCAGATGTTCCGTGACGGATACACATCCGAGAGATCCCTCACCCGGGTCCGCGAGGACGTCCCCGATCGGCGTCCGTTCGGGGGGCGGTGGTTCAGGGGGTGCCCCTGCGGAGCAGAGGACCGGAATCCGGTCCCTATGCCGCGAGCAGACCGATCCTGACCGCGAGCTCCGAGGCCCGCCGACGCCGGGCGGCCTGCTTCGGCTCGACCTCCTCCAGGATGATCCGCTTCGCGTAGCCGTTGTAGCGGATCGTGTCCGGCGCGGCCTCGGCCGCCTTCTCCAACATGGCGATCGCGACGTCCGGCTGGGCGTCGAGCTGGTAGCCGCGCGCCTCCTCGATCCGGTGCCGGGCCCGGCGGGGCTTCGACCTGATGACGGCCCTGTCCGCTTTCGCGGCCTGCCGTACGGACTCCCCGCCCTGGCGCAGCTCGACCGCGACCGTCACCGCGTGGGCTCCCATGATCGCTCGCGAGAACGAGGTGACGGGGTGGAAGTAGTCGACGGGCAGCCGGTCGGCCATCTCACGTGCCTTGTCCCAATGCCGCCATGCCGTGCCGTTGTCACGGCGACGGGAAGCGGTGTAGCCGAGCTCGAACTCCAGGGCGCCCGCGATGGCGAGGACGTCGTCCGGGGCTTCGGGGAGGAGAGGTTCGAGGAGGCGGATCGCCGCACGGTCGACGACATCGGCGGCGTCGTAGTGGCGAGGCCCGGAGTCGCGGTGGGCCTGTGCCAGTAGCCAGGCGGCGACACCGATCGCGTGCGGGTTCCCGGAGTCCTGAGCGGCGACCATGCCGCGTTCGGCGACCCTCCACAGAAGGGAGGTGTCGGGCTGATAGGCGATGAAGAACTGGCTCAGGCTGTACACCTCCGCGAGGAGGGCCTGCCCATGGCGCCGGTCGTTCGCCGAGTCGGCGTGCCGCACCAGGGCCTGGGCGTCCCGGATCAGGTGGGGCAGCAGCTTCCCGATCACCTCACGATGGTTCTCCGAGCGGTGCCGGGCCTGCCACGCGGCGTGCAGCCGGGCCTCCAGGTGCGCGATCGGCGGCGGTTCGACGCCGACGTCGATCGCGAGGTCGTCGACAGCGGCCCGCACGGCGGCGAGGCGGGGATGTCCGGGGCCGGTGAAGAGGTCCACGTGTGTCTCCGGGAGGCCGGTCAGGTCGGCGAGGTCCCGGACCCTGAGGGCCTCGGCCACCCGTAGCACCATGTCGAGGCCGGGGGCTCGCTGCTGCCCGTTCTCGATCTTCTTGAGGGTGTGCGGGGAGACACCGAGAAAGTCGGCGAGCTGCCGACGGGTCATCCCCCGGCGCTCGCGAAGGATCTGCACACGCTGGCCGAAGCGGAGTGGGTCGACGGTCGGGTCCGGGGCAGCAGATGACACGGTTTCACCCCTATCACTCTGTACAGGTCGCACCGCCAGGGTATGGGGCGAGGTTCTCCTCGTACGCCGGACGAACGGATTCCGTCCCGCGACGCCCCTCCGCTCCTGAGCCCGACATCCACCGCACGCAGGACGCCCGACCGGGAAATCCCGGTCGGGCGTCTCGTTCAGCTCCTGGCCACGGCCAGGGTTCGCTCAGCCGTTGCGCTTCCAGCGCGGCTTGTCGTCGCGGCGGAAGGACGAACCCGTGCCCGACCCCGTGCCGCGGTGGTCGTCGCGGCGGAAGGAGGGGCGGTCGTGGCCGCCGGAGCGGAAGCCGGGGCGGTCGTCGCGGCGGTCGCGGTTGAAGGGGCGGTCGCTGCCACGGTGACCGGAACGGTCGTCGCGGTCGCGGCGGAAGCCACCCTCGCGGCGCTCGAAGCCACCACGGTCGTTGTCACGGCGCTCGAAGCCACCGCGCTCGTTGTTGTCACGGCGCTCGAACCCGCCACGGTCGTTGTCGCGACGCTCGAAGCCACCCTCGCGGCGCTCGAACCCACGGCCACCACGGTCGTCACGACGGTCACGGTTGACGGGACGGTCGTCGCGGTCGCGGCGGAACCCGCCCTCGCGGCGCTCGAAGCCACCACGGTCGTTGTCGCGACGCTCGAAGCCACCCTCGCGGCGCTCGAACCCACGGCCACCACGGTCGTCACGACGGTCACGGTTGAACGGACGGTCCTCGCGGTCGCGGCGGAAACCGCCCTCACGGCGCTCGAAGCCCCGCCCGCCACGGTCGTCCCGCTCACGCTCGCGCCGCGCCTCGCGCGCCTCGGCCGCAGCCGCCTCCTCGACCGCCGCGGCGACCTCGGCGACAGCCTGCTCCTGCGCCTCGGCGACAGCGGCCTCGGGGTCCTCGCCACGGTCACGGGCGACGCGGGCGACGAGGCGGTCGGCCTCGTCACGCAGCTCGGCGGCACGCTTCTGCGCCCGCTCCAGCTGCTTGGTCAGCTGGGCGACCTCACGCTCGGCCTGCTGAGCGGCGTTCCCGGCGGACTCGGCCTGGACCTCGGTCATCGACCGGGCGCCGGTGATCTCCGCGACCTCGGGCTCGAACGCCGACCCGCCCTGGATGATGTGCCGCCCGGCGTCGACGCCCGCGTCCTCCATGAGCCGGAAGATCTGGCGCCGCTGGTGCGGCAGGGAGAGGGAGACGACGGTCCCGGTGCGGCCCGCGCGGGCGGTACGGCCGGCCCGGTGCAGGTAGTCCTTGTGGTCACCGGCCGGGTCCACGTTCAGGACGAGGTCGATGCCGTCGACGTGGATACCGCGCGCCGCGACGTCGGTGGCGACGAGGACGTTGACGTAGCCCTCCTTGAAGTCCGCCAGCGTCCGGGTGCGCGCGCCCTGGGTCATGCCGCCGTGCAGCGCGTCGGCCTTCACGCCGGACTCGCGCAGCTGCTCCGCGACGCGGTCGGCGCCGAGCTGGGTGCGGACGAAGATGATGGTGCGGCCCTTGCGGGAGGCGATCGCAGAGGTGACCGGCGCCTTGTCCTTGGGCTTCACGATGAGGATGTGGTGCGACATGGTCGTCACCGCGCCCTGCGCCGCGTCCACCTCGTGCGAGACGGGGTCGACGAGGTAGCGCTTGACCAGCGTGGAGATCTCGTTCTCCATCGTCGCGGAGAACAGCATCCGCTGGCCGCCCGCCGGAACCTGGTCGAGCAGCTCGGTGACCTCGGGCAGGAAGCCCAGGTCGGACATCTGGTCGGCCTCGTCGAGAACGGCGACCTCGACGTCCTCCAGGGAGCAGGCGCCGCGGTTGATGATGTCGCGCAGCCGGCCCGGGGTGGCGACGAGGATGTCGACGCCGCGCTCCAGGGCGTAGATCTGGTTGCCCATCGACGTACCGCCGCAGACGACCTTCATCTTCAGGCCGACGACGTCGCCGTACGGCTGGAGGGCGTCCGCGACCTGCATCGCGAGCTCGCGGGTCGGGGTGAGGATGACGGCGCGGGGGCGCTTCTTCTCGGTCTGGCCGCCGGCGAGACGCGCCAGCGTCGGCAGGCCGAAGGAGAGGGTCTTGCCGGAGCCGGTGCGGCCACGGCCCAGGATGTCCTTGCCGTCGAGCGCGTCCGGGATGGTCGCGGCCTGGATCGGGAAGGGGGTCGTGACGCCGTTCTGCGCGAGCTTGCGCACGACACCCTCGGGGAGACCGAGGTCGGCGAAGGTGATCTCGGGAGCCTCTTCGGAGACGGCGGCCGGGGCGGCCTCCACAACGTCCTCGGACTCGACGACGACCGACTCGGCGACCTGATCAGAACTGGAAATGGACATGCGTATGCGAAACCTTCCGGAGTCTCGTCGGCACGCGCCCGTCAACTCCGTGATTTCTGCAATACGACCGCCTCTATGCGGTCCGCCACGGCTAGAAAGGATTACGCGCCACACGGCGCGCTCTGCGTTGGCGCCGGGCAAATGGGATCAAACGATCTACCACCATACGCACCTCACCCCCCGGTAGGCAAATCCCGCCGCCCGGCCCTGAGGTTCCCGCAGGTCAGCCCCCTGGAGCCGGTTCCTGCGCGGACGGCGACGGCTCGACCGGCGACGGGTCAGGCGAGGCCGACGGCGGCTCCGGGGACGGCGTCGGCTGCTCCGGCGTCGGCTGCGGCGGCTCCGGTACGGCCGACCGGGTCGGCGTCGGTTTGCCGGGACCCGGCTTGCCGCCCGGCCCGGGAACGGGCGCGGACGGCGAGGCGCCCGCCGAGACCGACGCGGACGGCGAGGCGGACGGGTCGCCGGCGTCGTCCGCGTGCCCGTCGTGGGCGCCCTTGTCGTCGCCGTCGCGCGGCGAGCCGTTCACGTACCGGCCCGAGCCCGCCTTCCCGCCGTCCGGCGCGGCGCCCCCCGGCTGCCCCGCCGACCGCGACGGCTTCGCCCCGCCGGCGCCGTCACCGTCCCCGACGCTCATGCAGCCGGAGGCGGCGGCGACGGCCAGCAGCGAGGCGGCCAGCCGGACGGAAACGGAACAGGAGCGCACGGGAGCCTCCGGAGGTGGGGAAGAGTCACCCTCCCCAACTCCCGCCGCCCGCAAGAGGACACGCGGGGCGCCGCGTTTCGAGGACCCGCACCCGAAGCCGGCCCCGCGCCTCAGCCCCCGCGCCTCACCCGTAGCCGAGGGCGTGCAGCCGTTCGTCGTCGATCCCGAAGTGGTGCGCGATCTCGTGGACGACGGTCACCTCCGTCTCCGCGACGACCTCCTCGCGCGTCGCGCACATCCGCAGCGTCGGCCCCCGGTAGATCGTGATCCGGTCGGGCAGCACACCGGCGTACCACTCGCCCCGGTCGGTGAGCGGCGTCCCCTCGTACAGACCGAGCAACTCCGGGTCGTCGGCGGGTGGTTCGTCCTCGACGAACACCGCCACGTTGTCCATGAGCCGCGTCAGCTCCGGGGGAATCCGGTCGAGCGACTCGGCGACCAGCTCCTCGAACTCCTCGCGCGTCATCTCCAGCACACCCCCATTCTCCGGTACGACACATATCCGCACACGCCCCCGGGCATACGGCCCAGGTGTCGCGCGTCCAGGAGTCCCTGATCCGCTGGCGGGCCGCCCTCGGCATGGTCGCCGTCGTCCTCGCGGGCGCCTGGCTGGGCCTGCTGGTCGTGGGCGACGTCCGCACGCCGGTCGGCCCGATGGACACGACGATGACGCTGCGGCCGTCCCTCACCGGCGGCACGAAGATCAACGTCTCCCCGCTCGGCGCGCTCTCCCTCGACACCCACACCGCGCCCGTCCGCCTCGACGTCAACGTCGACCAGCTGGACCCGGTCCGCTCCCAGGCACTCGTCGACCACCCCGAACGCCTCTCCGGCCTCCAGGACGAGGTCGCCCGCGACGTCTCCCACGGCACCCTCGACCTCGCGGTCCGCTCCTGCGCGGCGGTCGTGACGGGGGCGACGGCACTGGGGCTCGCGGTCTACCGGCGCCCGCGCCGGGCCCTGCTCGCCGGCGGTCTCGCCCTCGCCCTGCTGACCGCCTCCGGCGCCACCGCCGTCGCGACCTGGAAACCCGAGTCCGTCCTCGAACCCCGCTTCTCCGGGCTCCTGTCCTCCGCCCCCTCCCTCGTCGGCAGCGCGCGCGGCATCGTCAGCGACTTCGACGTCTACCAGCAGGAACTGGCCCGCCTGGTGACGAACGTGACCAAGCTGTACGACGTCACCTCGACGCTGCCCGTCTACCAGCCGGACCCCACGACCGTCCGGGTCCTGCACGTCTCCGACATCCATCTCAACCCGGCGAGCTGGAAGATCGTCGCGTCGCTGGTCGAGCAGTACGACGTGGACGTCGTCGTCGATACCGGCGACACGACGGACCACGGGTCGGCCGCCGAGAACGCGTTCCTCGACCCGGTCGCCGACCTCGGGGCGCCGTACGTCTGGGTGCGCGGCAACCACGACTCCCTCGGCACGCAGCGGTACCTGGAGCGGACGCGGAACGCGCACGTCCTGGACGAGGGCCGGGCGGTGACCCTCGCGGGGCTGCGGTTCGCGGGGATCGGGGACCCCCAGTTCACACCGGACCGGACGGCGCCGCGGGTGGCGGGCGTCCAGGAGGCGGCCGGGCGGCAGCTCGCGGGGGCGCTGCGGCTGGGGCCGGCGGCGGATGTGGCGGTCGTGCACGAGCCGGCCGCCGCGCGGGAGGTCGACGGGGCCGTCCCGCTGGTCCTGTCGGGGCATCTCCATCACCGCAGGACGGAGGTGATGAAGCGGGGTACGCGGCTGAAGGTCGAGGGGTCCACGGGTGGGAGCGGGCTGCGTGCCGTCGAGGGCAAGCACCCCGACCCCATCGAGGCGTCGATCCTCTACTTCGACCGGGACAGCCGGCGCCTCCAGGCGTGGGACGAGATCCGGCTCGGCGGGCTCGGGGAGACGACGGCCGAGGTCAGCCGCCATCTCGCGCCCGAGAACAAGCCCCGGCCGCTCCCCTCTCCGGCCCCCTCGTAAACCGTTTTGGCGATCGCCCCCGCCATCCCATATGCTTTGGACGTCCCCGACGCGCTGACGAAGCGCCCAGGCGGGCCGATAGCCCTCATCGTCTAGCGGCCTAGGACGCCGCCCTTTCAAGGCGGTAGCACGGGTTCGAATCCCGTTGGGGGCACGCAACACCCTGTGCGACACTGTTCGCACAACGCAAGGTCCTGTGGAGCAGTTTGGAGTGCTCGCCACCCTGTCAAGGTGGAGGCCGCGGGTTCAAATCCCGTCAGGACCGCTGGAGTTCCCCCCGGGGATCTCCTCGGCTGGGTAGCTCAGTTGGTACGAGCGACCGCCTGAAAAGCGGTAGGTCGCCGGTTCGACCCCGGCCCCAGCCACAGCACAGACCCTGGTCCTCGGACCGGGGTCTTGTTGTATGCCCCCTTGATCACTCACCCCACCCGGACAAAAGGGTTCGCCAGGAATTTCGTAGGGATGAGATCCTGGGTTCCGTATGTCTACACAGCCTGCCCCCGCCCTCGGGAACCTCGCTTCCCGCCTCGTCGAGCTGTCGTTGCGTGATGCGCAGCGGCTCGGGCGACGGATGGAGGGTGCGCGGAAGATCCGGAAACCGGAGGCGCGGGCCGCGGTGCTCGCCGAGATCGGCGAGGAGGTGGAGCGGTGTGCCGAGCGGATGAGTGTGCGGGCCGGGCGGGTGCCCGCCGTCTCGTACCCCGAGCAGCTCCCCGTCAGCCAGAAGAAGGACGACATCGCGGCGGCCATCCGCGACCACCAGGTCGTCATCGTGGCCGGCGAGACCGGTTCCGGGAAGACGACGCAGATCCCCAAGATCTGTCTTGAGCTGGGCCGCGGCGTCAGAGGGATGATCGGCCACACCCAGCCCAGGCGGATCGCGGCGCGAACCGTCGCGGAACGGGTCGCCGAAGAGCTGCGCACCCCCCTCGGCGCGGCCGTCGGCTGGAAGGTGCGGTTCACGGACCAGGTCGACCCGGAAGCCACCTTCGTCAAGCTGATGACGGACGGCATCCTCCTCGCGGAGATCCAGACGGACCGCGAGCTGCGCGCCTACGACACGATCATCATTGACGAGGCCCACGAACGCTCCCTCAACATCGACTTCCTCCTCGGCTACCTCGCCCAGCTCCTCCCCCGCCGCCCCGACCTCAAGGTCGTCATCACCTCCGCGACGATCGACCCGGAACGCTTCTCCCGCCACTTCGGCGACGCCCCGATCATCGAGGTCAGCGGCCGTACGTACCCGGTGGAAGTCCGGTACCGGCCGCTCCTGGAGGACGACTCGGACGACTCCGACCGCGACCAGATCACCGCGATCTGCGACGCCGTCGAGGAGCTCCAGGGCGAGGGCCCCGGCGACATCCTCGTCTTCCTCTCGGGGGAACGGGAGATCCGGGACACCGCCGACGCGCTGGAGAAGAAGAAGTACCGGTTCACCGAGGTACTCCCGCTCTACGCCCGCCTCTCGCACGCCGAACAGCACCGCGTCTTCCAGCAGCACACCGGCCGCCGGATCGTCCTCGCGACCAACGTCGCCGAGACCTCCCTCACCGTCCCCGGCATCAAGTACGTCATCGACCCCGGCTTCGCCCGCATCAGCCGCTACAGCCACCGCACGAAGGTCCAGCGCCTGCCCATCGAGGCGGTCAGCCAGGCCAGCGCCAACCAGCGCAAGGGCCGCTGCGGCCGTACGTCGGACGGCGTCTGCATCCGCCTGTACAGCGAGGACGACTTCCTCACCCGCCCGGAGTTCACGGACGCGGAGATCCTGCGCACGAACCTCGCCTCCGTCATCCTCCAGATGACCGCGGCCGGCCTCGGCGACATCGAGAAGTTCCCGTTCATCGACCCGCCGGACCACCGCAACATCCGCGACGGCGTCCAACTCCTCCAGGAGCTCAACGCCCTGGACCCGACGGAGAAGGACCCCCGCAGCCGGCTCACGCAGACCGGCCGCAAACTGGCCCAGCTCCCGGTCGACCCCCGGCTCGCCCGGATGGTCCTGGAGGCCGACAAGAACGGCTGCGCCCGCGAGGTCATGGTGATAGCCGCCGCGCTCTCCATCCAGGACCCGCGCGAACGCCCCTCCGACAAACAGGCCCAGGCCGACCAGCAGCACGCCCGCTTCAAGGACGAGACCAGCGACTTCCTGGCCTTCCTGAACCTGTGGCGGTACGTCCGCGAGCAGCAGCGCGAGCGGGGCTCCAGCTCCTTCCGCCGGATGTGCAAGCAGGAGTACCTGAACTTCCTGCGCATCCGCGAGTGGCAGGACATCTACACCCAACTCCGTACGGTCGCCAAGCAGATGGGCATCGAGCTCAACGAGCAGGACGCCGACGCCGACCGCATCCACGTCTCCCTCCTCGCCGGTCTCCTCTCCCACGTCGGGATGAAGGACGTGAAGGAGACGAAGGACGCCACCGCCAACCCCCGCAAGGAGGGCGGCCGGAACGAGTATCTCGGCGCCCGCAACGCCAAGTTCGCGATCTTCCCGGGCTCGGCCCTCTTCAAGAAGCCCCCGCGGTTCGTGATGTCGGCGGAGCTGGTGGAGACCTCCCGGCTCTGGGCCCGCGTCAACGCCCGCATCGAGCCCGAGTGGGTCGAGCCGCTCGCCGAGCACCTCCTGAAGCGGACGTACTCCGAACCACACTGGGAGAAGGACCTCGCGGCGGTGATGGCCTACGAGAAGGTCACGCTGTACGGCGTCCCGCTCGTCGCCCAGCGCAAGGTCAACTACGGGCGGATCGACGCCGAGGTCAGCCGCGAGCTGTTCATCCGCAACGCGCTCGTCGAGGGCGACTGGCGCACGCACCACAAGTTCTTCGCGGACAACCGCCGACTCCTCAGCGAGGTCGAGGAGTTGGAGCACCGCGCCCGGCGCCGGGACATCGTCGTCGACGACGACACGCTCTTCGACTTCTACGACGCCCGGGTGCCCGAACACGTCGTCTCCGGCGCCCACTTCGACTCCTGGTGGAAGCACAAGCGGCACGAGCAGCCGGAGTTCCTGGACTTCGAGCGGGAGATGCTCATCCGGGAGTCCGCGGAGGCGGTCACCAAGGCGGACTATCCCGACAGTTGGCGCCAGGGCCAGCTCAAGTTCCGGGTGACGTACCAGTTCGAGCCCGGCGCGGACGCGGACGGCGTGACCGTCCATGTCCCGCTCCAGGTCCTCAACCAGGTCACGGACGACGGGTTCGACTGGCAGATCCCGGGCCTGCGCGAGGAGTTGGTGACGGAGCTGATCCGCTCCCTGCCGAAGCCGATCCGCCGCAACTACGTGCCGGCGCCGAACTTCGCGAAGCGGTTCCTGGACGCGGCGGTGCCTCTTCAGGGTCCGCTGACGACCGCCATGGCGCGGGAGTTGAAGCGGATGGTCGGGGTGCCGTTCGAGGCGGACGACTTCGACTGGTCGCGGGTTCCGGAGCATCTGCGGATCACGTTCCGGATCGTGGACGAGCGGCGGCGCAACCTGGCCGAGGACAAGGACCTTGAGGCGCTGCGGCTCCGGCTGAAGCCGAAGGCGCGGCAGGCGCTGTCCAAGGTCGCCGCGGTCACCGCCGAGCGGGAGGGCGGGGAGTCCCTGGAGCGCAAGGGGCTCACGGACTGGAGCATCGGTTCCCTGACCCGGGTCTTCGAGACGCGGCGCGGGGGGCAGCCGGTCAAGGCGTATCCGGCGCTGGTGGACGACGGGGACACGGTGTCGGTGCGGCTCTTCGACACGGAGGCGGAGCAGCAGGCGGCGATGTGGAAGGGGACCCGGCGGCTGATTCTGCGCAACATTCCGGTCAACCCCGCAAAGTTCGCTTCCGAGAAGCTGACCAACGCGCAGAAGCTGGCGCTGTCCGCGAATCCGCACGGGACGATCCAGGCGCTGTTCGACGACTGCGCGATGGCCGCCGCCGACAAGCTGATCCGGGACTTCGGGGGGCCGGCCTGGGACGAGTCGTCGTACCGGAAGCTGTACGACAAGGTGCGGGCGGAGATCGTCGACACGACCGTGAGGACCGTCGGGGCGGTGCAGCAGGTCCTCGCCGCCTGGCAGGCCGCCGAACGGCGTCTGAAGGCCGTGGGGAGCCCGGCGCTGCTCGCGAACCTGCGGGACGTGCGGGCGCAGTTGGACGGGCTGGTGCGGCCCGGGTTCGTGACGCAGGCGGGTATCCGCCGGCTGCCCGACCTGATGCGGTACCTGGTCGCCGTCGACCGGCGGCTCCAGCAGATGCCGACCAACGTCCAGCGGGACACGACCCGTATGGAGAAGGTCCACGAGATGCAGGACGAGTACGCCTGGCTCCTGGAGCAGCTCCCCCAGGGCCGCCCGGTGCCCTCCTCCGTCCTGGAGATCCGCTGGATGATCGAGGAGCTGCGCGTCAGCTACTTCGCCCACGCCCTGGGCACGGCCTACCCCGTCTCGGACAAGCGGATCGTGAAGGCGATCGACACGGAAGCCCCGTGATCACCCCCTCACCCAGGGTGAGTTCGACCTGACCACTCCCCCTCCTGTACAGTCCTGTT
Organism: Streptomyces sp. NPDC004539; assembly: GCF_040610055.1. Classification (NCBI taxonomy): domain Bacteria; kingdom Bacillati; phylum Actinomycetota; class Actinomycetes; order Kitasatosporales; family Streptomycetaceae; genus Streptomyces; species Streptomyces sp. NPDC004539. The sequence continues at coordinate 47,112 of NZ_JBEXLS010000030.1, read as the reverse complement.
CGCAGCCAAGGGAGCACAAACTCCCCCAGCCGCAAGCAAGGTCCTGTGGAGCAGTTTGGAGTGCTCGCCACCCTGTCAAGGTGGAGGCCGCGGGTTCAAATCCCGTCAGGACCGCATTAGGTAAGTAAGAAGGCTCGTGCCCCATCGGGGTGCGGGCCTTCTTCGTGTTTGCGTCAGGTTCTGTACGTCCGTCAGATCCGGGGCCCTCCAGGGGCCCCTCAAGGCGTTCGCGGCGCCCCGGGTGGACCCAGACCCCGCGGCCGGCCTCGCAGGCCCGCATATGCGCCTCCAGGCGATCTCCCCGCACCCCCCGAAGTCGAGGTGGCTAGCGGCGTCTCCGCGGGTAGGTATACGGGGGAGGGGAGAAGTCCCCTACGGGAGTGGGGGGTTGGGGGCAAGAGGGTGTGGGTGTGATGGGTGTCACGGGGTTTGTTTGTGGGAGGAGGGTTCTTACCAGCCTCCTACAAGGGGTCAATTTAATATGTGCAATTGCACCACTCCGGGAGGGTCCTCACGGGTGATCCGACAGAGACGCTCAGGGGACGACAAGGTCGCTCACAGAGCCACCCGGTAGACAGACTCCAGACGCACAAAAAAGATCGCGCTGGACCCGGCGGAGTCCAGCGCGATCGACGACACACCCGAGATGGGCCAGGGGCCTGTTGGGGCAGGGCCCGCGCCGTGTGGAGCTGTTGGTGCGGCAAAGCGGTCATGCGGTCAAACGGTCACGCGGTCAAACAGTCATGCGGTCGAGCGGTGAAACGTGTGAGCATCCCGGCTGATGGGGGAACCGCCGAAATGCCCGGTCAGTCGGCTTTCAGGCTTCGCTACGCTGCTGAGGGATGCCCGCCAGCAGTGCGCGAACCTCGGCCTCGCGGTAACGGCGGTGCCCGCCGAGCGTACGGATGGACGTGAGCTTCCCGGCCTTCGCCCACCGCGTGACCGTCTTGGGGTCGACGCGGAACATGGTGGCGACCTCAGCCGGGGTCAGCAGCGGCTCAGCATCAGGGGTGCGAGCGGTCATGAGCGGCCTCCTCGGGAGAACCGAACCTTCTCGGTTCTTTCCTCTAAATTCTGCACCTTGACCCGCGTTGCCCGAAATGGGCGGACGCGAGTCGAGTCGGTTATAGGACGAACGGCTTGTCCTCGGCACTACAACTACACCATCTGTCCAGCCGCGTCGGCCAAACCGATGGAATTGCCCTCCCAGGTAGTCATCAGCCGCGGAAGCCGATGGACCATGCCATAGCGGACAGTCACACCACTGTGACGATCAGTCACAGCGGCGATCAGGAGTCACAAGACCCCCCAAAGCATGTAATGCTGAGACAGAGCCTCCCCCGGGCTCCTTGTCCTATTTTGGCACGAGGAACGGCGAGGGACGCAAGGGTCAGTTACGTGCGGTCTGTCACGCTTGACACAAAAGCCCGGATCGGGACCAACGTCCCATCAGTTTCCGAACCTCAGGACGAAGTACGGCAGACCGTACGCTGTTCGACAACGTTCGAGCCGTGACCTGCGTCACATGTGATGACGGATCAGTTACTTGCAACGTCCCGTTAACCGACCGGTCAGTTCGCGGACCTGCGATCCCGCACCGCCCGCCACCGCTCCACGAGCCGCCCGTACGCCTCCCCGGCCGCCTCGCCGTCCTCGCGCCGCAGCGCCTCGATCCCCTCGGCGACGTCCGCGGCGGACCGGTCGACCTCCAGCTCCCCGGCCGGCAGCGCGTGCACGAGACCGCCGTAGTCGAGTTCGACGAGCGAGCGCGGATGGAACTCCTCCAGCCACCGCCCGACGTCCACGAGCCCGTCGATCAGCGGCCCCTCGTCGATCGCGTTCCGCAGCGCCTTCAGCCCCCGGGCGACCCGCCGCCTGGCCTGCACCATCGGCGTCCGGTAGCGCAGGGTGGGCGGCTCGTCGGCGGTGCCCTTGTCGTAGCGCCGCTCCTCGTCCGAGACGAGCACGAACCAGTTCAGCGGGATCTGCCAGGTCGCCGTCCTGATCCAGGGCCGGGCGTCCGGGTTGCGCTCCCGCCAGCGGTCGTAGTCCTGGGCCGCCTGGCGCCGTACGACCTCGGGGAGCACCGCGTCGAGGACCGGCGGCGGCAGCAGCCCGCCCAGCTCGCCGAGCGCCTGCCAGCCGCGCAGCCGGGTCCGCCAGGGGCACACGCACAGCACGCCGTTCGCCTCGATCACGAACGCGTCGGTGCTCTCGTGCACCGGCACCGCGACCGGCGGCGTCGGCAGCAGGTCGGCGAGCGAGCGGCGCAGTTCGTCCTGGTACGACGGCCGGCGGCGGCGCCGGGCGTAGCGCGCCCAGTGCGCGCGCTCCGGCTCGGGGAAGGCGGCCAGGGGCTCGTACACACGCAGGTAGGCCGCGTACGGGACGGTCACCGAGGACACCTTGGGCACGCCTGCTCCCTCCCCAGCCCGCCGGTCGGAAAACCTGCCCGACCGGTCATGAACGAACCCGAAAGCCGTGCAAATCGTCGCACGTGCGTACACCTCACGGAGGTGATCCCTCACACAGCGCATCCGGTGGCCGAAAAGCTCTACGCTCGTGCGGACAGGCCCCGCCACCTGTACGGGGTCCGACCCCAACCGCCGCCAGTTACTTGGGAGTCACCACAGTGACCGACGTATCCAACGGCATCCTGCACACCCTGTTCCACTCCGACCAGGGTGGCCATGAGCAAGTCGTGCTCTGCCAGGACCGCAGGACCGGCCTCAGGGCCGTCATCGCCCTGCACTCCACCGCGCTGGGCCCCGGGCTCGGCGGGACCAGGTTCTACCCCTACGCCTCCGAGGAGGCGGCCGTCGCCGACGCGCTGAACCTCGCGCGCGGGATGTCGTACAAGAACGCCATGGCCGGGCTCGGCCACGGTGGCGGGAAGGCCGTGATCATCGGCGACCCGCAGCGCGACAAGACCGAGGAACTCCTGCTCGCCTACGGCCGGTTCGTGGCCTCGCTGGGCGGGCGGTACGTCACCGCGTGCGACGTCGGCACGTACGTCGCGGACATGGACGTCGTCGCGCGCGAGTGCCGCTGGACGACCGGGCGCTCCCCCGAGAACGGCGGCGCCGGCGACTCCTCGATCCTCACCGCGTTCGGCGTCTACCAGGGGATGCGCGCCAGCGCCGAGCACCTCTGGGGCGACCCCTCCCTCGCCGGCCGCCGGGTCGGTATCGCCGGGGTCGGCAAGGTCGGCCACCACCTCGTCGGCCACCTCCTCGCGGAGGGCGCCGAGGTCGTCGTCACGGACGTGCGCGACGACGCCGTACGCCGGGTTCTCGACCTGCATCCGGAGGTCCGGGCCGTCGAGGACACCGAGGCGCTGATCCGGGTCGAGGGGCTCGACGTGTACGCGCCGTGCGCGCTCGGCGGGGCGCTGGACGACGCGAGCGTGCCGGCGCTGACCGCGAGCGTGGTGTGCGGCGCCGCCAACAACCAGCTGGCCCACCCCGGCGTCGAGAAGGACCTCGCCGACCGGGGCATCCTCTACGCGCCGGACTACGTCGTGAACGCGGGCGGGGTCATCCAGGTCGCCGACGAGCTGCACGGCTTCGACTTCGAGCGGTGCCGGGCGAAGGCGGCGGGCATCTACGACACGACGCTCGCCATATTCGCACGTGCGAAGTCCGACGGGATTCCGCCGGCCGCCGCGGCCGACCGGATCGCCGAGCAGCGGATGCACGAGGGGGCTCTCGCGCGGGGCTGGTGACCGCCCGCAGATCCGTGCTCGCGGTACCGCCGGGAGGAAAGTTGGAGAGAACTCTCACTCTTCCCGGCGGGTCGGCCGCCAATAAGTGGTTAAAATCGCCACTGACCAGCCATGACGGCATGTCTCACCGAGGCCGGGCGCACGCGCCCGCCACGGGCGACGTACCGTATGGGTGCGGGCTCAGGTACCGTGGGAGCCCTACGGACGGCCTCTCCACGGAGAGTCCGTTCTGGATCATGAACGCGTGTCAAGACTCTGGGGCCGTCGAGCCCCGTCATTGAGGGGGTCGAGCCATGGGGCGCGGCCGGGCCAAGGCCAAGCAAGCGAAGGTCGCCCGCCAGCTGAAGTACAACAGCGGCGGGACGGATCTCTCACGCCTGGCCAGTGAGCTGGGCGCATCGCCATCGAGTGTTCCGCCGAACGCTGAGCCGTTCGAGGACGACGACGATGATGATGGGCAGGATGACCCGTACGCACGGTACGCCGAGCTGTACGGGGACGATGACGACGACGATGAGTCGCCGTCATCCCAACACCAACATCGTCGCGGGGCGTAGGTCTCCGACGGTTTGGCCGCACCCGACCCGGTCCGGGGATCATCGGACCGGGTTTTGTGCTGTCCATTTTTTGGCCGGATTTCGGGTGCGGGTCCGCTGTGGCTGGTCGCGCAGTTCCCCGCGCCCCTAGGTCCGTTTCAGCTCGCGTAATCTCCAACCAGCTCCGCGCCTGCCTCGTGGCCTCCACGCGCCTCGATCTCGCCCGCGACCCACGCCTCCACCCCACGGTCCGCCAAGGTCGTCAGGGCCACGTCAGTGGCCTCCTCGGGGACGATGGCGATCATGCCGACGCCCATGTTGAGGGTCTTCTCCAGCTCCAGGCGTTCGACCTTGCCGGTGCGGCCGACGAGGTCGAAGATCGGGGCCGGCGTCCAGGTGGAGCGGTCGACCACGGCGTGGAGGGTGTCGGGGATCACACGGGCGAGGTTGGCCGCGAGGCCGCCGCCGGTGATGTGGGAGTAGGCGTGGACGTCCGTCGTGCGGGTGAGCGCGAGGCAGTCCAGGGAGTAGATCTTGGTGGGCTCCAGGAGTTCGGCGCCCAGCGTGCGGCCCAGCTCGGCGATCTCCGCCTCCAGCGACAGCTTCGCCTGGTCCAGGAGGACGTGGCGGACCAGGGAGTAGCCGTTGGAGTGGAGGCCGGACGCGGCCATCGCGATGACCGTGTCGCCCTCGCGGATGCGCTCGGCGCCGAGGAGGCGGTCGGCCTCCACCACGCCGGTGCCCGCGCCGGCGACGTCGAAGTCGTCCGGGCCCAGCAGGCCGGGGTGCTCGGCCGTCTCGCCGCCGACCAGCGCGCAGCCGGCCAGGACACAGCCCTCGGCGATGCCCTTCACGATCGCGGCGACACGCTCGGGATGCACCTTGCCGACACAGATGTAGTCGGTCATGAAGAGGGGCTCGGCGCCGCAGACCACGATGTCGTCCATGACCATGGCGACGAGGTCGTGGCCGATCGTGTCGTACACGCCGAGGCGGCGGGCGACGTCGACCTTCGTGCCGACGCCGTCCGTGGCGGAGGCGAGCAGGGGACGGTCGTACCCCTTGAGGGTGGAGGCGTCGAAGAGGCCGGCGAAGCCGCCGAGGCCGCCGAGGACCTCGGGGCGCTGCGTCTTCCTCACCCACTCCTTCATGAGTTCTACGGCGCGGTCGCCCGCCTCGATGTCGACGCCGGCCGCGGCGTAGCTGGCACCGGTGGTCTCAGACATGACTGTGACTTTCCTGTCGTACTGCGGAGGCTTACGGGCGACGGATCGCGTCGACGGCAGCCGGGGCGGCCGTGCCTGCCGCCAGCTCGGTCTCCAGGAGCTGCTTGCCGAGCAGTTCGGGGTCCGGGAGGTCCATCGGGTACTCGCCGTCGAAGCAGGCGCGGCAGAGGTTCGGCTTGGCGATGGTGGTCGCCTCGATCATGCCGTCGATGGAGATGTACGCCAGGGAGTCGGCGCCGAGTGACGTACCGATCTCGTCGACGGTCATGCCGTTGGCGATGAGTTCGGCGCGGGTCGCGAAGTCGATGCCGAAGAAGCAGGGCCACTTCACCGGCGGGGAGGAGATCCGGATGTGGACCTCGGCGGCGCCCGCCTCGCGGAGCATGCGGACCAGGGCGCGCTGGGTGTTGCCGCGGACGATCGAGTCGTCGACGACGACCAGGCGCTTGCCCTTGATGACGTCCTTGAGGGGGTTCAGCTTGAGCCGGATGCCGAGCTGGCGGATGGTCTGCGAGGGCTGGATGAAGGTCCGGCCGACGTACGCGTTCTTCACCAGGCCGTTGCCGAAGGGGATGCCGGACGCCTCGGCGTACCCGATCGCGGCGGGGGTGCCGGATTCCGGGGTCGCTATGACGAGATCGGCCTCGGCGGGGGCCTCCTTCGCCAGTTTCCGGCCCATCTCGACGCGGGACGCGTAGACGTTCCGGCCGGCGATGTCGGTGTCGGGGCGGGCGAGGTAGACGTACTCGAAGACACAGCCCTTGGGCTTCGCATCCGCGAATCGGGAGGTGCGCAGACCGTTCTCGTCGATCGCGATGAACTCGCCGGGCTCGATCTCGCGGACGAAGCTGGCGCCGCAGATGTCGAGGGCGGCGGACTCCGAGGCGACGACCCAGCCGCGCTCCAGCCGGCCGAGGACCAGCGGGCGGATGCCCTGCGGGTCGCGGGCGGCGTAGAGGGTGTGCTGGTCCATGAAGACGAGGCTGAAGGCGCCGCGGACCTTCGGGAGGATCGCGTGGGCGGCCTCCTCGATGGTCAGGGGGGTGCCCTCCGCGTCCCGCTGGGCGGCGAGCAGCGCCGTCAGCAGGTCGGTGTCGTTGGTGGCCGCGACGCGGGGCGTACGGCCGCCTTCCTGCTTGGGCAGGTCCGCGACCATCTCCGCGAGCTGCGCGGTGTTGACCAGGTTGCCGTTGTGGCCGAGCGCGATCGAGCCGTGCGCGGTGGCGCGGAACGTCGGCTGGGCGTTCTCCCAGGTGGAGGCGCCGGTGGTCGAGTAGCGGGCGTGACCGACCGCGATATGACCCTGGAGCGAACCGAGGGAGGTCTCGTCGAAGACCTGGGAGACGAGCCCCATGTCCTTGAAGACGAGGATCTGGGAGCCGTTGCTGACCGCGATTCCCGCGGATTCCTGGCCCCGATGCTGGAGGGCGTACAGCCCGAAGTAAGTGAGTTTGGCGACCTCTTCGCCGGGAGCCCAGACTCCGAAGACGCCGCAGGCGTCCTGGGGGCCCTTCTCACCGGGGAGCAGATCATGACTGAGTCGACCGTCACCACGTGGCACGGCTCCGAGTGTAGGCGAGGCCGAGCACTGGTCCGAATTGGGGATACCGGTCAGTAGTCGGTTACTTCTGCGTTTCCGCTGGTCAGCGAGGTGCGGTCGGATTCAGGGGGTCCGGTTTGCCGTACTGGTGAGTGAGGTGTCGCACATCATTCGGGTCTTTGTGGCTTACGACATGAGGGGGAGGTAGGGGGTGAGGTCGGCGCGTTCGCCGCTGGCGGTGAGGGTGGCTTCCTCCAGGGCGTTTCCCCAGGTCATCCGCCCTGTCGCCAGTCTGATCCAGGTCAGCGGGTCCGTCTCGACGACGTTCGGCGGGGTGCCGCGGGTGTGCCTCGGCCCCTGGACGCACTGCACCACCGCGAACGGCGGGACACGCACCTCCGTGGACCCGCCGGGGGCCTTCTCGGCGAGGGCGTCGGCGAGGAGGCGGGTGGCGGCGGCGAGCGCCTGCCTGTCGTACGGGACCTCCGCCTCGGGGAGGGCCGCGTTCAGGTCGTCCGTGTGCACGACCAGCTCGACCGTACGGGTCACCAGGTACTCGGCGAGGGGCATCGCGCCGACGTTGGTCTGGAGGAGCCTCGTCCCGGGGTGGGCGTCGAGCTGCTCGGCGAGGGTGCGGGCGGTCGCCGCGAGGTCCGTCGCCCCCTCCTGGGCGAGCCTGCGCGTGAACCCGTCGATCGCCCCCGCGTTCGCGGCGGTCGCGAAGGGCCAGTCGAGGAGAGTCGCGTCCTGCTTGACCGGCTCCGCAAGCTCCAGCGCCCGGCCCACCGCGGTGACCGCCATCCCGATGTGCGCGACCAGCTCCCGCACGGTCCAGTCGCCGAGTCTGGTGGGGCGGGCGAGGCCGGCCTCCGTGAGGGACCGGGCGGCGGTGTCGAGGTGGGTGAGCTGGGTGAGGATCGCGGTGCGGATTCTGGTGGGGTCGTAGGTGCGGGGGCGTTTTCTGGGCGGCATGGCCGGAGCCTACTTACTGACGGCCGAAGCTCACAGCTTGTCGTACAGGCGCACACGCAGGGAGTAGAGGCGGGTGATCTGGTCGGCGCTGCCGTTGTCGTCGGAGATCAGGTAGAGAGGACGCCAGCCTTTGTGGGGGCCGGTGGCCCAAGAGGCGCCGAGGGCCATTCCCTCGACGTTGTCCACGAGGGGGGTGTTCGGTGCGGAGGCCGGGGTGGCGAGGGCACCGGGGCTGCCCGCCGGGCAGTCCTCCAGGTCGAAGAGGGCGGTCTGGTCCGCGTAGAGGTCGACGGGAAGGCCGTAGAGGGATTTCTCGTCCGTGACGTCCTGGGCGTCCGCCACGGAGAGCTGGACCACGCGGATCGCCGTGCCGAGGCCGCCCACGTGCTGGCGTTCCAGTGCGAGGAGGCCGCCCTTGTCGTCGATGGCGGCGAGTTCGACCAGGTACATGCCGTCACCGGCGAGGTAGGCGTACTGGGCGTCCGGGGTGTACGTGCCGCCGGGGGTGCCGGTGTAGCGCTGGATGCGGATGATGCCCCGGCCGCGCCGGTCTCCGTCACTGGCGAGAGGTGCTTCCCAGCCCGCGTAGAGGTGGCGGCCGTCGGGGCTCAGGGCGAGGGACTCGATGGAGCGGCCGGTCTGAGCGCCTCCCTCGGGCCAGTAGTGCAGGTTCTTGGGTACCGCGAAGTCGGGACCGAGCTGCCGGCCGGTGGCTATGTCGAAGCGGCGGACGGTCGGCCCGGACTCGGAGCCGATCAGGACGGTGCGCGCGCCTTTCTCGACGACGAGTGCTTCGGCGTCGTACCAGTCAGGCAAGTCGGCGCCGTTCGGGTCGCGCAGGGCGCGCGGGGTGCCGACGGTGGGGCCGAGGCTGGTGGGGGTGCCGAGGGTGAGGGGGAAGAGCAGGCCGGGGGAGTTGTCGGCGACGGCGAGGGCACGGACGTCCTGGCCCGAGGTGCCGGTGCCGGTCTCGGTGCCGGTCTCTGGGAGGAGAGCGAGGCCGGAGAGGCCCTTGACCTCGGTGTAGCTGACGTTCTTCTTGTCGAGGGCGTCGGAGTGGTCGAGGAGATGGGCGCGCGCGGGTTCCCCGGCTGCCGCCGGGTTTCCGCAGGAGCCCGTGGCGGGGACGGGGTGGCTCTGCAACCAGTCGACGGCGGGTTGCGTGCCCAGGCCGAGGGTGAGGCCCAGGGCACCGGCGGCGAGGGACCAGGCGAGGGTGCGGCGGGGAGAGGCGGGGGGAGCGGGGGTGACGAGAGGTGGGCGGACGGCGACGTTGTGGATGAAGTCGACGCTGCCGGTGTTGTTGCGGTCCTGGTTCTGCGGGTCCTGGGGGTGTTGCAGCCTGAGGGTTGTGATGTGCCGCTTCACGGCGTCGAAGAGGTGGTCGAGGCTGAGCAGCGGCAACCCGTCGGGTACGCCCTTCTCCATGACGTCGAGGAGGGCGCCGGTGAAGACGGTGCACTGGCCGGGGCCGAGTGAGTGGGAGGGACGGTCCGATGGTGCGGACGCCATGATGTACGAACCCTGGACGCTCTTCAGCGCCTGCTCGGCGGCCTTGCCGGCACCGGCCATCTCCCCCAGCATCCGGCCGCTGTAACAACAGTCGAGGATGAGGATGCGGTGGCGGACGTTGCCGACACCTTTCATCGCGGCGCTCAGATCGGCGGAGCGCACGCTCGTCTCCTTCTGACCGTCGACAGAGCCCGTCAGGGTGAGGAGGAGACCGCGTCCGTCCTTGCCTTCCGGGTCGATGAGGCCGTGGCCCGCGTAGTAGACGATCAGCGCGTCCTCGGCCAGCTTGCCGGCATCTCGGATCGGGTCGGTGAGGTCAGTGGCCAGCCTGGGGTTGCGAACCTCACGGACACGCTCTTTCGGGATACCCCAGATCTCGCTCTTCATGAGTGCGGCACTCAGTCGGCTGAGGTTGAGGCGGACGCTGGGCAGCTTGTCCAGGCGGGTGTACTGGTCGACGCCGATCAGGACGCAGGCCGAGCGCTGAGGGTCGATCCGGGTGTCCGGCGCGGCCTCCCCGCTCACCTGTCGCCCTCGTCCTCGGTCCGGAAGCGGCGCAGGATCTCCTCCACCTCCGCCGGGTCGGCGTTGACGATGTTGATGGTGATCCGGGGCCTTCGGGGCCGGATGCCTTGTCTCCAGGCGAGGTAGGAGAAGGGGAGCTGTGCGAGTCCGGCGGTCGTGGAGACGATCGCGAGGACGGCGGCGAGCCCCGGTGACATGCGGCCCGGTTCATCGGTGACGACCTTGTTCAGGCGGACGTGTCCGCGCAGGGCCAGGTCGTCGGCCAGCCAGCCGTGCAGGGAGCGGAGTTCACGCTCCAGGTCCGGACCCTCCGCATCGAATCTGATCTCCATCGGTCCCCCGCCCTCCGGTGGTGCCCCACCAACCGCCAGTCGGCACAACTCGCTTGGGAATCAGGCGTGTTGCTTACTTTCAGCGTCTCATCCGGCGCCCTGGAAAGGGATAGGCAGCTTGGCGGGAAGTGTTCTTGAGGGAGGAATCCGGGGTCGGAGAATGGGGAGGGGGGAGGTGGGCTGACGGTGGTGGGGGCGGAGGACGGGGTTTGGGCGGAGTGTTTGTGGTTGGGGAGGTGTCTGTTGCCGTTGGTGGATGTGGAGGGGTGGCGGCGGGACAGCAGGCGGGAGGAGTTCCGGGGGATGGGGGTGGAGCGGGGGGAGTATCTGTTCGGGGTCTTCGCGGGGGTCGTGTTGCACGCGGCGGTCAAGGACGCCGTGGCCGAGGGGAGTTCGCTGTCCGTCGGGACGCTGTACGCCGTTCCGCTGAAGGCCGTCGTGCGCGTGGTGCGCGACGGGGCCGACTACGCGTTTCTGGTGGGCGTGCCGGGCGCGTGCACGGACGACGAGGAGGAGACCGCCGTACTGGCGCTGCGGCTGTGCGTGTACGTCCGTTCTCCTGGGCTCCGCGTCCTGCGGCGGTACTTGCCGCACGCCCTGCACACGATCACCGGCCGGTCCGCGGCCACCGACCCGACCTGCGGGGACCTGCGCGGGTGGGCGCGGGCGGCCGGGCTGGGACACGGCGAGGTCCCGTCCTGAACGCGGACGGGACCTCGTCGTCGTAGCTGCCCGGAGGGGTTATGCGAGGAGGGCCGGGATCGTCGCCTCGTGGGCCTCGCGGAGTTCCGTGAGGGGGAGGGTGAACTCGCCCTGGAGTTCCACCTCTTCGCCGTCCACGACGCCGATGCGCGTCGTCGGGAGGCCCCTCGCGCCGCACATGTCGTTGAAGCGGAGTTCCTCGGAGCGGGGGACGGAGACGACGGCTCGGCCTGCCGATTCCGAGAAGAGGAAGGTGAAGGCGTCCAGGCCGTCGGGGACGACGAGGCGGGCGCCGAAGCCGCTGAGCAGGGACGACTCCACGACCGCCTGGATGAGGCCGCCGTCCGAGAGGTCGTGGGCGGAGTCGATCATGCCGTCGCGGGAGGCGGAGATGAGGATGTCCGCCAGGAGACGCTCGCGCTCCAGGTCGACCTTGGGGGGAAGGCCGCCCAGGTGGTCGTGGACGACCTGGCTCCACGCCGAACCGCTGAACTCCTCGCGGGTGTCGCCGAGGAGATAGAGGAGCTGGCCCTCTTCCTGGAAGGCGACCGGCGTGCGGCGGGCGACGTCGTCGATGACGCCCAACACCGCGACCACCGGCGTCGGGTGGATCGCGGCCTCGCCGGTCTGGTTGTACAGGGAGACGTTGCCGCCGGTGACCGGCGTCCCCAACTGCTGGCAGGCGTCGGCCAGTCCACGCACCGCTTCGGCGAACTGCCACATGACGGCGGGGTCTTCGGGCGAACCGAAGTTCAGGCAGTCGGAGACCGCGAGCGGCTTCGCCCCGGTCGTCGCGACGTTCCGGTACGCCTCCGCGAGCGCCAACTGCGCGCCCGTGTAAGGGTCCAGCTTCGCGAAGCGGCCGTTGCCGTCCGTGGCGATCGCGACGCCGAGGCCGCTCTCCTCGTCGATGCGGATCATCCCGGAGTCCTCGGGCTGCGCCAGCACCGTGTTGCCCTGCACGAAGTGGTCGTACTGGGAGGTGATCCAGCTCTTGGACGCCTGGTTGGGGGAGGACACCAACTGGAGTACCTGGGCGCGGAGTTCATCACCGGAAGACGGGCGTGCCAGCTTCTCCGCGCCGTCCGCCTGGAGGGCGTCCTGCCAGGAGGGGCGGGCGTAGGGGCGCTCGTACACCGGGCCGTCGTGCGCGACCGTGCGCGGGTCGACGTCGACGATCTTGCCGCCGTGCCAGAAGATCTCCAGCCGGTCGCCGTCGGTGACCTCACCGATGACGGTGGCGATGACGTCCCACTTCTCGCAGATCGCGAGGAAGCGGTCGACCTTGGACGGCTCCACGACCGCGCACATGCGTTCCTGCGACTCGCTCATGAGGATCTCCTCGGGCGAGAGCGTGGAGTCGCGCAGCGGGACGTCGTCCAGCGTGACGCGCATGCCGCCGGAGCCGTTGGACGCCAACTCGCTGGTGGCGCAGGAGAGTCCGGCCGCGCCGAGGTCCTGGATGCCGACGACCAGCTTCTCGGCGAAGGCTTCGAGCGTGCACTCGATGAGCAGCTTCTCCTGGAAGGGGTCGCCGACCTGGACCGCCGGGCGCTTCGAGGGCTTCGCGTCGTCGAAGGTCTCGGAGGCGAGGATCGAGGCCCCTCCGATGCCGTCGCCGCCGGTGCGGGCCCCGTACAGGATGACCTTGTTGCCCGCGCCGGACGCCTTCGCGAGGTGGATGTCCTCGTGCCGCATGACGCCGATGGCACCGGCGTTGACCAGCGGGTTGCCCTGGTAGCAGGCGTCGAAGACGACCTCGCCGCCGATGTTGGGCAGGCCCAGGCAGTTGCCGTAGCCGCCGATGCCCGCGACGACGCCGGGCAGGACGCGCTTGGTGTCGGGGTGGTCGGCCGCGCCGAAGCGCAGCGGGTCCACGACCGCGACCGGGCGGGCGCCCATCGCGATGATGTCGCGGACGATGCCGCCGACACCGGTGGCCGCGCCCTGGTAAGGCTCCACGTACGAGGGGTGGTTGTGCGACTCGACCTTGAAGGTGACCGCGTAGCCCTGGCCGACGTCGACCACGCCCGCGTTCTCCCCGATGCCCACGAGCAGCGCGTCGGAGTGCGGGGCCTTCTCGCCGAACTGGCGGAGGTGGACCTTGGAGGACTTGTACGAGCAGTGCTCGGACCACATGACGGAGTACATGGCGAGTTCGGCGCCGGTCGGGCGGCGGCCGAGGATCTCGACGACGCGCTCGTACTCGTCCTTCTTCAGGCCGAGTTCGGCCCAGGGCAGCGCGACATCGGGAGTGGAGGCCGCGTGCTCGACCGTGTCCAGAGGCGTGCGGCTCATGCGTTGACCAGCTTCTTGAGGATCGAGGTGAAGAAGGGGAGGCCGTCGGTGCGGCCGGTGCCGACGAGCGGCTCGACCGCGTGCTCGGGGTGCGGCATGAGGCCCACGACGTTGCCGGCCTCGTTCGTGATGCCCGCGATGTCGCGCAGGGAGCCGTTGGGGTTCAGGTCCAGGTAGCGGAACGCGACCCGGCCCTCGGCCTCCAGCTTGTCGAGCGTGTACTCGTCGGCGACGTAGCGGCCGTCCATGTTCTTCAGCGGGATGTGGATCTCCTGGCCCGCCTCGTAGTCGGACGTCCAGGCCGTGTCCGCGTTCTCCACCCGCAGCTTCTGGTCGCGGCAGATGAAGTGCAGGTGGTTGTTGCCGAGCATCGCGCCGGGCAGGAGGTGGGCCTCGGTGAGGACCTGGAAGCCGTTGCAGATGCCGAGGACCGGCATACCGGCCTTCGCCTGCTCGATGACCGTCTCCATCACGGGAGAGAAACGGGAGATGGCGCCGGCGCGGAGATAGTCGCCGTAGGAGAAACCGCCGGGAAGGACGACGGCGTCGACCTGGTGGAGATCCTTGTCCTTGTGCCAGAGAGCGACGGGTTCGGCACCGGCGAGGCGGATCGCGCGCTGGGTGTCACGGTCGTCGAGACTCCCGGGGAAAGTGACGACGCCAATACGAGCGGTCACTTGGCCGCCTCCGCGACTTCTTCGACCTTGACCGTGAAGTCCTCGATCACCGTGTTGGCGAGGAAGGATTCCGCGAGATCGTGGATGCGGGCGAGGGCGGCCTCGTCCACGGGTCCGTCAACTTCCAGTTCGAATCGCTTTCCCTGACGGACATCCGAGATCCCGTCGAAACCCAGACGCGGCAGTGCGCGCTGCACCGCCTGGCCCTGGGGGTCGAGGATCTCCGGCTTGAGCATGACGTCGACTACGACGCGTGCCACGGGCACTCCCGGTGGTGTGGTGCTTGGGTTCCTGCGGCTGTTCCGGCAGGTGGCTTCAGACTACCCGGACAAAATTTCTACCCGCGTAGAGTTGTAGGAAGCTACGTGACCGCCATCACGATCCGGTATCGGACGGGGGCGTTCGGGAAAAGTTACGGGAAAGATCCTCGATCGACCCCCGGCAGGTATTGCGCACCTGACACGCGGGGAGATTTAGTCGGCTTCACTTTTTATTAGTGAGCGCTGTACCGTACAAAAAAATTGGCATTTTCAGCCGAAGGGACCGATATTCGTGGCGCAGAAGGTCGTGGTCACTCTCTTTGACGACATCGACGGCTCGGAAGCGGCGGAAACGATCGCGTTCGGGCTCGACGGCAAGTCGTACGAGATCGACCTGAATGAAGCCAATGCCAAGAAACTGCGTAAGGCGCTCGCGCCGTACGTGGACGCCGGCCGTAAGCGGTCGCGCTCCGGCAAGGCGTACAAGCAGACGGAGGTCGCCCCCGACCCGTCCGCCGTCCGGGCCTGGGCCCTGGCCAACAAGATGGACGTGCCGGCCCGCGGCCGTATCCCCAAGAAGGTCTACGAGGCGTTCGCCGAGGCGCAGTAGCGGCGGGCGCGGCTGCCCCCGGCAGGCCCTCAGGAGGGCCCGGGGGCAGCCGACTTGCGTTACCCCCCCGCTGATCGGCTAATGTCTGGAGCACGCCGCCGGGCACGGGAGAAAAACCCAGGCCAGGCAGGTTGTGCGGGTGTAGTTCAGTAGCAGAACATCCCCCTTCCAGGGGGAAGGCGCAGTGTGCAATTCCTGTCACCCGCTCTGCATCGTCGTACCGGTCTGGCTTGTGGATCAGGTAGGGTGGTGCTCGCGCCGATCGGTGGGAGCCGGTCGGATGCAGTGCGGACGTAGCTCAGTTGGTAGAGCGCAACCTTGCCAAGGTTGAGGTCGCGAGTTCGAGCCTCGTCGTCCGCTCAGGGTCAAAGGCCCGGTTCTTCGGAACCGGGCCTTTTTCGTGTGCCGTTCAGGCATCTGACATTTGTCATGCCGGCCGATGACATCGCGCACTGCTGCGCCCTGCCGGCGCGGGGGACGCTGAATGCATGAACGCCATGGGGACGAAAGAACACGTGATCGAGGTCGAGGACCTCCGGCGTGTGTACGGGGGCGGATTCGAGGCGGTCCGCGGGGTGAGCTTCCAGGTCGGGCGCGGCGAGGTCTTCGCGCTGCTCGGCACCAACGGGGCCGGCAAGACGTCGACGGTCGAGCTGCTGGAGGGGCTCGCGCAGCCGAGCGGGGGGCGGGTGCGCGTGCTCGGGCACGATCCGTACGCCGAGCGGGCCGCCGTCCGGCCCAGGACCGGGGTCATGCTCCAAGAGGGCGGATTCCCCTCGGAGTTGACGGTCACCGAGACCGCGAAGATGTGGTCGGGCTGCGTCAGCGGCGCCCGACCCATCGGCGAGGCACTGGAGTTGGTGGGGCTCGGCGGCAAACACCGCGTCCGGGTCAAGCAGTTGTCCGGCGGGGAGCGGCGGCGCCTCGACCTCGCGCTCGCCCTGCTCGGCGACCCCGAGGTGCTGTTCCTCGACGAGCCGACGACCGGGCTGGACGTCGAAGGGCGGCGCGACACCTGGGAGTTGGTGCGGGCGCTACGGGACTCCGGGACGACCGTGCTGCTCACCACGCACTACCTGGAGGAGGCCGAGGGGCTCGCGGACCGGCTCGCGATCATGCACGCCGGGAGCATCGCCGTCTCGGGGACGCCGGCCGAGGTGACCGCCTCGCGGCCGTCCCGGATCTCCTTCGAGCTGCCCCCGGGGTACTTCGTCGGGGACCTGCCGCCGCTCGGGGAACTCGGGGTGACCGAGCACTCCGTCGAGGGGGGCCTCGTACGGCTGCGGACGCACGACTTGCAGCGGACGGCCACCGAGGTGCTCGTGTGGGCGCGGACCGCCGGGGTGGAGCTGGGGCGGCTGGACGTGCGGTCGGCCTCGTTGGAGGAGGCGTTCCTCGGGATCGCCTCGGAGCGCAAGGAAGGGGTGTCGGTATGAGCGGGGTCGTGATGACGACGACGCCGGCGGGGCGGATGCGGGCGCTCGCGCGGGCCGAGTTCACACTGCTGGTGCGCAGCCGGAGCACGCTCGTCACGGCGGCGCTGGTGCCGCTGCTGCTGCCGTTCAGCATCGCGTCGTTCACGGACGACAAGATGCTGAAGGAGATGGGGCTCGACATCGGGCAGGTGCTGCTGCCCGCCGGGATCGGGTTCGCGATGCTGTTCGGGGTGTACTCGACGCTCGCCGCGATCTACACGATGCGGCGCGAGGAGCTCGTGCTGAAGCGGCTGCGGACCGGGGAGCTGCGGGACGGCGAGATCCTCGTCGGGACCGCGCTGCCGATGATCGCGACGGGGCTGCTCCAGACCGTCGTCCTCGTCGTCGGGTCCATGGTCCTGGTCGACGTCGGGCTGCCGAAGGCGCCCCATCTCGCCGTGCTGGGCGTGGTGCTGGGGTTCTCGGTGTGTGCGGCGCTGGCCGCGGTGACGTCCGGGGTGACGAAGACCGCGGAGAGCGCCCAGGTCACGCCGATGCCGTTCACCTTCGTGTCGATGATCATGTCCGGGGTCGCCGTGCCGCTGGAGGCGTTCCCCGACCGGGCCGCCTCCGTGCTGGGGCTGCTGCCGCTCTCCCCGGCGATCGAGCTGATCCGGGGCGGGTGGACCGGGGAGCTGTCCGCGTACGACGCGCTGGGGGCCGTACTGACCGGGCTGGCCTGGACCGTGCTCGCCGTGTTTGCTGTGCAGCGGTGGTTCAAGTGGGAACCCCGGCGCTGAGGGACTGGAGATCATGCGGGGCTGGTGGGGGAAGAAGAGCACGCCGGAGAAGTTCGACACGTACACGCGGTGGTCGATCGGCTCGTTCGGGGTGATCGAGGCGTGCGGGGTGCTGCCGGCTCTCGGGGCGCTGGGGCCGGGGCTCGGCGGGGTGCTGATGGCGCTGGTCGTGCTGCACGGGGTGGCCATCATGGTGGTCGTCTCGTGGGCCATGGACTGGCATCGGGGGGTGCGCGACCAGCCCGTACGGCTGCTGTACGGGTTCGGCGCGCTCACCGCCGTCATCGGTGTCCTGTCCCTCGCGATCGAGGCCCACGGGCCGCGCGGCGAGGACGTCGGCAGCGCGGCCGGCGTCACCTACGGCATCGTCATGGTCCTGGGCACCGGTGTCCTCTGCTTCGGCCTGCGGGAACGCCTGCACATGTACGCCGTCGTGGGCGGGTTCAGCGTCGGTACGGCGGTGGCGATGCTCGCCTTCGGCAAACCCTGGGTCGCCGCGCTGGTCGTCGCCGTGGTCGTGTTCGCCACCGCCTCCGTCTGCGCGGCCGTCGGCGTCTTCTCCATCTGGATCACCAACGCCGTCTACGAACTCGACGCCGCCCGCGAGGCGCAGGCGCGGCTCGCCGTCGCCGAGGAGCGGCTCAGGTTCGGGCGGGATCTGCACGACGTGATGGGCCGCAACCTCGCCGTCATCGCCCTCAAGAGCGAGCTGGCCGTGCAGCTCGCGCGGCGGGGGCGGGAGGAGGCGGTGGAGCAGATGATCGAGGTGCAGCGGATCGCGCAGGAGTCGCAGCGGGAGGTGCGGGAGGTCGTGCGGGGGTATCGGGAGGTCGACCTCGGGGTCGAACTCCTCGGCGCGCAGGGGGTGTTGAGAGCGGCCGGGATCGAGTGCGAGGTCCGTGGGGACGCCGGGGAGCTGCCGGGGGAGGTGCAGTCGGTGCTGGGGTGGGTCGTCCGGGAGGCCACCACCAACGTGCTGCGGCACGGGGACGCGCAGCGGTGCGCCGTACGGCTGCGGGTGGCCGACGGGCGGGTCGTGCTGACCGTCGAGAACGACGGGGCCGCCGGGAGCGCGGGCGAGGGCGGGTCCGGGCTCGCGGGGCTGCGGGAGCGGCTCGCCGTCGTCGAGGGGACACTGGAGGCGGGGCTCGTGCGGGGCGGGGTGTTCCGGGTCGTGGCCGATGTGCCGGTTTCTGTGAGTGGGGTCACTTCATGAGCGTGCGGGTACTGCTGGCCGACGACGAGCATCTGATCCGGGGGGCGCTCGCCGCGCTGCTCTCGCTGGAGGACGACCTCGTCATCGTCGCGGAGGCGGCGAGCGGGCCCGAGGCGCTGGCGATGGCGCGGGCCCATGAGCCGGACGTCGCCGTCCTCGATCTCCAGATGCCGGGGGCGGACGGTGTGAAGGTCGCCACATCCCTGCGGACGGAGCTGCCCGAGTGCCGGGTGCTGATCGTGACGAGTCATGGGCGGCCGGGGCATCTGAAGCGGGCGCTGGCGGCGGGGGTGCGGGGGTTCGTGCCGAAGACGGTGAGTGCGCGGCGGCTCGCCGAGATCATTCGGACCGTGCATGCCGGGAATCGGTACGTGGACCCGGAGTTGGCGGCCGATGCGATTTCCTCCGGGGATTCGCCGTTGACGTCTCGGGAGGCGGAGGTGTTGGAGTTGGCGGCGGATGGGGCGCCGGTGGCGGAGATCGCGGAGCGGGCGTCGTTGTCGCAGGGGACCGTGCGGAACTATCTGTCGTCCGCCGTGTCGAAGTTGGGGGTGGAGAATCGGCATGCGGCTGTGCGGATCGCTCGGGAGCGGGGTTGGGTATAGTTGGCGTTGCGCTTCGGCGTGATGCGGACGTAGCTCAGTTGGTAGAGCGCAACCTTGCCAAGGTTGAGGTCGCGAGTTCGAGCCTCGTCGTCCGCTCCAGTTGAAACCCCGGCCCGGTTTTGGGTCGGGGTTTTTGCGTTGTGTTTCGGGTGCGGGCCGGTGGGGGCTGGTCGCGCCCACGCGGCGGAGCCGCATATCGATACAGCCCCGCGCCCCTGAAAGACAAAAGACACAGCTCCCCGGCGTTGAGATGTTCCGGAGAGCTTGTCCCGTCTACTTCAAAGCCTGCCCCGTCTACTTCCAGGTCTGGCCCGTCAGGCGTTCGTACGCCTCCACGTACTTCGTCCTCGTCGCCTCGATGATCTCGGGCGGCAGTGGGGGCGGGGGCTGGGTGCCGTTCTTGTCCCAGGCTGATTGCGGGGATGTCAGCCAGTCCCGTACGAACTGTTTGTCGTAGGGGTGTTGGGGGCGGCCCGGGTGCCAGTCGGCGGCCGGCCAGAAGCGGGAGGAGTCGGGGGTGAGGACCTCGTCCGCGAGGATGAGGGTGCCGTTCTTGTCGTGGCCGAACTCGAACTTGGTGTCCGCCAGGATGATGCCTCGGTCGCGGGCGATGTCGCGGGCCCGGCCGTAGACGGCGAGGGTGGCCTGGCGGAGTTGGGCGGCCGTTTCGGCGCCGACTTCGCGGGCGACCTCCTCGTAGGAGACGTTCTCGTCGTGGTCGCCCACGGCGGCTTTCGTGGCCGGGGTGAAGATGGGGGCCGGGAGTTCGCTGCCGTCCACCAGGCCCTCGGGGAGGGCCAGACCGCAGACCGTGCGGGAGGCGTTGTACTCCACGAGGCCGGAGCCGGTGAGGTAGCCGCGGGCGACGCACTCGACGGGGAGCATGTCGAGGGACTTGCAGATCAGGGTGCGGCCCTGCCAGTCCTCGGGGGCGCCCTCGGGGAGGTCCGTGCTGATCACGTGGCTCGGGACGAGGTCCGCGAGCTGGTCGAACCACCACAGGGAGAGCTGCGTGAGGACGCGGCCCTTGTCGGGGATCTCGCTGGGCAGGACCCAGTCGTACGCCGAGAGGCGGTCACTGGCGACCATCACGAGGTCGCCCGCCTCGTTGCGGTACAGCTCACGCACCTTTCCGGTGTGCAGGTGCACCAGGCCCGGGACCTCAAGGGGTTCGGGCTTTACTACGAATCCGGGCACGGTTCCTCCCCGTGGATCTGTACAGGTGCCTCGATTCTCCCGTATACGGTTTTCGGTCCGCTCACCGGGCCGGTCGCGGTCAGTCGCGCTTGCAGATGCGGTCGAGGAGGTTCGCGGTCGCCCGCTGGACCCGGGCGTCGACGTGGCCGGGGCGGTCCAGCGCCGGGGACCAGGCGAACGTGCCGGAGGCGAAGACGAGGGCGCCGGAGGGGGCGCGGTACAGGGACGTCTCCTGGTGGCGGCGGACGCCCGCGGCGTCGTCGTACGGGGAGTGGGCGAGCAGGACGCGCTCCTCGTGCTCCGGGAGGGGGGTGCGGGGGAAGTAGCGGTCGGCCTCGCCGGCGACCAGGCCCTCGATCTCGTCGCCCTCGTGGGCGCCGGTGGCCTCCCAGAGCCAGTGGTGGGCGTTGCGGACGGTCATCGGGCTGGGGGTGGGGACGCGGCCCGCGTACTGGATGCCGAGGAGCTGCTGTTCGGGGCGGTCGATCTCGCGCCACAGCAGGGACTTGCCGGGGCCCTTGCGTTTGCGGCAGGTCAGCAGGCGGGCGGGGGCGCCGGAGGGGGACGGGCCCAGCTCGACCTGCCAGTACATGGTGTTCGCGGAGAGGAAGACAAGGGAG
Organism: Streptomyces sp. NPDC004539; assembly: GCF_040610055.1. Taxonomy (NCBI): domain Bacteria; kingdom Bacillati; phylum Actinomycetota; class Actinomycetes; order Kitasatosporales; family Streptomycetaceae; genus Streptomyces; species Streptomyces sp. NPDC004539. The sequence continues at coordinate 26,345 of NZ_JBEXLS010000030.1, read as the reverse complement.
GTGCCGCTGTCGCGGGCCAGCTCGGCCGTGCGGCGCATGTTCGCGGACCAGTACTCGTCGTGGCCCGGGAAGACGAGGCCGCGGTAGCGGGTGGGGTCGACGTTCCCCGCGTGCAGGTCACGTGCGTCGGCGTAGGCGAGGTCGTAGCCGTAGCGCTCGGCCCAGCGGATGACGTCGTACGCGTGGCCGACGTGCAGGGGTAAGCCGGCGCCGGCGTAGGGGCGGTCGAAGGAGACGGTCGTCGCGGCGTCGGCCTCGCCGAGGAGGCGGCCCTCGGCGTCCCACGCGTGGTAGAGGCTCGCGCCGGTTCTGCCGTCCTCCGGGTAGAGGTTGTACGCCTGCCACGTGATGTCCGGGAGGAGGAGCAGGAGGTCCGCCGGGCGGTGGTCCCGGACCGTGAACGGGATGTGCGAGCGGTAGCCGTCGACGGTCGTGAGGACCGCGACGTACGCGCCGACGTTCCAGTACGAGGGGACCTGGAGGCGCCAGCTGAGCCACCAGTGGTGGCAGGAGACCGTGCGGTCGGCGGTGAGGGGCGGGAGCTGGACGATGCCGGAGAGGCGGGGGCTGGTGGTGATCTTGGCGGCGCCCTCGCCGTTGTAGTGGCCGATGCGGTAGACGTCGACCGTGAACTGCTGGGGCGGGTCGACCGTGATGTGGAAGTCGACGGCCTCGCCGGGGGCGACCGCGCCCTGGGAGGTGAAGCCCTTGATCTGGCGGTGGACGTCGTCCGCGGAGCGGGGGGCGCCGGTGGGGAACGTCTGGTCCCTGGGGGCGGGGATGCGGGGGGTGTGGGGGGCGCGGGGGGCGCCGATGCGGGGGTCGGCGTACCAGGGGACGATGCGGCCCGTGTCGAAGTAGGTCTCGCTGCCTCTGAGCCAGGGGAGGGGGCCGAGGGCGAAGGGGTCCGTGACGGCGTGGGCGAGGGCGCCGGACTGCCAGCGGGGGGTGGGGGTGCCGGGGGGTGGAGGGGGTTCTGTGAGGGGGTCGTCCTCGGGGGCGGGTGCGTTGTCGGGGGCGGGTGCGTCGGGGGTTTTCGCGCGGTTCCCCGCGCCCCTGAGGTTCGTGGGTGGTCGCGGTGGTTCTTCGGGTGCGCGTTCCTTCTCCGGGTTCTCCGCCATCGTCGCTCCCCTCCCGCTCGCCCCCGTGCTCGCGCCTCTTGCGGTGTTCTTGTCCTATGTCGGGGGCCCTTGCCATGGGCTCCGATCGGTCCCAGCACATCACATAACGCGCGCAGGTAGTCACTATTCGTTGCGAATTGGCTTGAAGAGGAATGCACAACTCCGGTACGGATGAGGTGGGTTCTCTTCAGCGTGGCGGTGGTTCAGACCAGGCGGAGGGGTTTCTCCGGGCGTATGCCCAGCTCCACGAGCCAGACGCGGAGGGGGTCCGGGTCGCCGTCCTCCACGAGGCTCAGGACCCGGGGGGTGAGGTCGGGCGCGCGTTCGCCGCCGATCAGCAGCACCGGGCCGTCCAGCCAGTCCAGGCCCGGGGTCGCGCCTGCCGTGTCCATCGCCGCGCAGCAGACCATCGCGATGACGTGATCCGCCAGCAACTCCCGCTCCGTGCGCGGGGGTTGGAGCGGGAAGAGAGGCAGCGCGTCGTCCCACAGGGCCGTATCGGGGCCGGCGGCGGCACCGGGGGCGGACGAGCGGGGCGCCACCGCCTCGTCCCGCGCCACCTCGGCACTGAGCCGGGCGGCCAGGGCTGAGGTGCGGGGGGAGAGGGCGGGGGGTTCCTCGGGGTACAGGTCCGCGTCACCGAGGTAGAGGGCGTCCACATCCACGCCGATCTCCGCCTCCGCCTCGCCGAGAAGCGGAACGGGAAGTTCGGTACGAGGGAACTCGCCGCCTTCGACCTCCCGGCCCCCGGCGCCGAGCACCCGCCCGGGGCCGGCCACCGGGACGCCGTCCACGAAGCCCTCGGCGAGACCACCGGCCGCACTCCCCGCCCGGCCCCCTCCGGAGCTCCTGGCATCCACGGAACCCTCACCACTCCCGGAGTCCCCAACACCCGCGAAGTCCCGGGCGGCCTCCGCGCCCTCAGAGCCCTCGGCACCCGCCAGGTCCGCGGCGACTTCCGGACCCTCCGCGTCCCCGGACCCGCCGGAACGCCCGGAGACTCCAGCCCCCTCGAACTCCCCCGAGCCCTCGGCCTCGCCGGAGCGCCGGGAGCCGGACTTGCCGAAGCCCGCTGAGTCTTCCGCGCCCTCGGAGCCCTCGGCACCCGCCAGGTCCCCGGCGGCTTCCAGTCCCTCCGTGTCTCCGGACCCCCCGGAGGCCCCAGCCCTGTCGAACTCCTCCGAACCTTCCGCGTCCCCGGGCTCGCCGGTCTCCCCGGCGCTCCCGAACCCGCGTGCCCCCTCGGCCTCTTCGGAACCCCGGTGGGCCCCGGTGTTCTCGAAGCTCTGGAGCTCCTCGGTCCCCTCTCGGCTGCTGTCCTCGCCCTCCGTCAGATGCTCCAGTACCCGGGCCAGCGTGGGTGCGTGGGTGTCGCCCTCGGTCGGGCGGGAGCGGCGGACGCCGAGGGCGTCGAGGGTGCGGTGGAGGCGGGACGCGTTCGTGCGCCAGGTGCGGTCGACCACCTCGTCCGGGTAGTCCTGCCAGGTCACCGGGGACCAGTCGGGGCCGGGTTCGGCGGGACCGCCGTGGAAGAGGCGGGCGGCGAGGAGAGAGGCCGCTTCGTCGATCGTGCCGGGCTCTTCGAGGAGGTCGCAGGCGGGGCGCTCACCGAGGCGGGAGGCGAACCCTTCGGCGAGGCGGTCGCGGCGGGAGAGCTCCGTCAGGGCGGCGACCACGCCCGCGTCGAGCCGGGAGGGCCAGCGGCCCATGCGCCAGGCAGGGAGCGCGACCCGGGTCAGGAGGCGGTCCCAGCCCGCGTAGGCGAGACCGACCTGCTCCTGGGCGACGATCCGCAGCCCGTAGTCCACCGTCTGCGCCCGCTCGGCGGCGGCTGCGGCGACCCCCCGCTCCATCTCCGCCGCATGCACCCGGCAGCCGCGCAGCAGGAGTCGTACGGCATGGCCCACGCCCGCGAACAGCAGGCGGGGGGAGCGGTCGGCGGTGACCGCGACCGCCGCGTCGAGCCCGCGCACGAAGCGGCGGGCGGCGGCTATGTCCGGGTGGGCAGAGGGGCCCGTACCGGCGACGACCGGGGCGAGGACCGCGCGCAGCTCGCCGACCCGCATCCACCACAGGAAGGGGGAGCCGATGACGAGGACCGGCGCCGTCGGCGTCCGCCTCGGGTGGTCGGCGCCCGCGCCCGCCACCTCGTCACGAGCGGGGGGCGGCGGCGTGCCGTGCGCCCGGTGCGTGCGGTCCTCCAGCCAGCTGTCGCAGTCCGGCGTCAGGGCTATCGCGGAGGGCGCGGGGACGTCGAGCCGGTCGGCGAGGTCGCGGACCAGGCGGTAGAGGTCGGGGGCGGCGGACTCCGGCACCGGAACCGTCGGGCTCAGGGCCGGACGCGCGCGGGCGACGAGGAGCGCGATCGCGGCGGTGGCCAGCAGGACGACGACGGCGACACCGGAGACGATCCAGCGGGCCAGATCCCAGCCGGGGCCGACCAGATGGTCCGTCGCTCCCCCGGCCAGCAGGATCACGGCCGCAGCCGCCGGCAGCAGCGCCGCGCCCAGCGCGCGCCCGCGCATCCGCAGCACCGCGAGAGCCCGGGCGCGCGCGGCCTGCGCACCCGCCTCCACACCGACCGAACCGCCGCTCATGCCCGCATCACTCCCCCTCCCGGCTCGCTCGCTTCCGCCTGCCTCTGCTCACTCCCCCACTGTGGCACCCACCACTGACATCGCAATGCCGGTGGGCCAAGTGCCGGAACCGCGCCAGGCGCCTGAACACATGGGCCGCACCCTAGTTGGGGCGGACAGCCCCGTCAGCCGGATGGCGCGACGGTCACTCGATGGAATGGCTTTGGGGAGAGGTGGCTGACGGAAGCGCGGGGGATCAGGAAAAGAAAGGGCCCCGCATCCTGAGACGGACGCGGGGCCTTCCGGGTTCACTTCAGGGCGTCGTCACGCCTCCGCCGCCGCCTTCGCCGCGATGTCCGTGCGGTGCTGGGAGCCGTCGAGGGTGATGCGGGAGACGGCCGTGTAGGCGCGGGCGCGGGCGTGGGTGAGGGTGTCGCCGGTGGCGGTGACGGAGAGGACCCGGCCGCCGGCGCTGAGCACGTCCGCGCCCTCGCGCCGGGTGCCCGCGTGCAGGACGTACGCGTGCGGGGCGTCCTCGGCGGTGACCTCGTCGAGGCCGGTGATCGGGTCGCCGGTGCGGGGGGTGCCGGGGTAGTTGTGGGAGGCGACGACGACGGTGACGGCGGCCTCCTCGCTCCAGCGCAGGGCGGGCAGGTCGGCGAGGGTGCCGTTCGCGGCGGCGAGCAGGACGCCGGCCAGCGGGGTCTTCAGGCGGGCCAGGACGACCTGGGTCTCCGGGTCGCCGAAACGGGCGTTGAACTCGATGACCCGTACGCCCCGGCTCGTGATCGCCAGGCCGGCGTAGAGCAGGCCCGAGAAGGGGGTGCCGCGGCGGCGCATCTCGTCGACCGTCGGCTGGAGGACGCTCTCCAGGACCTCGTCCACCAGCTTCGGGTCCGCCCACGGGAGGGGGGAGTACGCGCCCATGCCGCCGGTGTTGGGGCCCTCGTCGCCGTCCAGCGCGCGCTTGAAGTCCTGGGCGGGCTGGAGGGGGACGACCGTCTCGCCGTCGGTGATCGCGAAGAGGGAGACCTCGGGGCCGTCCAGGAACTCCTCGATGACGACGCGTTCGCAGGCCGCCGCGTGCTCCTTGGCCGCGGCCAGGTCGTCGGTGACGACGACGCCCTTGCCGGCCGCGAGACCGTCGTCCTTCACGACGTACGGGGCGCCGAACGCGTCCAGCGCCTCGGCGGCCTCCTCCGGGGTCGTGCACACGTAGGAACGGGCCGTCGGGACGCCCGCCCCCGCCATGATCTCCTTCGCGAACGCCTTCGAGCCCTCCAGCTGGGCGGCCTCGCCGGACGGGCCGAACACCGGAATCCCCGCCTCGCGCACGGCGTCGGCGACGCCCGCCACCAGCGGCGCCTCCGGCCCCACGACGACCAGCTGCGCGTCCAGCGCCTTCGCCAGCGCCGCCACCGCCGCGCCGTCCAGGGCGTCCACCGGGTGCAACTCCGCCACCTCGGCGATGCCGGCGTTGCCGGGGGCGCAGTGCAGCGCCGTCACGGCGGGGTCGAGGGACAGGGAACGGCACAGGGCGTGTTCGCGGGCGCCGGTTCCGATGACGAGGACGTTCACGGGGTCAGCGTAACCGCTGAGCGCGGGGGGTCGGATTGGGTGGAGGTTCCTCCAAAGGGAGGGGGGTGGAGGGCGGGGGTCGGGTTCGGGGAGGCCGACCACACCTCGCCTCCGAGGCACCCACCCCTGGGGGCTGCGCCCCCCGGCCCCCGCTCCGGCCCTGAACGGGCCTTGTCCTCAAACGCCGGACGGGCTGGATGGGTGGCAGGGGGTGGGGGAGGAGGGGTTGGGCAGAGGATGGGCAGAGGGTTCCGAGGCCGTCGGCCCGGGGGTTCTGGGGCGGCTTCGGGGATTTGGGGTACCAGGACTCGGGGTGCCGCGGGGCTCGGGATGTCGGCGGACTCAGAGCCCCGTCGGATTCGAGGGCCCGGAGCTTCGGAAGTCCGGGGGGATTCGCAGTCACCGGAGGTCGGAGGTGCCCCAAGGATTCGCGGTTCCGGAAGCTTCGAAGCCCGGGAGGGTTCGGGGTCCCGGCATTCGGAGGTACCAGAGCTTCGCGGTCAGGGCTGATTCCGAGCACCGGCCGATTCGAAGCCCCGGCTCGAAACCCCGGCTCGGAGTCTCCGGAACCTCAGACCCGGAGGTTCCGGCCCCCGAGCCCCGCACGCCCTCCCCTACTCGTTCGTGAACTCCTCCATCACCGTCGCCCCCAGCTCCCGCACGATCAGTTCGTGGCCGGAGAGGGCTGATTCGTTGAGGTCGGGGTCGTCGTCCTCGGGGGTGTCGTCCTCGGGGGCGACGATGTCGTGGTGGGCCGGGGGTGGTGGGGGCGGGGTGGGGGCCGTGGGGCGGGGGGTGGGTTGTGGGGTCGGCTGGGGGGTGGGGGTCGGGGGGGCCGACTGGTAGGCGGGGGCGGCGGGGGGCGGGGGCTGGTACGCCGGGGGCGGGGGGGCGTAGCCCTGCGGGGGGCCGCCCATGGGACCGCCCATGGCGCCGCTCATGGGGGCGCCGCCTCCGCCCGTGGGGTCGACCACCGCGTCGATCTTCCACTGGACGTTGAACTGCTCCGCCAGCGCCTGCTTGAGGGCCTCCTCGCTGCCGCTGCTGGTGAACTTGTCGCGGGCGCCGGCGTTGACGAAGCCGAGCTGGAGCGTCGAGCCGTCGAAGCCCGCGACCTGCGCGTTCTGGCTGAGGAGAATCCAGGCGAAGCGGCGGCGCGTCTTGACGGCTTCGAGGATGTCGGGCCAGAGCATGCGGGGGTCGATGCCGCCGGCCGGAGGGGCGTAGGCGCCGCCCTGGTCGGCCGGGGGGCCGGGGGCGTACGCGGGTCCGCCGTGCGCGGGCGCCGGAGCGCCGGGCTGTCCCGGGGGCTGGGCCGCGCGGGCCGCGCTGCCGGGCGGCGCCGCCGTCGGCCAGCCACCGGGCTTGCGGCCGGCACCGGTGGGCGCGGGGGTGGGCCAGGCGCCGGGGGCTTCGGGGGCGGGGGGTGCGGACGGCTGCTCGGCGGGCGGGGCGTACCCGGCGGGCTGGGCCGGTGGGGCGTACGCGGGCGTCTGGGCCGGGGCGGGAGGGGTGTACGACGTCGGCGTCTGCGGCGTGCCCGTCGCGCCGGGTGCCGGAGCCGGGGCCGTACCGGCCGGGGGCAGGCCCGCGCCGGGGCCCGCCGGCGTCGTACCCATGCCGGGGGCCCCCGGTGTCGTACCGGGCGTGCCCGCGCCGAAGCCCGCCGGGGACGTACCCATGCCGGGGCCCGCCGGGGCCGGGCCGCCGCGGACCGCTGCTCGGGCCGCTGCCGCGCCGCCGCCCTGGGGGGCCGGCATGTGGGCGTCGGAGGCGGGGGCGTAGGAGACGGGGATGCCGGCGGGGACGCTCGCGGCGGCGTTGCTCACGCCGCGTTCGACGCGGTCGAGGCGGGCCATCAGGGAGCGTTCGTCGGTGTAGGCGGCGGGCAGGAGCACGCGCGCGCAGATCAGCTCCAGCTGGAGGCGCGGGGAGGTCGCGCCGCGCATCTCGGTCAACCCCTCGTTGACCAGGTCGGCGGCGCGGCTGAGCTCGGCCGCGCCGAAGACGCCGGCCTGGGCCTGCATGCGCTCGACGACGTCCGCCGGGGCGTCGATGAGGCCCTTCTCCGCGGCGTCCGGCACGGCCGCGAGGATGACGAGGTCGCGCAGCCGCTCCAGGAGGTCGGCGACGAAGCGGCGCGGGTCGTTGCCCCCCTCGATGACTCGGTCGACGACCTCGAAGGCCGCCGCGCCGTCGCCCGTGGCGAACGACTCGACGACGGAGTCGAGCAGCGAGCTCTCCGTGTACCCGAGGAGGGAGGTCGCCATCGTGTACGTCACGCCCTCGGCGGTGGCGCCCGCGAGGAGCTGGTCCATCACCGACATCGAGTCCCGCACGGAACCGGCGCCCGAGCGCACGACGAGCGGCAGGACGCCCTCCTCGACGGGGATGGCCTCCTTCTGGCACACCTGACCGAGGTAGTCGCGCAGGGTGCCCGGCGGGACCAGGCGGAAGGGGTAGTGATGCGTACGCGAACGGATCGTGCCGATGACCTTCTCGGGCTCCGTCGTCGCGAAGATGAACTTCAGGTGCTCCGGGGGCTCCTCGACGACCTTCAGCAGCGCGTTGAAACCGGCCGACGTGACCATGTGGGCCTCGTCGATGATGTAGATCTTGTAGCGGCTGCGGGCGGGGCCGAAGAACGCTTTCTCGCGTAGGTCACGCGCGTCGTCCACGCCGCCGTGGGACGCGGCGTCGATCTCGATGACGTCGATCGACCCCGGGCCGTTGCGCGCGAGGTCCTTGCAGGACTCGCACTCCCCGCACGGCGTCGGCGTCGGCCCCTGCTCGCAGTTCAGGCACCTCGCGAGGATGCGCGCGCTCGTCGTCTTCCCGCAGCCGCGCGGGCCGCTGAACAGGTACGCGTGATTGACCCGGTTGTTGCGCAGCGCCTGCTGCAACGGGTCTGTCACATGCTCCTGCCCGATGACCTCGGCGAACGACTCCGGGCGATAACGGCGGTACAGCGCGAGAGACGACACGCCTACGAGGTTATAGGCGCCCACTGACAACGCGGACCGCGAGCGGGGCGGGGGGTGAGATCCAGCTCACGGAGATCTCGCGGTTCTCATGCTTATCTGAAACCTCAAGCGTCTTGGGAGCGCTCCCCCATCGCCGCGGGACTCCCCGCTCCCCTCCCCCCACCGTCGCGGGAACCCCACTCCCCCACGCGCGAGGAGCCCCCATGCCCCTCTACTTCCTCCGGCACGGCGAGTCCGAGGCCAACGAGCAGAATCGATTCGCTGGACGTCTGGACACCCCCCTCACCTCCCTCGGCCACCGCCAGGCCGCCCAGGCCGCCGACCGCGTCGCCGCCCTCGCGGCAGGCGGCGTACACATCGACGAGGTACACACCTCCACCCTTCGCCGCGCCCGGGACACCGCCCGGACGGTCGTCGCGCGGCTGCCTCGGCCGCCCTCCCGGGTGACCGCCGACGAGGCGCTCACCGAGCGCGACTTCGGGGTCTTCAGCGGGCACAACAAGAGCCTCGTCAAGAAGACGATCGGCTTCGCCGGCTACACCGAGGCGTTCCACTCGCCGACCGGGCGGCCTCCCGGGGGCGAGGACTGGGCGGACATGCACGCGCGCGTGGACGCCTACTACCGGGAGGTGCTGCTGCCCGCCTCGCGCGCGGGGCGCACGATTCTGGTCGTCGCCCACAAGTACGTCGTCGAGATGTTCGCGCTGGTCGTCGCGGGGGCCTCGCCTCGGGAGTACCGCGACTTCAAGATCCCCAACGCCCGTCCGCTGTCCGAGGCGAATCTGCGGCGCGCGGTCGCCGCTCCCGCCGCGACGGGCCTCCTCAACGACCTCGGCGAGGTCGTCGAGATCCGCCTCCCGCTGCTGGTCGCGTGCGCGGCCGTCGCCGGGGTCGCCGTTCAGCTCGCCGTCGGCGTACGCGTTCCCCCGGTGGTGTTCGCCGTGGTCCTCACGGGGCTGCTCGCCGTGGGGTCGTTCTTCGCGATGCTGCGGGTGGCGCCGGGGACGCTGCGCGATCCGGTCGGGAGTCTGCGTACGGCGTGGCCGTTGCTGGTGCCTCGGGTCGTCCTCGGGCTCGTGCTGCTGTGGTCGGACCACGGGAGCGTGCTGCTCCGGCTGGCCGGGCTGTTCCTCCTCCTGCCGCCCGCCCTCATCGCGCCGACACTGTCCCTGCTGTGGGGCGGCGACTACTTCTTCGCGGTACGGCACACCGTGGCGGCGTCGCTCGCGCTGCCCGCGGTGCTGCTGGCCGGGCTCGCCGTTCCCGCGCTGTTCGGTGGGGGCGTCGTGGAGATCTCGGCGTTGTGGCCGGCGTTGCTCACCTATGGCGGGGTGCTGGTGTCGGCGCTCGTCGTGCCGGGGGTGGGGGCGCGGGTGCTGCGGGGGCGGGACCCGATCCGGGCCGGGGCGTTGAGTACGAACTGGGGGTGGGTCGGGGGGTTCGCTCTGGTGCCGTTGGCGGGGGTGGCGACGTTCGCCCTGACGCCGGGGGCGGGGGCGGGGTGGGACTGGGCGCTGGTGCGGAGCCTGGCGCTGGCCATCCTGGTGACGGGGGTCGGGCTCGTGGGGTTGCGGCTGCTGGCGGTGCTGTTCCTGCGCCGGTCGTCGGGGTCGGGGCCGTGGGGGGCGGGGCTGTCGGGTCCGCGGGGTTCGGGGGTCGGACGTGACCTGTTCATCACCCAGAGCACGCCCAACGTCTTCCTCTGGCTCGCCATGACGGCGGTGGTGGCGCCCAGTACGGGGCGGCATCCTTCGGTCGTGGGGTTGGGGGTCGCCCTCGTCTTCTTCCTGGGGATCTACGCGGACGAGCGCGTGTTCCTCTGGGCGCATCACAGGGGGGTGTCCGCCTCGACCCCGCTCACCGGCGCTTCGGCTTCGGCTTCGGCTTCGGCTTCGGCTTCGGGGCAACGTAAGACCCCCCACGCACCCGCCAGAGCCGACCTACCCTTGCTGCCTTCCGGCCCTGGGGGAGTTCAGTCAGATAGCGCCGCGTGAGGGGCTACCCCCCAGCCTACCCGATCCCCCACCCCCTTCCTTCCCGCCTCCCTCCCCCTCTCCCCCTCCCCGAACGAGTTCGCAACCACCCTCCGACGTCATGTAATGTTCCGACCGGAGGATTCGCCTAGTGGCCTAGGGCGCACGCTTGGAAAGCGTGTTGGGGGCAACCCCTCACGAGTTCGAATCTCGTATCCTCCGCACTTGCCTGAACAGGCAAAACGAGGGGTCCCGCTGGTTTGCAGCGGGACCCCTCGTCGTTGTCCTTAGCCCTCGTTGTTCTGGTTTTTGTCCACAGGGGGCGTTTCCGGGGGTCCCCAGATCGCTTCGGCGATCTTCCGGGCGACGTCCTTGAGCATGGCGTCCGGCACGTGCAGGTAGCGCGCCCGCATGCTCACGGAAGTGCCCGGCTCCCATCCCATGATCTGGTCGATGACGCGGTCCGGGACACCGAGCAGCATGAGCACGGTGGCGGCCGTGTGCCGGGCATCGTGCAGCCGGGCATCCCGGACGCCGGCGTCGTCCAACAGGCGCTTCCAGTCGTGGTAGTCCGTGTTCGGGCTGAGCGGGCCGCCCAGGGGCTTGGTGAACACGTAGTCCGATTCGGTCCACAGGTCACCGGCCGCCTGGCGCTCGCGCTTCTGGATCTCGGCGTGTGCGCGGAGCATGGCGACCAGCGGGCCAGGCAGGGGGACGGCGCGACGGCCGGCGCGGGACTTGGTGTTCTTGGTCTCGCGGCGGGTCTGCTCCCTGCTCGGGCAGTACCCCGCCTTCCTGCCGCACGGCGAGGACTCCGGGCACCCGTGCTTGTACCGAGGGCGCAGGCGGTTCCGGCGGAGCTTGAGGTACTCGTTATCCAGGTCGACATCCACCCAACGCAGTCCAAGGGTCTCGCCCTGACGCAGACCGAGCGCGAGTGCCAGCACCCAACGGGCGCTGTTCCGGCGCTTGTTGGCTTCGAGCAACAGGCACTGGACTTCTTCGACGGAGTAGGGCTCTACCTCGTTCTCGTCCTCTTCCATCCGGGGCGGCTTCGCCAACGACCCGGCGTTCTTCGCCGCGTAGCCACGCCGTACCGCCTCCCCCAACGCGGTTCGCGCGGTGCGGTGGACCTGGTGAGCCGTACCGGCCTTACGCTCCCCGTTGGCCTGCATCCGGCGGTACAGGCTTTCCAGGTGTTCGGGCTGCAAGCGGTCAAGGCGGTGCTTGCCGACGCCGGGAACGAGGTGGACGCGGACGGCGACCTCGTAGCCGTCGTACGTGTTCTCGCTGACGGTCGGTTTGGCGATGTTCTCGACCCAGTGGAGCAGCCATTTTCCGACCGTCCACAGCTTTCCGGGCTGTTGGGCCGTGCCCTGGTCACGCTGCTTCTCCAGCCGCTTGACCTCTTCTTTCAGGGCGTCTTCCGTGGTGCGGGTGATGTGCCTGCGGTAGGGCTCCCCGTCGTCCTTGTAGCCCATCGGGACGCGGGCGTGCCAACGGCCGTCCGCCCCGAGGTAGATCGCCGTTTCGCCGTTGGCGCGGCGGGTCCGCTTCTTTTCCTCTGCCACAGGCAGGCTCCTGCTTTCGTGCGTGTCGGGATTGGGACCGGGGCGGCGGGTTGTCCTGTCCGGGAGCCGCCGCCCCGGCGTCGTCAAGCGGCGCGTTGGGCGGTTCGGAGACGGGCCGCGTAGGCGGCGGGCGCGTCGGCGGGAACGCGGCGGAGTCGGCCGACCATGACGGACTCCAGTTCTCCGGTGCGGATGAGTTCGAAGCAGAGGGTTCGGCCGATGCGGAGTCGGCGGGCGGCTTCTTCGACCTTGAGGAGTACGAGGGTCGCGTCTTCGGCGGGGTGGGCCGTTTCCATGGGCGGGGCACTCCTTCGGTTCAGGAGGGGGCGTGTGTGTCCGAGGTTCGGATTTCTGCGTCATTGCGTCATGTGCGTCATGCGGTGGCTTTGAGCTGGGGTTTTGCATGACGCAGGGGTTCGGGTCTGCGTCATGGTTCGTCATGGGGGTGCGTCATGGCATGACGTACATGACGCAGGGATGACGCAGGTTCGGCCGTCTGCGTCATGGTCGTTCGTGCAGGCCGGGGGCCGTTTTGCCGTCCGTATGACGCACATGACGCAGCGTTCCCCTACTTAGGAAAAAGAGGGGGTGTCTGTGGTGGTGCGGTGCGGCTCAGGGCGTGAAGAAGGAGCCGCGCGGCGGCGCGTCTTTGGGCGGCGCGAGCGCCGAACAGCAAGAAGAGCACGCCTGGCCGGTGGTGCTCTTCTTGCTTGTGAGCGGTCGCGGCGGTGCCGGTTCAGAACGCGGGCTGCTGCTCGGGCAGAGGCGGGCCGGGTACGCGGCTCATCTCGATGTACCGGCCCGCGTAGTTGCGGCCGGAGTCGATGACGACACCCCTCGCGGCGAGGGTCGGCTGAAGCCGCTTGAGGCGGTCCGAGAGGACCTTGCCGGTGGTCGGCCAGCCCTTGGGCAGGGGGCGGAAGTCGTCGCCGGTGTACTGGCGGGAGAGGCAGTGCAGCCACTCCGACGACGTCATCCGCTGCGCTCCCCCCGGCTCGATGCTCGCGGCGTGCGCGAGAACCGTCTGCGCCAACAGGTCGCCCTCGATGACGTCGTCGTTGAGGTCGTCGAGACTGGCCCGGTACGCGGGGAGCGCTCCTAGGCCGGTGGCTGCGTCGAGCTGGGCGCACAGGTGCGCGAAGTCGGCCATGCGCAGGTCCGTCGGGGTCTGCGCGTCGACCGCGCGGACCTTGACCGTAAGGTCGAGCAGCGATCCGAGGACGACCGGCAGCGCTTCCGCGTAGTCGGTCCACAACTCTGTCTCCGTGCGCCGGACGCGGGGGCGTTCCAGGCGCAGGGGGAGGAGGCGTTCGGCGAGGTCGGGGCGGATGACGCCGACGTCGATGCCGGTCATGAGCAGGGGGCGGCGGTAGCCGACGCGGAAGACGTCGCCGTCGGTGAACAGGGCGCGTTTGACGTTCTCGGCGCCGGTGACGATGCAGCACATGGCGTCGGAGAGTTCCGGTGTCATGTGGGAGAGGTTGTCCAGCGCGGTGACCCATCCGGCGGCGACGGCCGTGATCAGGTTCTCCTCGTCCTTCGGGGCGCGGCGCAGGTCGCCGCTCATGCCCTCGATGATGCGTACGAGCATCCGCCCGCCGGTCGACTTGCCGGCGCCCTGGGGGCCGGTGAGGAACGGGGCGGGGACGGGGATGGACGGCGCGAGGCAGCCGATCAGCCAGGCGATCGCCAGGCACTCGGTCGCCGCGTTGGCGAAGTTGCACAGGCCCAATAGGAGGTCGATGCCCTTGCCGTCGGTGTCCCGGGCCGGGAGGGGGAGTTCGCCGGTGAGCTGGGTGCGCCGCCAGCACACTTCCTGCGGGTCGGGAACGGTGATCTCCCACCCGGTGGGGTGGATGCGCACGGACTGCCCGTCGTCGCGCCCGAGGTCCAGCCAGGTGGCCCCGTCGGACCCGGGGGCGACGCGGATGTGCACGGGCTGCACGTCGTCTGTCATCGCGAGCGCCTCGATCAAGTCCAGCGCTTCCTTCAGCGCGGTCCCGTTGAACACGCCGATCCCGTCGCGGAAGAGGCCGACCATGAGTTCCTGCCGGTGGCTGCCGGCCGTTCCCTGGGAGCGGATCGGGCGGGCCACGGGGTGGCCGTTGCGCTGCGCGTACACGGTCCCGTCGGGGGTGCGGAAGTACCGGAAGTGGGACTGCGCGTAGTCGGTGATGACCTCGCGTGCGGGGTTCTTGTCGTCGTCCGCCACGGGTCACATCCCCAGTCGGGCGAGGGCGTTGGCCCATGCGTCGGTGCAGTGCCGGGGGGTTTCACCCTTGGCCTGTGCGGCGGTGAACAGCCGGTTGACGTGGGTGTCGGTGAGGCAGCCGCATGCCCCGTGTGCGGCCAGCACGGCGAGGAACGTCCGGTAGACGGTGGCGTGCACCGCGCTGCGGGCGTCGCTGATCCGCTGTTCCGCCATGGCGATCCCGCGTTCCAGATAGGCGGGCATGCGGTGCGGGCATTCGCCCCCGTGGCCCCTCAGAGGCACTGAGAGCCGTTGTGGCGCCCTGGGGGCCGGGGATGCTTCCTTTACTGCCAGCGCACGGACAACGGGCGGGAGAACGGCTGTGGGGCCGGTGCCGGGTCCGAGCCAACGGGCGTATGCCATAAGGGACTTGATGTCGACGCCGGGCCGGACGGCGTTCGAGGACGGCATGGTGCCCTGGTAGATCCAGTGCTCGCCGCGCGTCGTCGGCACGGTCCGCGTCGCGGGCAGGGTGGCACGGGCCCACGTGACGGCCGCCTCGTCGTCGAGGTCGACGACGGTGAGTCCGGCGCCGCCGGGGTGGTACGCGACCGCTGCGGCTTCCCGCCATGCCGGCGCCCATGCGGGCGATGCGAGGACACACGGGTTGGTGGTTGCGGCGGCCCACGCGTGGCACGGCAGCGCGCACGCGCAGGGGCCCGGCGTCTTCATGTTCGAGCGCCCGCCGCACGCGTTGTCCTTGCAGGTCCGGCAGTTGCCGAACGGGACTTTGCCCGCCCGCAGGGGCAGCACGGGGACACCGGCCGCCGCGAGGGCGAGGGCGGTACTCAGGGGCGTCACGCCTACTCGCGGGAAGGGCATGGGTTGGGTCATGCTGTAGGTCTCCTGATTCTGTTCAGTCGGGATGGGGAGACCGAGGGCGGCGTGTTGTCCTTGTCCGGGAGCCGCCGCCCTCGGGCGTAGCTACTGCGGGGTGTGGCCGGCGCGGCGGATGAGGCTCGCGATGGTGGCCACGGTGGGGTAGTCCCATCCGGCGATCCAGTCGACGATCAGCCGGTCGTAGGCGCCCAGTTCGACACCCGCGCGGTCGAGTTCGGCGAGCAGCACATCGCGTTGGGCGGCGTGCGGGAGGTAGCCGAACGGTGCGGTGTCGAGGGGTCCGTCCGAGACGGGGTCGTTGGCGCGGTGGTGCATGGGTCCGTCGGCTCCTCTGCTCAGAAGGGGGGTTCGTCGCTGTAGCCGCCGGAACCCCAGGGGTCGCGGGCGGTGTCGCGGCGACGCAGGAATCGGGGGCGGCGGGGGAGGGGCAGCAGGACCGTGCACCGGTTGGGGTTCCAGCAGTCGCAGGGAATCCATTCGGTGCCGGCGTACTCGCCGTTGTGGTCGCCGTAGTCGTGGTGGTGACCGCCCTCGCCCTGGCAGTCGGGGCAGTGGGGGCGGGGTGTGTCGGTGAGGGCCAGGGCGCGGTGGGTCGCGCAGACGACCTTGAGGCGGAGTCGGAGCATGGGCGGGGGTCTCCTAGCCGTGGTTGTCGGTCTTGGCCCACACGCCGGCGGTCCGGGTGTGGGTGGTGCGCTGGTCCTGGTAGACGGGTCCGTCGTAGTGGTGGTGGTGCGTGTCCGGGGCGGCCTCGCGGGCGCGGGTGAAGAGTCGGGCGAGGGCGAGGACGGGCACGGCGACGGCGGCGGGGGCGGCGCAGATCATGCCGATGACGGTGGGGTCGGCCTGCCGGGAGGCGACCAGGATGCCGATCGCGACCAGCCCCGGGGGGACGGTGGCCAGTCCGGCGGTCAGCATGAGCCGGGACGCGTCGACCGCCCGCTGAGACATCGGCGGGATGCCCGGCTGAGCCACGGGCGGGGTGTCGCCGTGAGCCGGGAGGGGGCTGGTGTCCCGGTAGGAGGTCGGGACGGCAGGGGCGGGGCGGTAGGCGTCGGCGATGATCCGCGCGGCCTCGGCTTCGGCTGCGGCCTCGCTCAGCGCGGCGCCGGCCGGGGTGGGGGTGGTGTCGGGCGGCATGACGGGAACCTCGTTCCTGGGGTCAGGGGTTGGGGATGGCGTGGATGACGGCGGTGGTGAGGCTGTTGATGGGTTCGGCGGCGCCGGTGGCGGCGAGGAAGAACCCGAACATGACGGCGATGAACGCGGCGCCGGGGGTGAGGCTGTGGCCGCGCAAGAGGAAGAACAGGACGAGTCCGAAGAGGAGGACGAGGGAGAGGGTCACGGCCATGTGGGGTACTCCGGGTCGGTGTCGCGGTGGCGGGGGCGGTGGGGTCGGGTGCCGTCGTGGTGGACGGCGCGGCCGGTGTTGAGCAGACGGCGGCCGGTGCGGAGGCGGTAGCGGTGTCCGTGGCAGCGGCGGCAGAGTTTGACCGTGCGGCGGGCCTGGCGGATGCCGGTGCCGGAGCACTTCCGGCACGGGGCGAACGGCTGCACGAAACACAACACTGCGTAACCGGCGGCGGTCAGGAAGACGGCGAGGCTAGCGAGAGCCAGCACGGCTCACATCCCCTCTCAGGGTAGTTCCGGGGTGTTTCCGCAGGTGGGCCGCTAGACGCTAGTGAGCTGATCAGCGGCCCTGCGGGGTGCTAGTAGACGTGCTAGACCTAGCAGCGGAAGCCGCTAGGTCTAGCAGCGGTGCTCGGGCTAGGCGGCGGCCCGATCGGCGTTACGCCGTGTAATCGCGGCGGTGATGTCGGCGCGCTTGATGCCGCGCCGGTTGGCGCCCTCGCCGTCGTCGGTGGTGCCCCACACCTGGCCCGGTTTGACCCCCCAGGGCTTGAGGGCGGCGGTGACGTTTTCGCCCTGCCACCCGGCGTACGTGGCGGGGTCGGAGGCGGTGAGGCGGACCGCGATGCGCTCGCACCACACGGCCTTCTCGTCGTCCGCGATGACGTCCAGGACGTCGGCGAGGATGTCCGACCCGGTCGTCGTGTTCTCCGGGCCCTTGCCGACGGCGTGGCCGGTGACGTTGCCGTACGCCTCACGGGCGGTGCGGGCGCGGGCGACGACGCGTTCGGCGGCGACCGCGTCGACGAACGCGGACGCGACGATGCGGGGGTCGTCGCCCTCGCCGGCCATCCAGCAGATGCCCCGGTCGGAGCGGGAGAACATCGTTGCCCGGTACCCGGACTTGTACATCGACGTGCCGAGCACCATGTCGTTGGCGGGCTGGCCCATGACCTTGAGGCAGAACCGCAGGACGGCGTTCGCGCTGATGCCGGTGGGCAGGGACTTCGCGTCGGGCCGCTGGGTGCCGAACATGGCCACGATCCCCAGCGCGGGACCGCGCTTGGTCAGGTCGGTGCAGATCGCCTCGATCTCCTTGCCGTGCTCCTCGTGCTCGAACGGCACCTGGCACTCGTCGAAGCCGACCACAATCGGGTGCAGCCCCAGACTCTTGTCACCGGCCAGCTCCGGCGTCACCTTCGACTCCGGGCAGCGCGTACGGGGCAGGGACTTGATGACCTTCGCCCGCCGCCGCAACTCGTCTTTCAGCTCCCGCAGCGAATCGACGACATAGGCGATGTCGTCGTCCTCCTCGCCGGCGCGGTAGCGGTGGCAGACCGGTTCCAGGGCGCCGAAGTCGCCGGTGCCCTTGAAGTCGAACGCGTAGAGGTCCGCGCGCGGATCGAGAGCGGCGATCAGCAGGAGCAGCCGCATGAGGAACGTCTTGCCCATGCGGGGGATCGAGCCGACGACGACGGACGCGAACATGAGGGTGACGGACACGTCGCGCATGCGCTGGTCATTGCCGAACACCACCGGCCTGAACAGATCGACCGTGCCGGACTTGGCCAGGGGCCAGGCGGGTTTGGTGGTCTCGTTCATCGGCTTGTCCCCCACCCACAGCACAAGCCGTCCCTCGTGCTGCTCGGGGTCGGGGGCGGGCCACACACAGCCGGTCTTGCGCCGCAGGCCGGACGCGAGCGGCTTACGGGCCTCCATGATGTCCTCGGGCGTCACCCCGTAGGGGAGATCGAGATCGGCGCGGTAGCCGGGCCCGTCACGGACGATCTCCGAGACGAACCGCAGCCCGTTCATGTCCCCGCCCTTCTTGATGGCGGCGGTGACCTTCGTGTTCCCGATCGAGTCGAGACCGCGCAGGACGATCGAGCCGGTGAGCTTCTGCACCTCGGTCTTCAGCACCGCCGGACCGACGACCGGGGCGTCGGGCTGCTGCCCGCCCATGCCGAGCAGCAGCACCCCGCCGCACGCGAACGCGTACAGGAACTCGGGCGCGAGAACGTAGAGGTAGAGGGCGAAGCCGAGGCCGAACACGGCCGCGACCAGCGTGACCAGGCCCCGCAGCCGGATGCGTCCCGCGCGCAGCCGGGACAGGCGCATGTATTCCTCTACGTCCTCGGTGCGGACCGCGAAGTCCCGCAGCGGGGCGGCCTCGCGGTCCCACACCCACCGGTTGGTGGACGAGACGAACCGGCAGGCGCCCCGCGGGGACATCAGGGCGAGGCGTCCGGCATACACCGGGACACGGACCCCGTGGTAGAGGGCGGCGTATCCGGCGTTCGCGCCGGCGTGCCGGGCGGTGGCGAGGAAGTCACGCCGGTTGGTGAGCCATCCGGCAAGCACCGGCTTGCGCTTGTCGATCCGCACGCCCGGTTCCGGCAGCGCCGGATTGTCCACCGCCACAGGCGGGGCGGGGGTGTCGTCGTCGGGGCGGGTTTCGGGCACGGGATGCAGGTGCGGGCCCGTCGTGGTGTCCGTCATGCTGGGTACTCCCTGCTGCTTCGCGGAAATCGGGGTGGCGGGGCGAAAACCCGGGGGCGGCCTTGTTTCCTTGGCCGGGACGACCGCCCCCGGGGCGTTGCTACTTCTTGCCGTCGCGGCGGCGCGCGGCGGTCTTCTCGATGCGCTCGATGCGGCGCTTCAGGTCGGAGAGGTCGACGCCGTCACCGGCGATGCCCCGCTTGGCCATCCGGGCGGTGAGGGCGGCGATGCGCACCTTCTCGCCGGTCGTGAAGTCGGAGAACCTGATGTCGTCGGCCATGGTCAGCAGTCCTTACAGTCGGTCGTGCTCGGGAAAGCGGGGGTTCGGGGTGTGAGCGGTGTCGGGGAAAGCGCAGGGCACGCACGCCCCGAGCGACGGCGGGATGACGTATCCGGCGTCGCGCCGGCAGTCGGGGCAGGTGCGGCGGGCGCGCATCATCGCGTGATGCGCCCGCCACATGCCCTCGCTCATCGGCCGCACGGGGCGGGCGAGGTCGACCCGGTACAGGTACGCCGTCAGCGGCTCACGCCGGCGACGCGGGCGCAGAACCTGACCTGCGACGCACTGTCCGCCGGGGCGCAGTCCGCGTACGCGCAGCTGTCGGCGGGTGGCGTACCCGTCCGGCGCCATGCGCCACGGGTAGGTGGGGATGCCGAAGCGCTCGCCGGCCGGGTCGAAGCAGTCGGCAAGCGTCAACCGCCGGTTCACGGGGCGACGGCGCCGGCGGCGGTGGCGGTGGCGCGTTCCGCGAGGATCGTGTCCCGCAGCAGCCGGGCGTTCGCCGGCGAGGTGTGCAGTTCCCGGCGGATGCCCTCACCGGTGATCCGGTCGTCCGCCCAGCCGTTCGTCAGCTTCCGTGCTTCGGCGAGCAACTGATCCGCCGTACGCCGGGGACGCGGCGATCGGGCGACCTGGGGGACGCGTCCGGTCGCCCGACGCGTCCGGCTCGATGCCGCCGGAACCGCCCGCACCGCCGGAACCGGCAGGGGAGGCGGGGGCGGGGCGATCGGGGTCGGTACAGAGGTGAACGGCTTCAGCGGGGGAATCGACTTGCCCAGATCGATCGCGACCGGATCGGGCACCGAGAATCGAGTCAACGTGACCGACGGCGCGGGGGTCGATTCCCGCAGGTCAGCCATAGACCGATTCCTCACGGGATCGGTCGATTCCTCCGCATTCGCGATCGAGGTGGGATTGGGTGCCGGATCGGGGGTGACGCCCCCGAACATCGAGCCGAGGGAGGCGTCCGCGCCGGCGGTGATCCGCTCGCGCTGCACATCGAGCAGCCTCGATCCGAGTTCCGCGTCCCCGATCCCGACCTTGCGCGCGAGGCGCCACGACGTCCGGTCGGATCGCTTGCGGACCTTGGGGTCGGGGTGGTTGGCGGCGCGGGCGCGGTGGTAGGCGAGGGCCTGCACGACGTCGGCGGTGCGGCGCTCGTTCTCCGCGTCGCGGCCGTCGGTGTGGACGACGATGCGGCGGGCGAGGAACGCCATGCCCTCGGCGGAGACGGACATGCCCATCGGGGTGAGCGCGTAGACGACCGTCCGCCCCGCGTCCGGCGCGGCCATGGCGCCCATGACGGCGGCGGCGGCCGGCAGCGCCCACAGGCCGGCGCGGACGATGCGCGGCGAGGACTGGCCCAGCATCGTCAAGCCCAGCAGGACCAGGGCGAGGACGGCGGTCGCGCCCTCACCGGCACCCAGGGCACCGAGGGCGGTACCGCGTCCGTAGGCGTGGCCGATGTTGCTGTACGTGCCGATCCCACCGACCACACCCGTGGCCAGCATCGGCACAAACGCGGCCGACAACACACCGATCTGAACACGCGTCAGAGGCTTGGGGGAGGTCATCGGACCGCCTCCCTGCCGGTGGTGCCGGGCCGGCCGAAGCGACGGCCGTGGACCGTCGGCAGCACGGGCAGCGTCGCGCCGTCGGGGGCGATGCTCGCGCCCCCGCCCTCGCGCTTGATCCGGTACATCCGCTCGTCGGCCACCCGCAGCAGCGCGGACAGGTCCCCGCCACGGCCGGTGTGCCGGGCGACGCC
Organism: Streptomyces sp. NPDC004539; assembly: GCF_040610055.1. Classification (NCBI taxonomy): domain Bacteria; kingdom Bacillati; phylum Actinomycetota; class Actinomycetes; order Kitasatosporales; family Streptomycetaceae; genus Streptomyces; species Streptomyces sp. NPDC004539. The sequence continues at coordinate 5,554 of NZ_JBEXLS010000030.1, read as the reverse complement.
GACCGACACGGACACGTCGACCGGACGGCCCTGGGACAGGACCGGCCGCTCGATGCTGCCAACCAGCTCCAGCACATGGCCGCCCAGCCCCTCACCGGCGTCGACGACGGCGGCGAACTCGTCACCGCCCAGCCGACCCGCCACCCCGCCGTACCCGGCGGCCCACGCGCCCAGCCGCATGCCGACCGTGCGGATCACCGCGTCACCGGCCGCATGCCCGAACGTGTCGTTGATCTCCTTGAACCCGTCCAGGTCCAGCAGCAGAACCGCCCGCCCCTCGCCCCTGGCGAGGAGTTTGTGGGCGCGGTCCTCGAACGCGTCCCGCGTCCACAGCCCGGTCAACGGATCGTGCCGCGCCGCCTCTACCTTGCGGCCCAGCAACAGCGCGTGCACCGACCAGCCGGCCGCCAACGGCAGACCAGCGACAGCAGCGAACAGAACCTCACTCATGCCGCGCCCCCGTCCGTGCCGTGGTGGCGGTAGGTGGTGGGCGGCTTCGTCGCGAGCCGCTTGCGCAGGTACGCGGTGTGCCAGCCGAGTCCCCAGTCGGCGGACGGCGGCTCACCCAGGGCACCGGTCAGGGCCACGACCGCGTCCAACGCCCGGTCCTCCAGCAGCAGCCGGTACGCCTCACGCTCGCCGGCCGTGGCCGGGGCGGGAAGCCGGATCGCCTCCAGCACAGCGGCCAGGAACTCACGGATGTCGTCGTTCACCACAGCCACCCCCGCTTCTTCGGCGGGGTGGCCGCCTGCTCCGCACGGTCGGCCGTGGCCCTCAGTCCGTCACGGCGCCCGCGCTGCCGGTCCGCCTCCCGCTGCGCACCGGCCGCCCTGGCCGGGTCGCTGTAGTCACGCCCCTGGCGCCCGTAGACGTCGGCGGTCATCTGCTGCCGCTGCGCCTCACGGTCGGCCTCGTGCGCCATCTGCCGCAAGCGCGGCGCCTGCTGCGCGGCCCACTGCTGCTCCGGGGTCCGCATGTCCTTGAACCGGCGGCCCATCACACAACACCCCCGACCCCGGCGAGAACCCCCGCCACGACCAGCAGCACACACCCGACGAACGTCAGGTCCACCGCGCGGCGCAGGCACGTGAACTTCACGACCGCCAGCCGCGACAAACCGGCGACGTCCGCAGCCATGTCCCGCGCCGCGAGGGCGGTGGTGATCTCCTCACCGGTCAGCGTGGCCCACAGCGGGAACCCGTGACGCCCCTTGAGGTTCGGGCGCGTCGACCGCAGCAGCAGACCCGCCGCCCCGACCAGCGCCGCGACCCCGAACCCGCCCACCACGTACGCGGGGACGTTCAGGGGGATGTCCTTGGCGACCGTCCACACACCCGCCAGAACCGCGCCGACGAACGCCAGCAACAGCCCGGTCTTCGTGTCCGTCCGCGTGATCTCCGCCTTGACCTCGGCGTGCGCGGCCTCAACAGCCTTCAGCGTCTCGCTCATGCCGCTTCCCCCGTCCCCAACCGCAGACCACGAACGGACCGCAGGAACGGCACCGTGCGGGTCAGCGCGTCGGCGTAAAGGGCGTCCCAACCGGCGATCTCGTCACCGGCGTCCGCGTCCGCCCGCAGGTCGGCGAGGACGTCACGGGCCGCGTCCTCACGTGCGGCCCGCTCGTCGTCCGTCTCGGACTCCAGCGGACCCCGGAACAGCTCGGCGTCGATACCGAGCGCCAGTTCCGCGAACTCGAAGTCACCGTGCGCCTCTTGGCCGGCGACGAACATGCGCATACGCATGGTGCGTCTCTCCTCTGATTCGTCGGGATGGGGAGACCGGTAAGCAGCGCGTTGTCCTTGTCCGGGAGTGCGCCGCACCGGTCATCCGGGCCAACACCGCAGGAAGCGGCGGGCCAGTGGTCCCGGACGGAAGTCGATTCCGCGCCCTCACGGCTGGATACCGGGACCGACGGTCGTCACCCGGCCGTCACGGGGACGGGGTCAAACCCCGTCGTTCTCAAAGCTCTCTGTTGAGTTCTCAAGGAACCGGCGCTTCCTTCGTACTCACCCCCTCGGGCTTTCCTCCGTGCGCTACACGGTCGGCGTACACACCCCGCATTTCTGCGTGGTGTGTATTACCTACCACTCACGTTGGCAGATGGATTCCGTGTCGTCAACCCGTGGCTTTCGAATCGGACCCGCCGGCCGTCTCGTGCGGTGGTGGTTCAACTGTCGCCAGACAGCCAGCACTTCGGGAGCGTGTACTAGGGGGTGCACTCGTGCACTCCTATGTGCACCCCCTCCACACCGACGCCCTGACCTGCGTAGAGTGACGTTGAGTCAAGCTGGTACTACACCCGCTCCTTGGGGGTCCGATGGCAGACCGGAACGCCGGACTGGCCGCGCTCATGCAAGAAGCCGACTTCTCCCACAAGTCCCTTGCTCGCGCGGTCGTCACCGCTGCCGCCCAGTCGGGTGAGGACGTCACCTGTGACCACACCTACGTGACCAGGTGGCTCAAGGGCTCCATCCCGCGCGGCAACATGCCGCAGTTCATCGCCGACGCGATCGGGCGCAAGGTGGGGCGCCGCCTCACGATCGACGACATCGGGATGGGCGGCGCGGCCGTGTCCGCCGTACAGCCGGAGTTGGGACTCGACTTCGCGGACAGGCCGGAGTACGCGGCCAAGACCGTGGCCGACCTGTGGCGTGCCGACCTCGCGGACGCTGAGACGCTGGTTCGGGCCCTGCCGGATTCCGCCGCTTGGAACACGGCTTCCCTCCGCTGGATCGTGGCCCCTCCGGACGGGGAGCTGACGCGGTCCGGCACTCGTGCGGTCGGCGCGGTGGATGTGGACATGGTGCGCTCAACAGCCGACGCGTTCAGCATGCTTGACGGCAAGTTCGGCGGTGGCCATGCCCGGCGGGCGCTGATTCAGTACCTGCACACGGATGTCCGGCCCATGCTCGATGGGAAGTACTCCGACGACGTGGGCAGGCAACTGCACTCAGCCGTTGCGGAGGCGCTCCTACTCGCCGGCTGGATGTCATACGACAGCGGCCTTCACGGCATCGCTCAGCGGTACCTCATCCAGGCACTGCGCATGACGCAAGCGGCTGGTGACCGGCTTCTCGGCGGAAGCATCCTGTCCGCCATGAGCCATCAGGCCACGTTCTTGGGCCGGTACCAGGACGCCGCGACCCTCGCCCGCGCCGCGTACACCGGTCCCGGTCCCGCACTGGGCCCTACGATGGCCGCGCAGTTCCGCGCGATGGAGGCTCGGGCACTGGCCCGACTCGGAGATGAACGCGGCTGTGACCTCGCCCTCGCAGAGGCGGAACGCAAGCTCAACCAGCGGACGGCCGACAGTGACCCGCCGTATATCGCGTACTTCGACGAAATCGAGCTTGCTGCGGAGATCGGCCACTGTTTTCGCGACCTAGGACGTTCCGTCGAATCTGCCCAGAGGGGAGGAGTTTCCATATTCGGTGACGGCCTGAACAACCGAAGCGACTTCTTCGCGACGATGGTTCAGGCCGAGACATACATCAATCAAGGGGAGATCGGCCGTGGATTCGAAATCGCACTGAGCGCACTGCAAATGGGCGAAGGTTTGAAGTCCGCACGCTGCATTCAGTATGTGCGGGAGTTTCAGGGCCGCGTCACGGGCGGGATGAGGCGGGCCACGGAGTTCCACATGTTCGAGGAACAAGCCCGTGGATTCCGCCTCTGGCAACAGGCATGACGCTACTAGAACGGCGCCCAATCTCGTCGGGACCCACCCGATCGTAGGCTTCGAACCCGCTTCTCCACTTCTTCGGCCGCGCGTGCATTGGTGCCAGCATTCTGGGAAAGCCACGTGACCATCAGAAGCTCCCGGACGCTTCGCAGAACCGTGTACCCAGACCATTCCCGCACGTCGAACCCGTATCCATCGACGAAATCGGCGTACTCGGCTTCAGTGTGCCAACCAAAGCTGTCGTAGTACATGGCAGTCTGCATGAGGTCCCACTCTCGGCACCCCGTAACGAAACCGTCCAAGTCGATTACCTTCGGACGACCAGCCGCATCACGCAGGACGTTCCCCACGTTGAAGTCACCATGAAGATGCCCCGCCGGAAGCTCAAACCGGAGGCTCTCATACTCAGCCGCCAAATCGATGGCCATTGACTGTAGGTAAGCGCGGGTGGATTCCTGAATAGCAGCGCTCTTTAAACGCTCCGCAACTCTTTCGAAAGGCTTAAGAGGCGGAATTGAAAAATTCGGCGGCTCCAGGTCGTGAAGTCGCCGCAGCAGTACACCCATCTCCCCCGTGCTCGCGTACGTATCTCCGTCGGAAAGACATTCCCAAAAGGTCACCGGGTGCCCCTCAACGACGACCGGCTGTTCGGCCGTCGTGACGAGTCGTGCCGCCGGATAACCTTCGGATTCGAGCCATTCCGCGACAGCCACTTCCCTGCGGACGGACAGAAGCCGATCGGGACTACGGCCGACCCGCGAGACGATTCGGCCGCCATCCAAACGAAACACCGCATGGTCGCCGAACCGCAGCATCTCGATCCCGTCCGGGTCCACGTCCGCGACCTCGCACGCCTTACGCAAGATGGCACCCGCCGCGTCAGCGTCGAATTCGGTTCGCTCAGTAGTCGTCATGCCGTCTGAGTACCCCGTCCGACCGGCAACGCACGTACTTCGCGCCCACGCACGGCGCCTTTGCCGATGAGCCCTTGCCCCTCCATCTGCGCGATGGCGGAACGGACGGCCGTCCGCGACGCCCCGAAGCGCTCGCACAGCTCCTTCTCCGTCGGGAAGCGGTCGCCGACGCTGACCCCGCCGGCACGCAACAGGTCGGTCACCTTCTCGACCAACGGCCGACGGTCGCCGCTGCCGGCGACGAACCACCCGGCGCCCTGCACCGACTCGACAACGCCCTCAGCCCTGAGGGCGGCAAGTGCCCGTTCGATCGTGCTGCGGCTCACGTTGTACTCGCTCACGAGCGCCGCCTGAGACGGCAACGCCTCAGTGATCTTCCCTTTCCTGATCTTCTCGCGGAGCCGTTCCGAGACCTCAAGGTACGTACCTCGCGGACTGCCCTGCGGCACGTGGCCTCCCCTTCTCTGACCTCGCCGGCGTCTCAGTGGCGCCTCACTGTCTCCAGCTTCCCACGCCCCCTGAAACCGGCACATGGCCTCGCCTCCCACCACTCCGTTCGCCACCGTTCGTTGTCCTGGTCTTTGTCCAGTACGCCGACGACCGCCACCGTTCACCGCCGTACGCGCACCCCCTCTGACCTGCCGCGCGGACCCCCACGAACGCCCACGGACGGCCCTACGGATAGTTGGAAAGCGTGTTGGGGGCAACCCCTCACGAGTTCGAATCTCGTATCCTCCGCCAGTGCCTCACCGGGCACGATGTCGAAGGGCCCCACCGTTCGCGGTGGGGCCCTTCGACGTTGGTGGGCGGAGATCGCCGCATCGGGCGGGCAAGAGGGCGGGGTGGCGCGGGGGTTGCGGGGCTACTGAGTTTGAACTCGGGTTGTCGTAGCTGCTGACAGAGCTTGATCCTCGCGGTACGCCGTCTGTTATGAGGTATGCGCAGGGCGGTGGTCTGT
>NZ_JBEXLS010000029.1:86243-135480 GCF_040610055.1 Streptomyces sp. NPDC004539 | reverse complement strand
CGGACGAACTCCCACTCCGCATCGGACAGCTCATGACGACGAATCACCCCACCATGATCCACCAAGCAAGATCAATTGAAGACACGCCCTAGGGGCGCGGGGAACTGCGCGAACACCACCCACTCACCCGCACTCACGCTCCTGCCGCACCACCCACACCCTTAGGGGCGCGGGGAACTGCGCGAATACCCCCACGCACCCGCACCCGCTTCCCCGCCCGCACCCGGCTACGTCCGACCGCGCCGCCCCCACCCTCTCAACCAGGGATGTTGTCGAACGGGGCCGTCAACTGGCGTAGCAGCCCGGCCAGTTCGCCGCGCTGGGCCGTCGAGAGCTCCGACAGGATCGCCCGTTCCTGCGCCAGCAGACCCGCCAGGGCCTCGTCCGCCCGGTCACGGCCCTCCGGGGTCAGCCGGACGAGGACGCCTCGGCGGTCCGTGGGGTCGGGGAGCCGTTCGACCAGGCCCTTCTTCGTCAGGCGGTCGATGCGGTTGGTCATCGTGCCGGAGGTGACGAGGGTCTGGGTGAGAAGCTGGCCGGGGGAGAGCTGGTAGGGCGAGCCGGCCCGCCGCAACGCCGTGAGGACGTCGAACTCCCAGGGTTCGAGATGGTGCTCGGCGAACGCCAGCCGACGTGCGCGGTCCAGATGGCGGGCCAGCCTGCTGACCCGGCTCAGCACTTCGAGTGGCTCCACGTCGAGGTCCGGGCGTTCCCGACGCCACGCCGCGACCAGCCGATCGACCTCGTCCTCCATGGCGATCAGTGTAGTGGTTGTGTCGATGTGAAGTCTCTTGATGTCGAGTCTCTTGACGTCGAGAGACTTCGCGGGTCAAGGTGGACTCATGACCAGCCCCTCCTGGGACCCCGCCCAGTACCTCCGCCACGCGGACCACCGGGCCCGCCCCTTCACCGACCTCCTCGCCCGCGTCCCCGACCTCCCCGGCACCCCGCCCCGCATCGCCGACCTCGGCTGCGGCCCCGGCAACGTCACCCGGCTCCTCACGGAACGCTGGCCCACCGCCCACGTCACCGGCTACGACAACTCCCCCCAGATGCTGGCCGACGCGGCGGCGTACGCGACCCCCCGCCTCGACTTCGCCCACGCCGACCTCACGACCTGGACCCCGGACGAGCCGTACGACCTGCTCCTCTCCAACGCGGCGCTCCAATGGGTCCCCGGCCACCTCGACGCCCTCCCCGCCTGGCTCGACGCCCTCGCCCCCGGCGGCACCCTCGCCTTCCAGGTCCCGGACAACACGGACGCCCCCCTCCACACCCTCATGCGCGAACTCGCCGCCACCCCCCGCTGGAAGTCCCGGCTGGCCGGCGTCCTGCGCGAACGGAACTCCGTCCACCCGCCGGAGGTCTACCTCGCCCGTCTCGGCCCCACGGCCGACATCTGGCGGACCACCTACCTCCACGTCCTCCCCGGCCCCGACCCCGTCCTCGACTGGGTCAAGGGCACCGGCCTGCGCCCCGCCCTCGACGCCCTCGCCGACGACCCCGAGGCCCGCGACACCTTCGTCACCGAATACCGCGACCTCCTCCGCCAGGCATACCCGCCCCACCCGCACGGCACCGTCCTCCCCTTCCGCCGCCTGTTCGCGGTGACGACGAAGGCGGCGTAGGGATGCTCACGTCCGTCGACCACGTCCAACTCGCCGCACCGCCGGGCAGCGAACCCCTCCTGCGGCGCTTCTACACCGAGACCCTCGGCATGACGGAACTCCCGAAACCCCCGCCCCTCGCGGCCCGCGGCGGTTGCTGGTTCCAGGCCGGCACGATCCACCTCCACCTGGGCATCGAGACCGACTTCCACCCCGCCCGCAAGGCCCACCCGGGCCTCCGCGTCACGGACATCGAGGCGTACGCGGCCCGCCTCGAATCCCACGGCACCCCGGTCACCTGGGACACCAACCTCCCCGGCCACCTCCGCTTCTACGCCTCCGACCCGGTGGGCAACCGGCTGGAGTTCCTGGAGTGACCACCACCCGTACAACTCCCGAGCCGGGCCGGAGGTCTGACGGGCATGCGATGGGGATCAGTGGGTACGCCGGTCGGGATCGTCGTCGCCGCGGTGCTGGCCGTGCTGGGAACGGCGGGCGCCTCGGCGGCGGAGGGCGAACCCGACTACGGGCTCTCGGTGGACCGTTCCTATCTCACCGGTGACGTGGGCGGCACCGCCACCCTGCGGCCCGAGGTCTTCATCACCCGGCCCGACGGTTCGCGGGCCGATGTGCCCGAGGGTGCGTCCGTGGGGGCGGGCCGGGTGATCGAGTACGAGCTGCCCTGGAACACGTCACCGGTCGGCCTGGAGGAGCACAAGGGCTGCCGGGTCGTGAAGAGGGCTGAGACTCCGAGGCAGCCGACCGTCAGGTGCGACACGGTGACCACGCTGACGATCCGCATGGACAAGGGGCATACGGCGGACCTGGGCACGGTGAGATTCGTCCCCGATTCGCGGCCCGCCGAAGGCTCCCAGGTGGACGACGACCGGGCCACCTTCCTCGTCACGGCCCCGGCGCCGCAGGAGGAGGGGGAGAGCGCGGCCAGCCTGGATCGGCGGGAAGGCGTCGGCTTCAAGCTGCTCGGTGTGGCGGGCGGGTTCGGTGTGCTCGCGGTGTTTCTGCTGGTGCGGGGGCGTGCGCGGCGTACGGGGTGGGCGTCGGTCGTCGTCGGGGCCGTGTGTGCGGGGCTGGGGGCCTGGAGCATCACGCAGGGTCCGTTGACCAGGGACAGGACCTTCGTGACGTACACGGCGGGACCCGCCCAGCTGAGCGGCGGCAGGGAAGGCGGCACGATCTGGGACACCGGCAGGGTGGTGGAGAAGGACCGGCCCGCGTACGTTCCGACGATCGCCACCGCTCCGGACCCGGGCAACGAGAGGGTGACGGAGGTGCCGTCCACCTTCTACTCGGCGAAGGCGGCGGGTGTCCCGCCCGAGCTCTGGCTGACCCTGGACGGAGCCTGGGGGCGGATCGACGACCCGCGCAGGGCCCGCGACCACATGCTGAAGACCGCCGCAGCGGCCCCCGGGGCGAAGGTGACGCAGAAACCGCAGCTCATCGTCCTGAAGGGCCGCTTCGAGAAGGACAAGCCCACCCTCTTCAAGTGCCAGGAACTGTCCCTCCCGGAACTGCCCGCCCCGGACCGCACCGTCAGCATGTGCGCCTGGGCCGACAGCGGGGTCCGCGCCCTGGTCACCGTCGCCGACGACTACCTCCCCAGCGCCGCGGGCGAGGCCGCCCGGCTGCGGAACACCGTCCAACTCGGCGAGTACTGGAGCTAGGCCGTGTCCGCAAAGTCCCGCCTGCCGGGCGGACGACGGGACTTTGCGGACACGACCTAGGACTTCCGGCGCCCTATCAAGTGCGGCTTCGCCTCCATGCCGTCCAGCCCGTGCCAGGCGATGTTCACCAGATGGGCGGCGACCTCGGCCTTCTTGGGGCGGCGGACGTCCAGCCACCACTGGCCCGTCAACGCGACCATGCCGACGAGGGCCTGGGCGTAGAGGGGGGCCAGTTTGGGGTCGAAGCCGCGGCTCTTAAACTCGCGGCCCAGGATGTCCTCGACCTGGGTGGCGATGTCGGAGATGAGGGAGGCGAAGGAGCCGGTGGACTGGGGGATGGGGGAGTCGCGGACGAGGATGCGGAAGCCGTCCGTGTACTCCTCGATGTAGTCGAGGAGAGCGAACGCCGCCTGTTCGCAGAGCTCGCGGGGGTGGCCGGCCGTCAGAGAACTCGTGACCATGTCCAGGAGCCGGCGCATCTCACGGTCCACGACGACCGCGTACAGCCCCTCCTTGCCCCCGAAGTGCTCGTACACCACCGGCTTGGAGACCCCGGCCTTCGCCGCGATCTCCTCCACCGACGTCGCCTCGAACCCCTTCGCCGCGAAGAGCGTGCGGCCGATCTCCAGCAACTGCTGGCGGCGCTCCGCACCGGTCATCCGGGTACGGCGCGCGCGCCGGGGCTTCTCGTTGCTCTCGGTGCTGCTGGGATCGATGGCCACGGCGTCCATCATGCCGCTTCGGCGCTCACCTTCCGGCGCCGGGAGCCGTCATCGTCCGTGTTACGGCGGGAATCGATACGCGAGCGTGACGGCCAGCGCACGTCGTACGCCCAGCCGAACGCCTCGAACCAGCGGATCAGCCGCGCCGAGGAGTCGATCTGGCCCCGCTCCACACCGTGCCGCGCGGACGTCGGGTCGGCGTGGTGCAGGTTGTGCCAGGACTCCCCGCAGGACAGCACCGCCAGCCACCACACGTTCCCGGAGCGGTCACGGGACTTGAAGGGGCGCTTGCCGACGGCGTGGCAGATGGAGTTGATCGACCAGGTGACGTGGTGCAGCAGGCCGACCCGGATCAGCGAACCCCAGAAGAACGCGGTGAACGCCCCCCACCAGGACATCGTCACCAGCCCCCCGACCAGCGGCGGGATCGCGAGCGAGATGAACGCCCACACGATGAACGTCCGGGAGATCGTCCGGATCGCCGGGTCCTTGATCAGATCGGGCGCGTACTTCTCCTGCGGCGTCTGCTCCTCGTCGAACATCCACGCGATGTGCGCCCACCACAGCCCCTTGAGCAGCGCCGGGATCGTCTCCCCGAACCGCCACGGCGAGTGGGGGTCACCCTCGGCGTCGGAGAACTTGTGATGCTTACGGTGGTCCGCGACCCACCGCACCAGCGGCCCCTCGACCGCCATCGACCCGGCGATCGCCAGCGCGATCCGCAGCGGGCGCTTCGCCTTGAACGAGCCGTGCGTGAAGTACCGGTGGAAGCCGATCGTGATGCCGTGGCAGCCCAGGAAGTACATGAAGACCATCAGGCCGAGATCCAGCCAGCTCACCCCCCAGCCCCACGCCAGCGGGACGGCCGCGAGGATCGCGAGGAACGGAACGGTGATGAAGAGGAGGAGCGTGATCTGCTCGATCGAACGCTTCTGCTCCCCGCCCAGCGTCGCGGACTGAGCCGGCGCGCCGGGCGTCGCCTCCGGCGCGTCGTCGATCACATCGGAGCTTGTGGCCATGGGGCGTCCCCTGTGGGGTCGAGGGTGCGGAACGGGTACCTGGGGCTTGTCGGCCCCCGCCGAGGTCGGTTTCCTACGGTTCCGTAACCTACGGCGTCGTAAGTATGGCAGTGCGCGTCGGTGCGGCAAGAGCCCGACCGCCTGCGCGTGCCGTCGGACACCTATCCTTGGACTCGGTCGGACAGCGCGGTCCGCTCTGTTTTCTTCCCGGATGTCCGGCCTGTATGCGAAAGTCAGCCGCGTACCCGCCTGACCTCCGGGTTTCCTCCAGATGCCAGATGAGCTTCACCACTGCAAGGAGCCGCACCTGTGAGCAGTGCCGACGACCAGACCACCTCCGCCGAGCTGCGCGCCGACATCCGCCGGCTGGGTGACCTCCTGGGCGAGACCCTCGTACGGCAGGAAGGTCCCGAACTCCTCGACCTCGTCGAGAAGGTCCGCCGCCTCACCCGGGAGGACGGCGAGGCAGCCGCCGAGCTGCTGCGCGGAATCGAACTGGAGACCGCCGCCAAGCTGGTCCGCGCCTTCTCCACCTACTTCCACCTGGCGAACGTCACCGAGCAGGTGCACCGGGGCCGCGAGCTGCGCGCCCGCCGCGCCGCCGAGGGCGGACTGCTGGCCCGCACCGCCGACCGCCTCAAGGACGCCGACCCGGACCACGTCCGCGAGTCCGTCCGGAACCTGAACGTCCGCCCGGTCTTCACCGCGCACCCCACCGAGGCCGCCCGCCGCTCGGTCCTCAACAAGCTCCGGCGCATCGCCGCCCTCCTGGAGACCCCGGTCATCGAGTCCGACCGGCGCAGGTACGACACCCGCCTGGCCGAGAACATCGACCTGGTGTGGCAGACCGATGAACTGCGGGTGGTACGCCCCGAACCGGCCGATGAAGCCCGTAACGCGATCTACTACCTGGACGAACTGCACGCGAACGCGGTCGGCGACGTCCTGGAGGACCTGACCGCCGAACTGGAGCGGGTCGGCGTAGTCCTCCCGGAGGACACCCGGCCGCTCACCTTCGGCACCTGGATCGGCGGCGACCGCGACGGCAACCCGAACGTCACCCCCCAGGTGACCTGGGACGTCCTCATCCTCCAGCACGAACACGGCATCAACGACGCGCTGGAGACCATCGACGAACTGCGCGGGTTCCTCTCCAACTCCATCCGCTACACCGGTGCCACCCAAGAGCTACTGGACTCCCTCGCGCTCGACCTCGAACGCCTCCCCGAGATCAGCCCCCGCTACAAGCGCCTCAACGCCGAGGAGCCCTACCGGCTCAAGGCGACCTGCATCCGGCAGAAGCTGGAGAACACCAAGACCCGCCTCGCCAAGGGCATCCCGCACGCCGAGGGCCGCGACTACCTCGGCACCAGCGAGCTGCTCGCCGACCTCACGCTGATCCAGGAGTCCCTGCGCCAGCACCGGGGCGGGCTCTTCGCCGACGGCCGCATGAACCGGACGATCCGCACGCTCGCCGCGTTCGGCCTCCAGCTCGCCACCATGGACGTCCGCGAGCACGCCGACGCCCACCACCACGCCCTCGGCCAGCTCTTCGACCGGCTCGGCGAGGAGTCCTGGCGCTACACCGACATGCCGCGCGAGTACCGCACGAAGCTGCTGGCCAAGGAGCTGCGCTCGCGCAGGCCGCTCGCCGGTACGCCGGCTCCCGTCGACGCGGCCGGCGAGAAGACCCTCGGCGTCTTCCTCACGGTCAAGCGGGCGCTGGAGGTGTTCGGCCCCGAGGTCGTCGAGTCGTACATCATCTCGATGTGCCAGGGCGCGGACGACGTCTTCGCGGCGGCGGTGCTGGCGCGGGAAGCCGGGCTGATCGACCTGCACGCCGGGTGGGCTCGCATCGGCATCGTGCCGCTCCTGGAGACCACCGACGAGCTGAAGGCCGCCGACACCATCCTTGAGGAGATGCTCTCCGACCCGTCCTACCGACGGCTCGTAGCTCTCCGGGGTGACGTCCAGGAGGTCATGCTCGGGTACTCCGACTCGTCGAAGTTCGGGGGTATCACCACCTCCCAGTGGGAGATCCACCGCGCCCAGCGCCGCCTGCGCGACGTAGCCCACAGGTACGGGGTACGACTCCGGCTCTTCCACGGCCGCGGCGGCACCGTCGGCCGCGGCGGCGGCCCCTCGCACGACGCGATCCTCGCCCAGCCGTGGGGGACGCTGGAGGGCGAGATCAAGGTGACCGAGCAGGGCGAGGTCATCTCCGACAAGTACCTCATCCCCTCGCTGGCCCGGGAGAACCTGGAGCTGACGGTCGCCGCGACCCTCCAGGCGTCCGCCCTCCACACGGCCCCCCGCCAGTCCGACGAGGCGCTCGCGCGCTGGGACGCCGCGATGGACGTCGTCTCGGACGCCGCGCACGCCTCCTACCGCGAGCTGGTCGAGGACCCCGACCTGCCGACGTACTTCCTCGCCTCCACGCCGGTCGACCAGCTCGCCGACCTGCATCTGGGCTCGCGGCCCTCCCGCCGCCCCGGCTCGGGCGTCTCGCTCGACGGACTGCGCGCCATCCCCTGGGTCTTCGGCTGGACCCAGTCCCGGCAGATCGTCCCCGGCTGGTACGGCGTCGGCTCCGGCCTCAAGGCGCTGCGCGAGGCGGGGCTCGACTCCGTCCTCGACGAGATGCACGGACAGTGGCACTTCTTCCGGAACTTCATCTCCAACGTCGAGATGACCCTCGCCAAGACGGACCTGCGGATCGCCGCGCACTACGTCGACACGCTCGTGCCGGACGAGCTGAAGCACGTCTTCGACCGTATCCGCGCCGAGCACGCCCTCACCGTCGCCGAGGTCCTCAAGATCACCGGCGAGGGTGAACTGCTGGAGGCGCAGCCCGTGTTGAAGCAGACGTTCGCCATCCGGGACGCCTACCTCGACCCGATCTCCTACCTCCAGGTCACCCTGCTCAAGCGGCAGCGGGACGCGGTGGCGGCGGGCGAACCGGCGGACCCGGTGCTGTCCCGGGCGCTGCTGCTGACGGTCAACGGAGTCGCGGCGGGCCTGCGCAACACCGGCTGACGGAACCGGGGTTCGAGGGCGCTCCGGGGAACTGGGGCGCCCTTCGGGCTGGTTGGTGGCGGGGGCGGTGTGGGCTGGAGACGGGGCCGCTGGTGGGGGTGTGTCCAATCGGGGCGCCCTTCGTCGTACGCCTCGCAGCGCCGGAGTCGTACGCCGCCCGCCCTCCTCGGCGTACGCCTCACACCGCCAGGAACGCCGCCGTCACCAGTGCCACCCCCGAGCCCGCCATCACCCACGCCAGCCGGGCCTTGCGCAGGCCGCCCGCGACGATGATCGACGCGAGGAGCAGTGCGCCGCCGAACGGGACCCAGGCGTAGAGGATTCCGGCGGGACCCGAGCGCACGGCCTCGTTCGAGTCCGGCTTCACGACCACCGCGTACGTCTGCCCGACCTCCACGGCGATGGGCTCGGCGATGGTCATGCTCTTACGGGCGGTCGCCCCCGCGGACCCCGGCGTGAACGGCCCCGTACACGTCTCCTCCCCGCACCGGGTCACCACGACGGTGCCCTTCTCCCGGCCGCCCGGCAGCATCACGTGCTGCGCCGTGCCCCAGGACGCCCAGACGCCCGCGATCAGGATCAGAAGGGCGACCAGCCCCATCGACGCGACCCGCCCGACACGCAACGCGGTCGACCGGGAACGACGGGGCGGGGCCGCCCGGCGACGGCGGGAGGCTGGCATGGCGGGGATCATTGGCCATGCCCACGCGGTCCGTCAATGTTGGCTGGTCAGCCACCCCCACCCTCAGGAGTTGTACGACTGCTGCGCCCGCTCCAGCCCCTCCGCCACCAACGCCTCCACCGCGTCCGCCGCGCGGTCCACGAACCAGTCCAGTTCCTTGCGCTCGGTGGACGAGAAGTCCTTCAGGACGAAGTCGGCGACCTGCATCCGCCCCGGCGGCCGGCCGATCCCGCAGCGGACCCGGTGATAGTCCGCGCCCATGGACTTGGTCATCGACTTGAGCCCGTTGTGACCGTTGTCACCGCCGCCGATCTTCAGGCGGAGGGTGCCGTAGTCGATGTCGAGTTCGTCGTGGACGGCGACGACGTTCGCGAGCGGCACCTTGTAGAAGTCGCGCAGCGCGTTCACCGGCCCGCCGGAGAGGTTCATGAACGACATCGGCTTGACCAGGACCACCCGGCGGCTCGCCGGACCCGGCGCCCCGAGACGGCCCTCAAGCACCTGCGCCTGCGCCTTCCCGGCCCGCTTGAAACGGCCCCCCATCCGCCCGGCCAGCAGATCGGCCACCATGAAACCGATGTTGTGGCGGTTCATCTCGTACTCGGGACCGGGGTTGCCGAGGCCCACGATCAGCCAGGGGTTGGTGGAGGCGGGGGTGGTCATGGGATGGGGTCTCCTTGATACATGCCGAAGCCGCCGCCCCTTGAAAAGGGACGGCGGCTGGAGCTTAACCGGCCGGTGGGCCGAAGGCTCAGGCGTCGGCGGACTCGTCGGCCGACTCGGCCGCTTCCTCGGCCTGCGCGGCCAGGACCTGGAGGACGACGGTCTCACCGTCGACGGCCAGGGTCGTACCGGAGGGCAGCTTGATGTCCTTGGCGAGGACGGAGGCGCCGGCCTCCAGGCCCTCGATGGAGACGGTGACCTCGGAGGGGATGTGCGTGGCCTCGGCCTCGACCGGCAGCGCGTTCAGGACGTGCTCCAGCAGGAAGTTGCCGGCGGCGAGGTCACCCTCGGTCTGCACGGGGACCTCGACGTTGACCTTCTCGCCACGCTTGACGAGCAGCAGGTCGACGTGGACCAGGAAACCCTTGATCGCGTCGCGCTGGACGGCCTTCGGGATCGCCAGCTCGTTGCCCTTGCCGTCGATGTCCAGGGAGATCAGGACGTTCGGCGTACGCAGGGCGAGCAGCAGCTCGTGGCCCGGGAGGGTGAGGTGCTGGGGCTCGGTGCCGTGGCCGTAGAGGACGACGGGGACCTTGTTCTCGCGGCGGATGCTGCGGGCGGCACCCTTACCGAAGTCGCTGCGGGTCTCGGCGGCGAGCTTGACCTCGGACATGGGGATCAACTCCTCGTACAGGTAGTAGACGGTCGGGTCACCCGGCCATGTACAACGGCCTGCTACGAAGAGCGCGTCGATAACGGACCGCCGTGCGCCTTTCGTGGACCTGGGGTCCGAAAAAGGGACGGCCTCCCTCGCCGAGCAACTTTCGCAGTCTACTCGGCGAGGGAGGCCATCCCCAAAACGATCAGCAACCGCTCACAACCGGTTGCAGAAACCTCACTGCTCGTCGAAGAGGCTCGTCACAGAACCGTCCTCGAACACCTCACGCACCGCGCTCGCGATGGTCGGCGCGATCGACAGGACCGTCAGCTTGTCCAGGTCCGCGGAGAGCTCACCCGGCGTCGGCAGCGTGTTCGTGAACACGAACTCGCTCACCCGGGAGTTCTTCAGCCGGTCCGCGGCGGGGCCGGACAGCACGCCGTGCGTCGCCGTCACGATGACGTCCTCCGCGCCGTGCGCGAACAGCGCGTCCGCGGCGGCGCAGATCGTGCCACCCGTGTCGATCATGTCGTCGACCAGGACACACACGCGCCCCTTGACCTCACCCACGACCTCGTGGACGGTCACCTGGTTCGCGACGTCCTTGTCCCGCCGCTTGTGGACGATCGCCAGCGGCGCGCCGAGCCGGTCGCACCAGCGGTCGGCGACGCGGACGCGGCCGGCGTCCGGCGAGACGACCGTCAGCTTGTCCTTGTCGACCTTCGCGCCCACGTAGTCCGCCAGCAGCGGCAGCGCGAAGAGGTGGTCCACCGGGCCGTCGAAGAAGCCCTGGATCTGGTCGGTGTGCAGGTCGACCGTCAGGATGCGGTCCGCACCCGCCGTCTTCATCATGTCCGCGATGAGACGGGCCGAGATCGGCTCACGGCCGCGGTGCTTCTTGTCCTGGCGCGCGTAGCCGTAGAACGGCACGATCACCGTGATCGACCGCGCGGACGCCCGCTTCAACGCGTCGATCATGATCAACTGCTCCATGATCCACTTGTTGATCGGAGCCGTGTGGCTCTGGATCAGGAAGCAGTCCGCACCACGCGCCGACTCCTCGTACCGCACATAGATCTCGCCGTTGGCGAAGTCGAAAGCCTTGGTCGGGACGACCGCGACCCCCAGCTGGTGGGCGACCTCCTCGGCAAGCTCGGGGTGGGCGCGGCCGGAGAAGAACATCATCTTCTTCTCGCCGGTCGTCTTGTTCCCGGTCACAGCACTGTCTCCTCAGAGGTGTCTCAGCCGCGCGACGCTGTCTGACCTCACAACTGGGCGTGAGGGATCGTCTCAGCTGGTGGGTGCGGGTGTGCACTTAGAGCCGACCGGCACATGGGGGGCGGCGTCGCGGGCCTGGGCACGCGCATCTGCGGCGTTGTCGTCGGTCGCCATGGCTCCGCCATGACTCCCTCCTCCGCCTTGCAGCTGCACGCACCCAGACCCGCTCCTTCACCCACCCCCCATGTGCCGGTCGGCTCTATCACGGTACGCCCTGTTCGGCGCAGCCGTTTTCGGTCAGCTTTCGCCTTCGCCTTGCCGGGACGCCGCCTCGGCGGCCTTCGCCGCGGCGCTTCCCGGACGCTTGCGGGCCACCCAGCCCTCGATATTCCGCTGCTGGCCACGGGCCACGGCCAGCGAACCGGGCGGTACGTCCTTCGTGATCACGGAGCCCGCGGCGGTGTACGCGCCGTCCCCGACCGTGACCGGTGCCACAAACATGTTGTCCGAACCCGTCTTGCAGTGCGAGCCCACGACCGTGTGGTGCTTGCTCTCGCCGTCGTAGTTCACGAACACGCTCGCGGCGCCGATGTTGCTGAAATCACCGATCGTCGCGTCCCCGACGTACGACAGGTGCGGGACCTTCGTCCCCTCGCCGATCGACGCGTTCTTCGTCTCCACGTACGTACCGATCTTGCCCTTCGCGCCCAGCCGGGTGCCGGGGCGCAGGTACGCGTACGGGCCGACGCTCGCGTTCTCGCCGATCGCCGAGGAGACCGCGACGGTGTTGTCCACGCGGGCGCCCGCGCCGACCCGGGTGTCCGTCAGACGGCTGTTGGGGCCGACCTCCGCGCCCGCGCCGATGTGCGTCGTCCCCTGGAGCTGGGTGCCGGGGTGGACGACGGCGTCCTGGCCGAACGTCACCGTCACGTCGACCCACGTCGTCGCCGGGTCGATGACCGTGACGCCGTCCAGCATCGCCCGCGTGAGGAGGCGGTCGTTGAGGATGCGGCGCGCCTCGCTGAGCTGGACGCGGTTGTTGATGCCGGCGATCTCGCGGTGGTCGCCCGCGACCGAGGCGCCGACCCGGTGCCCCGCCTCCCGCAGAATCCCCAGCACGTCCGTCAGGTACTCCTCGCCCTGGCTGTTGTCCGTACGGACCTTCTTCAGCGCGTCCGCCAGCAACTGCCCGTCGAACGCGAACACCCCGGAGTTGATCTCCCGGATCGCCCGCTGCGCCTCGGAGGCGTCCTTGTGCTCGACGATCGCGGTGACGGCACCACCGGCGTCCCGCACGATCCGCCCGTACCCCGTCGCGTCCGGCACCTCCGCCGTCAGCACCGTCACCGCGTTTCCGTCGGCGTGATGGGTCCCGGCGAGCGCGGCGAGCGTCGCACCGGTCAGCAGCGGAGTGTCCCCGCAGACGACGACGACCGTCCCGTCGACCCCGCCCCCCAGCTCTTCGAGCGCCATGCGTACGGCGTGACCCGTGCCGTTCTGCTGCTCCTGGACGGCGGTCCGGACGCCCGCGTCCGTCTCCGCGAGGTGCGCGGTGACCTTCTCGCGGGCGTGCCCCACGACGACCACCAGGTTCTCGGGGCTCAACTCCCCTGCCGCGGCGAGCACATGGCCCACCAGCGTCCTGCCGCACAGCTCATGCAGGACCTTCGGAGTGGCCGACTTCATACGGGTGCCCTCACCCGCTGCGAGAACGACGACGGCTGCCGGGCGGATGACGCTCACGGAGTTGCCCTTCGGCTTTGTGTGGGTGGGGACATCCGAAGGATACCGGGGCGTTTCTGGGAGGACATGAGAGCGGGCCCTGACCGGACTGTGCCGGTCAGGGCCCGAACAACGCTCCCCCGCCAGGACTCGAACCCGGACAAATGGCACCAAAAGCCACGGTGCTGCCAATTACACCACAGGGGAACAAACTCGACTAAACGGACATCTCTCCGGCTGATCGAGTGGCTCCCCATACTATGCCGCACCAGGCCCCTTCGACGCGACGGTACAACTCGGCCCCTCGGAGAACCCGGACGGCCGGGCAACCCCGCATTCCGGCAAGGGGATCGATCCACGTCGCCCGTTCGATTCGGCGGGGCCGGTATCCGGAGGAAAGCGGTGCGGAAAGTTTCCGGAAAACGGGGTGGGGGCGCCCGTAGGCTGGAGGCATGACCAGGACGGGGGAAGAGGTGGCCGCGGGCCGGGGAGGGCTGTGGTGGTGGGGGCGGCGGCGCAGCGCGGCGCTGGACCTGGGGCTGGGGATCGTCTCCATGGTGGAGTGCGCCGTCTTGGGCGTGCCGTTCGCCAGGGACGCCGGGATTCCGCTGTGGGCGGGGGCCGCGTTCGGGGCGCTCGCGGGGAGCGTGCTCGTCGTCCGGCGGAAGTGGCCCATCGCCGTCGTGCTGGTGGCCATCGCCATCACGCCCGCCCAGATGGGGTTCCTGCTCGGAATCGTCGGGCTGTACACACTGGCCGCGTCGGAGCTGCCTCGCCGGATCATCGGGTCCCTCGCGGGGATGTCGATGGTGGGCATGCTGGTGGTGACGTTCGTCCGGCTGAAGCAGCTGGGGCGGGGGAGTCTGACGATCGGCGACTGGTTCGTCCCGTTCGCCTCGATCGCGACCGCGTTGGGGATGACCGCCCCTCCGGTGCTGCTGGGGCTGTACGTCGGGGCGCGGCGCCGGCTGATGGAGAGCCTGCGGGAGCGGGCGGACAGCCTGGAGCGGGAGTTGCAGCTGCTCGCGGAGCGGGCGGAGGAGCGGGCGGAGTGGGCGCGGGGCGAGGAGCGGACGCGGATCGCCCGGGAGATGCATGACGTGGTGGCGCACCGGGTGAGCCTCATGGTCGTGCACGCCGCCGCGTTGCAGGCGGTGGCCCGGAAGGACCCGGAGAAGGCGGTGCGCAACGCCGCGCTGGTGGGGGACATGGGGCGGCAGGCGCTCACGGAGCTGCGGGAGATGCTGGGGGTGCTGCGCAGCGGGGGCGAGCGGGTGGCGTCGTCCGCCGGAGGGTTGCCGCTGGCGGCCGTGGGCGTCGCGGCTGCCGCCGCCGCTTCCCGGGCGGTGGAGGAGGGGGAGGGGCCGTGTCTCGCGGACGTCGAGGAGCTGATCGGGCAGTCGGCCGCCGCCGGGATGGTGGTGGCGCTGTCGGTGGAGGGGGAGGTGCGGGCCTATGTCGCCGAGATCGAGCAGACGGCGTTCCGGGTGGTGCAGGAGGCGCTGACCAACGTCCACAAGCACGCGGCCGGTGCCAAGACGTACGTCCGGCTCGCGCACCGCGAGGAGGAGATCGCGATGCAGGTGGAGAACGAGCCGCCGCCGGAGGTGGGGGCGGAGGCGTCGGCCCGGCTGCCGTCCGGGGGGAACGGGCTGGTCGGGATGAAGGAGCGGGTGGTGGGGCTCGGCGGGGTGTTCGTGTCGGGGCCTACCGAGGCGGGGGGGTTTCGGGTGTCGGCGGTGATTCCTGCGGGGCGGTGAGGTCGAGGGTGGTGACGGGGGTGGTCCGGTGAGTCGGGGGACGGGAGGTGAGGTGTGGGTCAGGGGCGGCGCCTTTCGTGCTCGTACCCCTTCATCGTTCCGCCCCCGTGGCCCGGTTCACGGTTCGCCGAACTTTTTCTGAACCCTTTTCCCGCCCTGCTCCCCGCCCCTCAAGCCGCCCCTCAAGCAGCCCCTCAAGCCCTAGCGCTCCCCGCCCCTCAAGCCCCCGCGGTCAACCGGATCGGGTTCGTCCCCGATATGAGTGCCCCCAGCGCCTGGTCGATGGTGTGGCCGAGGTACCAGTCCCCGGTGTGGTCCAGGGCGTACACGCGGGCGGTGGTGTCGATGGCGAGGAGGGTGTGGGTGCCGGGTTCGGCGCCGAGGGGGGCCAGGTCGGTGGCGAGGGCGCGGCCCAGGTCGGCGAGGGTGCGGGCCTGGTGGAGGCCGTGCAGGGGGTCGAGGTGGAAGTCCGCGGGGGCGATCTGACGGCCGGGCCCGCCCGGCGCGATGCGCAGGCCGCCGAACTCCGCCCACGCCTCGACCGCCGCGGGGAAGACGGCGTGCCGGTGGCCCGCCGGGGAGACGTGTTCGCGCAGGGTGTCGGCCCAGAACTCGGCCTGTTTGATGTCCCAGCGCCCCGGAACCCAGCCGGCGCTGCGCAGGGCGGCGTCGACGGGGACCGGGAAGCGGGTGGTGGAGGTGCGGTCGGTGTGGTGCATCTGCCGTTCGTTCGTCGAGGCCGGGGCGGTGGTGCGGTGACGCTGTTGTGCCGTGTTGCCGTGGTTTCTGGTGGTGTTGACGCTCGTGCCTGGCCGGCGGTTCTCGCCGGGGCCACCGCGTCGTACGTGTCTAGTCCTCGGACGTCTCGACGACGCGGATGCTGAAGTGGGCCGTGAGGGCGGCGCAGGCGCGGCAGGGGGGTGCGAAGGTGCCGTGGAGGGGGTCGCCGTCCTCGCGGATGTGGCGGGTGGTGAGTTTGGCTTGTTTCAGGGCCCTGCGGGCCTCGCCGTTGGTCATGGGTTTGCGCGCGGCGCGGCGGCTGCGGGCGGTGTCGGCGGCGGCGATGTGCCGGGAGATGAGGAGCGCCTCGGCGCAGCGGCCGGTGAAGCGGTCGCGGCGGTCGCTGGGGAGCGTGTCGAGGAAGTCCTGGACGAGGTGGTGCAGCGGCGGGGGCTGGTCGCCGCGGGCGGCGGTGCCGGTGAGGGTGGCGCCGCGGACCGAGAGCGCGGCGGCGACGGTGGGGAGTATGCCGTCCCTGCGGTGGCGGAGCACGGGGACGTGGGGGGTGTCGGCGGACCAGCCGATGCGGGGGTCGCCGGTGCGGGGGTCGGTGGCGGCCCTGGGGTCGCCGGTGCGGGCGGCGGGGTCGCGCGGGTCGCCGCCGTACGCGTCACCTCCGTACGCGTCACCGGCGTACCCGTACGGCTCCTCGTTCGGCGGGTGGTCGCCGGGGGTGCCGTCCGTTCTGGGGGTCGGGGCCTGGGGCGCGTGGGGTGGTCTGTGGGTGTTGGGTGACGCTGTGTGAGCGGCGTCGGCGGTGGTGCGGCTCGTGCCGTGCGGTCCTGTCTGCGTCGCGTTCATGATCGTCTTTCCCTCCCCGGGCATCCCCCCGGAGGACACAGGGTGCCAAATGGCGTGGCCTGTGCGGAAGCTGGGGCGTGGCGACACGCCAGAGGCCGGGCGGGCTGTCACCAGAGGGTGACGGCAGGTCACGGGGGGACGGGGGTCCGAAACGGAGCGCCGGTGACCGGTCTTGTCGTACCGCATAGGCTGTCGGCACCGTGGGCGCGCGACGGACGTGTGCCGGGAAGCGGTGGAGACAGTCGGATACGGGGCGTGTCGGACGGGGCCGGGAAGCGGAACCGCCGGCGGGTGCCGTACAGAGCGCCGCAGGGGGCAACCGCCATGACGACAGGTCGGCTCGGGCAGACCGCGCCGCCGAACGCGGCTTACGCCGGGCAGGTCGTGCACTTTCCGGACCCGGTCCGGGCCGGACGTCACCCCAGAGGGGTACGGATCGACGAGCGCGGCTATCCCGACTTCTCGCCGTACGCGCGCGCGGTGGCGGAGATCGCCGATCCCCCGGAGGGTTTCGGGGTCGACGAACTACGCCTCACGGACTACGTGTCGGCGAACGCCGCGCTGGCCGCCTCGGGGCACGAGCTGTGGGACACGGTCTCCGCGGTGGCGACGCCGCACGGCTGGACCTGGCACCACGTCGCCGGGACGCGCCGCCTCGAACTGATACCGGTGGACGTGAAGGCGCTGCTGCGTCACCACGGCGGTGTCGCGACGGCCCGCGTCGACCACGCGAAGCGGGGTACGCGCCCTCTCCAGGAGACCCGGCCCACCCACTTCCGGCTGCCGAAGTCGGGCGTCGCGGTGACCGAGTCGCAGGTGCAGGGCGTCGAGGAGGACCTCGGCTACCGACTGCCGGGCGCCTACCGGTCGTTCCTCAAGGCGGCGGGCGGCTGCGCACCCGTCGGGGCCGCGCTGGACGCCGAGTTGGGGCTCCTCGTGGACCAGCCGTTCTTCACGGTCCGCGACGAGGCCGCCGTCAACGACCTCGTCTACGTCAACAAGTGCCTGCGCGACCATCTCACCAAGGATTACCTGGGAGTCGGCTTCGTCCAGGGCGGTCTGCTCGCGGTCAAGGTGAAGGGCGAGCGGCTCGGTTCGGTCTGGTTCTGCGCGTACGACGACGTCCGCGACGCCGATCCCTCGTGGCCGCCGGCCGAGCGCGTGGCGCGGCTCCTGCTGCCCTGCGGCGACGACTTCGACGCGTTCCTGTCCCGACTCGCCGGTGATCCGCCGGAGTTGGAGACGGTGGCCAACCTGATGGTGGACGGCGGCTTCGCGCGCGTCGTTCCGGTTGCTGGGGAGTGATCCGCACGATGGTGACGTTCGCGCAGGCGCAGGAGCGCGCGGAGGAATGGGTCAACGGGGACGTCCCCGGCTACCAGCAACGCGAGGTGCGGGTACGGGAGTTCGGCCTCGGGTTCGTCGTCTGGGCCGAGGACCGGGCGGAGGGGCCGCGCGGTGACGGCGGCGCCCAGCGGCTCGTCATCGCCCGCGACAGCGGGGAGGCCACGCTGTGGCCCGCCCTGCCGGTGGGCGAGGTGATCCGCCGGTACGAGGAGCGGTACGGGGGTGAGGCGGGGGTCGTCGCGGACGCGGTGCCGGCCGCCGCGCGGGTCGATCTCAACCAGACGTCGTTCTTGTTGTCGCCGCCGGAGTGGTTGCAGGACGCGGCGGACAAGTTGGGGATCGGGGAGAGCGGGGCCGGGGCCGGGGCCGGTGCTGGTTCTGGGGCCGGGGTGACTCCGGTTTCCGGTGCGGGTGTTGGAGGTTCCGAGTCGGCGACCGTTCCTGGGCGGGCGGTCGGTGCGGGGGGCGCCGGTGGGGCGGGTGGCGCTCCGGCCGGTGCTGGTGCTCCGGGTGCTCCGGGTGCTCCCGCCGGGGCGACTCCCTGGGCGGGGACCGACACCAACGGGGGTGGCGAGGACCGGTCGGTGCCGCTGCCCGCGACCGTGTTCGCGCCGCCGTTGAGCGAGGGGGAGCAGGGGCGTGGGTCCGGAGTCGGTGCCGACGCGCCGACCGCCTTGATGTCCGGGGGGAGCCAGTTGCCGCCCACCGCGGTGTCGCCCGCGCTGGACGGGACGCCGGGGAGGGGCGGTCCGGCGGGGGGCCCTGCCGGGGGGCCGGCCGGGAGTCCGGCCGGGGCTCCTGCCGGGGGTTCTTCGTACGGGTATCCCGGGGGCGCCGGTGTGCCTGGCGGGGGCAACTCGGGTGGGCCGGGGGGCGTTTCGGCGCCCGGTGCGCCCAACGCGACGGTTCCTGGTGGGGTTTCGGGGGCCGGGGTCCAGGGTGCGGCCAACTCCGTTGGTCCGGGCGGGAGTCAGGTGGGCGGTGTGCCCAACTCCGGTGGCCCTGGGGGGTTCCCTCCGGCGGCCGGTGTTCCCGACTCGCCCGCCGCGGGCGGTGGCCAGGGTGCCGGGGTGGGCAACCCCGGTGCTCCCGGCGGGACTTCGCCGGCGCCGGGTGAGGCCGACGGGCGTGGGCTCGCTCCGCACGCCGGGGACATCGCCGATGCCGCGACCAGTCGTGCCGCGCCGCCTCCGCGCCGGGGGAGGGGAGCCGGGGCCGGTGCGCCGCCGCCTCCGCCCGGGGTGCCCGGGGTTCCGGGGGCCGGGGGTGCGGGTGCTTCGGCGGGTCCGGGTGGCGTTGCCGGGGGTGCTCCCGGTGGTGCTCCGGGAGGTGCCGCCGGTGGGTATGTGCCCACCCAGCTGGTGTCCTCCATCGGGCCCGACGGTCCTGGGGGCAACGCCGGTACGGGCGGGGCCCCGGGGACGCCTCCGGGTACGCCGCCCGGTGCCGGGCAGGCGCCCGGTGCGATGCCGCCGCCTCCGCCCGGGGCTCCGGGTGCTCCGGGCACCCCGGGTACTACGGGTACCCCCGGCGCGCAGGGCCGTCCCGGTGCCCCTGGTGCCCCCGGCGTTCCCGGTGCGCCCCAGTCGCCCGGTGCTCCCGGCGTGCCCGGTGCCCCCGGTGCCGGTGCCGTCCACCACGCCGAGACGATGCTGGCCGCCCCTCCCGTGGGCGGTCCTGGAATGCCGCCGCCTCCGCCGGGTGCCCCCGGTGTCCCCGGCGCGCCGCCGAACGCTCCCGGCACGCCGCCCGGCTCGCCGGGGTCGTACCCGGGAGGGGCCGCAGGTGCCCCTCCGGCGCCTCCCGGCGCTCCTGGGGCGTTCCCGGGTGCTCCCGGCATGCCCGGCGCCCCGCACACGCCCCCTACCCCTCCGGTCGTACCCCAGGGCATGCCCCCGGCTGCCTACGGGTACCCCAACGCGACGGGGCAGCCGACCGTCGGTCCCGGGTATCAGGCCGTGTTGCGGTACCGCGCGCAGGACGGGTCCGAGCAGCAGCTCATCCGGCGGTCCGCGCCCGGCACCCCGCACCCGGAGTGGCAGATCTTCCACGAGTTGCGCGCGATGAACGTCCCGCCGGGCCAGGTCCTGGAGCTGCACACGGAGTTGGAGTCCTGCGAGCTGCCGGGCGCCTACTGCGCGCGGATGATCCGGGAGCAGTGGCCGCAGGCGCGGATCACGAGCATCGCGCCGTACGGCACGGACCACGCGAGCCGGCAGCAGGGCATGCGGGAACTCCTCGCGCACCAGGGGGAGTTGCACCAGGTCGCGGACGGTCCCGCGCGGCCCGCGCCGGTGCGCGCGCCGTTGCCGCCGGTGCAGCAGGCCCCGGCGGTGCCGCCGGAGGCGATCGGGCAGGAGCTGGCGGCCGTGTTCGGGCCGGGCGTGTTCCGGTTCGAGCAGGCGGCGGTGGCCCGGCAGGGCGTCCCCCCGGTCGTGGCGCACACGCTGGTCGCGGCGGGGCTGCCGCTGGACCTGGGCCCGTTCTTCTGGGCGCAGGCCCAGCCGGGGCGGCCGGTCCCGACGCTGGCGGAGCTGGCGCAGGAGCGGGGTGTGCAGCCGGCGGCGGACGCCGGGTCGTACCTGGTGATGGGCAGTGACTTCGGCAAGGCGATCTGTGTGCAGTACGGCACCGCCAACATCGTCGCCGTGCCGGTCGAGGCCGGTCCGGGCGGGGCGCCGGTCGCGCCGCAGTTCGTGAACTCGGGGCTGCCCGAATTCGCGCGCTGCCTCGCCCTGTTGGGGCGGATGTGGCGGCTGCGGTTCGGGTTGAACCCGGAGCAGGCGGGCCGCTGGACCGTCGACTTCCAGGCGCAGTTGGCCTCGCTGGACCCGGCGGCGCTCGGCTCGCCGGACAGCTGGTGGTCGGTGCTGCTGGAGCAGATGTGGGACGGGCTGCTGTGACGCGGCCCTGAGCGTTCCCTTCGAGGAAGCCCGCAACCGGTGGAAAACGGTTGCGGGCTTTTTCTGTGCCGCCTCCCCGTAACCCCTTCACGGAGTGTCACGTTACGCACCTTTCGATCCGAACCGTCAAGATATGCGCAAAATCGTTCGGATCTCGCGAGAGGTTTCCAGCATGGGCAGCGCGTCGGTGTCGCCGTACGGGTTCGGAACGGTCCGTGGGCGCGGGTACCGCCCCGCGCAGGTCGAGGCGTACGTCGCGGCGCTGTGCGCGGACCGGGACGCGGCGTGGGAACGGGCGGCGCGGCTGACCGTGCGGGCCAAGGAGGGTGAGGCCGAGGCCGACCGCCTCCGCGAGGCCGTCTCCCGGCTCACCCCGCAGACGTACGACACCCTCGGCGAGGCCGCCCGGCGGCTGTTCCGGCTCGCCGAGGAGGAGGCCGACGCCCTGCGCGAACGCGCCCGGCGCGAGGCGCGGGAACAGGGCGCGCAGGCGCAGGCGCACGCCGTCGTCGTACGCGAGAGGGCGGAGGAGGCGGCGCGCGTGACCCTCGCGGAGGCGGAGGAGTGGGGGCGGCGGCGGGTGGCGCGGGCGCGTGCCGAGGCGGACGAGGTCCGGGTGGCGGCGCGGCGCGGGGTGAAGGAGGGGCGCGGGCAGGCGCTCGAAGGGCTGCGCGAGGTACGGCGCCGGACCGAGGTCCTCGCCGCCCGGCAGGACCAGGGGCAGGCGCAGCGCGCGGAGGCCGTCGACCGTGACGCGGAGGACCGGGCCCGCGCCCTCGACGCCCACTACTCCCACCTGGTCGCCCGCGCCGAGGCCGCCCTCTCCGAGGCCCGCGACGCCCACGCGGAGGCGGAGAAGTCCGCCCACCACCTACAGACCCGCGCCCGCGACCACGCCGCCGCCCTCCTCGCCGACGCCCACCACCACACCGACCGCATCGCCCGCGAGACGGAACGGGTTCTGCGGGAGCACGGGGAGCGGTGGGACGACGTGCGGGCGCACATGGACTATGTGCGGAGCAGCTTGAGCGCGTTGACGGGGCGGGTGGTGGAGTAGCTCTCGGGTAGGGGCGGGCGGCGTAACTCCGGGGGTGTAGCTCCGGCGGGGTAGCTCTCAGGTACGGGGGCTGGCGTAGCTCCAGCGGGGTAGCTCTGCGGGGGTAGCTCTCAGGTAGGGGTGACCGGCGTAACTCCCGCGAGGCAGCTCTCGGGTAGGGGCGGCGGGCGTAACCCCGGCGAGGTAGCTCCCCGGTACGGTGCCGGTCGTACGCCGCCCCGGCCGCCCCCCGACTCACCCCCCCGACTCGCCGCCCCCGCTTCACCCCCACCTCACTCCCCCTTCCCCTCGATCACCGGAAACCGTCGCGGAGCGATCAGCAGCAACGCCGCGAACGCGATGATCGCCGCTGCCGCCGCCCCGAAGTACACGCCGTGCACGGCGTCCGCGACGGCGTGGCGGACGTTCTCGGGGGTGGTGCCGCCGCTCCACGCGCGGGTGACGGAGTCGAGGTCGCCGCCGCCTCCGAGGCGGGCCGCGAGGACGCTGTTGGCGATGGCGCCGAAGACGGAGGCGCCGACGGTCTGGCCGGTCTGGCGGCAGAAGAGGATGGACGCGGTGGCGGTGCCGCGTTCGCCCCAGCCGACGGTGGACTGGACGCCGACGATCAGGGGGAGCTGGAAGAGGCCGAGGGCGGCGCCGAGCAGGAGCATCAGGAGGGTGGGCTGCCAGGGGGAGCCGGGGTAGGGGAGGAAGGGGAACGCGAGGAGGATCAGGGCCGCGAGGGCGATGCCCAGCAGGGCCGTGTCGCGGAAGCCGATGCGGCGGTAGACGTGCTGGCTGAGCGCGGCGGAGACGGGCCAGCTCAGGGTCCACACGGAGAGGACGAACCCGGCGGCGACGGGCCCGAGCCCGAGGACGGACTGCGCGTACGTCGGGAGGAAGACGGTCGGCGCCACCATCAGCAGCCCCAGCGCGCCCAGCGCCAGGTTGACCGAGGCGATGGTCCGCCGGCGCCACACCCAGCCGGGGATGATCGGCTCGGCGGCCCGCCGCTCGACGACGACCACCACCGCCACCAGCGCGAGCCCCGCCCCGAACAGCCCGAGCGAGGGCGCCGACAGCCACGCCCAGGCCACCCCGCCCTGCACGAGCGCGGTCAACAGCACGCCCCCGCAGGCGAACACGGCGAGTGCGCCCGCCCAGTCGACGCGGACCTTCCTCAACTCCCTGGCCGGTTCGTGGAGGTGACGGACGATCAGCCAGAGCGCGACCGCCCCCACGGGCAGGTTGACGAGGAAGATCCACCGCCAGTCGGCGTACGCGGCGAGCAGCCCGCCCACCGCCGGTCCCGCGACCGCCGACACCGCCCACACGGTCGACAACTTCGCCTGGATCTTGGGCCGTTGCTCCAGCGGATAGAGGTCGGCGGCGAGCGTCTGCACGGTCCCCTGCAAAGCCCCGCCGCCGAGCCCTTGTATGACCCGGAACGCGATCAGCGCGCCCATGTTCCAGGCGCACGCGCACAGCAGGGAGCCCAGCAGGAACACCGAGGCGCCGACGACGAGGACCGGCTTTCGGCCGAAGGTGTCGGAGAGCTTCCCGTACAGCGGGAGGGTGACGGTCACGGCGAGCAGGTAGCCGGAGAAGAGCCAGGAGAAGACCGAGAAGCCGCCGAGGTCCCCGACGATCTGGGGGACGGCGGTGGAGACGATCGTGGAGTCCAGGGCGGCCAGCGCCATCGACAGCATCAGCGCGGCCACCACCGCGCCCCGCCGGTCGGGAGTACTACGGCTCTCCGTCCCAGGTATGACCGGTCGAACACTTCCCGCCACAGACCCTCCCCGATCGCGTGCCCCTTGCATCTATCTGCCGCCGATCAGCTTCTCACTTGACCCTCACGTCGCGGCAGGGTGCAGCCTTGCGGGACCGGGGGTGGAGTTCTCGGCGCCCCGGGGGTGGAGACGGCCCTGAAATCCCCTCCACCCGTCGGTGGAGGACCCCTAGGGGAATCTCCGTACTACGTCTCGGGGAGGGGTCGTACCGACGGAGGACGAGAGGGGCGGGGGGCGCTCCTTAAGCTGGCTTTACGTCGACGGGGGCGGCCGGGGCACCGGGTACCCCCCGAGTCGGGGGGTGGGGATAACCCCCCGGGAAGACGGGGTCCGGCCCCAATGTGCCGGCTCCCTCCCCGGGGCCAGACTCATCGTCGTACCCAAGCGAGCGAGCAGGCGGGCGGACAGCCCGGCGGGCAGCCGTATCTCAAGTGATGACCGACATAGGAGACTTGCCATGACATCGGCCGTGACCATTCCCCGGCACGGGGGTTCCGGAGGGCGTACGGCCGTCGCCGCGCGGGGGCGGCAGGTCGTGAAGGCGTACGGCTCGGGGGAGACCCGGGTCGTCGCGCTCGACCATGTGGACGTGGACATCGCGCGGGGGGAGTTCACCGCGATCATGGGTCCCTCGGGGTCCGGGAAGTCCACGCTCATGCACTGCCTGGCCGGGCTCGACACCGTCAGCTCCGGGCAGATCTACATCGACGACACCGAGATCACCGGGCTGAAGGACAAGAAGCTCACCCAACTGCGGCGCGACCGCATCGGGTTCATCTTCCAGGCGTTCAACCTGCTGCCCACGCTCAGCGCGCTGGAGAACATCACGCTGCCGATGGACATAGCCGGCCGCAAGCCCGACAAGCAGTGGCTGGCGCGGGTCGTGGAGACCGTCGGGCTCGCCGGGCGGCTCAAGCACCGGCCCAACCAGCTCTCGGGCGGCCAGCAGCAACGCGTCGCCGTGGCACGGGCGTTGGCGGCCCGGCCGGAGATCATCTTCGGTGACGAGCCGACCGGGAACCTCGACTCCCGCGCCGGAGCAGAGGTGTTGGGCTTCCTGCGCCGGTCCGTCGACGAACTCGGCCAGACCATCGTCATGGTGACCCACGACCCGGTCGCCGCGTCGTACGCGGACCGCGTGCTGTACCTCGCCGACGGACGGATCGTCGACGAGATGCTGCGGCCCACCGCCGACACCGTCCTCGACCGCATGAAGGACTTCGACGCGCGGGGGCGTACGTCATGACCGTCATGAAGA
The DNA here is from genome assembly GCF_040610055.1 of Streptomyces sp. NPDC004539. NCBI lineage: Bacteria > Bacillati > Actinomycetota > Actinomycetes > Kitasatosporales > Streptomycetaceae > Streptomyces > Streptomyces sp. NPDC004539. Next base: position 110,790 of record NZ_JBEXLS010000029.1, on the reverse strand, counting down.
CCTCGATGCGCAACTTCTTCGCGCACAAAGGGCGGATGGCGCTCTCGGCGATCGCCGTGCTGCTGTCGGTGGCGTTCGTCTGCGGGACGCTGGTGTTCACCGACACCATGTCCACCACCTTCGACAAGCTGTTCGCGGCGACCTCCTCGGATGTGACGGTCAGCCCCAAGGGCGCCTCCGACACCGGCGAGACGAAGTCCGACAACGGCAAGCCGCCGGTCATGCCGGCCTCGGTCGTCGACGCCGTGCGCGGCGCGAAGGGCGTCAAGTCGGCTGAGGGCACGGTCTTTTCGACTTCGGTGACCGTCGTCGACGCCGACAAGGACAGCCTGTCGCCGAACGGCGGCGGCCCGACGATCGTCGGCAGCTGGAACGCCAACGACGCCCGCACCATGAAGATCACCTCGGGTGCGGTGCCCAAGGGCGCCGGCCAGGTGATGGTGGACGAAGACACCGTCGACAAGCACCACTTGAAGCTCGGCGACGAGATCGGCGTCATCACCGCGCTCGGCACGCACACCGCGAAGATCTCCGGTGTCGTCGCCTTCCAGGTCACCAACCCCGGTGCGGCGATCTTCTACTTCGACACGAAGACCGCGCAGGAGGCGCTGGTCGGGCAGACCGGGGTCTTCACGAACGTCAACGTCACGGCGGCGGCCGGGTTCAGCGACGAGCAGGTGAAGCAGGGCGTCAACTCCGCGCTCGGCGCCGGTGAGTTCAAGGTGCAGACCGCCAAGGAGACCGCCGACGCCAACCGCAAGCAGGTCGGCTCCCTCATGGACGTCATCAAGTACGCCATGCTCGGCTTCGCCGGGATCGCCTTCCTCGTCGGCATCTTCCTCATCATCAACACGTTCTCGATGCTGGTCGCCCAGCGGACCCGGGAGATCGGCCTCATGCGGGCCATCGGCTCCTCCCGCAAGCAGGTCAACCGGTCCGTGCTGGTCGAGGCGTTCCTCCTCGGGGTCGTCGGGTCGGTACTAGGGGTAGGGGCCGGGGTCGGGATCGCCGTCGGGCTGATGAAGCTCATGAGCTCCGCCGGCATGAACCTCTCCACCGACGACCTGACCGTCGCCTGGACCACCCCCGTCATCGGGCTCGTCCTCGGCATCGTCGTCACCGTCCTCGCCGCCTACTTCCCGGCCCGCCGTGCGGGCAAGGTCTCCCCGATGGCCGCGCTGCGGGACGCGGGCACCCCGGCCGACGGCAGGGCCGGGCTGGTGCGGGGCACGATCGGGCTGGTCCTCACGGGCGGCGGCGGCTTCGCCCTGTACCTCTCGGGTACGGCCGACAAGGCGGGCGAGGGCGCGCTCTGGCTGGGGCTCGGGATCGTCCTGTCACTCCTCGGGTTCGTCATCGTCGGACCGCTGCTGGCGGGCGGGGTCGTACGGGTACTGGGGGCCGTCATCCTGCGGGTCTTCGGGCCGGTGGGGCGCATGGCCGAGCGGAACGCGCTGCGCAACCCGAGGCGTACGGGGGCTACGGGTGCCGCCCTGATGATCGGGCTCGCGCTGGTCGCCTGCCTCTCCGTCGTCAGCTCCTCGATGGTGGCCTCCGCGACCGAGGAACTCGACAAGACCGTCGGCACCGACTTCATCGTCCAGTCCGACAGCGGGCAGCTCTTCACCCCGCAGGCCGTCGAGGCGATCAAGAAGACGCCGGGGCTGAAGCGGGTCACCGAGTACAAGTGGACCGAGGCCGACTTCACCACGCCCGACGGGAAGGTCTCCAAGGACACGGCGATCACCGCCGCCGACCCGACCTACCCCGACGACCTGCGCGTCCAGACCGTCCAGGGCAACCTCCACGACGCCTACAAGCCGGACTCCATGTCCGTCCACGAGGACTTCGCCAAGGACCACGGCATCCGCCTCGGCTCCACCGTCAGGATCGCCTTCAAGGACGGCCGCACGGCCTCTCTCACGGTCCGCGCCATCACCAAGAGCGATGTCGCGATCGACTCCGGGGCCATGTACACGGCGATCACGACCATGGCGAAGTACGTGCCGGCCGACAAGATGCCCCTCGACACGATCCTCTTCGCCACGGCGGAGAAGGGGCAGCAGGAGGCCGCGTACACCGCGCTCAAGTCGGCCATGCACGACTACCCGCAGTACAAGGTCCGCGACCAGACCGACTACAAGCAGGCGCTGAAGGACCAGATCGGCCAACTCCTCAACCTCATCTACGGGTTGCTGGCCCTCGCGATCATCGTCGCCGTCCTCGGGGTCGTGAACACCCTGGCCCTCTCGGTGGTGGAACGCACCCGCGAGATCGGCCTCATGCGGGCCATCGGCCTCTCCCGCCGCCAGCTCCGCCGCATGATCCGCCTGGAGTCGGTGGTCATCGCCCTCTTCGGCGCGCTCCTCGGCCTGGGCCTCGGCATGGGCTGGGGCGCCACCGCCCAGAAACTCCTCGCCCTCCAGGGCCTCGGCGTCCTCGACATCCCCTGGCCCACCATCATCGGCGTCTTCATCGGCTCCGCGTTCGTCGGCCTCTTCGCGGCCTTGGTCCCGGCGTTCCGGGCGGGCCGGATGAACGTCCTCAACGCGATCGCCACGGACTGATTCCGAAGGGGGGAACCAGGCCACCGCATACGGGGGTTGCGGGGGAAAAACCCGGTGCCGGGGAGTCTTCGGACTCCCCGGCACCGGGTTTTCCGGACGGGACGCGGTCAGTCCAGTACGGCGACCGCCTCGATCTCCACCAGGTGTTCCGGTACGTCCAGTGCCGCCACCCCGATCAGGGTCACCGGGGGACGGTGGTCGACGCCGAGGCGGGTGGCGCCCCGGGTGACGCCTTCGAGGAGGGCGGGCATCTTGTCGGGGGTCCAGTCGACGACGTACACGGTGAGTTTCGCTACGTCCGTGAAGGCGCCGCCCGCGCCCGCGAGGGCCGTGCCGACGCTGACGTACGCCTGCTCGACCTGGGTCGCGAGGTCGGCGGGGGCGTCCCAGGCGACCTGGCCGGCGATGTAGACCGTGCGGGTTCCGGAGGTGATGGCGACCTGGTGGTAGACGTCGAGTGCGGGCAGGCCGTTCGGGTTGAGCAGGGTGATGGTCATGTTGGGTGCCTCAGTGGTTTCCATTAGTTACTTGGGAACCGTAGGGAACCATCGGCTGACGTGGAAGAACGCACTTTTTGGTGACCCGGGAACCTCGTGGTGACCCCGCAGGTCAGGGCGGCGGCGTCAACCTGGAACGCGTGCGCTGCCCAGGAGCGAGGGTGACGGGGGAGTCCACAGCAGCGTGGTTGTCCACAGGCCCGGCGGTTGTCGGCGGCAGGTCGTACGCTGGATGACCCCCGGCCCGCCAGACGCGTCGGGCGCTCGGTGTTGCCCGTACCTCCCGAAGTCCCAAGCCACAGCCACCCCCCGCCCCCGCACCGGAAAGATCCCATGAGCCTGCACGGTCTGCTAGACGCCGTTCTGAAGGACACCGCCCTGTCCGAAGCCGTCCGAGCGGCGGCCGACGGGAACCGCACGCACGTCGACCTGGTCGGCCCCCCGGCGGCGCGCCCGTTCGCGATCGCGGCGCTGGCGCGGGAGTCGGGCCGCCCGGTGCTCGCGGTGACGGCGACGGGCCGGGAGGCGGAGGATCTCGCGGCGGCGCTGAGGTCCCTGCTGCCGCCGGACGGCGTCGCGGAGTACCCCTCCTGGGAGACGCTGCCGCACGAGCGCCTGAGCCCCCGCAGCGACACCGTCGGGCGCCGGCTGGCGGTGCTGAGGCGGCTCGCGCACCCCACCCCCGACGACCCGGAGACGGGCCCGGTGTCGGTGGTCGTCGCGCCCGTGCGCTCCGTGCTCCAGCCCCAGGTCAAGGGCCTCGGCGACCTGGAGCCCGTCGCGCTCAGGACCGGGCAGCAGGCGGACCTGAACCGGATCGTGGAGGCCCTCGCCGCAGCCGCGTACGCGCGCGTGGAGCTCGTCGAGAAGCGCGGCGAGTTCGCCGTGCGCGGCGGCATCCTGGACGTCTTCCCGCCCACCGAGGAACACCCCCTGCGGGTCGAGTTCTGGGGCGACGACATCGAGGAGATCCGCTACTTCAAGGTCGCCGACCAGCGCTCCCTGGAGGTCGCCGAGCACGGCCTGTGGGCGCCCCCCTGCCGGGAACTCCTGCTGACGGAGGACGTGCGCGAGCGCGCGCGCCTGCTCGCCGAGGCACACCCCGAGCTGGGCGAACTGCTGCACAAGATCGCCGAGGGGATCGCCGTCGAGGGCATGGAGTCCCTCGCCCCGGTCCTCGTCGACGACATGGAGCTGCTGATCGACGTCCTCCCGAAGGGCGCGATGGCCGTCGTCTGCGACCCCGAGCGGGTACGCACGCGTGCCGCCGACCTCGTCGCGACGTCCCAGGAGTTCCTGCTCGCCTCCTGGGCGGCCACGGCGGGCGGCGGCGAGGCCCCGATCGACGTCGGCGCGGCCTCCCTGTGGTCCATCGCGGACGTCCGCGACCGGGCGCGCGAGCTGGACATGATGTGGTGGTCGGTGTCCCCGTTCGCGGCGGACGAGGAGCTGGACGCCGACACCCTGAAGCTGTCGATGCACGCCCCGGAGACCTACCGGGGCGACACCGCCAAGGCCCTCGCCGACACCAAGGGCTGGCTCGCGGACGGCTGGCGCACGGTGTTCGTCACCGAGGCGCACGGCCCCGCCTCCCGCACCGTCGAGGTCCTCGGCGGCGAGGGCATCGCCGCCCGCCTCGACGTCGAACTGGGCGCCATCGAACCGTCCGTCGTGCACGTCGCGTGCGGCTCGATCGACTACGGCTTCGTCGACCCGGCGCTCAGACTCGCCGTCCTCACCGAGACCGACCTGTCCGGCCAGAAGGCGGCCGGCAAGGACGGCGCGCGCATGCCCGCGCGCCGCAGGAAGAGCATCGACCCGCTGACGCTGGAGGCGGGCGACTACATCGTCCACGAACAGCACGGCGTCGGCCGGTACATCGAGATGGTCCAGCGCACCGTCCAGGGCGCCACCCGCGAGTACCTGGTCGTCGAGTACGCCCCCGCCAAGCGCGGCCAGCCCGGCGACCGCCTGTACATCCCGACCGACCAGCTGGAGCAGATCACCAAGTACGTCGGCGGCGAGGCCCCCACCCTGCACCGCCTCGGCGGCGCGGACTGGACGAAGACGAAGGCCCGCGCGAAGAAGGCCGTCAAGGAGATCGCCGCCGACCTGATCAAGCTGTACAGCGCGCGCATGGCCGCCCCCGGACACGCGTTCGGCACCGACACACCCTGGCAGCGCGAGCTGGAGGACGCCTTCCCGTACGCCGAGACCCCGGACCAGCTCACCACGATCGCCGAGGTCAAGGACGACATGGAGAAGACGGTCCCGATGGACCGCCTGATCTGCGGAGACGTCGGCTACGGCAAGACCGAGATCGCGGTGCGGGCCGCCTTCAAGGCCGTCCAGGACGGCAAGCAGGTCGCCGTGCTCGTCCCCACGACCCTCCTCGTCCAGCAGCACTTCGGGACGTTCTCCGAGCGGTACGCGCAGTTCCCGGTCAACGTCCGCGCGCTGTCCCGCTTCCAGACCGACACCGAGGCCAAGGCCACCCTGGAGGGCCTGCGCGAAGGCGCCGTCGACGTCGTCATCGGCACCCACCGGCTGTTCTCCTCCGAGACCAAGTTCAAGGACCTCGGGCTCGTCATCGTCGACGAGGAGCAGCGGTTCGGCGTCGAGCACAAGGAGCAGCTGAAGAAGCTCCGCGCGAACGTCGACGTGCTGACGATGTCCGCGACCCCGATCCCCCGGACGCTGGAGATGGCCGTCACCGGCATCCGCGAGATGTCGACGATCACCACGCCCCCGGAGGAGCGCCACCCGGTCCTCACGTTCGTCGGGCCCTACGAGGAGAAGCAGATCGGCGCCGCGATCCGCCGTGAACTCCTGCGCGAGGGCCAGGTGTTCTACATCCACAACCGCGTCGAGTCGATCGACCGCGCGGCGGCCCGGCTGCGCGAGATCGTCCCCGAGGCGCGCATCGCGACGGCACACGGCCAGATGTCCGAACAGGCCCTGGAACAGGTCGTGGTGGACTTCTGGGAGAAGAAGTTCGACGTCCTCGTCTCGACCACGATCGTCGAGTCCGGCATCGACATCTCCAACGCCAACACCCTCATCGTGGAGCGCGGCGACACCTTCGGCCTCTCCCAACTGCACCAGCTGCGCGGGCGCGTGGGCCGGGGCCGCGAACGCGGGTACGCCTACTTCCTGTACCCCCCGGAGAAGCCCCTCACCGAGACGGCGCACGAACGCCTCGCGACCATCGCCCAGCACACCGAGATGGGCGCCGGCATGTACGTCGCGATGAAGGACCTGGAGATCCGGGGCGCGGGCAACCTCCTGGGCGGCGAGCAGTCCGGGCACATCGCGGGCGTCGGCTTCGACCTGTACGTCCGGATGGTCGGCGAGGCCGTCGCGGACTACCGCAAGCAGCTGGAGAACGGCGAGATCGAGGACGAGGCCCCCCTCGACGTCAAGATCGAGCTGCCGGTCGACGCGCACGTCCCGCACGACTACGCGCCGGGCGAGCGGCTGCGCCTCCAGGCGTACCGGGCGATCGCCTCCGCCAACTCCGAGGACGACATCAGGGCCGTCCGTGAGGAACTCACCGACCGCTACGGCAAGTTGCCGGAGCCCGTCGAGAACCTCCTGCTCGTCGCGGGGCTGCGGATGCTGGCGCGCGCCTGCGGGGTCGGCGAGATCGTCCTCCAGGGGACCAACATCCGCTTCGCGCCGGTGGAGTTGAGGGAGTCGCAGGAGCTGCGGCTGAAGCGGCTGTACCCCGGGACGGTCATCAAACCGGCCGCTCACCAGGTGCTCGTCCCCCGGCCGAAGACCGCGAAGGTCGGCGGGAAGCCGCTGCTCGGGCGTGAACTGCTGGGCTGGACCGGGGAGTTCCTGGCAACTGTCCTAGGGTCGTAGAAGGGGCATAGAGGGGCGTTCTTGACAGGGTGCCGGTGACGGGTCGAACCTGGACACACCGGCGCCTGTCAGGCGCCCCGTTCATTCCCAGGGGGAGGAATGAACAGTGTCGTCTCCGGCAGTTACTCCGTCTCTCCGGTCGGCCGTCACGGCGCCCGCCTCACCCGCGTGGCCCCCACGACGGCGATCCCGTACCGCCGCACCCAGACCGCGCCGGTCCAACTCCCTTACCTCGTAGGGCGGTCGACGGAGCTAGGCCGGGTCCGCGCGCGGGCCGCCGTCGAGTTCACCGGCCCGTGCGGCGCGGGCAAGACGACCCTGCTGCGGAACGTGCCGCGTGCCGTGTACGTCCGGGCGGGTGCCACGGCCCTTGAGGATCTCGTCCAGGACCTCATGCGGCGCTTCTACACCTGGCAGGGCCCCGTCCGCTTCAGCACCGAGCAGTGCGCCGGGTTCCTCACCGCCGTCGACGCGACCGTCGCCCTCGACGACGTCCCGTACACCCCGCAGCAGCTCGCCTACCTCCAACAGGCCCTGCGGGGCTGCGCGTTGGTGATCGGCGCGGCAACTCCCGCACTGGGGGCGGCGGGTGAGTCGTACGCGTTGGAGGGGCTCTCCGAGGAGGCGGCGGCCGAGCTTCTCGCCCGCGACCTCGGGCGCCCGCTCTCCGGCGCCGAACTGGCCTTGGTGGGACGGCTGTCGGTCGCCGTCGACGGGCAGCCGCTGCATCTGCGGCAGGCCGCCGCGCTCGTACGGTACGACGGCCGCACGCTCGCCTACGTCACCGACCGCGCGGAGGGCGACCCCGGGGTGCTCGACGAGCTGTCCCTGTCGGCGCTGCGGCCCGACGCGAGGCGGGTGCTGGCCGTGCTGACGCTGCTCGGGGGCGCGCTGCTGCCCGCCGGGGTGCTCGCGCAGATGGCCGATGTCGCCTACGTCGCCCAGACGTTCGAGTCGCTCGCCGAGCGCGGGCTCGCGGAGCGGCGCGACGACCGGTTCGGGCTGCCCGTCTGCAAGGCCGAGCCCTACCGGCACATCCTCTACCGCCACCTCGGGCTCGCCTCCGCCGTCCGCTCCCTCGCCGCGTGGCTCGTCTCCTGCGACCCCGCCGGGCCCGACGCGCGCGGCGCCCTCGACGGGGCCCTCGGCCTCCTCGGGTTCGCCGCCGAACGCCGGGAGTGGCAGACCGTCGTCCGGCTCGTCACGGTCCTGGAGCGGGTCCTCTTCGTTCAGGGGCACTGGCAGGCGTGGCAGGACACCCTCGCGCAGGGGATCACCGCCGCGCGGGAGGCCGGGGACGTCGTCTCCGAGGCGTACTTCGCGCATCAGCAGGGGGTGCAGCATGCCCTCAACGGGCGTACGGAGCACGCGCGTCGGATGCTGCGGCGGGCGCTGGACCTGCGGACCGAGCTGGGGGACTCGGCGGGGGTGGAGGTGACTCGGGCGAATCTGGCGTTGTTGGCCGCGCCTGCTGGGCCGGTTGCGGTGCCGCCCGCTGTGCGGCCCCCTGTGCCGTCCGCCGTGCCGCCGTTGCCGTCGGTTCCGCCGCGTGGGCCGTCGGGGGGCGGGCGGAGGGTGGCGGTGGTCGTGGCGGCGGTGGTGGGGGTGCTGGTGGTGGGGACGGCGGTGGCGCAGGTGGTCGGTGGGGGTGGGGGTACTACGGGTACGGGTACGGGGTCGGCGGGGGTGGTGACGCCGGGGGAGGGTGGGGGTGTGGGGAGCGGGACGGGTAGTACGGGTACTACGGGTATTACGGGTACGGGGTCGGCGTCGGCCGGGGTGTCCGGCGGGTCGTCCGTGAGCGCGTCGGTCAGCGCGTCCGTGAGTACGTCGACGGGGTCGTCCACGGGTGTGTCGTCCGGCGGGTCCGAGATTCTCTCCGCGCCCGAACTCTCGCCGTCCGCACGGGACTTCGGGATGACCCACATCTTCCCTTCCGTCGACGCGCCGACCTTCGACTTCACCGTCACCAACCCCAACGACCGCGCCGTCGACCTCGGCCCCGCGACCGTCCCCGGCGAGAGCGCGTTCTCCTACGCGGACGGCACGTGCGGGGAGCGGCTCGCGGCGAGGGCGTCCTGCACGGTGACGGTCGAGTTCTCGCCGAGCCGGCTGGGCCCCGAGTCCGACCGGCTCACGATCACCTCGGGGGGTACGACCCTGACGTCCGACCTGAGCGGTACGGGATACGTCGGCCTCACGGTCGTCCTCCTCGGCGGGCGCGACACCTCCCGCCTCTCCGCCACCGACCTCTCCGCCGGGGAGCTCTGCTCGGGGTACGTCTCCACCCAGTGCACCCTCCGGGTCACCGCGACACCGACGCTCACCGCCACCCTCACCGACCCCGGACGCCGCTACGTCATGAAGGGCTGGTCCGGCGCCTGCACCGGCTCCAACCCCTGCGCGCCGTCCCTCGCGCCGGACGACAGCACGCGGGTCACGGCGAGCTTCGCGCCGTATCTGGGGTGAGCGGGGTCGGTCGCGCGGGGTGCGTCGTACGACGTACCCGTCCCGCCTCCGAGCGGCCCGTAGACCCCCCTACCCCCTCCGCCGTAGCCCCTCGACCAGTACCGCCACCAGGCGGCGTGCGTCGTAGTTCGGGTCGGTGTCCGCGCCGGCGCACAAGTTGCCGATGCCGCGCAGGAGTTGGTACGCGTCGAGGCCGGGGTCGATCTCGCCGGAGGCGGTCGCGGCGTCGAGGAGGCCGGTGCAGACGGGGAGGAGGCGGTCGAGGAAGTAGGCGTGGAGGGTGCCGTAGCCGGCGTTGTCGGCCTGCATCGCGCTCGCGAGGCCGTGCTTGGTGACGAGGAAGTCGACGAAGAGGCCGGTCCAGCGGGCCAGGGCGGCGTGCGGGGTGGGGGAGTCGGCGAGGAGGGCGGGGCCCGCTTCGGCGCAGGTGTCGACCTGGTGGCGGTAGACGGCGACGACGAGGTCGGCGCGGGTGGGGAAGTGGCGGTAGACCGTGCCGGTGCCGACGCCGGCGCGCGCGGCGATCTCGCGGACCGGGGCGTCCACGCCGGAGGTGACGAAGACGGCGGCGGCGGCGTCCAGCAGGGTCTGCTGGTTGCGGCGGGCGTCCTTGCGGCGGGGGGTCTCCTGGTCGCTGCCGGGCACGGCGGCACTCCTCACGCGGGCGGGCGGGTGGGGCGGTGGGCTTACGAGCTGGTGGGCTTGCGGGTGGGGAAGGGGCTTGCGGGGCTTGTAAAGCGGAACAGTGTTCCGTATCTTAAATGGAACGAGGTTCCGTTTCTCTTGATGATGACAGAGGGGCGGGCGGCTTGTCATGCCGCCGTACGCCTCGGCCCCTCCCGCCTCGCGAACTCCTCACACCGGAAGGCGCAGCCATGCCCGGAGTTTCCCCGATCATGCCCGGACCGTCCCCGATCGTCTCCGTGAAACCCGTCCTCCTGCCCGCGCCCGGCCGGGGCCAGGACCTCCAGGTCCGCGTCTCCGCACCGGTCACCGGCACCGGCCTGCCCGTCCTCGTCCTCTCCCACGGCTTCGGCTCGTCCCTCGACGGGTACGCCCCCCTCGCCGACCACTGGGCCGCCCACGGCTTTGTCGTCCTCCAGCCCACCCACCTCGACTCCCGCACGCTCGCCGTCCCCGCCGACGACCCGCGCACCCCGCTGATCTGGCGTTTCCGGATCGACGACGTCGTACGCGTCCTCGACTCCCTGGACGTCCTGGAATCGGCCGTACCCGGTCTCGCGGGCCGTGTCGACCGGGACCGGATCGCCGTCGCCGGGCACTCCTGGGGTGCGCAGACGGTCGGCACGCTGCTCGGTGCCCGCGCCCTGGACGAGGACTTCACGGACCCCCGCGTCCTGGCCGGCGTCCTCCTCGCCCCGGCCGGCCTCGGCGACAGCCTCACCCCCTTCGCCGCCGAGCAACTCCCCTTCATGCGGCCGACGTTCACGACGATGGCACCCCCAGTCCTGGTCGTCGCCGGTGACCACGACCAGTCCCGGCTCTCCATGCGGGGCCCGGACTGGTTCACCGACGCCTACACCCACAGCCCCGGCCCCAAAAGCCTGTTGACCCTCTCCGGCGCGGAACACTCCCTCGGGGGCGTCTCCGGCTACGAATCCGCCGAGACGACCGACGAGAACCCCGCGCATGTCGACCTGATCCGCCGGGTGAGCACGGCATTTCTGTACGACGCGCTGGGGGTCGGAGACGCCGACTGGGCGGAGGTCGTGAAGGAAGAGCTGGGTGGGGTGGGGGAGTTGACGAGCAAGTGACCTGAGCGGCCGGGGAGGTCGGGTTGAGGGGGCGGGCGAGGGCGAGGAGGTGGACGGTCTCCGTGCCGAGGTCGGTGTGCCAGGAGGTGGGGCGCAGGGTGAACCCCAGGGTGGCGGCGCGGGGTTGGCGTGGGTCGGCGGCCAAGCGGCCGACGCCGACGAGGGGGCCGTCGTCCGCTTCTGTGGCCGCCAGTACGTACTCCGTGCGCGGCTCGGTGCGGGCGCTCTGTCCGGCTCGGGTGACGATGTCCCGCACCTCGTCGAGGGTGCGTGGTTCGAACGACAGGTGGGCGGTGGCGAGTTCGCTGCCATAGGCGGCGAACGCGGCGTCCGTGTCGGAGGGTTGCAGCTCGCGGAGCGACAGGCGGGCGGCGCGTCGGTGGACCGGATGCATGCCGGCGACTCTAACTGCCCCGCCCCCCAACGCGTTCGGGACCGACCCCGGCGTCCACGTGTCCGTGGGCGCCGGGGTGGTCCATCCCGATCGGCGAGGCGGCCTAGCGCTGGTCCGGCTCGTCTCGCTTGATGCCCAGCGCTTCCTCTGCCTTCTGCTGGGCCTGGTCGACCTGGCTCTCGTACTTGTTGCCGGTCTTCTCGTTGATCATTTTCTCGGCGGTGTCGGACATGTCCTTGGCCTTGTCCTGCATCGCCTGGTTGTTCTTGAACCTGTCCAAGAGGCCCATCGAAGGCTCCTTCCGGAGGTGATCCATGACGACCATATGTCCGGGTTGCTCCGAATGCCCACCCGAAAGGGGGTGAATGTGGGGAGAGGCTGTACCCACGGAGTGACCCCGCACACCCGCTCGCTAGCGTGTACGCGGCCCTGACCGGGGAAAACGTCCGGTGCGGGGTGGCGGACAACGGGCACAAGAGGACATCGGGAGGGGCGCGCGTGAAGCGTGTTCGGGGCGGGGTGGCGATCGCCGCCGTGCTGGTCGCGGCAGTGGCGGGTTGCAGCGAGGAGAAGGACGGGGGCGGCGCGTCGGGCCCGCTCCCCCGGGGCGGCGCGGCGCTGACGGCGGCCGAGGCGCTGCCGGTGAAGGGCCGGGCCCCCAAGACCGGCTACTCCCGGGACGCCTTCGGTTCGGCCTGGGCCGACACCGACTCCAACGGCTGCAACACCCGCGACGACATACTCCAACGGGACCTGGCGGACGTGAAGTTGACCGGCGGCGACTGCAAAGTGTCGTACGGCGTCCTGGAGTCGGACCCCTACTCCGGCAAGGACGTCACCTACCGGCGCGGCAAGAGCCTCGTCGACATAGACCACGTCGTCGCCCTGTCGGACGCCTGGCAGAAGGGCGCCAAGTACTGGGACGCGAGCAAGCGCATCGCCCTCGCCAACGACCCCCTCAACCTCCTCGCCGTCGACTCCTCCACCAACCGCTCCAAGGGCGACGGCGACGCGGCGACCTGGCTCCCCCCGAACACCTCCTACCGCTGCACCTACGTGGCCGCCCAGGTCGCGGTGAAGAAGAAGTACGGCCTCTGGGTCAGCGACGCGGAGAAATCCGCCATGGAAAAGGTCCTCAAGACCTGCCCCACCCAGAAACTCCCCACGGGCGGCAACCCCACGAAGGCGCCGGAACGATTCACCGCGAAGTGACCCTGGGCGGGGCGATTATCGGAATGCCAGCCCCCTCGCGCGAGTGTGATGCAGGTCACATCTGAGGCGTGAACCCGGAAAGCCACTCATTTCGACGAAGGGAGTGTGAGGGCCGAACGGAAGGGGGTGCGCGGTGACGCCGAACTCATGGAAGCCGTGGCCGAGGGGGACCGGGACGCGTTCGAGGAGCTGTTCCGCAGATTCGCCCCCTGGCTCAGGGGCCGCCTGCGGCAGCGATGCGGCGATCACGTCCTGGTGGACGAGGTTGTCCAGGACGTCTTCGTGGAGGTCTGGCGCCGCCGTGAGGGCGGGCGCGGACATGCCGACCGGGTCAGTGACGTGAGCGGCTGGCTGTGGCGGGCCGGCAGCCACCGGCTGATCGACGCGAGGCGGGCGCACGAACGCAGGGGCCGCCTACTCGGCCGCCTGGCGGGCCTGCCGAGACGCCACGCGTCCTCCCCTGAGGACGAGGTCATGACCGAACTCGGCGACGGAGCCCTCGCGGCGGTGGACCACCTGCCCGCCGACCTCCGTGCCGTCGTCCGGGCCACCGCACTCGAAGGACTGACGGTCCAGGAGACGGCCGAACGTCTGGACATCCCCGAAGGGACGGTCAAGTCCCGTGCCTCCAGGGCCAGAAGACTTCTGAGGGAACGCCTGATGCCGGGCGCAGGCGCAAGAACAGGCGCAGGAACAGACACGGCACCGGCAAGGCACGTGCCGAGGGCGTCCGCTGAAGACCTCGGCCGGGGGAGGCCCTGATGCACCACCAGAACCACCCCGACCACCTGAGCCCCTCCGAGCCCATGGACCACTTGACCACCCTCCGACTCCAGCAGTACGCGACTCACCCTCTCCCCGAGCCGACCAGAGACGCCGTCGAGATCCACCTCGACCTCTGCCCCGACTGCCGAGACCGCCTCTCCCCCTTCGTCGCCGCCGAGCCGGAACTGTCCAGCCTGTGGCAACGCGTCGACCACGCCGTCGACGAACCGGACCGGAGCCTGCTGGAGAGATGCGCGCTCCGCGTCGGTGTCCCCGAGGACGCCGCCCGCCTGTGCGCGGCGATGCCTGCCCTGCGTCGCTCCTGGTGGTGCGGATCGGTCCTGCTGGTCGTCCTCGCCGTCGCCGCCGCCCGCTGGAGCGGATCGACGTCGGCCCCGCTGCTGTTCTTCGCGCTGGTGCCCGCCCTGTCCGCCGCCGCCGTCGCCTCGGTCACCGGCCGCCGCTTCGACCCGGCGTACGTATGGCTTACGGTCTCCCCGCTGGGCGGCCTCCGCGTCGTCCTGCTGCGCGCGGCGGCAGTGCACATCCTGAGCCTGGTCCTGGCCTCGGCGGGTGCCGTAGCGCTGCCGCTCCCGTTCCCCTACACGCTCGGCTGGCTCGTCCCGTCCCTGATGCTGACGGCCCTGTGCCTCGCCCTGTCGAGCCGTATGGACGCCTTGCCGGCCGTGTCCCTGACCCTCACAGCCTGGGCCCTGTGCCTCGTAGCCACCTACGACGCGACCCTGCCAGCCGCGACGCTGACGCTGCTCCCGGCGGCTCAACTGGCCATGGCGGGTACAGCCGTTGTGGCGATCGCGGCGCTCGTCGTCCTGCGCGACGGATTCGACAGAGGCCGACCGGCCCCGCGTGGAAGGACGGCCTAGATGCGATCCACGACAGGACGGGTCACGCTCAGTGGAGTCGCCGTGCGCTACGGAAGCAGTACGGCGCTGTCGGGCGTCTCGCTGACCCTGGAACCAGGGGTGACGGGTCTGCTGGGCCCCAACGGTGCGGGCAAGACAACGCTGTTGAGCACCCTGGCCACCGCGACCGGCCCCGACACGGGCACGCTGTCCGTCCTGGGCCACGACCCGCTGACCCCGGCCGGCCGCCGCGCCGTACGCCGTCGCCTCGGCTACCTTCCGCAGAACCCCGGGCTGCCCGCCCACTTCACGGCGTTCGAGTTCATCGACTACGTCGGCATCCTCAAGGAGATCAGCGACCGGGACACCCGGCGTGCGGAGGCCCGCAGGGTCCTGGAGGAGGTCGGTCTGACGGCGGACCGCGGCCGGCGGATCAGGAAGCTGTCGGGCGGCATGCGGCAGCGCGTCGGCCTCGCCGCGGCGCTCGTCGGCGACCCCGAACTGCTGATCCTGGACGAGCCGACCGTGGGCCTCGACCCCGAACAGCGGCTGCGGTTCCGGGAACTCGTCGCCGGACTCGGCGAGGGCCGTACCGTCCTCCTCTCGACCCACCAGACGGAGGACGTGGCGGCCCTCTGCCACCAGGTCGTCGTCCTCGACCGAGGCGCCGTCCGGTTCCAGGGCACCCCCGCCGAACTGGCGCTACTGGCCCGAGACCGGGTCTGGAGCGGTGCCGAACGGGCCCCGGGCGCCGTCGCCGCCTGGCGTACCGGTGTCGGCGCGGTCCGCAACATCGGGGACCCGCCCCAGGGCGCGACCCCGCTCGAACCGACCATCGAGGACGGCTACCTGCTGCTCCTGGACGGCGAACGGACGAGGGAGGGCACGGCATGAGCAGCACAGGGGCCGCCGCCACGGCCGTACGACCCCCGAACCCCCCGCCTCCAGACGCCTCCCGTGCCGCGCGGGCCCTGGCCCGTTTCGAGTCCGCGCGTGTCCTGCGGCATCCGGCCTTCCTCACCGCCGTCGTCCTGTACACGGCCCTGTGGGCGTACGAGACGTGGGGCGGTGGCCCGCGCGGCCGGTACCCGGTGCTCCAGGACGAGGACAGGTACGGGCAACTCCCGCTGCTTCTCCTGGCCGCCGGGTCGCTCGTCGCGACGAACCTCACCACCACCCGCATGCGGCGGCACGGCGCGCAGCCCATCAGCGGCGTCCTGAGCCTGCCCCCGTGGCGGCGGACGCTCGCCCACCTCGCCACGGCCCTCCCGCCCGCCGCGTCGGCCGCTGCCTTGGCCACGGCCCGCATCACCGTGTACGCAGCGGCTCCCACCTCCGTGGGCAGTCCGTCGCCGGCCGAACTCGCCACCGGGCCGCTCGTGGTCCTGCTCGCCGGCTGCGCCGGAGTCACCCTGGCGTGCCTCACCCCGTCGGCAGCCGCCGGACCCTACGCCGTGCTGGTCCTCGGTACCCTCGTCCTGTGCGGCGCGCTCGATGTGCGGGGCATGAAGTGGGTCGGTCCGGTCGGCGTGGAGGGCGAGTTCGCGGCGCCGCTGCCCGCCGGCCTGATGTACCGCCCGGTCGTCGAGCACCTCGTCTACCTGGCCGCCGTGACGGGCGTACTCGCCCTGTTCGCCCTGGTCCGCTCAGGGCTGCGCGCGGCGCCGGTGCGGGCCGCCCTCGTCCTCCTCGTCGTGACCGCGGCCGTGGCCGGCGCCGCGCAGTACCGGCCGCTCCCCGACGAGGTGGCGGCCCGCCGGGCGGATGCGGAACGGCATCCGGGGGACCGGCAGCGTTGCCGGGTCGCCGACCGGGTCACGTTCTGCGCGTTCCCCGAGTTCATGGCCCGCAGCGCGGACTGGCAGCGAGTGACCGACGGCATTCTCCGCAGCACCCCCGCCGCCGAGGGCTCGTACGCGGTACGGCAACGGGTGTTCTTCGGTACCCACGCGGGAGGCGTGACCGGTGTGCCGCCGCTGGCGGACTGGGCGCGGGACGACGCCCGGCACGGCACACCCGGCGCGGTGACGGTCGGCACCGGCTGGGGTACGGACGACATCGGCGGCGCCGAGATCCTCTCCTTCGCCGTGCGTTTCGCCGACCGGGTGGTCCCCGGCGGCAGCGACCACCAGACTGGCTCGATGCTGTGCGGGGCCCGCGCGATGACGGTCCTGTGGCTCGCCGCGCAGGCGACCCCGGAGACCGCCGACGCCCTGCGCTCCCTGGACCGGCGCAGCATCGGCGGCATCACCCTCACCACCCTCGGCTCCGCCCAGGCGCTCGGTGTGAGCGACCCCGAGATACGCGTCGTACGCGAACTGCTCACACGGCCCGCCGCCGAGATCGCCGACCGACTGACGGCCTCCTGGCCGATCCTGACCGACGAACGCACCCGCACTTCGCGGGCGGCCCGGGTGCTGGGGGCCGCCCCGCCACCGGACTCACCGAGGAGTGCGGAGGGCACCCGATGCGAGGCTCTCTGACCGGGGCGCGCGACCTTCTGACCGGGGCGCTAGGCCCACTGAAGGGGGTACGTCTGTCCCTCGGCCTCGGCCGCCACCTGATCCGCCTCGCGCCGACGACCCCCATGGCATTGGCCGCCGGTCCGGCCCTCGCGCTCGCCGCCGTCCCCTCGGCACTCTCCCTGCACCTCCAACCAGTTGTCGCGGCCCTCCTGTTGCGCGTGGTGACGACCCTCTGTGTACTCCCCGTCGCGTTCGCCCTGGACGATCCGGGCGCGCGCACCACGGCGGTCCTCCCGTTCCCCGTCACCCCGCGCCGGCTCCTGCGTCTCGTGCCCGTCTGCGTGCCGCTCGCCGCAGCCTGGACGGTGTGCGCGCTCCTGCTCCGTGCGGCAGTCCCCTCGGACGACCGCGCCGCGCTGCCCCTGGCCGGGCTGTGTCTGGAAGCCGCCGCGCTCGGGTCCGCTGCGGTCCTGCTCGCCGCGCTCGGACTGCGCCTCACCGGTGGAGAACGCGGCAGTGCGCTCGCCGCGCCCGGCAGCGTCCTTCTTCCCCTTGCCCTGCTCCTCGGTCCTGCCCGGCCCTGGCTGTTCGCCGTTCCGCACGGCGAGTTCTGGGAGGCGTCCCGCCGGGGCTGGGCCTCGGCGCTGATCGCCCTCACCGTCCTCGCGGCCGTCTTCCTCGGAGAGAGACGGGCTTCAGCCCGGTGCTAGCCGGAACGCCGTGATCAGGTACGTCTCCTCGTCGTCGACCGCGTTCCGGTCCTCGTCCAGGACGATGCGGGTGGGGCGGCCGTCGGGGGCGTAGGCGATGTCGGCGGTGTCGGCGTGGTGGTGGCGGGCGGTTCTGAGGCGGGTCAACAGGGTCCCGATGGTGGGGAGTTGGGTGGAGGGGTGGGGTGGGGTGGTGGTGACTCGGAGGTGGTGGACGGTGAGGTGGAAGGTGCCGGAGAGGATCTGGGTGTCGGCGGTCAGGGTGTAGGTGTACGAGGGGGGCTCGCGCCAGGGCGTCGTGGCGGAGTCGGAGTAGGTGTGGGGGGTGGCGCAGGCCGTCGTCAGGGCCGAGGCCAGGGTTGTGGCCAGGGTCAGGGCGGCGGTTCGGGGGTGGCGTGCGGAGGGCATGGCGGTCCCGGTTCTTTCGGTGGGGCGGTCATGACCTCGACGCCGGGGCGGGGCGGGAGGTTCAGGAGGTGGACTTCAGGGCCGTCACCACCTGGGTCGTCAGCTTCTTCGCGCTGGCCGCGCCGTTCGCGGCGCCGTCGGTGGAAAGGACGGAGACGATGTTCGTGCCGACGCGGGCGGCGATGAGGGTGGTGCCGGTCTCCCAGGCGTCGCTGGTCAGGGTGATGGTGTAGGCGTCGTCGCCGAGGGCGGGGCCGGTCGCGCCGGTGATCTTCACCTTGCTCTTCGTGTCGGTGTCGGTGTACTCCGGGCAGGCCGCGACGACCTTCCGCAGCGCGGCCATCACGTCCGTCGAGGTCGTGGCCCGGTACGCGTCGATCTCCTGGTCCAGCTCCGCCGAGGAGTTCTTGTTCACGTACGACGCCTGCGCGAACGAGACCCCCTCTATCCCCGTCAGATCGATCCACGCCGTGCCGCCGAACGCCGAGCAGTCCGGCTTCGCGGCGTTGTTCGTCGCCGGGAGTCTGTACGTGTCGCCGGTGTCTCTCGTCGCGCTCGGGTCCAGCGCGAACCCGGCCGCGAAGTACGACGCCGGCGCGAGCGCCTTCTTGAGCTGAGTGCCGGTGAGAATCCCCTTGTTGGGGTCCTTCGGCTTGGCCGGCGTCTTCGCCGTCGGCGTGGCGACCTCCTTCGCGGCGGGCGTGCCCTTGTCGCCGTCGCCCGAGGAGCAGGCCGTCAGGGCGAGGGGGAGGGCCGCGGCGAGGGCCAGCGTCTTGAGGGCGGTCTGGGTGCGCATCGGTGTCCTTGAGTCGTCGTACACGAGTACGGGCCCGATCGTCGCCGGGCCCGGAGGGGTGATCATAAGGAGACCGAGGACACAGAAACGTCTCCGAATGCCCAAAGGGTGATCAAAGGGGGTGCGATTTCTGTACGACCGTGTCAGGCGGCGTCCAGTTCGCACCACACGTACTTCCCCCGCGTCCCCCGCCTGCTCATCGGCCGCCAGCCCCACGACGCCGCGCACGCCTGGATCAGCCCCATCCCCCGCCCGCTCTCCTCCAACTCCCCCGCGAGGCCCTCCGGGACGTCCGGCGGCTCCGGGTCGGCGTCCCACACACCGATCCTCGCGACCCCCGCCGACCAGGAGATCTTCACACTGACGGCCCCCTTCGTGTGCTGGACGGCGTTCGCCACGAGCTCGGCGGTGAGGAGTTCGGCGACGTCCACGAGGGTGATGTGGCCGTGGAGGGTGAGGATCAGGCGCAGGGCGCGGCGGGTGACGGTGACGCCTCGGGGGTCGTTGGGGAGGTGGAGGGTGTACTCCCAGGGGGATTTCTCGGGCATGGGGCAACTCCGGTTCGTGCGTGGAGGGTTCGTGCCGTGTTTGGTGCGTCACTGACGGTAGGGCTAACTTGTCATCCGGAACAAGCGGATCGCGTAATCTGACCCCGAACGAGCGGTGTCGGCGGGGATGTTGGACTGGGGAGTGACTGATGGTCCTGAGGCGTGAGCCCACCGCTCGGCAGATCCGGCTGGGGACGGAGTTGCGCCGTCTGCGCGAGGCCGCGGGGCTCTCCGGGCGGGAGGCGGCGGCGCTGCTCGGTACGGGGCGGGTGCAGATCACGCACATCGAACAGGGGCTCGCGGGGGTCAGCGAACAGCGGCTACGACGCCTCGCGTCCCACTACGCTTGTGAGGACGGGGAGTTCGTGGACGCACTGGTCGCCATCGCCACGGATCGGACGCGGGGGTGGTGGGAGGAGTACCGGGGGCTGCTGCCGACGTCGTTCCTGGATATCGCGGCCCTGGACTGTCACGCCCGGTTCCTGGACGAGGTGGCCATCCTCTACGTGCCGGGACTCGTGCAGACCGAGGACTACGCCCGCGCCGTGTTCTCCAACAGGATTCCTGAACTTGCCGGTGAAGAGCTTGAGTTGCGGGTGCGACACCGGATGCGGCGCCAGCAGATCGCCATCCCCCACAAGTTGCTGATCCACGAGTCGGCACTGCGCATCAGGGTCAGCGACCGCGCCGTCTCCCGCGCTCAGCTCGCCAAGCTGCTGGAACTCTCGGAGGCCGACCACATCACCGTACGCGTCATCCCCTTCGATCTGGACGGATTCGCCACGGCCTCAAGCTCGATGATGTACGTGGGCGGCCCGGTGCCTAAGCTGGACACGGTGGTGCGGGACGCGCCCCACGGGACCGTCTTCATCGACTCCGAAGCTCAACTCGGCGTGTTCCGCACGCGCTTCAGCAGCGTTGAAGCCGTGTCGCTGCCGCGTGAGCAGTCGCGTGAGTTCATCCATAAGCTGGCGAGGGAGCTATGACCATGGACAAGTGGCGGAAGTCGTCCTACTCGGGTGAAGGCGACGGCAACAACTGTGTCGAGGTCGCCAACTCCCCTGCCCGCACCGCGATACGCGACTCCAAGGCCCCCGCGAGCGCCACCCTCACCTTCGGTACCGGCGCGTTCGTGGCGTTTCTCGGAGCGCTTCCCGGCGGTTGGCGGAAGTCGTCCTACTCCGGTGGCGGTGACGGCAATGACTGTGTCGAGGTCGCCAACTCCCGTACCCACACGGCCGTACGTGACTCCAAAGCCCCCGCCCGAGCCACCCTCACCTTCCCCGCCCCCGCCTTCCAACCCTTCCTCGACTCCCTCAAGCGGTGACTCTCAACGCCCGTACGGGTAGTTCTGCTGGTACGGGTTCGGGCGGGGGCCCGCCCCGTACGGGAGCGGGGGCCGGTTCGGCTTGGGGTCGAAGAGGGCGAAGAGGGTGAGGGCCGTGCCCATGACCATCGCGAAGATGAGGGTCAGGCCGAAGACGCCGTCGCCCGCGCCGTCCTCCAGGACGATGAGCCACGTCCAGACGGCGGCCTCGTAGACGAAGAAGGAGATGCAGGCGGTCCAGTCGGACGGGAGGCCGCGGCGGAGGGCGACGTACAGGAAGGGCACCAGCGCGAACAGGCCGAGACTGCCCCAGACGGGGACGGTCCACCCGATCCGCTCACCCCACCCCGCCTCCAGGCGCTTCGCGGAAGCCGGGGGCGGCGTGGAGTAGTCGTAACCGCCTGGTATGCCCGTCATGCCGTCCCCATCCCGCATCCCGCCCCGTCGTCGGGCCAGCGTAGGGCACCGGGCCGACAGCCACCCACGCCCCGCCCGCTTTACCGCGACGTGAGAGATTCTTGTGACGATCGGAAACTCACGTTTCCGGGAGACGGACGCGGCATCGGTTAGTTTGCGAGCCGCAGGGTTTGAACGATCAAGGGGTGGGAATGGCAGAGCACCGGCAGTCGAGGAAGCGCAGATACATCGCCTGGGGCGCGGCGAGCGCCGTCGTCGTCGCGGGCGGTGTCGTCGCGGCGCAGCAGTCGATGGCGGCCACCGTCTGGCCGGCGCAGAAGACCTTCACGGGGCGCGCGTTCGACACGTGCACCGCCCCCTCGCTCGCCGCGATGAAGGCGTGGAAGACGGACGGCTACTACGGCGGCGCGGCCGTCTACATCGGCGGCAAGAACCGCGGCTGTGCCCAGCCCAACCTCACCAACTCCTGGGTGAAGTCGGTCAACTCCCAGGGCTGGAAGCTGATTCCGCTGTACGTCGGCGCCCAGCCCCCGTGCCAGACGGGCTCCAGCCCCGAGAAGATCACCCCCGCCACGGCGACCTCCCTGGGCGCCACCGACGCCGCCGACGCCGTCAGCAAGGCGTCCGCGCTCGGCATGAAGGCCGGCAGCGCGATCTACCTCGACATGGAGGCGTACGACATCACCAACAAGGCGTGCAACGACGCCGTGTTGGCGTATGTGCGCTCGTTCACGAAGACCCTCCGCGGCAAGGTCTACCGCGCCGGGTACTACGGCTTCACCTCCTCCAGCGCGAAGGCGATCGCCACCGCCACCAACAAGACCGACCTGCCCGGCAACCTCTGGTACGCCCTGTACAACGGTCAGGACACCACCACCGCCGACTGGCCCTGGGGCAAGGACCAGTTCACCAACCACAGCCGCGGCCACCAGTACAAGGTGAACAGCAAGGAGACGCGCGGCGGTTACACGATCACCATCGACCGCAACTCGTGGGACGCGCCGGTCGCGATCGTCGGCTGACATCCGCTGACATCCGCTGATTTCCAGGGGGCGTTTCTCGAACACGCGCCGGACGCCACCCCCTGAGCGCGTGACGCGGGCGCGGCGGTGCCCCAAGTCCCGGTGAATCGTTGGTCGAATGGGTTGGCCCCAGGCACACCACTGCCTACCATCGATCACCGCAAGACTTTGTGCACCGCCGCACAAGCTCCCACAGGAGGTCTCCTTGCACCGCCGTCGTCGTACCGCGCTCCTGCTGACCGCCACGATCGCCGCGGCAGCCCCCCTCCTCACGGCCTGCGGGAGCGACGCGCACCCCGGTGCCGCGGCTGTCGTCGGGGGCCAGCGGATCACCGTCTCGCAGCTGGAGAACCGCGTCAACGAGGTCCGGGACGCCCAGCGTTCGGCCGTCGAGGACGACGCCCAGTACGCGCAGGCCATCGCCCAGACCGGCACGCTCACCCGCGACACGCTGCACGGCATGGTCCTCGACAAGGTCCTCCAGAAGGCCGCCGAGAACGCGGGCGTCACCGTCAGCCGCCACGAGGTCCAGCAGATGCGGGCCGGTCTCGAACAGCAGGCGGGCGGCTCGGAAGGGCTGGAGACGGCCTGGCTCCAGCAGTACGGGGTGCCGCCGCAGCGGCTCGACGAGAACCTCCATCTCCAGCTGGAGGCGCAGAAGTTGGCGGCGAAACTGGGGACGGACACCAGCCAGCCGGCGTTCTGGAACGCGCTGTCCGCCGCGTCCAAGGAGCTGGGGGTGGATCTCAATCCCCGGTACGGGGGGTGGGACGTGCAGAAGGTGAGCCGGGTGGATGCGGCTACGCCTTGGGTGCGGGAGGTTACGGCGGGGACGGCGTAGGCGGGGCGGGCCGGGGGAGGGGCTGAGGCCGGAGGCTGAGCGCTGAGGGCCGGGGACCGGGGGCTGGTGGGGGCGTACAAGATGGTTGTACGACTTGCGTCCCCAGGCTGTGGATAACTTTCCCGGCGGGATCGGGGAGTGGGTTACGTTCGGGGTGTGAACGAAACGAGTCCCGCAGATTCCCCAGCTCCCGCGCAGCCCACCGGCCGCATCGTCCTCCTCACCACCAGCCACCGCGTCGCCCCCGGCCTCCTCTCCTGGCCCGCCTGGCAGGCGCTGCACGCGGCGGACCGGGTGCTCTGTGCGGACGGCGCGCACCCCCAGCTGCCGTATCTGCGGGACGCGGGCATCGTCGTGGAGTCCGGCTCGCCCTCCGCCGAGGAGCTCGTGGGGGAGTGCGCCGGCGGACGGACCGTCCTCGTCGTCGCCACCGGTGAGGGTGAGCCCGCCCTCACCGACGGGCTCGCCCGTCTCGCCGGTTCCGGCCGGGTCGCCATGCCCGAGCTGGAGCTCCTCCCCGCCTCCTACGACCTCCCCGGCGCCCGGCTCCTCGACCTCGTCCAGGTCATGGACCGCATCCGCCTCGAATGCCCCTGGTCCTCCCAGAAGACCCACAAGGGGCTCGCCAAGTACGCGGTCGAGGAGGCGTACGAACTCGTCGAGGCGATCGAGGAGGGGGACCGGGAGGAACTGCGCGAAGAGCTGGGCGACGTCCTTCTCCAGGTCGTCTTCCACGCGCGTATCGCCGAGGAGGACCCGGAGACGCCCTTCTCCATCGACGACGTGGCCGCCACGATCATCACGAAACTGATCCACCGCCACCCCCACGTCTTCGCCGACGCCGTCGCCACCACCCCCGAGGACGTCAAGGAGCACTGGCTCCGCACCAAGGCGATCGAAAAACGCCGCGCCTCCGTCACCGACGGCGTCCCCCTCCACCAGCCCGCCCTGGCCCTCGCCACCAAGCTCACCTCCCGCGTCCGCACGGCCGGCCTTGACGTCCCCCTCCCCACAGGTGAGGGCGTGGGCTACGAACTACTCGCACTCGCGGCTCGGGCCGAGAGCGAGGGGGTGGACCCCGAGTCAGCACTCCGAGCGGCGGCTCGTGTTTATCGGGAGGCTGTGCGGGGGGTCGAGGGGGTGGGGGACAGCTGAGGGCGAGCGTCGGTTTGTGGGTGCGGGCGGCTTGAGGGCGGGAGTTGGCTTGGGGGTGGGGTGTCGGGGCGGGGGCGGTTCGGGGGTGGGTGTTGCCTGGGGGCTGGAGGGGGCGGAGTCCGAGGGCGGATGGCTTGGGGCTGATCCTGATGGAGGGATGGAGGGATGGAGGGATGGAGGGATGGAGGGATGGAGGGATGGAGGGATGGAGGGATGGAAGGATGGAAGGCCGGAAGACCGGAGGGCCGGAGGGCCGGGTGGAATAGGTGGAGTGGGTGGAGGTGGGGGTTGAGGTGAAGGGAGCTGGAGTGCCGAGGGCTGAGGTGATGGGGGGCGGAGTGCCGAGGTGAACGCCTCCCGCCCGACCCCGCCCGTCACTGCCCGCATCCCCCGCCGGTCAGCGTCGGTCCCCGGCCCCCCTCGCTGGCTCCGGTCCCCAACCGGCCTTA
>NZ_JBEXLS010000029.1:0-86147 GCF_040610055.1 Streptomyces sp. NPDC004539 | reverse complement strand
CTTCACCGGCCCCGGCCTTCACCGGCCCCGGCCTTCACCGGCCCCGGCCTTCACCGGCCCCGGCCTTCACCGGCCCCGGCCTTCACCGGCCCCGGCCTTCACCGGCCCCGGCCTTCTCCGGCCCCGGCCCTCTCCGGCCCCGGCCCTCTCCGGCCCCGGTCCCCACCGGCACCTGCCGGCCCCCACCGGCCCCCACCTCCATCAGTCGCCGATCACAGGTCAGACGGTGGCAGCGAACGGCGAGCGGGAGCCGTTCGGAGGTGGGCGATGCCGGGGCCGTGCCGAGTCGGTGCGGGTGGCGGCCCGTCAGATGGTGCAGGGAATCAAGATGCGTGCCGGAATTCGTAGGCCGGAGAGGGTGGCCATGCCGACCGGGGTGTTCAACCCGCTCCGGCGGGGCGTTTCGCGGGCTGTCGCCTCGGTGGCGATTGCCATGGGCGTCGGACGGGAACGCGAAGTGCTCGCTCTCTGACGCCACGTCGAGGGGGTGGCGTCGCTCGGAGTGGTGCAGGGGGTTCGTTCCGGCAGCTTCGCGGGCCGGGGCTGTGATTGTCCTGGCGGCCGAGCACCGGACGGGGCCCGTCACCCTGGTCGGCTCCGGCGGCGCCGTCCGCCGTGTCGGTCGTCAAGTGGCCACCCGCACCGGGTCGTTCCGCGTGGTCGCACCACTCGGCGGGACAGCAACTTGCGGGCAGGGTGCAGGCGGTGTCTCTGTGTCTTGCCCCGAGTCCAGTGCCCATCCCCTGTAGGGCCACTCCCTATATATGGGTGTCGTCACGGATAGGGCCCCGTTCGCCGGGACGTCAGGCTGTGCGGTGGCTGTGATCATGCCGGCCGGGGCGGAGCCCCTTGTGGGGTGGGCCGTCCTGTGTGTCAATTGGTTCGAGAACGGGGAATCTTGTGTTTCGTCATGTGTTGAGGACGTCGTTCGCGTTGGCCGCGGTGACGACGTTGGGGCTGGGCGGGTTGTCGGGGTCGGCGCAGGCCGCTGATGTGGGGATTCTCAGCGCCACCGGGTGCACCGGCAACGCGGGGTCGACCGACGGGTCCGGTTCGGTGTGCCTGGAGATCAAGGGGACCAAGCTGCACGTGGACAGCTTCAAGCTGTCCAAGAAGTCCAACAACCGCGCCTGGACGGACCGTCCGATCATCGAGATAGGCAGCGGGTACGGCTACTTCGGCACCCTGGAGAGCGCGTCCCGCACGCAGACGGTGACCGTCGGGGCCACCGTCAACCAGAACTTCCCCAACAACACGAAGGCGTGCGGGTGGTGGGAGAAGTACCCCGGGACGAAGGCTTGCGTGACGATCCACAACTGAACGTTTCGAGCCGGTAGTTGAACCGGTAGTCGACGAGGACGCCCTGTCCGCCGAGGAGTTCGGCGGACAGGGCGTCCGCCGTGCGCCCCGAAACCCCGCCCGTCGAGAAGTTCCGCTCCGCGAGGCGTCGGCCGCACGAGGCGTTTTCGGGTGGGCCAGCGAGTACGGTGGGATCTCTGGTCCGGTTCTCGGGGCGCGGGGGCGTGTATGGAGCGGGAGTTGGAGGAACTGGCGGCCGAGGCGGCGAGGGTGCTCGGGGGTGCGGTCAGGTCGGAGGAGGGGGCGGAGGTTCGGCGGGCGCTGCGTCGGTGGTTCGACATGGTGAACCCTTCCGGTGTCTCGCCGCCGGTCTCCTACCTCAGCCCGGTCACGGCCCATCACTTCGGCATCCTCGCCCACGCCGGGCAAGCGGAGGTCGACCAACTCCGCCACCTGGTCGAGCAGTACAAGGACCAGGCGCCTCCCAACCACCCCGACCGAGCCACCCCCCTCACCTCCATGCTCGTAGGCGCCAAACTGGAACAACCACCCCCCACCCCACCCCCGAACGACACCCCCACCCACGACGACCACATCGACTTCCGCAACGGCACCTTCCACGGCCCCGTCACCGGAACGAACATCACCTACGTCCAGAACCCCACCTCCTCTCCCCACCCCAACCCCGCCACCTGGCCCGCCCTCGGCGACACCGACCCCCTCGCGCTCGGCGTGCGGGGAGCCTTGCGGCTGAAGGAGTGGCCGAGGCTGACGGAGTACGTGAACCGGGACGTGGAGGCGAGCCTGGAGGGGTGGTTCGAGGAGGACGGGCTGCTGGTGATCACGGGACGGCAGTTCGCGGGGAAGACGCGCACCGCGTGGGAGACCCTGTTCGTCGAACTCCCGCCGGAGACAAGGGTGTACACCCCCACCCCCGGCACCGACCTGCGCACGCTCCCCACCCTCCTCGCGAACCACCCCGGCCGATACGTCCTGTGGCTGGACGACCTGGACGCCCATCTGGGCCGACGCGACCTGGACACCCCCCTGCTGGCGGAGCTGAAGAGGGCCCGCGTCCCGGTCGTCGGGACGATGAACGACGCCGCGTACGAGGCACACATGGACGCCGCCGACACCCCCGCACACCGAGTCCTCGCCCAGGCCAGGGTGGAACGGCTCAGCACGGCATGGAGCGAACCGGAGCTGCGGCGCGCGGCGGACAGCGCGGACCCGCGGCTGGTGGAGGCGCTGGAGTGGAGAGGGGACACCGGCGTCACCCAGTACCTCGCCCTCGCCCCCCTCCTCGCCGAGACGGTCCGCCGCGCGTCCGGCGCCCGCAGCGGACGCCGCCCGCACCAGGGCCTGCTGCTCGCGGCCCTCGACCTCGTCCGCTGCGGCCTGCGCGCGGGCGTCCCGCTGAGCCTGGTGACGGAGACGTACCCGCTGTACGCCCACGCGCCCCTCCACGAGGACGCGTGGGAGCGGGTGTTCACCCCGCTGCACGACATCACCGGCCTCCTCCTGAGAGGCCCGGACGACACCTGCCGCCCCTACGGCTCCCTCATCGCCGACGCCCTGCGCGAACCGCTCGACCCGGTCCCGTGGAGCACCTGGCGCCACGCCCTCGCAGCCACCGCCGGCGACGCCCAGCACGCCGTACGCAGCACCGCCCGCGCTCACTTCACGCCGCTCGCGGAGGCGGGTGAGGGCCACGCCATGCACATGCTGGGCCTCATCAAGGAGGCGGACGGCGACCAGGAGACCGCGCTGCACTGGTACCGCAAGGCCGCGTACGCCGGTGTGCACCAGGTCGCGGAACAGGTCGGCCGGCTCCTCCTCGCGAGGAACGCCCCCGACCAGGCCCTCCCCTATCTCCTCAAGGCCACCGATCTGGCCCCCACCCCCTCCGCCCACCGCCTCCTCGCCGAAGCCCACCTCGCCCTCGCCGAACAATCCCTCCGCCGAGCCGCCGACACCGGCGACAGAAGCGCGGCCGGACAGCTCGGCGACCTCGAACTCCGCCTCGGCGACGCCTCCCGCGTCGCGCAGTACCACCTGCGCGAGGACCAGGACGTCTCCGTCGCCCGCAGCCTCGCCGCCTACCACGTCCTCCGCGGCGAGACCGAGACCGCCCGGCCCTACCTGGAGCGGGCGATCCACGACGGCGACGACAGGGCCGTACGCATCCTGGACGACATCAGGGCCGAGCCGCAGAGCCCTCAGGACGCCGAGTCGTACTTCCGGGGGAGCGCCGACCCGCTCGACCTCGCGCACCTCGGCGTCGTACTGGAGAGGTCGGGACGTAGTACTCAAGCGCTAGCCGCGTACGACGAAGCCGCCGCGAGCGGCGACTCCTTCGCCCGTGCCCGCGCCGAGGCGCTGCGCCGGGCACGGGATACCGTCGAGGAGTGACCAGCAGCAACACCAGCCACTCAGCCCCCACGACCCCGGCGCACACAGCTCCCGCTCCCACACCCCCCGCCCCCACCCTCTTCACCTGGGAGTTCGCCTCCAACCCCTACCCCGCCTACGCCTGGCTCCGCGAACACGCCCCCGTGCACAGGACCACCCTCCCCAGCGGAGTGGACGCCTGGCTGGTCACCCGGTACGCCGACGCCAAACAGGCCCTCGCGGACGCGCGTCTCTCCAAGAACCCGGCGCACCACGCCGAACCGGCGCACGCCAAGGGGAAGACCGGCATCCCGGGGGAGCGCAAGGCCGAGCTGATGACGCATCTGCTGAACATCGAC
Organism: Streptomyces sp. NPDC004539; assembly: GCF_040610055.1. NCBI lineage: Bacteria > Bacillati > Actinomycetota > Actinomycetes > Kitasatosporales > Streptomycetaceae > Streptomyces > Streptomyces sp. NPDC004539. Next base: position 82,098 of record NZ_JBEXLS010000029.1, on the reverse strand, counting down.
CCGCCGGACCACACGAGGCTCAGGCGGCTCGTCAGCAAGGCGTTCACCCCGCGCAGGGTCGCCGAATTCGAGCCGCGCGTCCGGGAGTTGACGGACCAGCTCATCGACCGGTTCGCGCGCAGCGGCGAGGCCGACCTCATCCACGACTTCGCCTTCCCCCTCCCCATCTACGCCATCTGTGACCTGCTCGGCGTACCCCGCGAGGACCAGGACGACTTCCGCGACTGGGCCGGGATGATGATCCGGCACGGCGGCGGGCCGAGGGGCGGCGTCGCACGGTCCGTCAAGAAGATGCGCGCCTACCTCCTCGACCTCATCCACCGCAAACGCGGCGACCTGGGCGACGACCTCATCTCCGGCCTGATCCGCGCCTCCGACCACGGCGAGCACCTCACGGAGAACGAGGCCGCGGCGATGGCGTTCATCCTGCTGTTCGCCGGCTTCGAGACGACCGTCAACCTCATCGGCAACGGCACCCTCGCCCTCCTCACCCACCCCCACCAGCGCGAGCTGCTCCAGAAGTCCCTGGCCGCCGGTGAGACCCAGCTGCTCGAAACCGGCGTCGAGGAACTCCTGCGCTACGACGGCCCGGTGGAGCTGGCGACCTGGCGGTTCGCGACCGCCCCCCTCACCCTCGGCGGACAGCACATCGCCCCCGGCGACCCGGTGCTCGTCGTCCTCGCCGCCGCCGACCGCGACCCCGCCCGCTTCGAGCACCCCGACACGCTGGATCTGACCCGCCGTGACAACCAACACCTCGGGTACGGCCACGGCATTCACTACTGCCTCGGCGCACCCCTGGCCCGGCTGGAGGGACAGACCGCGCTGGCGACACTTCTCACACGGCTGCCGGACCTTCAACTCGCCGTGAGCCCCGAGGAGTTGAGGTGGCGAGGCGGTCTCATCATGCGTGGCCTGCGGACATTGCCGGTCAGCTTCACGAAGACGGCGTGAAAAGCAAACATGACACGCCCTCAACTCCGTGATCTTCACGTGATCTGCGCGGCATGAACTTGTGACAAGTGATCGTATGCCGATACGTTCGCAAGCCGGAGCGGCCCCACACCGCACCGAAGCGGCCCCGCGCCGCACTCCCCCTGTCGTCGTGAGAAAGGCGTCCGCATGCTCTCCGGGAACGGCCGTCACCGTCGCCCCCGCCAGGCTCCGGCCCTCCTCGTGGCCGCCGGAGTGACCGGCTCCGCGATCGCCATCCCCCTGCTCGGCGCGACCGGCGCGAGCGCGGCCGGCAACCCGGCCGGCGTCGAGGGGACGACCGTCTGGGACAAGGTGGCCGGCTGCGAGACGGACGCCGCCTGGGACGAGAACACGGGCTCCGGCCAGTTCGGCGGGCTGCACATCAAGCTCGACGACTGGAAGAAGTACGGCGGCCTCGCCTACGCCGAGCGCCCCGACCTCGCCGGCCGCGCCGAGCAGATCGAGGTCGGCAAGCGCATCCTCGCCGACCAGGGGCCGGGCTTCTGGCCCATCTGCGCGCTCACGGCGGGCCTGACGAAGGAGAACGGCGCGGCGGCGACGGACGCGAGCGCGAGCCCGGGTACGGGTTCGACCGGTACGTCCGGCTCGTCCGGAACGTCGGGTACGTCCAACGGGTCGGGCTCGGCGGCCGGTTCGGGCGCCTCCGGCGGTACGGACCCGGCCGCCTCGCCGTCGCCCACCCCCACTCCGGCGTCGCCGTCGCCGTCCCCCTCCACCCCCGGGAAGTCCGCCGAGACGACCCCCGAGGCGCCCGACTCCTCGGCCGAGGCCGGGAATTCCGCCGAGGCCGGCAAGAACAGCGGCTCGGGCCGGATCGTCACCCCGGACGCCCCACGGACTCCGGACGGTAAATCCACAGGAACGCCGAACGGGAACAGTGCGGAGAATTCGGACAATGCGGCACAGTCCGCCGGGTCTTGGAGCCTCGTCGACACGCGCGTCGGCGCGGCCGTCGGAGCCTTCCCGTTCCCGATCGTCCCGGTCGAGAGCGCGTCGACCCTCTCCACCGCCGGCACCGGCAAGCACCGCGGGGTGAGCGCGGACGAGCCGGCGTCGTACACCGTCCGGGTCGGGGACACGCTCAGCTCCATCGCCGACTCCCTTGAGCTTGACGGTGGATGGCGGGCCCTCTACGCCGCGAACGAGCGGCTCATCGGGGCCGACCCGAGCGCCATCGTCCCCGGTCAGACGCTGTCTCTCGGCAAGTGAACGAGAGCTGGGGCGGCGTACGCAAAGGCGTAAAAGCGGGCGGAAACACGGCAGTTCGGCGTCCGGCTTCGTGTTGAATGTCCGTTTTGGCGAAAGTGTGGGATGAGTCTCAGAAGCCCTGATCGTCTTTGAAAATCCGCTCGGCGCATGTCTACGGTCGTGACCGCTCGGCAACCCGAGCCCCGGCTGCCGCACACGCCGAATCCTGCCAGCGGCCGTCCGGGAACAGTCGTCGCGCAAGCGCCGTGGGCAGGAGCGGGGGACCCAAGGTAAGTGCTGGGGACGGTGGTTGACGCCGCCGGAACCGGCTTGGGGTGAAGTCACGGAAGTGACAGGGCAACTCAACCGGCCCTAACCCGACAGCTCACCTCGCAGGCGTCGGTGAGGGGATCGATCCATGCTGTTCTCCGGCAAGGGCAAGCACCGCCGCCCGTCCAAGGCCACCCGTGTCGTCGCGCTCGCCAGTGTCACGGGTGTGGCCGTCGCCGCCCCGCTGATGGCCGCGGGCAGCGCCTCCGCCGCCACCGCCTCCGAGTGGGACGCCGTCGCGCAGTGCGAGTCCGGCGGCAACTGGTCCATCAACACCGGCAACGGGTACTACGGCGGGCTCCAGTTCTCCGCGTCGACCTGGGCCGCGTACGGCGGCACCGCGTACGCCTCGACCGCCAACCTGGCCAGCAAGTCGCAGCAGATCGAGATAGCCGAGAAGGTCCTCGCCTCGCAGGGCAAGGGCGCCTGGCCGAGCTGCGGTGTGGGCCTGTCGGGCGCCACCTACAGCGGCGGCTCGTCCTCCAACTCCGGCTCGTCGTCGAGCGGTTCCTCGTCCAGCGGTTCCTCGTCCAGCGGTTCCAGCAGCCGTACCGAGACCCCCGCCGCCACCCGCTCCACCGAGCGTCCGGCCGCCGCCAAGAAGACGACCCCCTCCAAGACCGTCACCACCCCGACCGGCCAGAAGGTCAAGAAGGGCGACGGCGAGTACAAGGTCGTCAAGGGCGACACCCTCAGCTCCATCGCCGCCAAGCACAAGGTGGCCGGCGGCTGGCAGAAGCTGTTCCAGCTCAACAAGGACATCATCCAGGACGCCGACCTCATCTACCCGGGCCAGCAGCTCCACCTCAAGTAGACAGCCGGTCCGCAGCTGAACCACAGGCCGCTCACATCCGTGGACCTCACAGTAGAGCTCTCGTGAGGACCATCCCCCCCCGTTCTCACGGGCCCCCGCTCCGGTGCGTGTTCCCCCGTACGCACCGGAGCGGGTTTTTTTGCGGGCAGTTTTGTTCCGTTCAGAAACAATTTACTCTCGGTTCTGCCATCGGGGCGGTGGGCGGGCTGGCCGTTCGCCCCGGGCCGGTTAGGCTCGTCTCGCAGAACCTGTGCCACATTCCAAGAAGGAGATGCTCGTGCCGTCCATCGACGTCGTCGTAGCCCGGGAAATCCTCGACTCGCGAGGCAACCCCACCGTCGAGGTCGAGGTCGGCCTCGACGACGGCAGCACCGGTCGTGCCGCCGTCCCGTCCGGCGCCTCCACCGGTGCCTTCGAGGCCATCGAGCTGCGCGACGGTGACCCGAACCGCTACCAGGGCAAGGGTGTCGAGAAGGCCGTCCTCGCCGTCATCGAGCAGATCGGCCCGGAGCTCGTCGGGTACGACGCCACCGAGCAGCGCCTGATCGACCAGGCCATGTTCGACCTGGACGCCACCGACAACAAGGGCTCGCTCGGCGCGAACGCCATCCTCGGCGTCTCCCTCGCCGTCGCGCACGCCGCCTCCGAGGCGTCCGACCTGCCGCTCTTCCGCTACCTCGGCGGCCCGAACGCGCACCTCCTGCCGGTGCCGATGATGAACATCCTGAACGGCGGCTCGCACGCCGACTCCAACGTGGACATCCAGGAGTTCATGATCGCGCCGATCGGCGCCGAGTCCTTCTCCGAGGCCCTGCGCTGGGGCACCGAGGTCTACCACACGCTGAAGAAGGTCCTGAAGACGAAGGGCCTGTCCACCGGCCTCGGCGACGAGGGCGGCTTCGCGCCGAACCTCGGCTCCAACCGGGACGCCCTGGACCTCATCCTCGAAGCGATCAAGCAGGCCGGGTACGTCCCCGGTGAGCAGATCGCCCTCGCGCTCGACGTCGCCGCCTCCGAGTTCTACAAGGACGGCAAGTACCTCTTCGAGGGCAAGGAGCGCTCCGCCGCCGAGATGACGGAGTACTACGAGGAGCTGGTCGCGGCCTACCCGCTCGTCTCCATCGAGGACCCGCTGTTCGAGGACGACTGGGCGGGCTGGAAGGTCCTCACCGACCGCCTCGGCGACAAGGTCCAGATCGTCGGCGACGACCTCTTCGTCACCAACCCCGAGCGCCTCGCCCGCGGTATCGAGGACGGCGCCGCCAACGCGCTCCTCGTCAAGGTCAACCAGATCGGCTCCCTCACGGAGACCCTGGACGCCGTCGAGCTGGCCCAGCGCAACGGCTTCAAGTGCATGATGTCCCACCGCTCCGGCGAGACCGAGGACGTCACGATCGCCGACCTCGCCGTCGCCACCAACTGCGGCCAGATCAAGACCGGCGCCCCGGCCCGCTCCGAGCGTGTCGCCAAGTACAACCAGCTCCTGCGCATCGAGGAGATCCTGGACGACGCGGCGGTGTACGCCGGCCGGTCCGCGTTCCCCCGCTTCAAGGGCTGAACCTCTAGGGGCTGATCCCCCTAAGGGGCGCCCCTTGAGAGGCGTCGTCCGTACGTCCCCGTACCCGGTCCCGTACCGTGTGCGGGGACGTACGCACGTATGAACGGGAACGGGAGGCGCGGCGCATGGCCGTCAAGGACAAGGACCGGTTCTCCACCGCGACCAGACTCCGCGCCCTGGGCGAGCAGACCGCGGCCCGTGTCTACCGCTCGCAGAACAAGCGCCAGCAGCGCCGCTCCCGGCTCACCGGCCGCGCCGCCCTCCTCGCGCTCGTCCTGTGCACCCTCGTCGTCGCCCTCGCCTATCCGATGCGGCAGTACGTCTCCCAGCGTGCCGAGATCGCCGATCTGGAACGCGAGCAGGAGCAGGCGCGGGAGCGGGTCGAGCAGCTCCGGGACCTGAAGGCCCGCTGGCAGGACGACGCGTACGCCGAGCAGCAGATCCGGCTGCGTCTGCACTACGTCCTGCCCGGCGAGACCGGGTTCGTCGTCGTCGACCCGGACGCGGCGAAGCAGTCCCGCGCGGACGCGGGCGCCGCCGACCGGCCCTGGTACGCGAACGTGTGGGACGGGGTGGACAAGGCGGACGCGGTCGGCAGGTGAGGGGACCCTTACGGGGGCTACGGGTCCTACGGGGCGTACGGGGTGCGGGCCTGGTCCCCTGATACTGGAGAGGCACCGGCCCTTCAGCGACAGCAGAGAGACGATCGTACGAACATGCAAACGCCTCCTCCGACCACCGAGCGCACCGAGCCGACCGACGCGGACGTCGAGGCGTTCCGGCAGCAGTTGGGCCGGCCCCCGCGGGGGCTGCGCGCGATCGCCCATCGTTGCCCCTGCGGTCAGCCGGACGTCGTCGAGACGGCGCCCCGCCTGCCCGACGGCACGCCCTTCCCGACGCTGTACTACCTGACGTGCCCCAAGGCGAACTCCGCGATCGGCACGCTGGAGGCGAACGGGGTCATGAAGGAGATGACCGAGCGGCTGGGGCAGGACCCCGAGCTGGCGGCGGCGTACCGTGCGGCGCACGAGGACTACATCCGGCGGCGGGACGAGATCGAGGTGCTGGCCGGGTTCCCGAGCGCCGGGGGGATGCCGGACCGGGTGAAGTGCCTGCACGTCCTGGTGGCGCACTCGCTGGCCGCCGGGCCCGGGGTGAACCCGCTCGGGGACGAGGCGCTGGCGATGCTGCCGGAGTGGTGGCGGAAGGGCGCGTGTGTGGTCACCGCCGAGTGATCTCGCCCCCGCCGCCCCTACCCGTCCCATCCTCTGAAGAGGCTCCGCCCCTTCGACCCCGTTCGGCCCGAAGGGCCTCGTCCTCAAACGCCGGACGGGCTGAATGTTGCGGACCGGCGTTGAGAAGCGTTGAAGCAGAGCACGTCTCGCAAGCCTGAAAGGGTGTACCTATGACCCGCGTCGCCGCCGTCGACTGCGGTACCAACTCCATCCGGCTGCTCGTCGCCGACGTCACCCCCGAGACCGGGGAACTCGTCGATCTGGACCGGCGGATGACGATCGTGCGGCTCGGGCAGGGGGTCGACCGGACCGGGCGGCTCGCGCCGGAGGCGCTGGAGCGGACGTTCGCCGCGTGCCGGGAGTACGCGGCCGTGATCAAGGAGCTGGGCGCCGAGAGGGTGAGGTTCGTCGCGACCTCCGCCTCGCGGGACGCCGAGAACCGGGACGAGTTCGTCCGGGGCGTGCTGGACATCCTCGGCGTCGAACCGGAGGTGGTCAGCGGGGACCAGGAGGCCACGTTCTCCTTCACCGGCGCGACGAAGGAGCTGACCTCGCGGCCGGACCTCGCGACCCCCTACCTCGTCGTGGACATCGGCGGCGGCTCGACGGAGTTCGTCGTCGGCGACACGGACGTCCGCGCCGCGCGCTCCGTCGACGTCGGCTGCGTACGGATGACCGAGCGCCATCTCGTCCACGACGGCACCGTCACCGATCCCCCCACCGAGGCGCAGATCGCGGCGATGCGGGCGGACATCGAGGCGGCGCTCGACCTCGCGGAGGAGACGGTGCCGCTGCGGGAGGCGCGGACGCTGGTCGGGCTGGCCGGTTCCGTGACGACGCTGTCGGCCATCGCCCAGGACCTGCCCGCGTACGACTCGGCGGCCATCCACCACTCCCGGATCTCCTACGCCAAGGTCCGCGAACTCACCGAGTGGCTCCTGCGCTCCACCCACGCCGAGCGCGCGGCGATCGGTTCGATGCACCCCGGGCGCGTGGACGTCATCGGCGCCGGGGCCCTCGTACTGCTCTCGATCATGGAGCGGACCGGGGCGGCGGAGGTCGTGGTGAGCGAGCACGACATCCTGGACGGGATCGCGTTCGCGGTCGCGGAGGGTTAGACGGGGGGAGGCCCCGGCGTCTTCGGCCGAAGACGCCGGGGCCTTTGTGTGTGTCAGGCGTGGACGTCGATCTTGCCGCTGCAATCGCTGAACGTGCCCTGGACGTAGCAGACCCACATCTTGCGTTCGGCGCCCTCGTCGAGGTTGCCGGTCGTCGTGTCGGTGTACGGCGAGCTGTGGCCGCGCGTCGTGGCGATGCGGCCGTCGCTGAGGTGGGCCTCGATGCCGTAGCCGTCCGCCAGCTGGTCGGAGGCGATCAGCGTGTCTCCGGTGGAGGAGCCGAGGGAGCCGGGGTCGGCCGCCCAGATCGCGGTTCCCGCGTAGTCGCCGTCGTTGTAGACGTCGATGCGGCCGGAGCCGTTCGTGTAGGTGTAGCTGATGAAGTAGACGTTCGGCGCGGCGCTCGCCGGGCTCGCGGGGCCGCCCAGGACCAGACCGGCGGCGAGTGCCAATGCTGAGGCGACGACGGACGCCGGGGGTTCTGTGCGTCGGCTGTGGGGGTTTGCCGGTGGGGCTCCGCTGAGCTGGGGGAACGGCGTTTGAGCGGGGTTCGAGGAGGGTGTGGCAGGCGCCGCCGAGAAAGTTCGTGAAGTTCTTCACAAGGAAAAGGGCCCCGTTGGGCGAGGAATGTGGCCCGGTTGGCCCTTCCGGGGCCCAACACCCGTGTGAACACGTTCAAAACGGCGGTACGGGGACGTATCGCGAAGGGGTCGAACAGGGGTCGTACGGACCCCTCACGGAGCCCTCAACCGGCCGGAGAGGCAGGTCGGGGGGCATTGACAACGGGGTGGCCGGGGGGCGGGTTCCCGTTCGAGGACATGACATGGATCACGTGAGTCGCGGAGGATAACACACCCCCTGACGAAGCTTGTGAAGGGGCGCACGAGCGACCCCCATGACCCGGGTGGATACTCGATGGCATGAGCACCACGGAGCGTCCCAGGATCCTCGTAGTAGGCGGTGGGTACGTAGGCCTGTACGCAGCTCGACGCATTCTCAAGAAGATGCGTTACGGAGAGGCGACCGTCACGGTCGTCGACCCCCGGTCGTACATGACCTACCAGCCCTTCCTCCCCGAAACCGCCGCCGGCAACATCTCCCCGCGCCACGTCGTCGTCCCGCTGCGACGCGTGCTGCCGAAGGCGGAGGTGCTCACCGGCCGGGTCACCACCATCGACCAGGACCGCAAGGTCGCCACGATCGCGCCGCTCGTCGGCGAGGCGTACGAGCTGCCCTTCGACTACCTGGTGATCGCGCTCGGCGCCGTCTCCCGCACCTTCCCGATCCCCGGCCTCGCCGAACAGGGCATCGGCATGAAGGGTGTCGAGGAGGCCATCGGCCTGCGCAACCACGTCCTCGAACAGCTCGACAAGGCCGACTCCACGACCGACGAGGAGATCCGCCGCAAGGCGCTCACCTTCGTCTTCATCGGCGGCGGGTTCGCCGGCGCGGAGACCATCGGCGAGGTCGAGGACCTGGCCCGGGACGCGGCCAAGTACTACAAGACGGTCTCCCGCGAGGACATGCGCTTCGTCCTCGTCGACGCCGCCGACAAGATCCTTCCCGAGGTCGGCCCCAAGCTCGGCCAGTACGGCAAGGAGCACCTGGAGAGCCGCGGCGTCGAGATCTACCTCTCGACCTCGATGGACTCCTGCGTGGACGGCCACGTCGTCCTGAAGAACGGCCTCGAGGTCGACTCCAACACGATCGTGTGGACGGCCGGCGTCAAGCCGAACCCCGTCCTCTCCCGCTACGGCCTGCCCCTCGGCCCCCGCGGACACGTCGACACCTCCGAGACCCTCCAGGTCCAGGGCACCGACTACATCTGGGCCGCCGGCGACAACGCCCAGGTCCCGGACGTCGCCGCCCGCAAGGCCGGCGTCGAGAACGCCTGGTGCCCGCCGAACGCGCAGCACGCGCTGCGGCAGGCCAAGGTCCTCGGCGACAACGTGGTCTCCGGTATGCGGGGCTTCCCGCAGAAGACGTACGCGCACTCCAACAAGGGTGCCGTGGCGGGCCTCGGCCTCCACAAGGGCGTCGCGATGATCGTCATGGGCAAGATGAAGATCAAGGTGCGCGGGCGTCTCGCCTGGTACATGCACCGCGGGTACCACGGCATGGCCATGCCGACCTGGAACCGCAAGATCCGCGTCTTCGCCGACTGGACGCTCGGGATGTTCCTCAAGCGTGAGGTCGTCGCGCTCGGTGCGCTGGAGACTCCCCGCGAGGAGTTCTACGAGGCCGCCAAGCCCGCGCCGGCGCCGGCCGCTGCCGCTGCCAAGACCGAGGCCAAGGCTTCTTGAGGGGCGGGGGGTCGAGGGCGCGGGCCTTCGACTTCCCTGTCTCCTGAGGGAGTTCCTCGGTGTGAAGTTCGTGTGTCCCGAAGGGGCCGTCCGCCATCCGTGGTGCGGGCGGCCCCTTCGGCGTGCCCGGGCGTCGGTGGGGTGGGGGTGTGTGGCGGGGTGGAGTCGGCCGGGACGAGGGGTTGGGGCGAGGGGCTGGGGCGGGTAAACGGATTGCGGCGGCGGTCCCTTCGAACGACCGTGGATGCGCTCCCTTTGTTCTCTGTGTTCCCTGTGTTCCCCGCGCCGACGAGGCTTGTGTGACGCGCACTGAGACGCGCACTGAGTAGAAGCGCTCATGCGGGTGGGCGGATGTGGGGGTTGGATGGTGGTCTGGGCCCTCGGGGGCCGGTTGTCGGTGGTGGTGGTTAGAGTTGACTGTGTGATCCGTACGGGGAGGATGACGGAATGTTGCTGGAGGGCGGGGAGAACCCGGCGGCCGACGCGGCGAACGCGATTCAGGCACAGGCCGACATGGCCGCGGAGTACGCGTCGTTCACGGGCTTCCGTACCCGCATCGACGAACTGATCAGCACCCTCAAGGGGTCCTCCGCCGGCTCCAAGGAACTGGGCCAGGACCAGCTCGCCCGCCACCAGTTCGGCGGGGGGAACGAGGGCTGGATCGAGGCGGCCGGCCTCTTCACGGCGTACGAGTCGGTCATCGGCGAGCTGGAGAAGCTCTCCACGGTCCTCTCCGACTGCATGGAGGGCATGGGCATCGCCGTCCTCGCCTCCCACAAGGGGTACGAGAACATCGACCTCGACGTCCGCCAGCGGATGGCCGCGATCAGCGCGGAGGCGACGAAGGAGTACGGCGGGGTCTACGACCCGACCGTTCCCGGCCAGGGGACCAAACCGACGCCGACGCCGCCGTCCTCGGCGGACGGGGCACAGGGTGCGGACGGCGGGGCGATCTGATGCGCGACGCGGAGAGTTCGGGCGGGACGTTCTTCGACGGGATGAGTCACGAGCAGATGCTGGCGTGGCTGGATCAGGCGAATTCGGGTGTGGTGTCGAGTGCGGCGACGCGTCTGGTGTCGGCTGCGGCGGAGATCCTGAGTATCGCGGAGGAGTTGAGGGTCCGTCCGCAGTGGGTGGCGTGGAAGGGGGACGGGGCTGACGCGTTCCGTACGTGGGCTTCGGACCTGGCGAACGCGACGCTTCGTCTGAGTGACTTCAGCCAGGAGTCGGGGACGTGGCTGTCTCAGGCGTCCGATGCGATCTCGTTGGCGCAGTCCTCGATTCCCCGTGATCTTCCCTCGGCTACGGCGAACCTCGCTGCCGCCGACTCGGCCCGTAATGATCCTGATGCTGCGGGTGTCGCGTCGAAGTCTTCTGCTGAGCTTGCGGCGTTGGCTGCGGATCGGGAGAAGGTGCGGTTGGAGGCGGCGTCGCAGATGACGAAGCTGGCGCAGTCGTATTCGTGGTCGGCTGCGCAGTTGAATGCGTTGGAGCGGCCGAAACTTCCGCCGCCGCCGCAGGCGTTCATTCCGCAGGACCTCGGTTCACGTGATGTCACTTCGCACCACATCGCAGCGAACCAGAACCGTACTGAGGGCTCAGGCAGTGGAACTGTGGGGAATGTGGGCTCGCTCAGTAGCCCACATTCACCGGCTGCTTCCGTTGCCGCTGCTTCGCTGCCGCATGGTGCGGGGACGTCGAATGTTCCTGTGGATGTCGCGCTGCCTCCTGCTCGCACAACCATCGACTCGGTCGGCACTCTGCCGTCACCCGCTCCGGTGGACGGCCCACGCAGTCCCGTCGACCCCGGGCAGGTACGAGGTACGGCGCCGCAGGCGGGTCCGGTTCCTCCGTTGTTCGGCGGTGGGCAGGCGCTTCCCGTCAGCAGCAACCCGGTGGTACAGGGTCGCGCGCCTGGAGCGGGCAGGGCGCCGATGCCTCTGCTCGGCCAGGGCACCGGGTCTGGGACGCCTATGGGACGTGTTCCGAACGCCACTGGTGGTAACGGCATTTTCGGTGGCCGTCCGGTCCTGCCGTCCGAGGGCAGGCCCACCGGGGCCATCCCGCGAGGCACGGTCGTGGGCGGAGAAGGCACGCCCACGCGCGGTCCGATGGGTCAGACGGCCGGTATGGCGAATCCGGTCGGCCGAGCGACCGGCACATCGGGTGGGGCTTCCGGTTCCCGTTCCGTGTCGAGCCCGGGTGGCATCGCCGGGGGACGTCCGATGCCCGCCTCGGGAGTCGTCGGCGGCAGCTCCGCCCAGCAGCCGGGACGTACGGGCGGACGTGTTCCTGGCTCTTCCGGGGCTGTTGGTGCCGGTGGTGAACGGAACGCGATCACAGGCGGTACGACTGCGGCGGCACGTTCTGGCGAGGGCCGTGGCGCGGCAACCTCCGCCCCGCATCCGACGCAAGGGACACCTTCGGCGAGTATGAGGAGCGGGAGCAGTCGGCCGTACGGTGTGACGGAGGACGAGGAGACCTGGCGGCGGAACCAGCGGCCCACGGTGCCACCGGTCGTCGACTGACGTGTTCAGGGATGAGGGAGAGCCAAGTTCATGCTGACCGGTAGCGCTCGACACAGGCTTTGCCGTGCGATGGCCGCGGCGGCCTTGGGGGTGTCGCTGGTGGGTGTCACGGGGACGGCCGCGAGCGCGGAGACGACCCGTGAGAAACAGTGGTTCCTCGATGCCATGCAGGCCGAGAACATGTGGAAGACCAGCACCGGCGAGGGCGTCACGGTCGCGGTCATCGACTCCGGTGTCGACTGGACCAACCCGGACCTCAAAGGACGCGTCCTGGCAGGCAAGGACTACGCCACGGACCAGCCCGGTGACGAGCACACGGACTATGCGGGCCATGGCACCGGTATGGCCGGCCTGATCGCCGGAACGGGCGCGTACAACGGAGGGCAGGGCTCGTTCGGTCTCGCTCCCGGAGCGAAGATTCTCCCCATCCGTACGCCCAAGGCTGATGAGCTGCCGAACCAGGCCGTGGGCAACAAGATGTTCAACGACATCGTTCCGCAGGCGATCCGTTACGCGGTGGGAGAAGGCGCACGGGTCATCAACATCTCCATGGGGTTCAGCCAGGGTTCGCCGCAATTGACGGAGGCGGTCAAGTACGCCCTCGACAAGGGGGCGTTGATTTTCGCGGCGGTCGGGAACACCGGAAACCAAGCCAATTTGCCTGAGTATCCGTCCGCAACCCCTGGCGTGGTCGGGGTAGCGGCGGTGGGAAAGAACCTGCACCGGACCGCGGAGTCCCAGTACGGCCCCCAGGTGGACATGTCGGCCCCCGGCGAGGACATGGTCCATGCCTGCGGCGGCAAAACCGGCCTCTGCGAATCGAGCGGCACCAGCGACGCCACCGCCCTCGCCTCCGCCAGCGCCGCCCTCATCTGGTCCGCCCACCCCACCTGGACCAACAACCAGATCCTCCGCGTCATGCTCAACACCATCGGCGGCCCCACCGACGGCGCGAAGCGCAACGACGCCATCGGCTACGGCATCGTCCGCCCCCGGATCGCCCTCCAGAACCCCGGTGATCCTGGCCCGGCGAACGTCTACCCGCTCCCCGACCTGGCGGAGGCCGCGAACTCCGCTTCCCCCACACCCTCTGCGAAGGCGAGTGAGCCAGCGAAGGCCGCCGCCACCCCCAAGAACGACGACAGCACAACCCCCTGGCTCGGCATCGGCCTCGGCACAGCCGCCCTCGCAGCAGCCGCCCTCGCCACAACAGCCGTCGTACGAAAACGACGCACCGCAACCACCCCACAACAACAGCCCCACCCGGCAACCACACCACAGGGCTTCGGCCCACCCCCCACCATGCCCGGCAGCACCCCCCCACCACCGAACCAACACCACCACCCCGGAGCCCCCTGACCCGGGCAGCCGCCGCAGGCGAAGCGGTGTGGGTGGCGCACCTGAGACGCACCACACCTCGCCCACCCATATGTCCAATCCCCCAACCCCCTCCCCGAACCCTCCACACCCCACCCCCCTCCGATCCGAGACGCGTATCCCTGTTTCTCTTACCAAGTTGCTAACTTGTCTGGGAGATCGGGGACGCGTGGCCGTGTGAGTGGGGCCGGGCGGAGTACTGAGGACGTGGTGGTCGGGTTCGGCCGCCGCACACGGGGAGAGCGAGCGGGCATGGCCTGGGACGAATGGGAGCAGCTCAAGGCTGGTGCGCTGGAGCGCCAACAGAGCTCCGGTATGCAGCTGAACAGCCTGGACCTGGGGACGGACCCGGAGGGCCGTCAGGTCACGATGCCGGGTGCGTACGGCGTTCTCAAGGTCTCGCAGAAGGACCTCGCGGCGATCGGCAAATCCGCGCACACGCTGTTCAACGACCTGTACGACAAGGCCCGGGTGGCGGGCCCGTCCAGCGACTCGGCGGCGAAGGACCTCACGGAACAGGGCTTCGCCCTCGGCGCCGGCCTCCAGCACGTCTCGACCCGCTGGACGGCCCAGCTCAAATCCCTGATGGACGCCTGCGCGCACATCTCGAACCACATGCACGTCACGAAGAAACTGCACGCGGACGACGACGACTACATCGCGAGGGTGGTCAGCGGCATCGCCGTCCTGGACGCCGGTTTCGACGAACGCGTCGGCAAACCGGGCGCCCCCAACCCGGTGTACGGGGAGGCGAAGAAGAAGGAGTGAGGACGGCGACGTACCGCGACCGCACCGCCGAGCCCGCTTCCCGACCGCCCACCGAGGACTGACGCCCCGTGAAATTCGACGCCCTGTACCACGCCAACTTCACCCTGCTCTCCGAGGCGGTGACCGACTGGGGGACGCTGGTCACGAGCCTGGAGCAGCTCCAGAAGGACGCGGAGACCGGACTGCACCAGGCCGCGAACAAGGCCAACTGGGCGGGGGTGAACCAGCAGGTCAGCAAGGAGTTCATCGGCAAGACGGCCGGTGAGTTCGCGGACGCGCACACCCAGGCCAACAGCATCTACCGGATTCTCGACGACACGCTGGGTGAACTGAAGGGGTTTCACCGGCAGTTGACGACGGCGGTGGAGGGCGCCCGGACGAAGGGCTTCAGCGTCCTGCCGCACGGCGACGGTTTCATGGTGACGCTGACGACCCGCCCCCGGGACCCCGCCGGTGACGAGCCGGACCGGACGGCCGAGATGACCGGCGTCCGGGACGACATCCAGAAGATCCTCAACCAAGCGTCCACGAGCGACAGTTCGGCGGCGACCGTCCTCAAGGCGATCTCCGACCAGAGCGAACTGGGCTTCTCCGGGGCCGACTACAAGGACCGGGACTCCGCCGCCGCGGCCGTCAAGCAGGCCGACGAGCTCGCCCGGCTGGCGAAAAAGGACCCCCACGACCTCACGGTCAAGGAGTTCGACCAGCTCAACGCGGGTTTCAAGCAGTACGGCGGCGATCCGCTGTTCGCCGAACGGTTCGCGACGAGTCTCGGGCCGCAGAAGACGCTGGAGTTCTGGACAGGGCTGACCGACGGGCGTAATTACGACGTCGTCGGCGAGCGGCGTGAGCAACTGGACGATCTCCAGCGCGGGTTGAGTCTCACGCTCGCCGGTGCCTCGCAGAGCGACTCCGCGGCGATGAGTACCTGGAAGAACGACATGACCGGTCTCGGCGCGAAGCGGATCGGCGGGGACAGCGGGCCCATGGGTTTCCAGGTCATGAGCAACCTCATGCGTGTGGGCGACTACGACGACAAGTTCCTCACGGACTACGGCAACCGCATGATGGCCACCGAGCGGCAGATCACCGGCAACGGCCAACAACCCAACCGCTTCTGGCAGTTCGGCGGCGCCGGTGGCACCTACCAGCGCCTCAACTTCCTCGGCGACGACACCGGCGCCGATCCCCTCACCGGCTACATGCGCGGCCTCTCCAACAGCCCCGACGCCGCCACCACCTTCTTCAACGAGCCCTACGTCTCCAAAACCGACCCCGACAACCCCTTCCTCCGAGACACCGACGGCAACGGCGCCAAAGGCAAAGTCGGCCTCTCCAACTTCCAGTACCTCTTCGAAGAACGAGACTGGCCCCAAGAAACCAGCCTCTCCGGCGACGACCTCCACACCGGCCAGAACTACATGGCCATGGCACTGGAGGCGGCCACTACGGGGCATCCGGCGGGGGAGATGCCCACAGTGGACACCCCACCACACAACGACCAACAGACCAAGCTGTTCGAGTCCATCGTCTCGTCGATCTCCCAGAAGGACACGCTTCTCACCGACAACGGCTACATGTCCGACAGCATGGGCCAGATCGCGGCGGAGTACATGCCGGACATCCATCGGCAACTGCATGCAGGGAATTCCGGTGAAGCGGATTTGTTCCCCATCGTGGGTTCGTCTGCGAATCCGGAAGAAAGAGACCTCACTCGTTTTCTCTATGCGGTCGGTAGGAATCCTGAAGGCTATGCCGCCGTAAATCTCGGCCAGCACAGTTATACGACACAGCTGATGCAGTACCACTTCGAGCATCCCGACGTCTACGCTCGCGACCCTAATTTCCCCCAGGCCGAGAGTCTGCGGGAAGGCGTGGATGGAATCGCCACAGTCGCCGGGCAGATCGAAGGAATCATCGGTGCGGGTCGCGCCTACGAAAGCGAAGTGCAGGGTGCGGCGGCCGACGCTGAATACAATTCGGCCCTTGAAGCCGCCGGTACGTGGGGTGGCACCGCCATCGGCATCGGGATCGGAGCGGCTACCGCGCCTATGACAGGTCCGGGCGGCGCCATCATCGGTGATATCGCCGGTACGGCAGCAGATGAAATCATCAGCAGCATTACCGGAGGTATGGCAAAGGACAGCACGGACGAGATCGTCTATCGCAACGGCGCGACGTTCGAGGACACCAGGGACTCGACCTTCGTCATGGTCGAGGCGGCTGCCAAGAAGGCAGGCGAGTCAAGTGGCCACCAGTACCCGTTGATCGAGGCTTCCGCAGCCAAATCCGCAGAATCGGGATTCAACACTGCCCGGACAAAGATTTACTCCTACCTTGACGGTGAGGGAATCCCCCGAACCCTCGACGCGAAAGAATGACAAGTGAAACTTGCCAGCCCTAAGAAGGCCGCTGCTGTAGGTCTAATCCTTGTGGTGGCCCTCGCTGCTTCCGTTTTCTATGCGCTCAAGCTTCCCCCCTTTGAGGAGGTGGGGAAAATCGAGGCGGGTGACGTGTGCAAGTCTCTTGGAGATTCATCTCGTGCGGCAACTTCACTCAAGGAGGTCTTGCCGGAGGAGTCTGATTACTCCTTCAGAGATGTCGAGAACAGCATCCGAACGGAAGGGCCGGGAAGGTCGTACGAAACCTACTGTTTCGTTGAAGGGGGCGGGAAGCAGCTGGTCGTGGCCAAAGCGGAGCTGATGGAATACGACGTGACGGACCGCTGGGTGGAAGAGGTTGTCGAACAGCTCGTGCCTGCCTCGTCTCTTTCCCCGTTCACGGCTGGGGACAAGGCGGTTGCTTCGGGTTCGGTCGCCGCCATCTACGTTCCTTGCTACTCGACCGGTAGCGATCGCCATCTGAGCGTCGTCGTTCAGCTCAAGAAGGGGAGCGGCATCGGCGAGTCCGAGCGGCGCGCGGAGTTGGTCGGCATGGCGGAGAACGCGGCTGCATACGCGCACTCTCGCGCCAAGTGCGACATGCCTTCGGCGGTCGACGAGCAAGGGTGACCGGGGCCGGCGGCTTGGGTCGCGGATGACGAGACGACTACCTGCGTGGAGTGGAGTCAAAGGCACGATGGGAGAGCCGCGCGGGTAGGACGGGGGTGGCTGGATCTGGTGGATTTGCCGGGGCTTGGGGTTTGTGGGGGACTGGAACGAGGGTCGTTGTGTGTTTACGTGGTGACAGGTCGTTCCGGGATTGTTGTCACGGAGGTGGGTGCCATGGGTGGTGCCGCGGTGCGGCTCGCGGGGGCTTTGGGGATGGTGGTGGGTGGGGAGGTGCCGGTGAGGGTGAGGGCTTGGGACGGGAGTGAGGCGGGGCCGGAGGGTGCGCCGGTGATGGTGGTGCGGAACCGGCGGGCCGTGCGGAGGCTGTTGTTCAAGCCGGGGGAACTGGGGCTGGCGAGGGCATGGGTGGCGGGGGATCTTGAGGCGGAGGGGGAGATCTATCCGGTGCTGGAGGCGGTGGCCGGAGTGGTGTGGGAGAGGGGGGAGGAAGCGCCGTCGCTCTGGCGGTCGTTGCGGCGGGACGAGTTCCGGCGGGGTGTGCTCGGGCTGGTCCGGCTCGCGGGGGTGCCCCTGCCGCCCGCCCCGCCCGTGGAGGAGAACCGGTCGGGCCGGCACCGGCATACGCGGCGTACCGACCGGCAGGCGATCAGCCATCACTACGACGTGGGGAACGACTTCTACTCGCTCGTGCTCGGCCCGTCCCTCGTGTACTCCTGCGCCTACTGGGGCGACGAGGAGGAGACGCTGGAGGCCGCCCAGCGGGACAAGCTCGACCTCGTCTGCCGGAAACTGGGGATCGGTGAGGGGCAGCGGGTGCTCGACGTCGGCTGCGGGTGGGGGTCGTTCGCCATCCACGCCGCGCGCGAGTACGGGGCCCAGGTCGTCGGGGTGACCCTCTCGCAGGAGCAGGCCGCACTGGCCCGGAAGCGGGTCGCCGACGCCGGGCTGACCGGGCTCGTCGAGATCCGGGTGCAGGACTACCGGGACGTCGACGACGGCCCGTACGACGCGATCTCGTCCATCGGCATGGCGGAACACGTGGGCGCCGAACGGTATCTGGAGTACGCCCGCCGGCTGTACGGACTCCTCGCCCCCGGCGGCCGGCTGCTCAACCACCAGATCGCCCGGCGGCCCCAGGACGACGAAGCCGGCTATCACCTCGACTCGTTCATCGACGCGTACGTCTTCCCCGACGGGGAACTCGCGCCGATCGGCACCACCGTCACCCAACTGGAGCGCGCCGGCTTCGAGGTACGGGACGTCGAGTCGATCCGGGAGCACTACGCGCTGACGCTGCGGCGCTGGGTGACGAACCTGGAGAGCGGGTGGCAGCGGGCCGTCACGCTCGTCAGCCCGGGGAGAGCGAGAGTGTGGCAGCTCTACATGGCCGCCTCCGCACTCGCCTTCGAACGCAACCGCATAGGGGTCAACCAGGTGCTCGCGGTACGCACCCCGGACTCCGGCGCCTCGGGCCTGCCCCTGCGCTCACGCGTCTGGTCCGGCTGACGGGCCTCTGCTGACGGGCCGAGGGGCCCCACGCCGAGCTGGCCCCTGAGCCGGCGTCACGAGCGAAAGGCGAGCGGGGCGGTCTCCCCCCCCGTACCGGAGACCGCCCCGACTCGCCCGCCTACTCCGACTCCCCCCGCCCTACTCCGACTTGATCGCCCCCAGCATGTTCAGCCGGGACGCGCGGCGGGCCGGCCAGAGGGCCGCGAGGATGCCGACCGTGCCCGCGAGGGCGAGGAAGACGGCGATACGCGCCCAGGGGAGGACGAGTTCGTACGTCGGCATGCTGGGACCGATCAGCTTGCCCGCGGCCCAGCCGAAGAAGAGGCCGAGGCCGATCCCCAGGACTCCGCCGAACAACGAGATGACCAGGGACTCCAGCCGCACCATCCGCTTGATGCCCTGCCGGTCGAGCCCGATCGCCCGGAGCATCCCGATCTCCTGGGACCGCTCGAACACGGACATCGCGAGGGTGTTGACGACCCCGAGGACGGCGACGATCACGGCCATCGCGAGCAGTCCGTACAGCATGTTCAGCAGCAGCGTGAAGAACTGGGCGATCTGGTTCGAGATGTCCTTCTTGCTCTGGACCTGGATACCCGGGTTGTCACCGAGCGCCTTGATCAGCTGGTCCTTGACCGCGGCCGACGTCCCCTCGGCGGTCTTCACCATGACCTGCATGTCGGCGACTTCGGTCTGGTGCGGCGCCAGCGTCGCGGCGTCGAGGAGGATGCCCCGCAGGAAGTCGGTGCCCTCGTAGACCCCACTGATCGTGAGCCGCTGGCTCTTGCCGTCCTCGTAGTGGACGGTGAACGCCGAACCCGACTTCCAGCCGTAGTGATCGGCCGTGCCCTTGTCGACGACGACGTTCGCACCGCCGACCTCGAAGCGGCCCTGCTCGACCTTCGGGCTGATCAGCTCGCCGATCGTGGCGCCGTCCACCCCGGTCAGCGATTCGAAGTCGCCGTCGATCCGGGACGGGGAGTTGCGCATGGGGCTGGTCGCCTCGACGCCGGACGTCTCCTTGAGCTTCTTCTCCACGCCCGGCGTGAGGTCGTTGCCGTTGACCATGGAGACGACGTAGTCCGCGCGGATCGAGTCGGACGCCATCTTCTCGATGGACTTCTGGAGGCTTCCGGCGATCACCGTCATGCCCGTGATCAGCGTGAGGCCGATCATCAGCGCGGACGCCGTCGCGGCCGTACGGCGCGGGTTGCGCACCGAGTTCTGGCGGGCCAGCTTCCCGGCGATCCCGAACCCGCGCATCAGCGGCGCCGCCGCCGCGATCAGCGGCCGGGACAGCAGCGGCGTGAGGATGAAGACGCCGATGATCAGCAGGACCGCGCCGATACCCATGGCCGACTGGGCGTCGGTCCCCTTCATCGTCGTCGCCGTCAGGACCGTCCCCGCGCCCGCCGCCGAGACCAGCGCGCCGAGGGTGTTGCGGACGACGAGGGAGCGCGTCGTCGCCTTGGCGTGCAGGCTGCTCATGGCGGCGACCGGCGGGATCTTCGCGGCGCGGCGGCCCGGCAGCCAGGCGGCCAGCATCGTGATGACGACGCCGACGACCAGCGCCGAGAGGATCGTCCCCGACGAGATGATCAGGGGGCCGTCCGGGATGATCGCGCCCGTCTGGTTCAGCAGGACGCGCAGGCCCGCGCCGATGCCGATGCCGACGATCAGACCGGTCACCCCGGCGATCGCGCCGACGACGAACGCCTCGATCAGCACCGACCGGGTCACCTGGCGGCGGGAGGCGCCGACCGCGCGGAGCAGGGCCAGCTCCTTCGTGCGCTGCGCGACCAGCATCGTGAAGGTGTTGGCGATGATGAACGTGCCGACGAAGAGGGAGATGCCGGCGAAGACCAGCAGGCCCTGCTTGAGGCCGCTCATCGACGCGGAGATCGACTTGGCCTGGTCAGCGGCGAGTTCGTCGCTCGTCGTCGTCTCGACCTTGCCGGCCGGGAGCGCCTTGTCGAGGGCCGCCTTCAGGGCCGTCTGCGAGACGCCGGAGGCGGCCTTGACGTCGATCTCGTCGTACGTGCCGGTCTTGCCGAAGAGTTTCTGGGCGGTCGTCGTGTCGAAGAGGGTGAGGCTGCCGCCCGCCGCGACGTTGCCGTCGTTCGTCGTGAAGATGCCGGAGATCTTCGGGGTCAGGACCGGGCCGTCGACGGAGATGCGGACGGTGTCGCCCACCTGGTAGCCGGCGCGCTTCGCGGTGTCGGCGTCCATCGCGATCTCGGTCGCCCCCACCGGGGGCTCGCCGCTGGTCAGCGGGTACCGGGCGTCCTTCGTCCCCCAGTAGTTGCCGCCCTGGGAGGCGAAGCCGTTGCCGATCAGCTTGCCGTCCTTGTCGGCGATGGCGGCGAAGCCGGTCACCACGCCGGTCGCGGAGGCGGCGCCGTCCACCGAGGCGGCCCGCTTCAGCAGGGCGTCGGTCAGCTCGGGGTCCTTGGCGATCTCGTTGGCCTTGGCCTTCTGGGACCTGGCCGTGACCGCGACGTCTACCTGGTCGAAGCCTTTCGCCGAGCTGTTCTCCAGCGCGTTGGACAGGGTGTTCGTGAAGACGAGGGTCCCCGAGACGAAGGCGACGCCCAGCATGACCGCGAGGACGGTCATCAGGAGACGGGCCTTGTGCGCGAGGACGTTGCGCAGGGAGGTGCGGAACATCAGCTCGTACGGCCCTTCGCGTCGAACTGCTTCATCAAGTCGAGGACGGAGTCGGCCGTCGGGCCGTACATCTCGTCGACCACCCTGCCGTCCGCCAGGAAGATCACCCGGTCCGCGTACGACGCGGCGACCGGGTCGTGCGTCACCATCACGACCGTCTGGCCCAGCTGCCGGACCGAGTTGCGCAGGAAGCCGAGGACCTCAGCGCCGGAGCGGGAGTCGAGGTTCCCGGTCGGCTCGTCGCCGAAGACGATGTCGGGGCGGGAGGCGAGCGCCCTGGCCACGGCGACGCGCTGCTGCTGGCCGCCGGAGAGCTGGGACGGGCGGTGGCTGAGACGGCCCGACAGGCCGACCATCGCGATGACGGAATCCAGCCACTGCTTGTCCGGCTTTCGGCCCGCGATGTCCATCGGCAGCGTGATGTTCTCCAGGGCCGTCAGGGTCGGCAGGAGATTGAACGCCTGGAAGATGAAGCCGATCTTGTCCCGGCGGAGTTTCGTGAGCTGCTTGTCCTTCAGGGAGCCCAGCTCGGTCTCGCCGATGCGGACCGAGCCAGAGGAGAACGTGTCGAGGCCGGCGACGCAGTGCATGAGCGTCGACTTGCCGGAGCCCGAGGGGCCCATGATCGCCGTGAACTGGGCCTGGTGGAAGTCGACGGAGACCTGGTCCAGGGCGACCACCCGGGTTTCGCCCTGGCCGTAGATCTTCGAGAGATCCGTGGCGCGGGCGGCCACGGCGGCCGTGGGCCGAGCTGCGAGGGGGGTGGTGGTCACGGAAAGCGCTCCTGAGGACGGGGGCTGGACTCGTCCATCGTCGGCGGCGCACCCCGTGGTTGTAGTCACTCCTCGGTTCTGCTTCCAGGACCAGACTCTGGAGTGACAGAGGCGGTCTTGTCATACCTGGGTATGACGCCCGACCCTGACACCGGAGGTGACGGTGAGAACACGGTGTGCGGTGGAGCGCGATTGTCGAGAACCGGTGGAGCGCCCTTGTTCAGACGGTGAAATTCCGTCATTCCGCATACACGCGCGGTGATCGCCGGTCAGGCTACTGGCAAGTGCGGATGGCCTGTTCCATGGTCTGATGCTCCCTCAGACATCAATAAAATAAGACAACATCGGTTCCCCCGGCCGCTGTTGGGGAGGGGCGTCCCGATAGGCTCGGGTCGCGCCGACGCGGAGCCCTTGGCCAGCCCAGATGGTGGAATGCAGACACGGCGAGCTTAAACCTCGCTGCCCCGAAGCGGGCGTGCCGGTTCAAGTCCGGCTCTGGGCACCTCCGCCCCTTTTGTTGACCGCGCGGTCCCGTTTGGTTGACTGCGCCGTCCATCGAGACGTTGGTGGCGACCCCGCCGAACCGTTGACACTCCTCGAACGCGGGCGCAGACTCATGGCCAGTGAATGGTGAAGAAAACTTCACTATGCGAACAAGGAATGTGGAGGGAGCGCTCGATGCGCACCACCGTCGGCATCATCGGCGCCGGCCCCGCCGGCCTCCTCCTCGCCCGGCTCCTGCACAACGCCGGCATCGACTCCGTCGTACTGGAGAGCCACGACCGGGAGTACGTCGAGCACCGGCAGCGGGCCGGAATCCTGGAGCAGGGGACCGTGGACGTGCTGCGCGCGGCCGGGGCGGCGGAGCGGCTCGACCGGGAGGGCCTGCGGCACGACGGCATCGAGCTGCGCTACGCGCGCACGCGCCACCGCGTCGACTTCCCCGCCCTCACCGGCGGCAGGTCCGTCACCGTCTACGCCCAGACCGAGGTCTGCAAGGACCTCATAGCCCTCCAACTCGCCGACGGCGGACCGCTGTTGTTCGACACGGAGGCGCTCGCCGTCGAGGACGCGGACGGCCCCAGCCCGCGCGTCCGCTTCCGCCGCGACGGCGTCGAGGAGACCCTGGAGTGCGCGTACGTCGTCGGCTGCGACGGCTTCTGGGGGGTCGCCCGGCGCGCGATACCCGACGGCCGCACCTTCGAGCGGACGTACCCCTACTCCTGGCTCGGCATCCTCGCAGACGTCCCGCCCTCCCACGACGAACTCGTCTACGCCCGCCACGACCGCGGCTTCGCCCTCCTGTCCATGCGCTCCCCGGCCGTCTCCCGCCTCTACCTTCAGGTCCCCGCCGGCACGGACGCGGACAGCTGGACGGACGACGAGATCTGGGCCGAACTCGACCGCCGCCTCGAAACGGACGACGACTGGACCCTTCAGCGCGGTCCCATCACCCAGAAGTCCGTCACCCCCATGCGCTCCTACGTCCACGAGCCCATGCGCCATGGCCGCCTCTTCCTCGCCGGGGACGCCGCGCACATCGTCCCGCCGACCGGCGCGAAAGGGCTCAACCTCGCGGTCGGCGACGTCGTCACGCTGGCGCGCGCCCTGACGCACGAGCGGGACACCGGCTCCCCGGCGCTCCTCGACACCTATTCGGCGGACTGCCTGCGACGCGTCTGGCAGGCCGAGCGCTTCTCCTACGACATGACCTCGACGCTGCACCGCGCGCCGGACGCGGACCCCTTCGAGGACCGCTTGCAGCTCGCGCGGCTGGAGCGGATCGCGGGCTCCAGGGCGGCGGGCGCGGAGCTGGCGGAGGGGTACACGGGCTTCCCGTACTAAGCACCCGGTAAGCGGACGGTCTCCCCCCGGTTCCGGACGTGTCGCGACTTGGTCATGAATGAGGCCCGGCCGACCAGGGAATCAAGAGGCCGCGTAGCGTGTTGGCGCAACCACGGCGGAGAAAGATCCTCCTCAAGCACTAGGGTCAATCTTTTGCCGTTCCATTACTCTTGATGCCAAGGCCACGCGAGGTGGCCATGGAGGAGTGAAATGAGGAGCAGAAACCCGGTCTTCTCGCGACGGGGCTTCAGCCGCGACAACGGCTACGCGGGCTTCAACGCCGCGCCGCAGGCCGGGGGACCCGCTGTCGCCACGCAGGCGAACCCGTATGCCCAGCAGGCGGGTAACCCCTACGCGACGAACCCGTACGCCCAGCAGACCCAGCAAGGCGCACCGCCGCAGGCCCCCGCCGCGTCCGGTGCGATGACGATCGACGACGTCGTCTCGCGCACCGCGATGACGCTCGGCACGGTCATCGTGACCGCGGTCCTCGCGTGGCTCCTGCTGCCGGTCGACGAGGCCAACCTCAACAAGTCGTACGGCATCGCCATCGGCGCCGGTCTGATCGCGATGGTGCTGGCGCTCGTCCAGTCCTTCAAGCAGCGTCCGGCCCCCGCGCTGATCCTGGCGTACGCCGCGTTCGAGGGCGTCTTCCTCGGCGTCATCTCGGCGACGGTGTCGACGTACATCTCGGCCGGTGTCGTCACGCAGGCCGTGCTCGGCACGATGGCCGTCTCGGCCGGTGTGCTGGTCGCCTACAAGGCGGGCTGGATTCGCGTCAACCGCCGGTTCTACGGCTTCGTGATGGCCGCCGCGCTCGGCTTCGTGCTGCTGATGGCGATCAACATGCTGTTCGCCGTCTTCGGCGGCGGGGACGGCCTCGGCTTCCGCAGCGGCGGGCTCGGCATCGTCTTCGGGATCATCGGCATCCTGCTCGGCGCGTGCTTCCTGGCGCTGGACTTCAAGCAGGTCGAGGACGGGATCGCGTACGGGGCGCCCCGCGAGGAGGCGTGGCTGGCGGCCTTCGGGCTCACCATGACCCTCGTCTGGATCTACATGGAGTTCCTGCGGCTCCTGGCGATCCTTCAGGGCGGGGACGACTAGTCCCGTAGTGCCCTGTAGCGCCTGTAGTACCTGTAGTACCCGAGAGGGCCCCGCGGTTTCGTGCCGCGGGGCCCTTTCGTGTGCGGGGGCTTCTCCGTGGGGCTAGCGGAGTTTGCGCGCGGCCCTCCTCAGGTCGTACTCATGGATGAGGGCTTTCGCGTGGCCGTACGCCAGGTTGTGTTCGTGGCGCAGCCAGCTGACCTTCTCCTCGAAGCGGAGAGAGGGGCCTTCGTCTACGGTGCGCAGCCAGTCGGAGACTTCACGGCCGGTGCAGTGGGGGATGCGGGCGAGCAGGTTGCGATGGGTCTCCTCGGAGAAGACTTGGGACATCGGCGCCTCCGGGGGCGTTCGGGTGTAAGCCGGTCCTTCAGGTCACCGTGCCTGAGGGTTCGCCCGTTGGCAACAGTCCCGTCTCTGGGGAGTCGTCGGGGGTGGTGGCGTAGTCTCGCGGGCGTGGTGGATACGACGCCGTTGTTGCGCGCGGTTGATTTGTTTGCGGATCGGTTGAGGGCGGCGCCGCAGAGTCGCCTCCAGCGGGGGGCGGCGGGGGAAGCTCTGTTGCTGGCCCAGGAGTTGTCCCGGTGGGCGCAGTCTGTGGAGACGCCGGGGGTGGAGGCTCGGGTGATGCCCGATGCGGGGATGTTCGCCGTTGCCGATCAGATCACTGTTGCGGCTCATGATCTTGCGGTGGTGTTGAAGAGTGTGGGGGAGGTCGAGGAGGCGGTGCGGGTGGTGGAGGAGGCGCGGAAGAGGGCGGGGGTTTGAGGGCCGCCGCGGTAGGGGGGTGGGGCTGAGGTAGCGTCGGCGGCTTTCCCACCGTCGTGGCTGGTCGCGCAGTTCCCCGCGCCCCTGGAAGAGCTGGTTGCTGCCGGTTGCCAGTGTGCCGCTCTGCTTGTGCGCGCCTGAAAGAGCTGGTTGCCGTCGACTGAGAGCGCGCCCCTTGCTTCCGCGCGCCTCAAAGCGAAAATCTCGCCCTCGGCGTCAGTTGCGAGCTGTCCCGCCTCCGCGCCCCTCAAAGGCCCAAGCCCCGACCCTCGCCGTCAGCCGCAAGCCCGCCTTGCCCCCGTGGCCCTGAAAGCGAAACCCTCGCCCAGCCGCCCAGCCGCCCAGCCGCCCAGCCGCCCAGCCGCCCAGCCGCCCAGCCGCCCAGCCGGAGTGTCTGAGTGCGCCGGGACGAAGCCCCCTCCCCGTCCCTCTACAGGCTCGCTATGACCCTGTCCGCCAGGATGTACACCGTCTCCTCGCCGCACTCGAATGTGAGGGTGTAGGCGCCGGAGATGCCGGAGCCGCCGAGGAGGATGGGGGCGTGGCCGGCGGTTAGGGCGGTGGCCAGGCGTTCGGCGGTTTCGCGGTGGCCCGGGGTCATGCAGAGGGTCGTGCCGTCGGCGAAGACGTAGACGTCGAGGGTGCCGAGGGGGCCGGGGCGGACGTCGGTCAGTTCGATGCGGCCCGCGGCCAGCTCCTCCAGCGTGCTCACCGTGCGTTCGTGGTCGCCCATGACGGGTGACTGGACGGGGACGAAGTCGGGGTGGGAGGGGTGGCGGCGGCGGGCGGCGGCGAGTTCGGGGGAGTCGCCGGAGCCGGTGGACAGCTCGTCGGCGTCCAGGGGGAGTTCGCCGACCGGCTCCAGGCCGGCGAAGTCGCTCTGCCGGGGGAGGAACAGCTCGCTGTCGGGGAGCCCGAGCAGCGAGGGCGCGTCGGAGACGTCACGCGCCTCCTGGGCGGCCCAGAACGCGCGGGCCTCCGCCAGCTCCCGCTCCCGCTCCTCCGCGAGCGCCTCCGCGACGGCGGCGCGTATCCCGTCGGTGTCGGAGCTGCGCGCGGCGGGTACGAGACCGTGGGCGAGGCTGGCGTGGTTCTCGGTGAGCTGGTCGCTCAGCGCCTTCACCTGGCGGCGCAGGGCCAGCAGGGTGCGCAGGACGGCGACACCCACGGCGCCGGTGGCGGCCGTGGTGACCAGCAGGGCGATCGGCAAGGCGCTCACTGACGTACTCCCGGTTCAAAGTCGACCCCCGACTTCCTACCTCAGCTTGGCGGGCGGACTCTCCCACTGTCAGTGCGTAACGTCACGAAACGGACAGGACTTTGGGCCCGGAGAGAGTGGGTGGAACGGCCCTGAGCTGGGGAATTGCGGTGGTCAGGGAGATAGGTCACATCCTGGGGGAGATTGGATCACAAATCGGCCCGGAGTTCGGGTGGTTCCCGCACTCCGGGCCGATCGGTGACTTCAGGTGCCGTGACGGTTACTCAGGGCCGTCGAAAACCGTCCCCCGGCGTCAGCTGAGGCGCTCGATGACCATCGCCATGCCCTGACCGCCGCCCACGCACATCGTCTCCAGACCGAACTGCTTGTCGTGGAACTGGAGGGAGTTGATCAGCGTGCCGGTGATCCGCGCGCCGGTCATCCCGAAGGGGTGGCCGACGGCGATGGCGCCACCGTTCACGTTCAGCCGGTCCAGGTCGATGCCGAGGTCGCGGTAGGAGGGGATCACCTGCGCCGCGAACGCCTCGTTGATCTCGACGAGGTCGATGTCCCCGATGCCGAGCCCCGCGCGCTTCAGCGCCTGCTTGCTGGCCTCGACCGGCCCGAGCCCCATGATCTCGGGGGAGAGCCCGGAGACCCCGGTGGAGACGATCCTGGCGAGCGGGGTGAGCCCCAGCTCACGGGCCTTGGTGTCGGACATGATGACGACGGCGGCGGCACCGTCGTTCAGCGGGCAGCAGTTCCCCGCGGTGACGAGACCGTCGGGCCGGAACACCGGCTTCAGCCCTTCCACGCCCTCCAGCGTCACCCCGGCGCGCGGACCGTCGTCCTGCGAGACGACCGTGCCGTCCGGCAGCGTCACCGGAGTGATCTCCCGCTCCCAGAAGCCCTTCTTGATCGCTTCCTCGGCGAGGTTCTGCGACCGCACCCCGAACTCGTCCATGTCCCGCCGGGTCACGCCCTTCACCCGGGCCAGGTTCTCCGCCGTCTGCCCCATCGCGATGTAGGGGTCGGGTACGAGGCCGTCCTCACGCGGGTCGTGCCAGGACGAGCCGGTCGACTGGGCGACCTCCGCGGTCCGCGCCTGCGCCTCGGCGAAGAGAGGGTTGGTGGTGTCCGGGAGCCCGTCCGAGCTGCCCTTGCGGTACCGGGAGACCATCTCGACACCGGCCGAGATGAAGACGTCCCCCTCGCCCGCCTTGATCGCGTGCAGCGCCATCCGGCTGGTCTGGAGCGAGGACGAACAGTAACGGGTGATCGTGCACCCCGGCAGGTGGTCCATGCCCATCTGCACGGCCACGATCCGCCCCAGGTTGTACCCCTGCTCACCGCCCGGCAGGCCACAGCCCAGCATCAGGTCGTCGATGTCCCGCGGGTCCAGCTCGGGGACCTTCGCCAGCGCGGCCTGGATGATCGTCGCGGTCAGGTCGTCCGGCCGCAGGTCCTTGAGAGAGCCCTTGTTGGCGCGGCCGATGGGGGAGCGGGCGGTCGAGACGATCACGGCTTCGGGCATCACGGCTCCATTGGCGTTCGCGGATCAGCTGGTGATTGGAAGTTACCCGGCCGTATGGCCTCGGTCACGGGGATGGCGGTGTGACCCTGACCGCAATTGTCTAAGCGCTTGCTTGGGGCCGGGAGGGGGTCGACTGCTATGGTTACCCCGTAGCAAGCCTCCCGGCCGGACTTCCCCGCCGAGGAGGCTTTTTTCGTGCCCCGAACCCCTACGGAGAGGCCCGAAATGCACCTACGCCCCGCCACCCCCACCGACCGCCCGACCATAGACCGCCTCTGGCTGATGTTCCGCCACGACCTCTCCGAGTTCCACAACACCCTTCCCTTCGAGGACGGCACCTTCCGCAGCGAACGCGTCGACTCGGCCTTCCAGGACCCAGGCTGGTCCCCCTACCTCCTCACCCTGGACAACCGCCCCACAGGCATGGCCTTCGTCCGCGGCCTGGACGGCCCCACAGCGGTGATGAACACGTTCTTCGTGGTGAGAGCCGCCCGCCGCAGAGGGCACGGCCTGAAGACGGCCCTGGAGGTAATAACCCGCCACCCCGGCCCCTGGGAAATCCCGTTCCAGGAAACGAACACCAAGGCGGCCACCTTCTGGCGCAGGGTAGCGACAGCCGCAGCAGGCACCCACTGGACAGAAGAACACCGCGAAGCCCCAGACACCTGGATCTCTTTCAACACGGCCCACACAAAGCCCACCAACACCCGGTAAGTGCCCACCAACGCCCACAAGGTCTCCGGCCACCGGCCGCGAAGGAGCCGAAGGGGCGCGTCGGTGTCGAGCGGGCCGTCGCGCGCAGGCCCGAAGGGCTGAGCACGTCGGCCCGCTCGACACCGACTAAGGCGCCCCGTAGGCGAAAGAGCCAATGTCCAGCCCCGCGCCAGCTATCCAGCCAACGCCCAGCAAAAATCACCCCTCAACGCAGCCCAGCTAAAGCCCCAACCCCCCTACTCCGGCTCCCACTCAGCCATCAACCCAAACACCGCACTCTCCCCACCAACCTCCAACTCCCCCACCCCCACCCTCCCGTACAACCCCAACACCACCTGACTCGCACTCCCCGTCACAGTCATGGTCGCCGCAGTCCCCCCAACCCCCACAACCCGAGCCCCCTCACCGGACAACGCCAGCCTCCACACACCCCCCTCCCGAACCCGGAACTCGACATCGGCCGGCGCATGCGGCCAGGGCGAACTGGTCGCACAGCACGTCGTAAGGAACTCATCCACCCCGTCCACGGCGATCTCCGCACCCAACGGCTCGGCCCGCCCCACAGCAAGCTGCGCGTCGTACGTGTGCACCGCCATCTGCTGAAGCTGATGCCGAGCCACCGCCCCCACGTTCCGCGGCGACTGCGAATCCCCCCACCAGGTCCAGCACTCCTGCTCGGGCCCGGCCTCCCGCAGCGCGTCCACCAGCAGCCGGGAGGACTCGGCCAGCCACTCGGAGACGGCCGCACGCCCCTCGGGCAGCTCGGCGGTGACCTGTGCGGGACCGTCCGCGGGCCCGGCGGCGACGGTCAGGGCCCACCTCCGCCGCCCCTCCCCGATGTGGTGGGCCAGCTCGGCCAGGTTCCAGTCCGGGCAGGACGGGACGCGTACGCCGAGATCGGGCGCGGAGTCGACGACGGCACGGAACGCGGCGGACCGCTCGTCGATCAGGCGCAGCAGGTCGGGAAAGGCCAGGGGCGTGTACATGTCGGCTGTCTACCACCGATACACGGAAACCGGACAACGATTTTCCGACCCCCGAATCCCGCACCCCGAACCCGCACCCGCACCCGCACCCGCCCCCCCGCACCCCGGACCCGCACCCGCCCCCCCCGCACCCTGGCCCCCACCCCCAGAACCCACCCACACCCCCTCCCGGCGCCCACACCCCCCTCAAGAAGTAGCCGCCGCCTGCGGCAGCCTCCTCCTCCGTCGCTTCAGCAGCGCCCACGGCCCCCGAGGCCCCGTAGGCATCGCCGCCGTCACCTCCGTTCCCGCCTCGGCCGCCGCCTCCGCAGCCGCGCGGGCGACCGGGAGGAAGCCCTCGCGGCGGGAGACGTCGGGGCGCTCCTCCTCGGACGGCCAGAGGCCCAGGGCGGCGCAGAGGGTGGGGAGGACGGCCATGGCGGCGGTCGCGTACCCCTCGGCCGAGGGGTGGTAGTGGTCGGGACCGAACAGCTCACGCGGGTTGGCCTCGAACTCGGGGCCCAGCAGGTCGCCCAGCGAGACCGTACGGCCGCCCTGCTCGACCGCGCCGATCGTCTGCGCCGCCGCCAATTGGCGGGACGCCCGGCGGGCCAGCCAGCGCAACGGCTGCCCGACCGGCTCGATCGTGCCGAGGTCGGGACACGTGCCGACGACGACCTCCGCACCGGTCGTCCGCAGCCGCCGCACCGCCGAGGAGAGGTGGCGGACGGAGCGGGTCGCCGGCATGCGGTGCGTGACGTCGTTCGCGCCGACGATGATCACGCAGATGTCCGGCACCTGTTCGGCCGAGCCGAGGACGAGGGCGACCTGCCGGTCGAGGTCGTCGGACTGGGCGCCGGGGAGGGAGACGTTGCGCAGCAGCACCGGGCGTTCCGCGACGGCGGCCAGTCCCGAGGCGAGCAGCGCGCCCGGCGTCTGGGAGGCCCGGTGCACCCCCTGGCCCGCGGCCGTGGAGTCCCCGAGGAGCACGAAACGCAGCGGTTCCTCACCCGAGCCCGAGCCCGAGCCCGAGCCGGAGCCCGACGCCGCGTAGCCGGCCCCGTACAGGCCGTCCGCCTGCGGGACCCGCGCGGAGCCGCTGTGTTCCACATGGCGGCGCGCCCACTGCGCCTCCGCGAGGAGCAGCCCCACGGCCGCCGCCCCGGCCAGCCCGATCCCGCCGCCGCCATAAGCCGCGCCCGCCGCGATACGCCGGGCCACCCGTGCCCTCGACATGCTGGTCATACCTCGCCGCCACCTCCCTCGTCGCCGTACAACCTCTCCTTGCCCCGTACGCACCACCGGCCAATCTCCCCTGGGAGTGAACGAGCCTTAGGCTGGCGGAACCATCACCACCACGTTTTTTGCAAGCAACCGGAGACAACGGTGCAATTCCACGACTCGATGATCAGCCTCGTCGGCAACACCCCGCTGCTCAGGCTCAACAGCGTCACCAAGGGCATCCAGGCGACCGTCCTGGCGAAGGTGGAGTACTTCAACCCCGGCGGCAGCGTGAAGGACCGCATCGCGCTGCGGATGATCGAGGCGGCGGAACAGAGCGGGGCGCTCCAGCCGGGTGGCACGATCGTCGAGCCGACCAGCGGGAACACCGGCGTGGGCCTCGCGATCGTGGCCCAGCAGAAGGGGTACAAGTGCATCTTCGTGTGCCCCGACAAGGTCAGCACCGACAAGATCAACGTGCTGCGGGCGTACGGCGCCGAGGTCGTCGTCTGCCCCACGGCCGTCGACCCGGAGCACCCGGACTCGTACTACAACGTCTCCGACCGGCTCGTCCGTGAGACGCCCGGCGCGTGGAAGCCGGACCAGTACTCCAACCCGAACAACCCGCTGTCGCACTACCACTCCACCGGCCCGGAGCTGTGGGAGCAGACGGAGGGGAAGATCACGCACTTCGTCGCCGGCGTCGGCACGGGCGGCACGATCTCCGGGACCGGCCGGTACCTGAAGGACGCGAGTGACGGCAAGGTCCAGGTCATCGGCGCGGACCCGGAGGGCTCGGTGTACTCGGGCGGCTCGGGACGGCCGTACCTGGTCGAGGGCGTCGGGGAGGACTTCTGGCCGACCGCCTACGACCGGACCGTCGCCGACGAGATCGTCGCCGTCTCCGACAAGGACTCCTTCCAGATGACGCGCCGCCTCGCCAAGGAGGAGGGGCTGCTCGTCGGCGGGTCCTGCGGGATGGCCGTCGTCGGCGCGCTGCGGGTCGCCGAGCGGCTGGGTCCGGACGATGTCGTCGTCGTCCTGCTGCCGGACAGCGGGCGCGGGTACCTCTCGAAGATCTTCAACGACGAGTGGATGGCGGACTACGGCTTCCTGGAGGACGAGGGGCCGAGCGCGCGTGTCGGTGACGTCCTGAACGACAAGGAGCACGGGGCGATCCCCTCGCTCGTACACATGCACCCCGAGGAAACCGTCGGGGAGGCGATCGAGGTGCTGCGGGAGTACGGGGTCTCGCAGATGCCGGTCGTGAAGCCGGGGGCCGGGCATCCGGACGTGATGGCGGCGGAGGTCGTCGGGTCGGTCGTCGAGCGGGAGCTGCTGGACGCGCTGTTCAACAACCGGGCGTCCCTCGTCGACCCGCTGGAGAAGCACATGTCCGCGCCGCTGCCGCAGGTCGGCTCCGGGGAGCCGGTCGGGGACCTGATGTCGGTGCTGGGGGAGGCGGACGCGGCGATCGTCCTCGTCGAGGGGAAGCCGAAGGGGGTCGTCAGCCGGCAGGACCTGCTGGCGTTCCTCGCGAAGGGCGGCAAGTAAGTCGGACGGCGTCGGGGGTGCACCGCGGGGAAACCTGCGGTGAACTCCCGGTTCCTCCGTCGAAGTTCCCTTTGCCTAGTCATTTGGTGGACTTCGCGGAAGTGGTACGAGCGCGTCACGTCCACGCAGCACTCGCTTAACACGAGTCCGGCACATTAGTGGGTGTCGGCAGGCGGGAGCGGCTCCCCGCCGAACCGGCAACCAAAACGGCGTCACGGACCTCCGGAGCGGCTCCCGGACCTCCACAGACGCCACGGACGCAGGGCCTAGCCCGCGTCCCTCGCGGGGACCGCCGTCGTCCCGCCCCCCTAATCGGGGGTGCGGCGGTCCCCGCGCATAACTCTTTTCCGGGGGACGACGGTCACTGCGACCATGTGCGTATGCCCCTTCCCCGGCCCAACGGCCTCACCTCGCTCGTTCTGCGGACCGACTTCTCGGACGATGTCGCGTGGGAGGCGTTGCGGGAGGTGCTGGGGGTGGAGGCGACGTGTGTGGACGACCGGCGGTACGACGGGGTCGGCGTCCCTGAGTTGCTCGGGGAGGACCTGCATCACGTCTTTCTCGCGGACGCGCTCGCGCAGCGCGGGCCGGAGTATCCGTTGCTGGCCCTCGATCTGGAGGATCTCGTGGGGGCGACGCTTCGGGTGCCGGTGGCGGTGTTCGCGGAGGTGTCGGCGCACCTGAACTCGGGGGCGGCCGAGCTGGAGGACTATCTGTGCGGGGGGTTCAGTCCTCCCAGCGGTCCTCGTCGTTCTTCTTCCGGCGCCCCCTGAGCGCGTCCAGCAGTCCTGGGGTGCTCCGGAACGCGTGCACCGCGTTGACGCCGACGATGCCGGCCCAGGTGACGAAGAGGCCGGGCAGCCCCGCGTTGACGACGCCGATCGCCGAGAGGGGGATCGCGAGGACGAGCGTGACGATGCCGATGCCGAAGCGCTCGCCCCAGGAGTCGGCGGCGCCGGGGTTGCGGGCGTCGCGGGCCGCGGACATCTGCTGCTCGGCGAACTGCCGGCGCACCCGGCGCTCCACCGCCCCGTCGATCCGCTGGTCCACCTTCTCCAGGAACGACTCGACCAGCGCCGAGTCGTACTCCTCACCCAGCTCCCTGCGCGCGTGCAGCGTCGCGTCGAGCTCCTTCTTCAGTTCGGTGTCCCGGCCCGCTGTCATCGTCGTCTCCTCTGATCCCCTGAAACCTCTTCCAGGCTAAGGAGCCGGGACCCCCGCCGCACGGGGGATAGCCCCCCTCTTCGGGCGGGGGCTCTCCGGGAGGACCCCCACGGACTCCAGGGTGTGGCGGTGCGCGGGGTCCACGTCGCTCAGGCGTACGTCCACGCCCCGGCCGCGCAGCTCCCCGACCGCCTCCTTCAGCGCGAGCGCGCCCGTCGCGTCCACCGCCGTCAGCCCCGACAGCCTCAGCTCGACGGCGTTCACCCCCGCCACGTCCGTGAGGGCGCGGCGCAGGCGGTCGGCGCCGGCGAAGAGGAGGGGGCCGTCGTAGCGGAAGCTGACCGATCCGGCGCCGGGGAGTTCGTTCACGGCGGCCGGGGTGAGGCGGGTGTTCGTCGCGGCGGCGCGCAGGGCGAGTACGACGGAGACGGCGAGGCCGATGAGGACGGCTCGGACGAGGTCCAGGGCGAGGGTGGAGGCTGCGGTGAGGACGAGGACGAGGGCGTCGCCCTTCGTCGCCCTCGCCATCGCCCGGACCGGGCCCGCCTCCACCATGCGGATCGCTGTCGCGAGGAGGACTCCTGCGAGGGCGGCGAGGGGGATGCGGGCGACGAGGGGGGCGGCTGCGGCGACGATGCCGGCGAGGATCGCGGCGTGGGTGAGGGCCGCGAGGCGGGAGGTGGCGCCGGTTCTCACGTTCACCGCTGTGCGGGCGATGGCGCCGGTGGCGGGGACGCCGCCGAAGAGGGGGGCTGCGAGGTTGGCGATGCCCTGGCCGAAGAGTTCTTTGGAGGGGTTGTGGGTGGGTGCGGGCTCGTTGTGGCTGGTCGCGCCCCGCGGCGGAGCCGCAGATGAACACAGCCCCGCGCCCCTGGCAGACCCTTCCGGACGCCGGTTTGCCGACATTCGGTCTGCTACCGATGCAGAGAGCAGAGATTCCAGTGCGGCCAAGGCCGCCACCGCTACCGCAGAGGGCAGGAGAGTCGGGATGCGGGATACGTCCAGGAAGGACAGGGACGGGAGCGGTAGGGACGACGGGAGGGTGCCGATTCTCCCCACATCCAGGTGCAGTAGCTCCGCCACTCCCGTTGCCGCCGCCACCGCCGCCAGCGAGAACGGGACCGCCGGCTTCCAGCGGGCCCCCGCCAGTACCAGCAACGCCGACCCCGTCGACAGCAGCAGCGCCGGCCAGTGTGGGGTCGTCCCGAAGTCCTCTGTCGCTCTTGCCGCGACCAGTGCCACCTGTTCGCCGTGTGGCAGGGGTACGCCCAGGGCGTTCGGGATCTGTTGGAGGGCGATGACCGCGGCGATGCCCACCGTGAAGCCGGCGATGACCGGGGCGGGGACGTACGAGATCGCCGTGCCCGCTCCGGTGAAGGAGAGGGCCAGGAGGATCAGGCCCGCGAGGAGGCCGACCGTGAGGACGCCGGTGGGGCCGTGGTGGTGGACGATCGGGACGAGGACGACGGTCATGGCGCCGGTCGGGCCGGAGACCTGGCGGGCGCTGCCGCCGAAGAGGGCGGCGAGGGCGCCGGCGACGATCGCGGTGGCCAGCCCGGAGGCGGCGCCGAGGCCGGAGCTGACGCCGAAGCCGAGGGCGAGGGGGAGGGCGACGACGGCGACGGTCAGCCCGCACAGGAGGTTGCGGCGGGGTTCGTGGGTGAGGGAGCGGAGGTCGGCGAGGGTGGGGGTGGGGAGGCTGTTCATCGGACGCGTTTCTCTACGAGGTCGGGGCCGGGCCGGACGGTTCGCTTCACGGCAACAGCGACACCACGCCCGTGTCCAGGTCGAACCTCGCCGCCGTCACCTGGGCCTCGGCGAACGCCGGGTCCGTGCGGATGGCGTCGCGGACCCAGGTGGTGTGGGCGGTCATGGTGTGCTCGGCCCAGTCGCCGGGGGTGGCGCGGGTGCGGTGGGCGGCGGGGGCGATCTCCTCGACGAGGAGTTCGAGGTGGCCGGGGACGTCGTCGCCGGTGCGCAGGTGGTCGAGGGTGGCGGCGATCGCGCCGCAGCGCTCGTGGCCGAGGACCAGGACGAGGGGGATGCCGAGTTCGGTGACGCCGTACTGCACGGAGCCGAGGACCGCCTCGTCCAGCACCGGGCCCGCCGTCCTTATGCACAGGAGGTCGCCGAGGCCCTGGTCGAAGATCAGCTCGGGCGGGACGCGGGAGTCGATGCAGCCGAGGACGATCGCGTACGGGTGCTGGCCGCCGGCGAGGGAGCGGCGCAGGCGGCGGTCCTCGTGGGGGTGGCTGGAGCGGCCGGCGGCGTAGCGGGCGTTGCCCGCGAGGAGTTCGTCCAGGGCGGTGTGGGCGGTGGTCGGCGGGCCGGTGCGGCTGGGCTGCCGAGGGGCGGGGGCCGCCGCGGCGGCGGGGGCGGTGGCCAGGGCGCCGACGGCGGTGGCCGTCAGAAAGGCCCGGCGGTTGGAGAGCATGACGCTTCCTCAGGGTCGTACGTCGTACGAAGGGCCCTCGGTGGAGGGCCCGTTCACCGTATGCACCTGATCCGTCACCGCGTGTGCCTGTTTAACGACACTTTGTGTTTTCGTGTTCAGATCATCGCCGGTCCGATACGGCCCCTTGACGGGGGCGGAGGAGGGTCGGCACCGCAAATCGGGTGGTCGGCTGGGTGTATAACAACATGCAGGAACGAGGCAGCCTGAATAGCCAGGGGGAGCAGAGGATGAGCGTGACCGAGGGCCCCGCCGCCCGGCTCCAGACGCTCTTCGAGGGGCACCGGCTCACG
This sequence comes from Streptomyces sp. NPDC004539, assembly GCF_040610055.1. Lineage (NCBI taxonomy): Bacteria > Bacillati > Actinomycetota > Actinomycetes > Kitasatosporales > Streptomycetaceae > Streptomyces > Streptomyces sp. NPDC004539. The sequence continues at coordinate 45,114 of NZ_JBEXLS010000029.1, read as the reverse complement.
CCGACGCAGCGGCGGATCGCCCACAGCATGGTCCGGCGCGCGGCCGACGTGCCGTTCCTGTCCAGCGTCGAGCTGGCGGAGCTGGCGGGGGTGAGCCAGCCGTCGGTGACGCGGTTCGCGGTGGCGCTCGGCTTCGACGGGTATCCGGCGCTGCGCCGCCATCTCCGGGAGGTCGCGCCCTCCGAGCGGACGGCCGTCTCCCAGCAGTACAACGCGTATCAGCAGGCCGTCGAGGCCGAGATCGAGAACCTCCGGCATCTCGCCGAGGTGCTGGCCGACCCCGAGCCGGTACGGCGTGCCGGGCGCCTCCTCGCCGCCTCCCGCCCCCTCCCCGTGCTGGGGCTGCGGGCCGCCGCCTCCCAGGCGTACGGGTTCTCGTACTTCGCCGCCAAGGTCCACCCCGACATCCGCCTCCTCGACGAGGGGGGCAGCATGCTCCAGGACCGGATCGACGCGGCGGTCCGCGCGGGGGCGACGGCGCTGCTGTGCTTCGCGCTGCCGCGCCACCCCAAGGAGGTCCTCGACGCCCTCGTCCACGCGAAGTCCGTGGGCCTCACCGTCGTCACCGTCGCCGACTCCGCCTTCGCCCCCGTCGCCAAGACCTCCGACCTCCTCCTCCCCGCCGCCGTCGGCACGGGCCTCGCCTTCGACACGGCCTGCGCGCCGATGCTGCTGGGCCGGGTCCTGCTGGAGGCGATGTGCGACGACCTGCCGGACGCGCAGGCGAGGCTTGAGGAGTTCGACGCGGGGGCGGTGGCGCGGGGGCTGTTCGTGGAGTGACCCCCGGCCCGCCAGGAGCCTTACCCCTCCGCTCTCAGACTCGTCTCACGTTCGCTCGGTAGCTTCCCGGGCGGCAGGGGTACGCAGGTGGAGACGAGGAGGCGGGCATGGTGCGTGGTGGGCAAGGGCTTGCTCGGGTGGCGGTGGTCGTCAGGGCGGGGGCCGGGCCGTGGTGGTGGTGCGGGGTGTTCGCGGCGGGGGTCGGGGTGCTCGTGCCCGGGATCACCGGGCGGCGGATCGGAGTGCTGGGCGGGGCCGCGCTGTTCATCCTCGCCGCCGCCTTCGTCGCCTGCTCGCGCCGTAAGCGGTATCTCGCCCTCGCGCGCGGCGCCGTGCGCGCCGGGAAGCACGACGTCCTCCAGGACCGTGCCGTGACCGTGCGGAACTGGCGGCGGGGGAACCGGTGGTGGCTGCTGCTGGGGCTGGCCGCCGGGATCGGCAGCGCGTTCGCCGTACCCGCCGCCGCGGGGATGCTGATCGCCGGCTGCGGGGCGGGCCTGCGGCTGAAGGCGGCGTGGCTCGGGAGGCGCGAACGCGCCGAGGGGCACTTGCTGTGGGTACGGGTGGACTGGCTGAACGCGCGGGGCGCCGGTGTCACCGGCAAGGCCGTGAAGGCGTTCCGCTCCACCGGCGTCGCGGCGGGCGACGCGGCCCCCGGAGGAGCGCGCCGCCGCACCACGGCGTCGGTCTGAGAGCGCCGAGCGACTGAAACCGGTCGAGCGACCTGTTTGACGGCCGTGGAGCCGCAGAGTCGCCGAGCCGCAGAATCGTCGAGCCGTCAGACCCTGTGGGTCCGGAGGCCGTTCAGACCTCCAGCTCCTCCTCGATCCGCTTCAGCTGGTGCCGGGCCATCGCCAGGTTGGACCGCTTCGCGTCCAGCACGAGGTACAGGAACAGCCCGTTCCCGCCGCGCCCGCTGATCAGCCGGATGAGGTGGTACTGGTCGGAGAGGGTGATGAGGATGTCCTCGATCTGGGCCTTGAGGCCGAGGTGCTCCATCGTCCGCATCTTCGCGCGGATGACGTCCGTGTTGCCCGCGGCGGCGACGTTGAGGTCGAAGCCCTTGCTGCCGCCGAGCGTGCCGAGGGCCATGCCGCTGGTGTAGTCGACGAGGGCGGCGGCGGTGGCGCCCTCGATGGAGGCGAGCGCTTCCTTGAGGGCGGTCTCGGTGTTGGTCATGTGATCCGGTCCTTTCAACTCTCTGTGTTGGCGCGCGTGTTGTGCGCGGGTCTGGGAGGTAGCGGGGGAAGCTTGGGGAGCGGTACGCCCTCGGCGGCGGGGGACTTGGCGGGACCCGGCTTCCTGGCCGGAGCGGGCGCCCGCTTCTTCGTGGCGTTCTCCTTCGCCGCCGCGTCGACGAGCTCCCCGATCCGCGCCCCGGTCCGCCGCCCTTCGAGGTGCAGCCGCCCGACGTTGACCCGGTCCTGCGCGAGGAGCGTCAGGACGGCGGACTCGCCGGCGGCGTACGTGGCGACGTATCCGTACACGCCCCGCACGAGCAGCTCGCGCAGGTCGCCCTGGCCGGTGGCGTCCGCGAGGCGGACGGCGACGCCGAGCGCGGCGGCGGTGAGCGCGGCGACGCCCTCCGGTTCGACGCCGGGGGTGTCGGCGGCGAGGACGAGCCCGTCGACGCTGGCGGCCAACGCCCCGGTCAGCTGGGGGACTCCGGCTCTCAGCCGCCTCAACTCGTCGAGTATCTCGGCCTCGTGAACAACCATCAGGTCTCTCCTCTCGGCCTGCGGACGCTGCCGCTCAAAGGGCCTCCAGCGCATCTCTGAGCCTTTTCAGCAGGGTGATGTGGGGGTCGTCGTCGGGGAGCGGGCCGGGCGCGGGGACGGGTGAGGTCGAGGCCGCCGGCGGGGGGTTCGGGGTGACGAGAGGGGTGACGAGCCCGGCCGCCGCGAGCCGCCGGACGTCGAGCAGGGTGGGGAAGGCGCGGCGCCCGAGGCGGTGGGCGATGTCGGTGGCGGTGCGGTCCCCGTCGACCTGGTCGAGGACGGCCCGCCGGCGCGCCGGGAGCCGGGGCGGGGGGTGCGGGTCGACGAGCCGCAGCGGCGCGTCGTCCGTACGGCCGTCCGGCCAGACCCGGTCCAGCAGGGCCCGGCGCCGGGCGGTCTCCCGCTCCAGCGCGCCCGCCTCGACGGGCCGGACGACTCCGGGCTCGTCCTGCGTGTCGTCGTACCGGAACCGGGCCGGCGTGTCCCCGGGGCTGAGCGCGAAGTAGGCGGCGTCGAACAGCGCCCCCAGCAGGCAGAGTTCGACGGCGCCCCGAGGTAAGTGCCCCTCGTCCACGAGGAGTTGTACGGCGCCCCGCCGCGAGACGGTCTTCTTCCAGACGTCCCCGTCGAGCGTGCCGTGCGCCAGCAGCAGCGCGTCCGGACCCGGCGCCGACACGCTCTCGGCGTACGCCACCCGCCCCCGCACCAGATGCAGCGCCCCGCCCTCCCGGCTCAGCACCCCGCTCGCCTCCTCGGCGGCGAGCCGCGCGAGCAGCGGGGCGACCTCACCGGTGAGGTGCTCACGGACGGGCAGGGCCTCCATTAAGTCCATCACCCCAGTACCAGCTTTCCGGCCATTTCCTCCAGGCGGATGCGGGCCAGGGCGAGGTTGCCGTCGCGGCGGGTGAGCCAGACGTGGAGGAAGACGCTGCTGTCGAAGGAGGTGCGGACGAAGCGCAGGAGGTGGTAGCTGTCGCGGTTGCTGAGGATGAGGTCCTCGACGGGCGGGTCGTCGTCGAAGGAGTTCTCGTCCTCGGGGGCGAACGCCCGTTGTTCGGCGGCCAGCCGGGCCACCTCGGCCGCCTCGGTGGCCGCCGCCTCGGCGTCGCCGCCGGGGAACTCCCCGACGGTTCCCAGGGCGAGCCCGCTGGTCCAGTCGACCAGGGCGGCGCCCCGGGCGCCGGGCAGGCGCATGGCCTCCAGCAGGCACTCGTCGATTCCGGGCACGGTTCGCTCCCCTCCTGCCAGCGGTACGGCTGAGTGAGAGAGACGCTACAGACCGTGTGTGCGACAGGTGAGCCGTTTGGCATTTTCACTTGGAAAATGCCAACGGCAAGCTAGGGTGGGTGAGTTTGCCTGGTTTCGTGGCTATCGAACCCCCTGGTCAGGGGGTCGTGTCAAGGGCGCCCGGGGGTGCTCAGGGTGGTGAGGGCATCGGCGTACGCCCCGCCGGCCTCGGCCAGGATCTCCGCCGCCGTCTGCCCCGCCCGCACGAGCGCGAACCCGGTACGCCCGTCCGCGCCGGGCGCGTACCCGTAGATGGCGGGCCGGGGGAGGGAGTTGTACGCGTAGTGGTGGGCGAAGTAGTAGGCGCCCGTGTCCAACGCGGCGGCGTAGTCGCCCTGTTCGAGCAACGGCAGCGTCCGCCCGCGCGCCAGCAGGTCCCCCGAGAAGCAGGCGGGGCCGGCGACGTCCTGGACCGCCTCGGGCCCGCCCTTGACGCGGCCCTTCGCGTCGTACGCGGCGATCCTGAGGGGCCACGCGGACGGCATGTACACCGTGCGCGCCGCCACCTGCACCCCCGCGTGCGTCACGGCGATCCGCCGCCCGCCCGCGCTCTTGGCGTACTCGACGCGCGCCACGACCGTGCCCTGCTTCGCCAGCAGCGCTCGCCCGAACTCGGTGACCAGCCCGTACCGCCCGTCGAACAGCCCCGGCACCGCCTCCCGCAGCAGCCCCGCGTACTGCGCGTACGTCGGCGCGGTCTCCTCGGAGCCGTAGTTCACCGGCAGCCCGCCCCCGATGTCGACGGTGTCGATCTGCCGCCGCCCGACGCGCGCGTTGACCTCCTCGGCCAGCGCGTACGCCTCCGCGACCCCGCGCGCCAGCAGCGTCAGCGGCACCCCCTGCGAGCCGGTGTGAGCGTGCAGCCGGGTCAGCCACGGGCGCTGCTCGTACGCCCCGATCACCCACTCCCGCGCCCCCTCGTCCCGCAGCGCCACCCCGAACTTCGAGGTCGGGGTGGCCGTCGACGTCGACTCGATGGAACCGCCTCCGACCTGCGGATTCACCCGCAGCCCCAGGGGCGAGGCGCTCGGCGCCGAGCTCATGAGCGCGTCGATCCGGGCCAGCTCCTGCGGGTTGTCGGCGTTCACCGCGATCCCCAGCGCCAGCGCCTCCCGCAGCTCCGCCGGGGTCTTCGCGGGCGAGTCGAGGACGGTCTCGCCGGGGCCGTACCCCGCCGCCCGGGCCAGCGCCAGCTCCCCGGGGCTCGCCACCTCCGCCCCGATCCCGGCCTCCCGCAGCAGCCGCAGCACCGGCACCAGCGGGGTCGCCTTCACCGCGAACGCGTGCAGGACGGGGGTCCCGGGCGCCACGACGCCGTCGAACGCGGCCCGCAGCTGTGCCGCCGCCTCCCTGATCCCGACGGCGTCGAGCAGCCCCACGATCGGGGTGTCCGCCCCCAGCAGGCCCTGTTCCACGGCCGCCCGGACCGCTTCGTCCCGGCGCGTGACCCGCTCGCCGTCCGCCGTCTGCCCCACATCAGCCCCCGTCGAGGTCGTCCGGTGTCGCCAGCGGAGCATGCCCCGTCCTGCGCGCGGGCGTGCTCTCCCTCCCAGCCAAACACCCGTACGGCGTGTGTGTCGGTTCCCCGCCCTATTGACTAGTTCTATTCAGCTAGCGAGGATGTGAATAGAACCGGAATACTCGCGCCGTGCCCTCAGGAGGCAGCCCATGTCAGGACCCAGGCCCGTACGAGCCCACCGCGGCACCGGACTGCACACCCTGGGCTGGCAGCAGGAGGCTGCCCTGCGGATGCTCCAGAACAACCTCGACCCCGAGGTCGCCGAGCACCCCGACAAGCTCGTCGTCTACGGCGGCACCGGCAAGGCCGCCCGCGACTGGCGCTCCTTCGACGCGATGGTCCGCACGCTCCAGGGTCTCAAGCAGGACGAGACCATGCTCGTCCAGTCCGGCCGGCCCGTCGGCGTCATGCAGACCCACGAGTGGGCGCCGCGCGTCCTCATCGCCAACTCCAACCTCGTCGGCGACTGGGCCAACTGGGAGGAGTTCCGCCGCCTCGAAGCGCTCGGCCTGACCATGTACGGCCAGATGACCGCCGGTTCCTGGATCTACATCGGCACCCAGGGCATCCTCCAGGGCACCTACGAGACCTTCGCCGCCGTCGCCGCCAAGAAGTTCGGCGGGACCCTCGCCGGGACGATCACCCTGACCGCCGGGCTCGGCGGGATGGGCGGCGCCCAGCCGCTCGCCGTCACCATGAACGACGGCGTCGCGATCTGTATCGACGTCGACCCCCGCGCCATCGAACGCCGCATCGAGCACCGCTACCTCGACGTCAGGGCCGAGTCGCCGGCGGAGGCGCTCAGGCTGGCGGTGGAGGCCCGCGACGCCCGCCGCCCGCTCTCCATCGGCCTCCTCGGCAACGCCGCCGAGCTGCTGCCGCAGCTGCTCGCCGAGGGCGCGCCCATCGACATCGTCACCGACCAGACCTCGGCCCACGACCCGCTCTCCTACCTGCCGGTCGGCGTCGACTTCGCCGACATGGCCGACGCCGCCGCCAAGGACCCGGCCGGCTTCACGGCCCGCTCCCGCGAGTCCATGGCCCGGCACGTCGAGGCGATGGTCGGCTTCCTCGACGCCGGCGCGGAGGTCTTCGACTACGGCAACTCCATCCGGGGCGAGGCCCAGCTCGCCGGGTACGAGCGGGCGTTCGCCTTCCCCGGGTTCGTCCCCGCCTACATCCGGCCGCTGTTCTGCGAGGGCAAGGGCCCCTTCCGGTGGGCCGCGCTCTCCGGAGAGGCGTCCGACATCGCCAAGACCGACAAGGCGATGCTGGAGCTGTTCCCCGAGAACGAATCCCTCGCCCGCTGGATCAAGATGGCCGGTGAGCGCGTCCACTTCCAGGGCCTGCCCGCCCGGATCTGCTGGCTCGGCTACGGCGAGCGCGACAAGGCCGGCGAGCGCTTCAACGACATGGTCGCGAGCGGGGAGCTGGCCGCGCCGCTCGCCATCGGGCGCGACCACCTCGACTCCGGTTCCGTCGCCTCCCCCTACCGGGAGACCGAGGCCATGCTCGACGGGTCCGACGCGATCGCCGACTGGCCGCTGCTGAACGCGATGGTCAACGTGGCCTCCGGGGCGTCCTGGGTCTCCATCCACCACGGCGGCGGCGTCGGCATGGGCCGCTCCATCCACGCGGGCCAGGTCACGGTGGCCGACGGCACGAAGCTGGCCGGCGAGAAGATCCGCCGCGTCCTCACCAACGACCCCGGCATGGGCGTCATCCGGCACGTCGACGCCGGGTACGACATCGCGGAGCAGGCGGCGCAGGAGCGGGGCGTGCGGGTGCCGATGCGTGAGGGCGGGGACGCGTGACGGGCGGGAATTCTTCGATGGGGGCTGGAACGGTGGAGGCCGGCACGGCGGAAGCTGGCGCGGCGCGGGCTGGAGCGGCCGAGGGCGGAGTGGCGCGGGCCGGATCGCCGAAGGCCGGGTCGGCGGGGGCTGGTGCGGCAGGAGCTGAATCGGCCCTCCTGCCCGCGCCTCCCTCCTCCCGAGCGGCGGTGGCAGGAGCGGTGCGGGCTGGTGCGGCGGGGGCTGAAGCTGCCCTCCTGCCCACTCCCCCCTCCTTCCAGGAGATGTGGCGCGAACTGCGCCCCATCGGCCGCCACCCCGACTCCCACGGCTACCGCCGGTTCGCGTGGACGCCCGCCGACGCCGAGTGCCGGCAGTGGTTCAGGGAGCAGGCCGAGTCCCGGGGCCTCGCGTACGAGGTCGACCGGAACGGGAACCAGTGGGCCTGGCTGGGCGACCCCGCGGCGGGCGACGCCGTCGTCACCGGCTCGCATCTCGACTCCGTGCCCGACGGGGGCGCCTTCGACGGCCCCCTCGGGGTCGTCTCCTCCTTCGCCGCGCTCGACGAACTCCGCGCGCGGGGCGTCGACTTCCGCAAGCCCTTCGGCATCGTCAACTTCGGGGACGAGGAGGGCGCCCGGTTCGGCCTGGCCTGCGTCGGGTCCCGGCTCGCCTCGGGACAGCTGACCCGCGAGCAGGCGTTCAAGCTGACCGACGGCGACGGGATCACCCTCCCGCAGGCCATGGAGACCGCCGGATACGACCCCGACGCCATCGGCGGGGACGGGGAACGCCTCGACCGGATCGGCGCCTTCGTCGAACTCCACGTCGAACAGGGCCGCGCCCTCGACCTCTCCGGCGACCGGGTCGGCATCGCCAGCGCGATCTGGCCGCACGGCCGCTGGCGCTTCGACTTCCGGGGCGAGGCCAACCACGCCGGCACGACCCGTCTCGTCGACCGGCGGGACCCCATGCTGTCGTACGCGGAGACGGTCCTCGCCGCCCGCCGCGAGGCTCGGCTCGCCGGGGCCGTCGCCACGTTCGGGAAGATCGCCGTCGAACCCAACGGCGTCAACGCGATCCCCTCGCTCGTGCGGGGCTGGCTGGACTCGCGGGCGGCGGAGCAGGAGACCCTCGACACGGTCATCGCCGGCATCGAGAAGGCCGCGCAGGCCCACGCCGCCGAGCACGGCGTCGAACTGGACGTCGTCCGCGAGTCGTTCACCCCCGTCGTCGAGTTCGACCACGCCCTGCGCGACGAACTCGCCCGCATCCTCGGCAAGGACGGAGACCCCGCGCTCACCGGCCTCACCGTCCCCGTCCTCGGCACCGGCGCCGGACACGACGCCGGGATTCTCTCGGGACGCGTCCCGACCGCCATGCTGTTCGTGCGCAACCCCACCGGCGTCTCGCACTCCCCGGCCGAGTTCGCGGCCGAGGACGACTGCGTGGCCGGGGTGACAGCGCTCGCCGACATCCTGGAAGGGCTGATCAGCAGGTGACGACACGGACGTATTGGCTGGAGCACGCCTGGCTGGACCCGGTCGTCGAACCGGGCGTCGCCCTCGACACCGAGGGCGGCCGGATCACCGCCGTCCGCACCGGCGTCGACACCCCGCCCCCCGGCGCCGAGATCCTGCGCGGGCTGACGCTCCCCGGGCTGGCCGACGCCCACAGCCACGCGTTCCACCGCGCCCTGCGCGGCACCGTCCAGGTCGGCTCCGGGACCTTCTGGACCTGGCGCGAGGTCATGTACGGCGTCGCCGGCCGGCTCACCCCCGACAGCTACCACGCCCTCGCCCGCGCGGTGTACGCGGAGATGGCGCTGGCCGGGATCACGGCCGTCGGCGAGTTCCACTACGTTCACCACAACCCCGACGGCACCCCCTACGCCGACCCCAACGCGATGGGCGAGGCGCTGATCCAGGCGGCGGCGGACGCCGGGATCAGGATCACCCTCCTCGACACCTGCTACCTCTCCGCCGGGTTCGGCGAGGCGCCCAGCGCCCACCAGCGGCGCTTCTCCGACGGGGACGCCGGACGCTGGGCGGCCCGCTCCTCGGAACTCAAGGAACGGGACCACGCGAAGATCGGCGCCGCGATCCACTCCGTCCGCGCGGTCCCCGCCGACCAGCTGTCGGCCGTCGCCGCCTGGGCCGAGGAGCGGCGGGCCCCCCTGCACGTCCACCTCTCGGAACAGACCGCCGAGAACGACGCCTGCCTCGCCGCCCACGGCCGCACCCCCACCCGGCTCCTCGCCGACCACGGGGTCCTCGGCCCCCGCACCACCGGCGTCCACAACACCCACCTCACCCCCGAGGACATCGCCCTCATCGGCGGCTCGGGCACCGGCACCTGCATGTGCCCGACGACCGAACGGGACCTGGCCGACGGCATCGGCCCGGCCGTCGCCCTCCAGCGGGCCGGCTCCCCGCTCTCCCTCGGCTCCGACAGCCACGCCGTCGTCGACCTGTTCGAGGAGGCCCGCGCGATGGAGCTGAACGAGCGGCTGCGCACCCGCACCCGGGGCCACTGGACAGCGGCGGCCCTGCTGCGGGCCGCCTCCCCCGACGGCCACGCCGCGCTCGGCTGGGACGAGGCCGGCGTCCTGGAAACCGGCGCCCTCGCCGACTTCACGACCGTCGCCCTCGACTCCGTCAGAACCGCGGGCCCGCTGCCGCGACTGGGCGCGGAGACGGCCGTATTCGCCGCGTCGGCGGCAGATGTGCGCCATACGGTCGTGGGCGGCCGGCACGTCGTACGGGACGGGGTTCACACAGCTCTCCCCGATGTGCCGCGAGCCCTCGCGGCTGCCGTCGCCGACCTGCGCTCCTGACCTTCGCCACCCACGAGGACGCCATGAACACCCCCACCACGCCGACCAGCCCCGCCGGGCCGAACCAGGCGAACAGCACGACCGGCACGACGACTGTCATCACGAACATCGGCACTCTGGTCACCAACGACCCCTCCCTCGGCGACAGGTCTCCACTCGGACTGATCCAGGACGCGGCCGTCGTCATCGAAGGCGACCGCGTCGTGTGGACCGGTGAGAAAAGCAAAGCACCCGCCACTGACAATCGGTTCGACGCCGCCGGCCGCACCCTCCTGCCCGGCTTCGTCGACTCCCACTCCCACCTCGTCTTCGCGGGCGACCGCACCGCCGAGTTCAACGCGCGCATGTCCGGCCGCCCCTACACCGCCGGGGGCATCCGTACGACGGTGGCGGCGACCCGCGCCGCGAGCGACGCCGACCTGGAGGCGAACCTCGTCCGCCACCTCACGGAAGCCCTCCGCCAGGGCACGACGACGATGGAGACCAAGTCCGGGTACGGCCTGACGGTCGCCGACGAGTCCCGCGCGCTGCGCCTCGCCGCCCGCCACACCGACGAGGTCACCTACCTCGGCGCCCACATCGTCTCCCCCGACCTCGCCGCCGACCCCGCCGCGTACGTCGCCCTCGTCACCGGCGAGATGCTCGACGCCTGCGCCCCGCACGCCCGCTGGATCGACGTCTTCTGCGAGAAGGGCGCGTTCGACGAGGACCAGGCGCGCACGATCCTCACAGCGGGCCGGGCCAAGGGCCTCCAACCCCGCATCCACGCCAACCAGTTGACCTACGGGCCGGGCGTCCGGCTCGCCGTGGAGTTGGACGCGGCCAGCGCCGACCACTGCACCCACCTGACGGACGCGGACGTCGACGCCCTGGCGAGCGGCAACACCGTCGCCACCCTCCTCCCGGGCGCCGAGTTCTCGACCCGAGCCGAATGGCCGGACGCCCGCCGCCTGTTGGACGCGGGCGTCACGGTCGCCCTCTCCACCGACTGCAACCCGGGCTCGTCGTACACGTCCTCGGTCCCGTTCTGCATCGCGTTGGCAGTACGGGACATGGGCATGACCCCCGACGAGGCGGTGTGGTCGGCGACGGCGGGAGGGGCGGCGGCACTGAGGCGCACGGACGTGGGCCGCGTAACCCCGGGCGCCCAGGCGGACTTGCTCCTCCTGGACGCCCCGAGCCACGTACACCTGGCGTACCGCCCGGGGGTACCACTGACGGCGGAAGTGTGGAGACGAGGGAAGCGAGTTTCTTAGGGGCGCGGGGAACTGCGCGATCAGCCACAACGCTGCCGCACCCGCTACTCCTCCAAAGTCAACCCCTTCCGCAGGCGCACCAATGTCCGAGCCAGCAGCCGAGACACATGCATCTGCGAAATCCCCAACTCCTCCCCGATCTCGGACTGAGTGAGCCCCGCGACGAAGCGCAGCGACAGGATCTTCCGGTCGCGGGGCGCCAGTTCGGCGATCAGCGGCTTCAACGACTCGATGTACTCGATCCCTTCGAGCCCATGGTCCTCGTACCCGATCCGATCGGCCAACGCCCCTTCGGACTCGTCGTCGTCGGGCTGCGCGTCGAGGGAGGAGGCGGTGTACGCGTTGGACGCGGCCATCCCCTCCACGACCTCGTCGGCGCTGATGCCAAGCCGCTCGGCCAGCTCGGCGACGGTCGGCGCCCGATCGAGCCGCTGGGCCAACTCGTCGCCCGCACGGGCGAGTTCGAGCCGCAGCTCCTGAAGCCGCCGGGGCACCCGGACGGACCAGGACGTGTCCCGGAAGAACCGCTTGATCTCGCCGACGACGGTCGGCATCGCGAAGGTGGGGAACTCCACGCCCCGGCTCAGCTCGAACCGGTCGATCGCCTTGATCAGCCCGATCGTGCCGACCTGGACGATGTCCTCCATGGGCTCGCTGCGCGAGCGGAACCGGGACGCCGCGAACTTCACGAGCGCCAGGTTGAGTTCGACGAGGGTGTTGCGGACGTACGCGTGCTCGTAGGTGCCCTCTTCGAGGGATTCGAGCCGGGCGAACAGCGTCTTGGACAGCGCGCGTGCGTCGACGGCGCCGATCTCGTCGTAGGGCGGGATCTCGGGGAGATCCGCGAGGGGGTCGAGGTCGTGGGGATCAAGCTGTTCCGGTGGGGGTGTCGACGCCGCCGTCGGGGGCCGGGATGCGTCGAGCCGGGGTGACATGTCGTCCTCCATCGTTCTCGGCAGGTGTCGCGAATGGCTGCCGAAGCCAGTACATGTGGACTGCGGTGTGCGGCGCCTCCGAGGCCGTCCGGTCGTCTCCCCTGGAACCGGGGCTTCCTACTAGCCCTACCTGGTTCCCCGACCAGACCGCAAGTCCGATATGCACCATTTGTCAAGCTCCGTGCGGTTGTTCGGCTGTTCGGAGCCGGTGCGCAGGGCGTAGTGTGCGAGGGCATCGGTACGCGGCGGACGACCTCGGGAGAGAAGACGGCATGGACCACGGGACGGTCGGCAGCGCACAGTCGGGCCGGCTGCTGGTGGAGGTCCGGGAAGCGGGTGCCAGCGCGGTCGTGACACCCGCGGGTGAGCTCGATCACCACACCGCGGACCTGCTGCGCGATCCGCTGGACGCCTGTCTGGCGAAGGGTTTCAGCCGTCTCGTCATCGACTGCTCGCGGCTGGAGTTCTGCGACTCCACCGGGCTGAACGTGCTGCTCGGCGCCCGTCTCAAGGCGGAGGCCGCCGGCGGGGGAGTTCATCTCGCCGGGATGCTCCCCGTCGTCGCCCGGGTCTTCGAGATCACCGGCGCGGAGGCCGTCTTCACCGTGCACGCCTCGGTCGCCGACGCGGTGCCGGGGCCCGACGCGGACGGCTGAGACCGCCCGCCCGCCGGGGTGTGTTCCGCACGCCGGGCCGGGCAGGAGACTTCGTGAACATGTCGGCGGCACGCGGGCGGGCGCCGTCGACCCCTAGAGCGACCGGTACTTCTGGACCCGGTGAACTGGTGAGGTGAAGCGCTGATGAGCACCACCCGGCCCCCTGTGCCGAGTGACCGCGGCCCGGAACGGGAGTCGTCCGGCGGGGTTCGCCGACTGCGGCTCGACGGGGCCAGCGGGGTCGTGCCGCTCGCCCGGGACTTCGCCCGGCAGGCCCTGCACGCGTGGGGGTGGCTGCCGGCGGACGGCGCGGACCGGCGGGCCGCGGCCGAGGACGTGCTCCTCGTCGTCTCCGAACTGGTCACCAACGCCTGCCTGCACGCCGGGGGGCCCGACGAGATCCGCATCTCCTGCGACAACAAGGTGATCCGGGTCGAGGTCGTCGACCGCGGCACGGGCCAGCCGGCCCCCCGCACCCCGCACCGCGCCGGCCGCCCCGGCGGACACGGCATGTTCATCGTGCAGCGGCTCTGTCTGGACTGGGGGGTCGTGCGGACGTCGGGGGTGGCCGGCAAGACGGTCTGGGCCGAAGTGGGCGCCCCCGTCTGACCCGCAACACGAAGCACGCCCGGCCCACCGGGGACCGGGCGCACTCCAACTCCCTCACACCCGCGCGGTGTTGCCCGTGAAGGCGGCCCACTGGGCGGGGGTGAAGACCAGGGCGGGGCCGTGGCCGTCGTGCTTGGTGTCGCGTGCGGCGACTTGTCCGTTGCCGAGGAAGGCGACCTCGACGCAGTTCGAATTGGCGTCGCTGCGGGTGCTCTTGCGCCAGACCGCGCCGGTCAGGTCGGCACTGTTCACTTGCCTAGCTCCTTCGCTACTTGCTTGAGGAGGCGCGTGCTGCCCGTCCCGTCGAGCGCCGAGCCCCAGATGTCCTTGAACGCCGCGTCGTAGCGCTCGATCTCATCGGTTTTGTCGAGGTACAGAGAACCGGTGAACCCCTCCACGTAGACCGTGGGGGGTTCGGTGTCCCGGCCGTCGCCGGTGACCGGGAATCGCATCAGGACGAACGGGCCGGACATGACTCCCGTGTGCAGCCCTGCGGAGTAGGGCACGACGCGGATGTTCACGTTGTCCAACTCGTCCAGCTCCGCCAGCCTGTTCAACTGACCGGCCATGATCTTCGCGCTCCCGACCGGGCGATGCAACACCCCTTCGTTCAGGACAACGTCAACCTTGGGCGCATCCGTGACCCGGGTCAGCAACACCTGCCTGGTGATGCGTACGTGCGTCCGTCGCTCGATCTCTTCCTCGTCCCGATCGGGGACGAGGCCGATCACGGTGCGGGCATAGTCCGGCGTCTGGAGCAGGCCGGGGATCACCTCCGACTCGTACCACTGGATGGAGGTGGCGGCTTCCTCCAAGCCGACGTAGAGATCGAAGGAATCCGGGATCACATCCCCGTACGAGTGCCACCACCCCTTGCTCTTCGTCTCCTTCGCGAGCCCCATCAGTGCCTGCGTCAACTCGGCAGGCGCCCCGTACACCTTGCACATGGCCTCCACGTCGAGGCTGCGCAGAGAGGTCTGCCCGGTCTCGATGCGCCAGAGCTTCGGTTCCGACCACTCCAGCTTGGAGGCCGCCGCCCGCACCGTGAGCGGACGGAACAAACACCGTCCGTGAGCGTGACGGCAAGGAGGCAGGGCCATGAAGCCGCTGATCTTCGGCTACATGCGGGTCCCCGACGACATGAGCGACGAGGAGGTGAAGCGGAAACAGGACGGCATGACCGTCTACGCGGAGGCCAACGGCTTCGTCCTGGCGACCGTCCACCACGAGTTCGCCGACGGCAGGGTGGACGCCTTCGCCGAGACGGTCGAGGCCATCCGGCGTGCCGAGTCCCACCACCTGCTCGTGCCGTCCTACGGCGACCTGGCCTTCAGCCGGGCGCTCCAGGACGCCATGGTCCTGGCCGCCGAGCACGCCTCCGTGGAGGTCGTGAGTCTGGAAGAGCGCGCGTGAACCAGTGCCCGGACGGCGCCGTTCCCTTCTACTTCTCCCACCGGCCCCGTTTCGCCGACCGCCTCTCCCTCCCCGCCGTCCCCTCCTCGGTGAGCCTCTCCCGTGACTTCACCCGGCTCGCTCTCGCCAAGTGGCCCGCCCGGCTCATCGAGGACGACGCCCTCCTCGTCGTTTCTGAACTCGTCACCAACGCCGTCCTGGCCACCCCGGACGACCTCGGCCTCGTGACCGTCCGGCTGCTCGGTCTGCGCACCGGTCTCGTCGTCGAGGTGGGGGACGGCTCGCCGAAGGAGCCGGTACCGACTGAGCCGGACGAATACTCCGAGGGCGGGCGGGGACTGCTGCTGGTCCGGGAGCTGGCGGCCCGCTGGGGGTCCTGCGCGCTGCCGGACGGCAAAGTCGTCTGGGCGGAGATCGCCGTTCAGGGGAACCCGTCGCGGCAACGGCTTGACGGCCGCGCGGAGACGACCTGGCCCCTTGCACTCCGCACCCCCCTTTCTCTTCCCTCCTCAAGCCCTCCGGCGTACCTTGACGCACCAAATCTGATGGAGCGTCAGGGGTGAGGGATCGTGGCCAAGCGGAAGCGGAGTGTCGTGCTCGCGTCGGGCGCGGTCCTGGCCGGGGTGGGGGTGCTGAGTGCGGCGCCGCTCGCCAGGGCCGCCGTCGTCGAGGTCAACTACGCCTGCAAGACGCCCATCGGGGACAAGAGCGCGGTGTCGCCGATCGACGTCACGGGGGAGAAGAGCGGGAGCGGTTACCGGATCACGATGTCCTGGCAGAAGGGCGTCTCGTCCAGCCCGGTCGAGCTCGGGGCCGGGGCGATGAAGCCGAGGGCGACGGTGAAGGTGGGCGGCGCCGACAGCGGGACGCTCACCGTCACCGGCGCCGCCAACCAGGCCGCGATCCCCGCCAACACCCCCATAAAGATCAGCGACTTGAGCGGGACGTACACCCCGAGGAAGTCCGGCAAGGTCACCTTCACCCCCGGCGTCCTGACGATCGTCGCGCTCGGTACGACGACGACCTGCACCCCCACCAACTCCCCGGGCCCCGCCCTCACGCTGGACGTCACGGCGTCGGGCGGGGGCGACACCCCGCAGCCCCAGCTGCCGCAGACCGGCCCCGAGGACTCGTTCGTGGCGCTCGCGACCTTCGGCGGGACGGTCCTGCTGACCGGCGCGGCCGGCGCCCTGTGGCTGAGTCGCCGTGCTCGTTAGGAGGGCCGCCGCCGCGCTCGTCGCCGCCCTCGTGCTGTGCCTGACGCTGCCGGGGGCGGCCGGCGCCGCGCCCGGACCGACGGTCCAGCTCGGCAAGTCCACGGCGGGCAAGGGGAGTTCGATCGGCGTCAGCGGCGCGGGCTGGCCCGCGAACACGCTGCTGACGCTGCTGCTGTGCGGTCAGTCCAGCCCGGCCCGGGGCGTGCTCGGCGGCACCAACTCCTGCGCCAACGCGGACGGCAGGGCCGTCACGACCGACGCGCAGGGCCGCTTCAGCCGCCAACTCCCCGTCGTGGACCCCCCGGTGCCCTGCCCGTGCGTCGTGCACGTCGCGACGGCGACCGGCGAGAAGGCCCAGGCCGACGCCGTGCTGAACGTCGCGGGGCACGAGGAGAAGGCGCTGCCCGAGGACACCGGGACCGGGGCGCTGCGCGTGCTGAACGACCCCCGACTCACCGGCTCCAGCGGCCTGTTGACCTGGTTCGGCGCCCCGCCCGCCCGCAAGTTCACCGTGACGGTCGGCAACGCCGGCACCACCTCCGTCACCAACCCCGTCTTCCAAGTCGGCACCGCGCACGGCGTGTTCGCCCCCGAGTGGGACGACCACCAGTGGAACGGCACCCTCGCCCCCGGCCAACGCGCCAAGCTGGAGCTGCCGTTCGAGCTGGGCAGCGGCGCGCACGGCGACTACACGGTCTCCCTGAGATACGGCGGCAAGATCCTCGCCGATCGCTCCTGGGACGTGGGCCGCCCCTGGGGCGTCGTCCTCTTCTGGGCCCTGGCCGCGATCGTCGTCCCCTCCGCCCTGTTCCGCATCGGGATGGCGGTCGTCGACCACGTCCGCCCCCGCCCCCACCGGCGTGGCCGTGCCCGCGAGCCGGAGCCGCCCCCGACCGTCACCCAGACCCTGCCGTGGTTCACCCCGGACACCCAGGGCCGCCTCTCCGCACCGCACGACGACCGAACCACCCACGGCAGGAAGGGCATTCAGTGAGAACCACCAGGAGAGCGGCCGTCGCAGTGGTCGCGGTCGGGACGGGCGCCCTGCTGGGCCTCATGACCGTCCCCGCCACGGCCGCCGAGGTGTCGTACGCCACCCACTGCGTCCCCCCAGCCGGCATCGAGCCTGTCGACGGGACCACCAAGGTCCAGATCACCGCACCGGCCACCGCGAAGGTCGGCGACACCGTGGACGTCGTCTGGAAGTTCGTCCAGGCCGCGTCCAAGAACCCGAACATCATCGACCTGCCCGCCAACTCTGTACTGCCGACAGGGACGTTGAAGGCGTCCGGGGTGCAGACCGGGGACGTGCCGATGACCGGGACGCGGGTGAACCCGGCGATCCCCAAGGGCGGGGAGATGGTCCTGTCGGACATGAAGGGCTCGCTGAAGCTGACGGCACCGGGGGAGGTGAAGCTGACGCCGGACGCGTACGTCGTCGACGCGTTCGGGACGAAGACGAACTGCGCGCCCAAGCAGGCGGTTTCGCCGGCCGCGACCATCACGGTGACCGGCGGGTCGACCGGGACACCGACGTCCACCGGCACACCTACGTCGACCGGGACGCCGACCTCCACCGGCACGCCGACCCCCACCGGCACGCCGACCCCCACCGGCACGTCGTCCTCGACGCCCTCACCCTCGTCCTCCCCCGAACAGACCGACTTCACCGGCAAGACCGTCGACGTCGCCTACACCTGCCAGTCGCCTCTGGGCGAGAAGAAGGCGACCTCGCCCGTCCAGATCAACGCCTCGAAGAACGGCGGGAGTTACGACCTCACCGTCCAGTTCAAGGGATCGGTGATGAACAGTCCCGCCGACATCCCGGCCGGTTCGGTGAAGCCGTCCATGGAGGTGAAGCTCGGCGGCGCGGACACCGGGACGGTCCATGTCGAGGGCCCGCTGAACTCCGGGGCGATCAAGACGGGCGATCCGATCGAACTCCCGGATCTGAAGGGGACGTACAAACCGGGGGCGACCGGTGAATCGACCCTGGCGCCCGGGGTGTTGCTCATCGAGGCGCTCAGCACGAAGACGATCTGCACGCCGGCCCAGAGCCTGGTGTCGCTGACGCTGACGACCGAGAAGCAGGAGGGCGGGGCGTCCGGCGGGTCCAGTACGAGTACGAGTACGAGCGGGGGGCTCGCGAACACCGGGGCCGAGGACCACGGCGGGCTGAAGGCGCTGGGGCTGGTCGCGGGGACGGCGATCCTGCTCGGGGGCGCGGTGTTCACGTTCCTGCCGGGGCGCAGGACGCGGTAGAGACGCGACGAGGGCCGTCCCCTGCCGGGACGGCCCTCGATGCGCGTCAGGTCAGTGGACGTCGCCCATCAGGGAGTTGACCCGCTTGCGGTACATCCACACGGCGCCGCCGGCGATCACGGCGAGGACGGCTTCGAGGGCGACGAAGCCCATCCGGTCCAGGTCCACGCCGCCGACGGCCGGGTTGGACAGCAGGGCCGTCACGGAGTCGCCCGCGGTCACCGCGAGGAACCAGACGCCCATCATCTGGGAGGCGTACTTCGTGGGCGCCATCTTCGTCGTGACCGAGAGGCCGACGGGGGAGAGGGTCAGCTCGCCCAGCGTCTGCACGAAGTAGATCCCGGCGACCCACAGCGCGGCGGCCTTGTGCCCGCCCTCGGCGATCGACAGCGGCGCGAGGAACAGGAAGAACGACGCGCCGATCAGCACCAGCCCGGCCGCGAACTTCACGATCGTGCTCGGCTCCTGGCCCCGCCGGTTCAGCCACAGCCACAGCCAGGCGAAGACCGGCGCCAGCGCCATGATCATCACCGGGTTGACCGACTGGTACCAGGAGACCGGGAACTCCCAGCCGAAGACCGTGTTGTCGGCCTTGCCCTCCGCGAACAGCGACAGCGTCGAGCCGCCCTGGTCGTAGATCATCCAGAAGACCGCCGCCGCGATGAAGAACCACACGTACGCCGACATCTTCGACTGCTCGGCCGCGTCCAGCTCCCTGTCCCGCTTGATCCGTCCGATCACCAGGACCGGCACGACGAGACCGACGACCGTCAGCGGGATCAGCGCCCAGTTCAGCGTGAAGTGCCCGGTGAAGCCGACGACGCCGTAGAACACGGCCGCGATCGCGAGCCAGACCAGCCCCTTGCGCAGGGTGGCCGCCTTCTCGGCGGCGGACAGCGGGGTCGGTACGACGTCGCTGCGCTCGCTCAGATGGCGCGTGCCCAGCAGGAACTGGCCGAGGCCCAGCGCCATGCCGACCGCGGCGAGCGCGAAGCCGAAGTGCCAGTTCACGTTCTCGCCGACCGTGCCGATCACCAGCGGCGCGGCGAACGCGCCCAGGTTGATGCCGATGTAGAAGAGCGTGAAGCCGCCGTCGCGGCGCGGGTCGTCCGGGCCGTCGTAGAGGTGGCCGACCATCGTCGAGATGTTGGCCTTCAGCAGACCGGAGCCGAGCGCGACGAGGCCGAGACCGCCGTAGAAGGTGCCGGAGGCCGGGACGGCGAGGCACAGGTGGCCGACCATGATGATCAGACCGGCGACGGCGACGGTCCGGCGCGGGCCGAGGACCCGGTCCGCGAACCAGCCGCCGGGCAGGGCGAGCAGGTACACGAGGGAGACGTACACGGAGTAGATCGCCGTCGCCGTACCCGCGCTCAGGTGCATACCGCCCGGTGCCACCAGGTACAGCGGCAGCAGGGCCCGCATGCCGTAGTACGAGAACCTCTCCCACATCTCCGTCAGGAAGAGCGTGGCCAGGCCGCGCGGGTGGCCGAAGAAGGTCTGCTCGGAGCCAGGGGTGTCCCGACGGGCCGAGTCCTTCGTCAGGCTGGTCGCCATGATGGATCGATCCTTGCTGCTGTTTACAGGTCGCTTACACCGGTACGCACGAAAAAGGACCCCCGGCGTCTTCGCCGAAGGTCCCCGCAGTGCAACAGGCGTTTGGCCACCCTAAGGCAGAGTAGGGGGCGAAATGGAAGCGTTTGAGGCATGGATCACAAGGTCCGGACCAATGCTGTGAGCCGGCTGGGCGCCCGGTACGCCCCTTCTTGCCCCTTGGTAAGAAACAGTCAGGGCGATCACACCCCTGGCCGCGCTCCGTGCGGACTACCATCAGCTTCATGACCCGTGTACTGCTAGCCGAGGACGACGCGTCCATCTCGGAACCGCTGGCCCGCGCCCTGCGCCGGGAAGGGTACGAGGTCGAGGTGCGCGAGGACGGACCCACCGCGCTCGACGCCGGGATGCAGGGCGGGATCGACCTGGTCGTGCTCGATCTCGGACTCCCCGGTATGGACGGGCTCGAAGTGGCGCGCCGGCTCCGCTCCGAGGGCCACACCGTGCCCATCCTCATCCTCACCGCCCGGGCCGACGAGGTCGACACCGTCGTAGGGCTCGACGCGGGGGCCGACGACTACGTCACCAAGCCGTTCCGGCTCGCCGAACTCCTCGCACGGGTACGGGCCCTGCTGCGGCGCGGTGCCGCGGAGCCGGCGCAGCCGCCCGCCACGCACGGCGTGCGGATCGACGTCGAGTCCCACCGCGCGTGGATGGGGGACGAGGAACTCCAGCTCACCGCCAAGGAGTTCGACCTGCTGCGGGTCCTGGTGCGGGACGCCGGGCGGGTGGTGACCCGGGATCAGCTGATGCGCGAGGTCTGGGACACGACGTGGTGGTCCTCCACCAAGACGCTCGACATGCACATCTCCTGGCTGCGCAAAAAGCTGGGCGACGACGCGGCGAACCCCCGGTACATCGCCACCGTGCGAGGCGTCGGCTTCCGGTTCGAGAAGAGTTAGGCACTACGCGCGTCACATCACAGGGGGCGCCGTCGCAGGGGTGGCCTCGAAAGTTTCCGTCGGAGTAGGACCGTGCGTCGTCGTCTCATCCAGTCCACCCTTGCCGTCGTTCTCGTCGTCATCGCCGTCTTCGGCGTCTCCCTGGTCATCGTCGAGAGCCGGACCATCAGCAACAGCGCCCAGGAGCGGGTCGACTCCGAGGCCGTGCGGCTGGTGGGGATCGTGGACAGCCGGCTGCTCGGCTCGGAGGACGTGAACGCCGAGATACTGCGCGACCAGGTGACGCAGGACCGGTACGCGGTGATCCGGATTCCCGGGCGGGCGCCGATCGAGATCGGGGAGAAGCCCGAGGGCGAGGTCATCCACGCAGAGGAGCCGGGCGAGGGCGGGGAGACCGTCCGCGTCGAGGAGCCGAAGTCCGCGGTGACCCGTGAGGTCGGGCGGACCCTGCTGATCATCGGCCTCGTCGCGCTGCTCGCCGTCATCGCCGCCGTCCTGCTCGCCGTCCGCCAGGCCAACAAGCTGGCCTCCCCGCTGACCGACCTCGCCGAGACCGCCGAACGCCTCGGCTCCGGCGACCCCCGCCCCCGCCACAAGCGGTACGGCGTCCCCGAGCTGGACCGCGTCGCGGACGTCCTCGACTCCTCCGCCGAGCGGATCGGCCGCATGCTGACGGCGGAGCG
Organism: Streptomyces sp. NPDC004539; assembly: GCF_040610055.1. Lineage (NCBI taxonomy): Bacteria > Bacillati > Actinomycetota > Actinomycetes > Kitasatosporales > Streptomycetaceae > Streptomyces > Streptomyces sp. NPDC004539. Next base: position 23,634 of record NZ_JBEXLS010000029.1, on the reverse strand, counting down.
CCGCCTCGCCGCCGACGCCTCCCACCAGCTCCGTACGCCGCTCACGGCCCTGTCGATGCGGCTGGAGGAGATCACCCTCACCGACGACCTGGAGACGGTGAAGGAGGAGGCGAACGTCGCGCTGACGCAGGTCGAGCGGCTCACGGACGTCGTCGAGCGCCTCCTGACGAACTCCCGCGACCCCCGCACCGGCAACGCCGTCTCCTTCGACCTCGACGAGGTCATCCAGCAGCAGCTCGCGGAGTGGCGCCCCGCCTACCGCTCCGCGGGCCGCGCCATCGTCAGCTCCGGCAAACGCCATCTCCAGGCGGTCGGCACACCCGGCGCGGTCGCCCAGGTCCTCGCCGCCCTCATCGAGAACTCCCTCATGCACGGCGGCGGCACGGTCGCCCTCCGCACCCGCGTCACCGGCAACCAGTCCGTCATCGAGGTCACCGACGAGGGCCCCGGCGTCCCCGGCGACCTCGGCGCGCGCATCTTCGAACGGGCGATCAGCGGGCGCAACTCGACGGGGATCGGCCTGGCGGTGGCCAGGGACCTCGCGGAGGCGGACGGGGGGCGTCTGGAGATGCTCCAGGCACAGCCGCCGGTGTTCGGGTTGTTCCTGTCACGCACGCCGCCCTCGAAGAAGCCGACGGAGTCGGACGAGCCGACGGTCAGGTGAGAGGGCGGTTCGGTGAGGTGGCGGTTCGGTGAGGTGGCGGTTACGCCCGCTCGCCCACCCGTGCCGCAGCAGTCGTCGTCGTAGCCGACCGCTGTTCCAGGATCGCCTCGGCCCCGGCCACCGCCTCCGCCCCCGGCGTCGCCTTGAACACCCACGTCCGGTACGACCAGAACCGGAACAGCGTCGCGATCCCGATGCCGACGAACTTGAAGACGTTGCTCTGGAGCGGACTGTCCCAGTGGAACGAGTACGTCGCGACGTAGAGCACACCGTTCTCGATGACCATCCCGATCACCGAGAAGAACATGAAGAGCGTCAGCTCCTTGGTCCGCCCGCTCTTGTCCCGGTCACGGTACGTGAAGTACCGGAACCCGACGTAGTTGAAGATGATCGAGACGACCGTCGCGATCACACTCGCCCGGACCACCTGAAGGTCGGTGACCTGCCGTACGAGGTTGAAGACGGCGAGGTTGACCAGCAGCCCGGCCCCTCCCACCGCACCGAACTTCGCCACCTCGCGGATGATGCGGCGGAATCCGGAAGCATGCCCCGTGGAACCGTGTTCCATGCTCGTACAAGCCCCCGTCCGGGTCGGTTTCGTCAACCCAGCCATGCTAACCACCCCCGATGGAGGTTTCCTGTGGTCGACCTCACGGGTTGGAAACAGCTCGGGAAGCAGTGGGGAAACTGCGGGTATGAGCGAGGGAAACCGGCGGTAAGAGGCGCGGCGGACCGGCCGGACGGCGTGGCCGATACCCTGGGGGTGTGACGTTTCCGGTAGTCGGCATGGTCGGCGGCGGCCAGCTCGCGCGTATGACGCACGAAGCGGGCATCCCGTTGGGCATCAGGTTCAAGCTTCTCAGTGACACCCCGCAGGACTCCGCGGCCCAGGTGGTGAGCGATGTCGTCATCGGCGACTACCGCGACCTGGACACGCTGCGCGACTTCGCCCGGGGCTGCGACGTGATCACGTTCGATCACGAACACGTGCCCACGGAGCACCTCCGGGCCCTGGAGGCCGACGGCATCCCCGTCCGCCCCGGCCCGGACGCGCTCGTGCACGCGCAGGACAAGGGCGTGATGCGCGCGAAGCTCACCGCGATCGGCGTCCCCTGCCCGAGGCACCGCATCGTGAGCGACCCGGCGGACGTCGCCGCGTTCGCCGCCGAGGGCGACGGCTTCCCCGTCGTCCTCAAGACCGTCCGGGGCGGGTACGACGGCAAGGGCGTCTGGGTCGTCGACGGCCCCGAGGACGCGGCGGACCCCTTCCGCGCCGGCGTCCCCGTCCTCGCCGAGGAGAAGGTCGACTACGTCCGCGAGCTCGCCGCCAACGTCGTCCGCTCCCCGCACGGCCAGGCCGTCGCCTACCCCGTCGTCGAGTCCCGGCAGGTGAACGGCGTCTGCGACACCGTCATCGCGCCGGCCCCCGAGCTGGACGAGGAACTCGCCCTGAGGGCCGAGGAGATGGCCCTGACGATCGCCAAGGAACTCGGCGTCGTCGGCCACCTCGCCGTCGAGCTCTTCCAGACCCGCGACGGACGCATCCTCGTCAACGAACTCGCGATGCGCCCCCACAACTCCGGCCACTGGACCCAGGACGGCGCGATCACGTCCCAGTTCGCCAACCACGTCCGGGCCGTCCTCGACCTCCCCCTCGGCGACCCCCGCCCCCGCGCGAAGTGGACCGTCATGGTCAACGTCCTCGGCGGCGACTACCCCGACATGTACTCCGCGTACCTGCACTGCATGGCCCGCGACCCCCAGCTGAAGATCCACATGTACGGCAAGGACGTCAAGCCGGGCCGCAAGGTCGGCCACGTCAACACCTACGGCACCGACCTCGCCGACACCCTCGACCGCGCCCACCATGCGGCCGGCTACCTGAGAGGCACGATCACCGAATGAGCCCCGTCGTAGGCATCGTCATGGGTTCCGACTCCGACTGGCCCGTCATGGAGGCGGCGGCGCAGGCGCTCGACGAGTTCGAGGTCGCCTATGAGGTGGACGTCGTCTCGGCGCACCGTATGCCGCACGAGATGATCGCGTACGGGGAGCGGGCGGCGGAGCGCGGGCTGAAGGTGATCATCGCGGGGGCCGGGGGAGCGGCGCACCTTCCGGGGATGCTCGCGTCGGTCACCCCGCTGCCGGTGATCGGGGTGCCCGTGCCGCTGAAGTACCTGGACGGCATGGACTCGCTGCTGTCGATCGTGCAGATGCCGGCCGGGGTGCCGGTGGCGACCGTGTCCGTCGGGGGCGCGCGCAACGCGGGGCTGCTCGCCGCGCGGATTCTCGCCGCGCACGACGAGGAACTCCTCGGGCGCATGCGGGACTTCCAGCAGGAGCTGAACGACCAGGCCACCGAGAAGGGCAAGCGCCTGCGCGCCAAGGTCGAGGGGGCCAAGGGGTCCTTCGGGTTCGGCAAGTGAGCGCCGGGGCGGGCGGGACCGGGGACGCGGGGGTGGCGGGCGGCAGCCGGTCGCGGGAGGCCGTGGCGGAGCTTCTCGCCGAGTTCCCCGTCGTCGACGGGCACAACGACCTCCCCTGGGCGCTGCGCGAGCAGGTCCACTACGACCTCGGCGCGCGCGACATCTCCGTACGCCAGGACGCTCACCTCCACACCGACCTGCCGAGGCTGCGGGAGGGCGGGGTGGGGGCGCAGTACTGGTCCGTGTACGTCCGCTCCGACCTGCCCGACGCGGTCCCGGCGACGCTGGAGCAGATCGACTGCGTACGGCGGCTCATCGACCGCCACCCGGACGCCCTGCGGGCCGCGTACAGCGCGGCGGACATGGAGGCGGCGCGTACGGAGGGCCGGATCGCGTCGCTGATGGGCGCGGAGGGCGGGCACTCCATCGCCAACTCCCTCGGCACGCTACGGGGGTTGTACGCCCTCGGCGTGCGCTACATGACGCTCACCCACAACGACAACATCGCCTGGGCCGACTCCGCGACGGACGTCCCGAACGTCGGCGGGCTCTCGCCGTTCGGGCACGAGGTCGTCCGCGAGATGAACCGCCTCGGCATGCTCGTCGACCTCTCCCACGTGGCGCCCACGACGATGAGGGCGGCCCTCGACACGTCGTCCGCGCCGGTGATCTTCTCGCACTCCTCCGCCCGCGCGGTCTGCGACCACCCCCGCAACATCCCGGACGACGTCCTCGAACGCCTCCCCGCGAACGGCGGCATGGCGATGGTGACGTTCGTTCCGAAGTTCGTCCTCCAGGCGGCGGTCGACTGGACGGTCGCGGCGGACGAGAACCTGCGTTCCCACGGCTTCCACCACCTCGCCACCACGCCCGAGGCGATGGCCCTCCACCGGGCCTTCGAGGAGGCGAACCCCCGCCCCGTCGCGACCGTCTCCACCGTCGCCGACCACCTCGACCACATGCGTGAGGCCGCGGGCGTCGACCACCTCGGCATCGGCGGCGACTACGACGGCACCGCCTTCACCCCGGACGGCCTCCGGGACGTCTCCGGCTACCCCAACCTCCTCACCGAACTCCTCGACCGAGGCTGGTCCCGCACCGACCTCGCGAAGCTGACCTGGCAGAACGCGGTCCGCGTACTGGGCGCGGCGGAGGACGTGGCGCGGGGGACTCAAGGGACGCGGGGGGCGTCGACGGCGCGGATCGAGGAGCTGGACGGGGTCGGGTAGGGGAGGGGGCGCCGGGCGCGCGGCGGGGTCTCCTGCGGGGCGCCCGGCGGGGTCTCTTGAGGGGCGTACCGCGGGGCGCGCGGCGAAAACAGGTCGCGTACCCCCGAACGCCCCGTCCACCGTGAGACCCGCCCCGCCCCGTGCGACGGTTGCCGTACCGCTGATCACGACGCCGATCACGACGTACGGAGCCCCCTCATGGCAGAACTCCAGGACGAACTGCACCCCACCACCGCGGTCGGCGAGACGCCGCTGGAGGAGCCCTTCGGGGGCGTGACGGACGAGATGCCGGCCGGTATGAACGTGGGCGAGGCGTCCGGCGTCGCTGAGAACGACACCGCCACCGACACCCCCTATCCCCCCGCCCCCCTCGCCCGAGCCCGGCAGCTCCTCGCCGACCACCCCGTCGCCGACGGCCACGGCACCCTCCCCTGGGCCCTGCGCGGACTCCCCTGGTACGACCTCGAACTCGGCGAGACCGGCGTCGACACCGACATCCCCCGCCTCAGAGAGGGCCAGGTCGGCGCCGTGCTCTGGGCCCTGCACCTGCCCAGGCCCACCGACCGCCCCGTCGCCGTCACCCTGGAGCAGATCGACCTCGTCCGCGCGATCGTCGCCGCCCACCCCGAGGGCCTGCGCACGGCCCGCACCGCCGGGCAGGTCATCGACGCCCGCAACTGTGGCCGCGTCGCCGTCCTCCTCGGCCCCGCCGGCGCCCCCGCCCTGGACGACTCCCTCGCCGTCCTGCGCGTCCTGCACTCCCTCGGGCTGCGCGCCCTCACCCTCGCCGGCACGAGCTGGGCCAGCGAGGCGGGGCTCAGCCGGTTCGGTGAGGAGGTCGTGCGCGAGATGAACCGCCTCGGTGTCGTCCCGGACCTCTCCGGCGCCTCCGACGCGACGATCGTCCGCGCGCTGGCCCTCTCCAAGAGCCCGGTGCTGTGCACCCGCTCGGCCGCCCGGGCGCTGCGCCCCCACCCCGACAACCTCTCCGACGACCTCCTCGCCGCCCTCGGCCGCGCCAAGGGCGTCTGCATGGTCCCGCTGACGGCGGACCAGACCGGCCCCGCCCTGGAGGACGTCGCCGACCACCTCGACCACATCCGCGCGGTCGCGGGCCCGGCGTCCGTCGCCCTCTCCGGCGTCTACGACTCCCCGGCCGCCCACCCCGAGGGCCTCCCCGACCCCTCCGCCTACCCCCACCTCATCACCGAACTCCTCCGCCGGGGCTGGCCCGACTCCGACATCGCCCTCCTCACCTGGGAGAACCTCCAACGCGTCCTGCGCAGCGCCGACTTCCTCTCCCGCGCCGCCCAGGACCGCCGGGAACCGTCGACGGCGACCAGGGAGGAACTGGACGGCCGGCCGGGCACCGGTACGGGCCCCGCGCCGGTCAGATCCGGCACAGGCAGAACGGATGCCCGGCCGGGTCCAGGAACACCCTGAACCCGTCCTCGTCCGCCCGCCGCACGGCCCGTGCCCCCAGCGCCAGCACCCGCCGCTCGGCCTCGTCGACCTCCGCCCACGTGGACCCGGCGTCGACGTCGATGTGAAACTGCTGCTGGTCGTGGGCGCGGGCGGGCCAGACCGGGGGGACGTGGTCCGGGGCGAGGTTGAACGCGAGGCGGGGCCCGCCGGTGACGTACAGGACGACCCAGTCGTCCGCCTCTGCCGCCACCTCACCCCCGAGCACCGCCGCGTAGAACTCGGCGAGCCCCAGCGGATCGGGGCAGTCGACGACCACGGAACGGAAACGCCCGACAGCGGACATGGGACACACCCCTCAGCTCGACGAGCCCTTGCGCTCCGACAGACAGAACGGATGCCCCGCCGGGTCCAGAAGCACACGCCACCGGCCCTCCCGCGGACCGTTCGGCGCCCGCACCGCCCCCAGCGCCAGCAGCCGCCGCACCGCCGCCTCCAGGTCCTCCGCGTCCTCCACGTCGAAGTCGAGATGCGACTGCTGGGGCACGCCCGACTGGTCCGGCCAGGTCGGCGCGCGATACCCCGCCACCCGCTGGAACCCGACGAAGAGCCCGTCGGGAGTCACCAGCCCCGCGAACTCCGCATCGGACTCCGGATGCGTCTCCCACCCGGTCGCCTCCCGGTAGAACGCGGCGAGCGCGACAGGATCGGCACAGTCGAGCGTGACGGCGGTGAGCTTCACGAGGTCCCCCTGAACAGAGTCCGGCCCCCGGCATCATGGACACCGGGGGCCGGACGGCGGAACCGATTTACGGCAGGTTCCTCGCCATGACGATCCGCTGGACCTGGTTCGTGCCTTCATAAATCTGCGTGATCTTCGCGTCCCGCATCATCCGCTCCACCGGATAGTCACGGGTGTACCCGTACCCCCCGAGGAGCTGGACCGCGTCGGTGGTGACCTCCATCGCGACGTCCGAGGCGAAGCACTTGGCGGCGGCGCCGAGGTAGGTGAGGTCGGCGTCGAGGCGTTCGGAGGCTGCGGCGGCCTGGTAGGTCAGGGCGCGGGCGGCGGAGATCTTCATGGACATGTCCGCGAGCATGAACTGGATGCCCTGGAAGTCGGCGATGGCCTTGCCGAACTGCTTGCGCTCCTTGACGTAGCCCTTGGCGTAGTCGAAGGCGCCCTGGGCGACCCCGAGGGCCTGGGCGGCGATGGTGATGCGGGTGTGGTCGAGGGTCTTCATCGCCGTGGCGAAACCGGTGCCCTCCTCGCCGATCATGCGGTCCGCGGGGATGCGGACGTTGTCGAAGTAGACCTCGCGGGTCGGGGACCCCTTGATGCCGAGCTTCTTCTCGGGGGCGCCGAAGGAGACGCCCTCGTCCGACTTCTCGACGACGAACGCGGAGATCCCCTTGGACCGCTGCGTGGGGTCGGTGACCGCCATGACCGTGTAGTAGTCGGAGACGCCCGCGTTGGTGATCCAGCGCTTGACGCCGTTGAGAATCCAGTGGTCGCCGTCGCGGACCGCGCGGGTCTTCATCCCGGCCGCGTCCGAACCGGCGTCCGGCTCGGAGAGGCAGTACGAGAACAGCGCGTCGCCCTTGGCCAGCGGGCCGAGGTACTTCTTCTTCAGCTCCTCGGAGCCGGAGAGGATCACCGGGAGCGAGCCGAGCTTGTTGACCGCCGGGATCAGGGAGGACGACACGCAGACGCGGGCCACCTCCTCGATGACGATGACCGTGGCCAGCGCGTCGGCGCCGCCACCGCCGTACTCCTCCGGGACGTGCACGGCGTGCAGGTCGTTCGCGACGAGGGCGTCCAGCGCCTCCTGGGGGAAGCGGGCCTCCTCGTCGACCGCGGCGGCGAACGGCGCGATCTTGGCCTCGGAGAGCGCGCGGACCGCGTCGCGGAGCATGTCGTGCTCCTCGGACGGGCGGTACAGGTCGAAATCAGCCGATCCGGCCAAGGTCATTCACTCCAGACGACGCTAATTACCGTTAAGTAACTCAAAGTTTAGGGGGCCGTCCACAGGACGGATACGTGAGGTACGCGACAAGGGGGAATCTGCCCGGTGAGGGGGGTGCGCACGCCCCGACTATGCTCAGGCAGCGCACGTCCGGCCGAACCCTGTGGAGCCCCCATGAGCCTCAAGATCACCGTGATCGGCACCGGTTACCTCGGTACGACGCACGCGGCGGCGATGGCCGAACTGGGGTTCGAGGTGCTCGGGCTCGACGTCGTGCCGGAGAAGATCGAGATGCTCCAGCGGGGCGAGGTCCCGATGTACGAGCCCGGTCTCGAAGAGCTGCTGCGCAGGCACGTCGCCGGGATCGAGGGGTCGTCCGGGCGGCTGCGGTTCACCATGGACTTCGCCGAGGTCGCGGCCTTCGGGGACGTCCACTTCGTGTGCGTCAACACGCCCCAGCGGCATGGCGAGTACGCCGCCGACATGTCGTACGTCGAGTCCGCGGTCGCCTCGCTCGCGCCGCATCTGGACCGGCCCGCGCTGGTCGTCGGGAAGTCGACGGTGCCCGTCGGGTCCGCCGAGCGGCTCGCCGCGTACCTCGCCGCGCACGCGCCCGCCGGGGCCGGTGCCGAGCTGGCCTGGAACCCCGAGTTCCTGCGGGAGGGGTTCGCCGTGCGGGACACGCTGCGGCCCGACCGGGTCGTCGTCGGGGTGCGCAGCGAGCGGGCCGAGCGGCTGCTGCGCGAGGTGTACGCGGCGCCGGTCGCCGCCGGGACGCCGTTCGTCGTGACCGACTTCCCCACCGCCGAGCTGGTCAAGACCTCCGCGAACTCGTTCCTCGCGACGAAGATCTCGTTCATCAACGCGATGGCCGAGGTGTGCGAGGCCGCCGGCGGGGACGTCGTCAAGCTCGCGGAGGCGATCGGGTACGACGACCGGATCGGGCACAAGTTCCTGCGGGCCGGGATCGGGTTCGGCGGGGGCTGCCTCCCCAAGGACATCCGCGCCTTCATGGCCCGCGCCGGTGAACTGGGCGCCGACCAGGCGCTGACCTTCCTCCGCGAGATCGACTCCATCAACATGCGGCGGCGGGGGCAGATGGTCGAGATGGCCCGCGAGGCGCTCGGCGGCGGGGCCTTCCTCGGCAAGCGGGTCGCCGTCCTCGGCGCCGCCTTCAAGCCCGACTCGGACGACGTCCGCGACTCGCCCGCCCTCAACGTCGCCGGTCAGATACACCTCCAGGGCGGGCAGGTCACCGTCTACGACCCCAAGGGCATGCCCAACGCCCGCCGCCTCTTCCCGACGCTGGCCTACGCGGACTCGGCGCTGGACGCCGTCCGCGGCGCCGACGTCGTCCTCCACCTCACGGAATGGCGAGAGTTCCGCGAACTCGACCCCGCCGCGCTGGGAGAGGTCGCCCGCGAACGCGTGATCCTGGACGGCCGCAACGCACTGGACCCGGCGGTGTGGCGCAAGGCGGGGTGGGTCTACCGGGGGATGGGGCGGCCTACGGCTTGAGGGGGCTGGGTTTTGGGGTGGGTGCGGGCCCGGTGGGTTCGGGGGTGGCCGGTGGGTGGCGGGAGGAGACGTGCGTGCGGGTGGGTGGGGGGTGTTCGCGCAGTTCCCCGCGCCCCTGAGGGGTGAGTGATGTGTGGTCGGCGCGGCTGATGGCCCCTCGCGCCGCCGCCTGAGCCGGTCAGGGCGCCAGGCCCGCCCTGTGCGCGGTCGCCAGGACGATCGCGGCCTCGGCCCGTGAAGCCGGCAAGAGGAACCTCCGCACCGCTCGGCGGGGCGCCGCCGGGGCCCGCGTCAGGCGTCCTTCGCCCGGTAGCGCCGCATCTTCGCCCGCGCCCCGCAGACCTGCATCGAGCACCAGCGGCTGCGCCCCGCGGGGCTGCGGTCGTAGTAGGCCCAGTGGCAGGTGGGGGACTCGCAGGCTTTGAGGCGGGGCCAGGTGTGGGTGAGGAGGGAGTCGGTGATGGCGGAGGCGACTCGGGAGGGGAGGGAGTGGGGGTCGGCGGGGGTGAGGTGGGCGGTGCCGTCCGGGGCGACGGCGAGGGTGAGGGGGGCCGTGGACAGGAGGTCCGTGAGGGGGGTGACCGCGCGGTGCGGGGGATGGCCGGCGTGCGCGAGGAGGACGGCACGGAGCGACTCGCGGAGTTCGCGGGCCGCCGGCAGATCGGTCACACCCAGCTCGCGCCTGATCTCCGGCCGGTCCAGCGCGTCCGCACCCGTCTCGATGTCCAGCGTGTTGACGAGGGCCTCGATGAGCGCGAGGCCCCCCGGGGCGGGGGATCTCTCAGCCACGGCCGACACTCCGGCCCTCGACGGCGGACGACTCCTGCCCCGCGGCCTCGTACGACTCCCGCGCGCGACTCTCACTCATGGCTGAACGCTAACCGCCTTCTGTGATCCCCCTTGCGACGTTACCCCCTATGGGGCAGCATCAGGTAACGCGGTTACCGCAAGGTGCCACCAACAGGTAACACTCACGGAGGAACCCCATGCCCACAGCTGCCCTCGGCACCGTCGTCCTCGACTGCCCCGACCCCCGGACACTCGCCGGCTTCTACGCCTACCTCCTCGGCGGCACGCTGGAGGGCGACGACGACTGGATCACCCTCATACTCCCCACCGGCCCGGCCCTCGCCTTCCAGCAGGCCCCCGGCCACACCGCCCCGGCCTGGCCCTCGGGCGACCACTCCCAGCAGTTCCACCTCGACCTGACCGTTTCCGACCTGGACACGGCCGAGAAGGAGGCCCTCGCGCTGGGGGCGAAACCGCTGGACGCGGAGGACAGGGAGCGGGGTTTTCGGGTGTACGCGGACCCGGCGGGGCACCCGTTCTGCCTCTGCCGGGACTGACGCCCGCGCACCCCACCCCTACGACCCCGAAGAAGTCCCCGCCTTCCGCCGGGTCCGCCGCTGCCGCTCCAGAATCCCGTTGATGATCTCGGAGTGCCGCCCCTTGAGCGCCGCGACCGGCACCTCGATGGTCGCGTACGCCTCGTGGTCGTGCTGCCGCTCCTCCACGCTGTCGGGGTCGTGCCAGCGCAGGTTCGTGCCGCCCGCCTCGATGTAGGGGATGTCCGGGACGGTCTGGAGCAGGACCCGCCCCCCGTTCGGCTTCGGCAGCTCGATCCAGAAGTGCTCGGGCGTGCCGAACGAACCGTCCATCTTGTAGTGGCACATGATCCAGCCCGCCGGATTCGCGTCGTCGATCTGGAGCCCGTGGGCCCGTACGAAGACCCGGACCGCCCGGTCCATGAGGGTCCGGATCTGGGTCTCGTCGTGCTGGGGGTCGAGATTGTCGAAGTCGATGTTCATGCCCGCGGCCGTCACGTCCCCCCGCAGCCGGTTCAGGTCCGCGCGGACGGCGGGCTCCACCTGGTCGAGTTCCCGCACGCTCTCCTCGTCGCCGAGGCTGATGAGGTAGCTCCAGTACTCGCCCCGGTCGAGCCCGCCGGAGTCCGCGGCGGCCCGCACGGCCCACTCCCAACAGGCCGCCTCCTCCGGCGTCTTGGGGATCTTCCGCCCCTTCCCGCCGGCGTACGTGTCCTCGTCGGACGCGGCGATCAGGTTCACCGCGTCCGCGGACACCTGCCCGCCGGCGTTCTCCTGCTCGTCCCGGGTCCGCTTCATCCGCTGCACGGCGGCCCCGGCCCCCTCGAAAGCCCGAGCCCCCTCCAGCCCCCGAGCCCCCTCCAGCTCCCCGCCGACAGCCCGCTGAACAGCCCCGGCACCCCCGGCACCCTCGGCGCCCCCCTCACGCACCACCCCCGGCCCCCGCATCACCCGCCGCGCGTTCGCCTCGGCCTCCCGCTCGAACCGGTCCCCCGGATCGGAGACCGACAGCCCGTTCCCGTGGTCCGTCCCGGACACCGGCCCCTGCCGCTGCTGGATGACATGCGTCAGCTCGTGCGCGAGCGTGTGCCGGTCCCCGCCCCCCTGCCCGATGACGACATGGTTCCCGGACGTGTAGGCCCGCGCCCCGATCTCCGCGGCGGACCGCCTCGCCGCGGCCCCGGTGTGCAGCCGTACGTCGGAGAAGTCCGCGTCGAGCCGCCCCTCCATGTCGCTGCGGACGGTCGGGTCCAGCGGACGCCCGCTCCCGCGCAGCACCCCGTGCACGGCGGACCGCTGCACGGCGGTCTCCTCGTCGTGCCCGCACCCCGCGCCGTGCCGGTGCCCGTCCGCCTCCCCGGCGCCCCGCAGCATCTGGACGACGGCGGCGTTCCCGATCACCGGCTGCAAGCCCAGCGGCCCGCCGGCGGCGACCGCCGGCCGTCTCGCCGCCCCCGCCGCCGGCCCCGTCACGCTCTCCCGCGCGTCATCCCGACTGCTGCGTGCTCGCACACCGGCTCCTTGCTTCCTGTGGTCGACCCTCCCTGTCTACCAGCACACGTATTCCGGACACGAGGGACGAAGGGGCAGTCCGGCTTCCCTCAGGGGCAGACCGTCACGTGATCCGGAGGGGTGCCGCACGGCACGGACGCCCGTCCGAGGGCCGGGAACGGGAAACTGGTGTCCGAAAGACGACCCCGGAAACGGCTTTCCGGATCTACCTTGGAACCCATGCTCGGGACTTCTCACTTCCGGTCCGATGTGTCGCACTCCGCCCGGATATGGAACTACTGGCTCGGCGGGATGGGCCACTATCCGGTCGACGCGGAGGTCGGTGACCACATCGTCGCGCTGGTCCCGGCGCTGCCCCGCTCCGCGGTCGCGGACCGGCGCTTCCTCGCGCGGGCCGTCCGCCATCTGGCCGGGGACATCGGCATCCGGCAGTTCCTGGACATCGGGACCGGACTGCCCATCACCGACAACACGCACGAGATCGCGCAGCGCGTGAACCCCGCCTGCCGGGTCGTCTGCGTCGACAACGACCCGCTCGTCTTCGCCCACGCGCACGCGCTGCTGACGAGCACACCGGAAGGCGCGGCCGTCTTCGTCGAGGGCGACATCCACGACCCGGAGACGATCCTGCGGAAGGCGTCCGCGACGCTCGACCTCGGCCGCCCGGTCGCCCTCACCCTCCTCGGCATCCTCAACTTCGTCCTCGACACCGACGAGGCCGCCTCGATCGTCCGCCGCCTCCTGGACGCCGTGGCCCCGGGGAGCCACATCGTCATCTCCCACCCGACGACCGAGGTCGACGGCCCGGCGATGAGCGAGGCCGTCGGCTACTGGAACGCCCAGGGCTCGGCCCCGATGGCCCTGCGCAGCCGCGCCGAGCTGATCCGCCTCTTCGAGGGCACCGAACTCCTCGACCCGGGCGTGGTGACCTGCACCCGCTGGCGCCCGGAGGGGCCGGGGGCGGACATCGGGGCGGTGACGCACTTCGCGGGGGTGGCCCGCAAGAAGTGACACGGGAGGGGCGGACCCCCAGTGCGATGACCGGACGTCCGCCCCCCTTGGGTGACTCCCCTTACGGGGTGACCGTCAGCGTCGTGCTCCCGACGTTCTTCTTCCCGTCCGCGTATGTCACGAGCGCGAGATAGACCCGCCCGGACTTCAGCCCCTTCCAGGACACCGTGGACTTCGCGAGCGCCCCCTGCTTCACCTTCTGCGAGGCCGGCGCGACACCCGCCTTCTGCTCCGGCTTGCCGTTCTTCCCGATCAGCCAGGTGTGCAGCGTGTACTTCTGGCTGCCGGAACCGGCCGGCGCGAGCGCCTGGTTGACGTAGACGTCGTAGGTGCCCGGCGCCAGGTCGGCGTGCTCGCTGTTCCCGGCGGCCGGCGAGGAGACGACGTTGCCGTCCTTGTCGACGACCCACAGGTCGACGTCGCTGCCGGCCTTGAAGTCGGACGACACGATCGCGACCCGCGCGAGAGCGGTCCCGGCGGGGACGGTCAGCGTGCTCGCGGCGGTGTGCGCGGACGGCTTGGACGGGTCGACGTCACCGGCCCCCGTGAGGGTGCCCGTCCTCGTCGTCCCGGCGTACAGCCCGTTCACGGCCGTCGTGAGGGTCCCGGCGAATCCCGCCTTCGGCGTGAGCGCGACGGACCCCTTGGCACCCCGCGCGGAGACCGAGGCCGCCGCGTTCACCTCGGCCGCCCGCAGCGCGACCACGGAGCGCACCTTGTGCTGCTTGTCGGCCCAACTGACCGACCCGAACGCCCACTTGCCGTACGCGGCGCTGGTCCGGGTGAAGGTCACCTTGTACGTCGCCGAGCGGCCCGGCAGCACGGTCAGGGTCTTCGGGGAGACCGTCGCCCTGTACCCGGCCGGGGTCTCCAGGCTCGCCGTGTAGACGCCGGTCGTGCCGGAGACGTTCGTGACCGTGCGGGTCACGGTCTGGACGCCCGCCAGGTCGCCGATCGAGATCGACGGCGTGTTCAGGTCGCTGGGGTCGGTCTTGCGCACCTGGGCGCAGACGTCGCGCCCGTCGGTCGTCACCGGCGGCTGGCCGATCGCGCAGAGGTAGGAGACCCAGTCCGCGGCCGTCGAGTTGTAGACCAGCCCGGGGTCGGCCGCGCTGTTCGGCACGACGTGCCCGGAGCCGTAGTCGAGCGGGGTGGCGACGGTGCCGCCGGCCCGCTGGATCGGCTTGCCCGCGTTGTCCTTGGTGGTCGCGGTCGTCATGAGCGCCGACTTGACCTCCATCGGCGTCCACTTCGGGTGCAGCTGACGCAGCAGCAGCGCGAGCCCGGAGACGTGCGGGGCCGACATGGACGTACCGGACATGATGCCCTGCTCGCCCGCGAAGCCGGGGGTGCCGGGGGCGACGGCCGCGACGACGTCCACGCCGGGCGCGGTGATGTCGGGCTTCAGCTGGTCGCCGCCGCTGTTCAGGTCGGGGCCCGAGGAGGAGAACCCGGCGACCACCGGGGCCTCCTGGTGCACGGACCGAGCCGCCGCGAGCGTCGCGGTGGCGCCGGCGCCGGCCGCGTACGCCTTCACGGCCTCGCCGTCCGCCTTGTTCAGGTGGACACTCGGGATCGTGTGCGCGTCGGCGATCTCCTCGTCCGTCGCGAGGGGGTTGTACAGCACCATGCCGACCCCGCCGGACGCCTTCACCTGCGCGCTCTTGTCGGTGCGGGCGCTGCCGCCGCGCGCGCAGACCACGATCGCGCCCTCGACCTTCGCCGGGTCGAGGCTGTCCGGCAGGCACTGAGCCGACTTGGCCGCGTCCCCGCCGCTCTTCGCGGCCTTCGCGCCGTCGACGAGCGGGGCGGACGGCACACCGGCACCGGCGATGCTGACGCCGCTGTAGCTCTTGCCGTCGCCGAGGGTCACCGCGCCCTGGTAGCCGATGTCGTGGCTGGAGGCGGCGACGGTCGTCACCCACGGGACGCCGTTGGAGGCGGTGCCGGGGCCGGAGTTGCCGGCCGAGGCGGAGACGAAGACGCCGGCGCGGGCCGCGTTCAGCATCGCCAGGTACTCGGGACGGCTCGCGAGCTCGGTGTTGGGGCCGCCGAGCGAGTAGTTGATGACGTCGACGCCGTCCGCGACCGCCTTCTCCATGGCGGCGACGATGTCGACGGTCCCGCAGCCGTCCGTGTAGCAGACGCGGTAGGCGGCGATCCGGGCGGCCGGGGCGATGCCGGATATCTCCGTGCCGGATATCCCGCTGTCGGGGACGCTCGCGGCGACGTCCGCGTTGCCCGCGGCGGTGCTCGCGGTGTGGGAGCCGTGCGACTCGCCGTCCAGCGGGGACGGCCAGTCGTTCTCCTTCGGGTCCGTGATGCTCTTGTTGAAGTACTGGGCGCCGATGACCTTGTTGTTGCAGGTCACGCGGTGCGCCGGGTCCTGGCCGGGGTCGCAGACGCCCTTCCACTTCGCGTCGATGACCGCCTGGTCGGGGCGGGGCTCGGGGAGCGCGGCGAAGGACGGGTTGGCGGTGTCGATGCCGGTGTCGAGGTCGCCGAGGATGACGCCCGCGCCCGCGTTCGCCTGCCCGCCGGGGATCTTCGAGTAGAGGCCGCCGGGCTTCTTCAGGCCGAGGAAGTCGGCGGTGTCGGCGGCGGGGAGGGCACCGGCCTTGGCACCGGCCTTTGCGCCGGCGCCGGTGGTCGTGGTGGCCGTGGGGTGGCTCATCACGTTCCGGGTCAGCCCGAGGACACCGGGCGTGCGGGCGAGTTCCGCCGCCTGGTTCGCCGTCAGCTTCGCGGCGAAGCCGTTGAGGAGGAGGTGGTAGCTGTAGAGCGGCTTGACGCCCTCGACCGCGTCGAGGACCTCGTCGCGCTCCTGATTCAGCTTGCGGACGTGGTCGCGGACGGCGGCGGTCGCGGTGTTCAGCCGGGTGCCGGGCTTCGCCGCGGTCGCCGGGTCGGTGGCGACGGGCTGCTCGGCGAGCTGCACGAAGTAGATGCCGGCCGAGTACGACTTCTGCGCGGCGCCGGCGACGGGCTGATCCTGCGTCGGCTGCGCGAGTGCGGGCGTGCCGGACGCCAGGACGAGGGCGCCGACGAGTGTGGGAGGAACCAGCAGGGCCGCTCTGCGGCGCCGGCCGGGGTGGTGCTGGGACAAGGTGTGCCTTCCCCCTAGGAGTGGTCGAGTCCCCCGAGTCGACCGTCATCCTGTTACGCGGGAGCTGGCGGGGAAAGCAGATAATCTTGAGAACTCAAGAGCTTCACAGGAGTTTCACAGCTCACGCGAACAGCGGCTCCAGCGCCCGCTCCAGGTCCGCCGCCTCCCGGAAGTGCACCGGCGACATCCCGAGCGCCGTCGCCGCCTCGACGTTCTCCAGCGTGTCGTCCACGAACAGGCAGCGCTCCGGGGGCACTCCGGCCGACTGGGCGGCGAGGTGGTAGATCCGCGGATCGGGCTTCGCGAGACCGACGCGCGCACTGCTGACGACGTGGTCGGCGAGGTCGGTGAGCTGCATCTCGGCGAGGTCCGCCTCCAGTTCCACCGACGCGTTGGTGACCAGCACCAGCGGGACGTGGACGCGCGCGCGGCGCAGGAGGGTGACGACGGCGTCGTCCGCCTGGAACGGGGACTCCAGGAGGGCGCGGCCGAGATCCCAGGCGGTCGACGCGTCGACCAGACCGGTCAGCCCCTCGGCGATGACGCCGACCCACTCCTGGCCGGTGATGTGGCCGAGGACCAGCGGGCGGGCGGTCTCCGGGGCGAACGCGACCTTGAACGTCGTCCCCTCCGCCAGGCCCGCCGCGCGCTCCAGGGCGTGGACGCCGGAGTTGTCGAAGCGTCGGACGACGTTGTCGACGTCGCACAGGACCGCGTCGAACGGTCTGCCGGGGGTGGCCTCACTCACTGGTGACGGTGACCTTCTCGTCGTTGTTCAGCTCCTGCACGAGCTGCTTGACCTTCGCCTTGTCCCAGACGAGGTTGCCGCCGGAGGAGCCGGAGATCGGCATGTTCATGGACGTGCCGTCGCCGCCGTTGACGCCCTTCATCGCGAAGAACATCGAGCCGAGGTCCCACAGGGACATGTCCTTGTCGACGATCAGCGAGTCCAGCCCCGCGCCCAGCGTCGGGTACAGCGCGAACGGGTTCAGGATCGTCCCCGGCGTCGCGACCTCGTGCGCCAGCGCCGCGAGGAACTTCTGCTGGTTCTTCGTCCGCTGGAGGTCGGAGGCGGCGAACGCGTGCCGGGTACGGACGAAGGCGAGCGCCTCCTCGCCGTTCAGCTTCTGCTTGCCGGCCTGGAAGTCGGCGCCGGAGTACTTGTCCTTGAACGCCTTGTCGATGGTGATCTCGACACCGCCGACCGCGTCGACGATGTTGGCGAACCCGGCGAACCCGATCTCGACGTAGTGGTCGATACGCAGCCCGGTGTTGAACTCCACGGTCCGCACGAGCAGTTCGGGACCGTCCGTGGCGTACGCGGCGTTCAGCTTGATGCGCTTGCCGGTCCCCGGGAACGTCTTGCCGGACTCCGACCCGACGAACGAGGGCAGCTCCACGTCCGAGTCGCGCGGCAGCGAGATCAGCGTGTCGCCGTTCCCCCCGACGTGCAGGATCATCATCGAGTCCGTCCGCTTCCCCTCGGCGGACCCGGTGTGCAGCTTCTTCTTCTCCTCGGCGGACATGCCCTCCCGGCTGTCCGACCCGACGATCAGATAATTCGTCCCGTCCCCGCCGGAGGGCCGGTCGATGACCTTCGACAGATCGACCTCCCGCCGAAGCTTCCCATCGGCCCAGAAGTACGTCCCAACAGTCGTGACGACAAGCACGCCGACGACGACGATGGCCCCCCACTTGACGCGCTTGCGCCAGTTGGGAGCGGGCCGCCCGCTCCCGGCACCCTGACCGCCGCCGCCACCGCCGTACACCTGGCCGGTGTTGTACCCGTCGTACCCGTCGCTCTGGGGCCCGCCCTGATCGAGGTACTGGGGCTGCCCCTGCCCCTGATACTGATCCTGGTACGACTGCCCCGGATACGACTGCTGCTGAGGCGGTACCCCGTACCCCGGCGGCGGCGGAGCCGACTGCCCGCCCCTCCGCACCTGCCGCATCACCCGAGCACCCTCGGGTTGTGCGCTCGCACTGCCGTAACCGTGACCGCCACCGGCGCCACCACGGCCACCTCGGTCGTCACCGGACCATCCCTCGGGCCAATCGTTCATACGCACAGTCTGCCGGTCGGTCCCGCACCCCATACAAGACCCGTCGGAAAATCACACCCCCCCTGTTGCCAAGCCGACACAAAGTCCCGCTTCGTTCACGGGTTCATACAGGGGGCAACGTGACGGTCGCGACAATCACCCCTGACCCCCGCATCCCACCTCGTCCCCCCGGACCACCCCCACCTCCCCCTCCCGCACCCGCACCTTCCGCACCTCGAACCCCGCCCCCGCGATCACCTTCAGCGTCGCCCCCAGCCCCTTCACGGCGCGCAGTTCGCTGCCCGGCAGCGCGACGCCGAGCGATCGTGCGGAGCGGTCCCAGCGGGGGTCGTACTGGATGACCGTGTGGGTGACGCGGGAGGCGGAGGTGACCGGCTTGCCGGTGGTGTGGAAGCCGGCCGAGGAGAGGGCGGTGTCGGCGCGCCGGCCGAGGCCGTCGGTGCCGGACCCGTTCTCGACCTGGACGCGGATCTCGGAGGGGGCGACGTCCACGACGGGGACGGCGGCGGCACGGGGGCGGGCGGTGGCGAGGGGCTTGTCGTCACGCAGCGCCTGGAAGACGCGGGCGGAGCGGACGGGGTCCCATTTGAGGGTGGAGCCGATGCCCTTGACCGCGAACCCCATCTGCCCGATGGGGACGGTCATGAACTCCGAGGACGACGGCGAGAAGTTCCGCATCGCCCGCCCGAGGTCGATCAGCTCGTCCGTCCCGAACCCCCGGTCCGCGCGCACCGACCCCAGCACCGCCCGCGTCACGTCCCGGAACCGCAGCGGGTTGAAGAGGATGCCGGAGGACGTCGTCCGGTCCACGAGGGCCGCCAGGAACCGCTGCTGCCGCTTCATCCGCCCGAGGTCGGAGGAGGCGTCGGCGTGCCGGGAGCGGACGTACTGGAGGGCCTCGCCGCCGAGCAGGGTGTGCGTGCCGGGGGAGAGGTTCAGCCCGGTGTAGGAGTCCCGCAACGGCTCCGACGTGCAGATCTTCACCCCGCCGAGAACGTCCACCGTCTTCATGAAGCTGGTGAAGTCGACCTCCATGTAGTGGTCGATCTTCACGCCCGTCATGTGCTCGACGGTCCGCACGGTCAGCTGCGGCCCGCCCTCCGCGTACGCCGCGTTGATCCGGATCGGGTGCCCCTTGTGGTGCTGCCCGGTGGTCTCGTCGGTGTGCGGCGGCGTCTCCGCGTAACTGTCGCGCGGCAGGCTGACGACGCTGGCCCGGTCCCGGTCCTCCGAGATGTGCACGATCATGATCGTGTCCGTGCAGTGGCAGGGCGCCCCGCCGAGCCGGTACTTCCGCCGCTCGTCCTCGCTGATCTTGTCCCGCCCGTCGGTCCCGACGAGCAGCACGTTCATCCCGTGCCCCGCGCGCGGCCGGTTCTTCATGTCTTTGAACGGGTCCACGCGCGCGATGTCCGCGTCCAGCGTGGCCACCACCGAGTGCCCGATCCCGGCCGAGGCCAGCACGACGACGGACAGGGTGGTCGTCAGCCGCAGCGCCCAGCGCGGACGCGTACGGCGGCGCGGCGGGCGGCGACGACGGGGGCGGGGGGAAGCGGGCATGTGGGGGACACCTCCGGGCGGCGGCCGTACGTGGGGGAGCCGTGAGCACCGTAGGCCCATACGATCTTCGGACGACGGCGGCGCGCATCGCTGTCCCCCGTTCGCGGTAACGTGAGCCCCCTATGAACGCCATGCCCCCCGCTGTGTCCGTGATCATGCCGGTCCTCAACGAGGAGCGGCACCTGCGTGGCGCCGTCGAGGCGATCCTCGCCCAGGCCTACGACGGTGAGATGGAGGTCGTGATCGCCCTCGGCCCCTCCCAGGACCGTACGGACGAGATCGCGGCCCAGCTCGTCGCCGAAACCGCGTCGAACAAGAACAAGCGCGTGCACACGGTCCCGAACCCGACCGGCCGCACCCCCGCCGCGCTGAACGCCGCGATCAAGGCGTCCCGCCACCCGATCGTCGTCCGCGTCGACGGCCACGGCATGCTCTCCCCGAACTACATCGCCACCGCCGTCCGCCTGCTGGCGGAGACCGGCGCGCAGAACGTCGGCGGGATCATGCACGCCGAGGGCGAGAACGACTGGGAGCGCGCCGTCGCCGCCGCGATGACGTCGAAGATCGGCGTGGGCAACGCGGCGTTCCACACGGGCGGTCAGGCGGGCCCGGCGGAGACGGTCTACCTCGGCGTCTTCCGCCGCGAGGCCCTGGAGCAACAGGGCGGCTACAACGAGGAGTTCATCCGCGCCCAGGACTGGGAGCTGAACTTCCGCATCCGCGAGGCGGGCGGCCTGATCTGGTTCTCGCCGGAGCTGAGGGTGTCGTACCGCCCCCGCCCGTCGGTCAAGGCGCTGGCCAAGCAGTACAAGGACTACGGCCGTTGGCGGCACGTCGTCGCCCGCTACCACGCCGGTTCCATCAATCTCCGGTACCTGGCGCCGCCCACGGCCGTCGTCGCGATCGCCCTCGGCGTCGTGCTGGGCGCCCTCGTCACCCCGTACGCCCTCGCGGTCCCCGGCGCCTACCTCGCGGCGATCGTTGCCGGGTCGCTGCCCGCCGGGAAGGGGCTCGGGCTCAAGGCCCGCGCGCAGATCCCGGTCGCCCTCGCCACCATGCACATGTGCTGGGGCCTCGGCTTCCTGACCAGCCCCAAATCGCTGGCCAGGAAGGTCATCGCGTCCCGCCGACCGGCGGTCCTCACCAGCTGAACGACGGGTCCACGTGCATGCACTGGCTCGTGTCCGCCGCGTTGATCGCCTGGGCCGTGTCCGGCGCGGTGTTGTCCACCGGCTCGGCCTTCGGCGCCTGGTACGTCGTCCCCGTCCGCCAGTCCGCCCCGACGACCAGCGTCACACCGGAGACGTCGGTGGACTTCTGTACGGCGCTCGCGGGGATGCCCAGCGCCTGCGCGATCCGCAGCGCGTTGCCCTGGAGGTCGGCGCTCGGGTAGCGGACGACGGTCGTCGGCTCGGAGGTCGCGGCGGACGGGTCGGCCACGGCCTGCGTGAACCCCTTCGACGTCAGCGTCTGCGTGACCGCCGTGGCCCGGCCCCGGACGGAGCCCAGCATGTCGGTACGGGTGCCGTTGTGGACCTGCACCGCGATCTGGCCGTCGGGGGAGGAGACGGGGGTGACGGCGGGGGCGCTCGGACTCGGGCTCGCGCTCTGGCTCGGTGAGCCGCTCGCCTTCGCCGTGTCCTTGCCGTCCAGCGCGATGTCCTCGCGGACCAGGCGGAACAGCTTGTCCGCGTCCTCCGTCGGCTCGACGCGGGCGCCGACGTACCGGTTCGGCATCGTCGTCATCGTGATCCGGTCGGTCGGGACCTTCTGGAGCTCCGTCGCCAGGTCGTACATCTTCGTGATGCTGTCCAGGCCGGTGTCCACGGTGATCGCGCTCGTCGCGGCCTCCGCGAGCTTGCGCAGCGTGTTCGGGTTCGTCAGCTTCGCGTTCGAGCGCAGCTCGCGGACCATCGAGTTCATGTACATGTGCTGCGCCTTGGCCCGGCCGAGGTCACTGCCGTCCTCGAAGCCGTAGCGGGTCCGCAGCCACTGCAACGCCTGCTGCCCCTTCACGGAGTGCGTGCCCTCGGGAAGCTTCAGCCCCGAGCCCTTGCCGGTCGAGGTGTGCGAGTAGACGTTCGCGTCCACACAGACGGGTACGCCGCCGACCGCGTCCGCCATCGATACGACGCCGGCGAAGTCGATCATCATGAAGTGGTCGATGTGGATGTCGGTGAGCTTCTCCCAGGTCGCGACGGTGCAGCCGGGCCCGCCTCGCCCGAGTGACTCGTTGGTCATCGCCCGCGTACTGGCCTCGTACGTCTTCTTGCCATCAGGATCGGAACACTTGGGGATGTCCAGCAGCGTGTCCCTCGGCATGCTCACCACCGACATGTTGCTCCGGTCCGCCGACACGTGCAGCAGCATCTGCACGTCCGCCAGCGGCGGCCCCCCGAACGTGTCCTTCGCCCCGCCCAGCTTCTGGTTCTCCGCCGTGTCCCGCGCGTCCGACCCGATCAGCAGGATGTTCAACGCGCGTTGCCCTGCGGCGTTGGCCTTCGTCGTCGCGGCTCTGTCCTTGGCATCGCCCAGATTCAGATCCTCGCTGCGGATGTTGCCGTTCAGGTACTGGTAGTACAGGTAGCCCGCGCCGGCGGTGCCGAGTATGACGACGGCGAGCACGCTGGCGGACCAGCGAAGTATCCGCCGCCGCCGGGTCCGGCGCTTGGAGGTGGGGGGCGGGTCGGCGGGGGTGGACTTGCTGGGCGGTACGGCTTTGGCGACGGCGGAGGCCACGGGGGCGCCCTTGCCGGAGACCGCCTCGGCGTCGGGGGCGTCGGTTTCGGCCGAGGCGTTCTTGGAGGAGGGGGCCTTGGCCGAGGTGTTCTTGGAGGTGGCGCCCTTGGAGCCGGCGTTCTGGGCCGAGGTGCTCTTGGAGGCGGTGTTCTCGGAGGTGGCGTTCTCTGAGGAGGCGTCCTTGGCCGGGGCGTTCTCGGAGGTGGCACCCTTGGCCGAGGCGTGTTCGGAGGAGGCATCCTCGGGAGACACCTCAGCCCCGGACACCTCCGCGGCGGACTCCTTCCCGGCGGACCCCTTCCCCCCGGACTCCCCTTCGGAAGACGTCTCCTCCGCGGACGCCCCTCCGGCGATGCCCTCGGCGACAGCCGCCTTCTCCGACGGCGTCTCCTCCGCGGACGCCTCCCCCTCTACCGCACTGCTCTGCGCCATCCCCTGCCCTCCCCGGCCCGAGACCACCCCGAGCCCGCCCGACCCGGTGCGTCGCCCGCGTCACCTTCTGAGACACACGGGAGCGCCCGCGCGTTGTACAAGACGGCCGACAGCGCCCCGGGTTCCCACCCCTGGCGACACCACGACCCTTTTACCGTTCTCTTACCGAGAGCATGGGCGAACCCCACGCCCACACAGCTCCCGGGCAAACCGACGGATCACGGACCGACCGACCGCACCGGCCGAGACCCCGCCGAAGCCGGCGGCTCCGGACCTCCAGTTCCCCCGGTGCCAAGCCCAAGCCGCCAGCCTCCGCACCCCGCCCGTGCCAACACTTTCCGACACGAGCACGACACGACCCCGTCCGCAGCCCCGCCACCTGGGAACGGCACCTGGGCGGACCTGGGAACGGCACCCGAGCGAACCCGGGCGGACCCGGGAACGGCACCTGGGCGGACCCGGGAACGGCACCCGGGCGGACCCGGGAACGGACACCCGAGCAGCACCTGAGAGCACCCGAGAACGGCACCCGGAAACACCCCCCCCCGCCCCACACACCCCGGCCCCCCCCCCCCCCCCCCGGCCGGGGATTTTGGGCGTGGGCCACCGGGGCGGTACCCCGGCCGGGGGGCAGGGGGGGGGGCCCCCCCGCTGGGGTGG
>NZ_JBEXLS010000028.1:0-148803 GCF_040610055.1 Streptomyces sp. NPDC004539 | reverse complement strand
CGCGGGCACCGGGTTCGGGTCGGTGCGGCACGCGGCGCGTTCGCTGGCGTTCGCCGCCGACCAGGGCATTCTGCCGGTGCTGACCAACGCCGTGCGGTACGCGGACGCCGGGCTCGGGCCCGTCGCGGACGTCCTGGACTCCGCGCGCAGGCTCGTGCCGGTCGACCGGCACGGAGTCCTCGACGGCGGGGAGCGGTGGCTCAAGCCGGCGGGCGAGATGGCGCGGGTCGCGCTGCGGGTGGCCGAGGCCGCCGGGTACGGGCCGCGCACGGCCCACCGGCTGCTGGAGGTCACCGAGGAGACCGCCGCGCTGTGCCGGGTCGACCCGGAGGAGGACCTCGGGCTCGGCCGGGTCTTCTTCCCCGAACCCGCACTGGTCGGCGCCGGGGAGCGGGCGCCGGAACAGGTGCTGCGCGAGGTGTGTGAGGCGGGTCTCGTGCGCCGTGGGCACGACCGCGACGAGCGGTACCGGGCACGGCTGGAGGACGAGCTGCGCCTCGTCGGCCGGCTCGGGTACGCCACCTTCTTCCTCACCGTCCACCAGGTCGTCCGCGACACCCGCGACCTCGGGATCAGGGTCGCGGCGCGGGGCTCGGCGGCCGGATCGCTGGCCGTGCATCTGCTGGACATCGCCACCGCCGACCCCGTCGAGCACCGCCTCCTCATGGAACGGTTCCTGTCCGAGGACCGCACCGAGCTGCCCGACATCGACGTGGACGTCGAGTCCGCCCGCCGGCTGGAGGTCTACCGGGCGATCCTCAACCGCTTCGGCCCCGAGCGGGTCGCCGCCGTCGCCATGCCGGAGACCTACCGGGTCCGGCACGCGGTGCGCTCCGTCGGCCTCGCCCTCGGCCTGGACCCGGCCGCCGTCGACCGGCTCGCCAAGGCGTTCCCGCACATCCGGGCGAAGGACGCCCGCGCGGCGCTGCGGGAGCTGCCCGAACTGCGGGGAATCGACCCGGACGCGTACGGGCCCCGGATGTGGGACCTCGTCGAGGCCCTCGACGGCCTGCCCCGGGGCATGGCCATGCACCCCTGCGGAGTGATCATCTCCGACGCCGGCCTCCTGCGCCGCACCCCGGTCGTCCCGACCCCCGGCGAGGCGTTCCCCATGTCCCAGTTCGACAAGGAGGACGTCGAGGACGCCGGGCTGCTGAAGCTCGACATCCTCGGGGTGCGCATGCAGTCGTCGATGGCCCACACCCTCGCCGAGATCGAACGGGTCTCCGGGCGGCACATCGACCTGGACGAGATCCCGGTGGATGATGCAGAAACGTTCCGCCTGATCCGGTCGTCCCGGACGCTCGGCTGCTTCCAGACCGAATCGCCGGGCCAGCGGGACCTGGTGGCCAGACTCAGGCCCGAGTCCCTGCACGACCTGGTGATCGACATCTCCCTCTTCCGCCCCGGCCCCGTCTCCGCCGACATGATCACCCCGCTGCTGGAGGCCCGCGGCGGGAAGACGCCGGTCCACTGTCCGCACCCCGACCTGGAACCCGTCCTGCGCGAGACGTACGGCGTCCTGGTCTTCCACGAGCAGATCATCAAGATCCTGGCAGTCATGACCGGCTGCACCCACGCCTTCGCCGAGTACACCCGCCGCGCCCTGAACAACCCCGACCTCGGCGGGCGGATCGAGGAGTGGTTCACGGCCCACGCACGCGCCCAGGGGTACGACACGGAGACCGTCACCCGCGTGTGGGAGCTGGTCTCCTCCTACGCGGGTTTCGGCTTCTGCAAAGCCCACGGACTCGCCTTCGCGGTGCCGTCGTACCAGTCGGCCTGGCTCAAGGCCCACCACCCCGCCGCCTTCTACGCCGGAGTCCTCACCCATGACCCCGGCATGTACCCCAAACGCCTGCTCCTCGCCGACGCCCGCCGCCACGGGGTGCCCATCCTCCCGCTCGACGTCAACGCCTCCGACACCGCCTACCGGATCGAACTGGTGTCCGACGACGTGTACGGGGTACGGCTGGCGCTCGGCGACGTCCGCGGCATGAGCGACGCCGAGGCCGAACGGATCACCGCGGGACGGCCGTACGCCGCTCTCGACGACTTCGTCACCCGCGCCCGCCCCTCCCGCCCCGTCGCCGAACGCCTCGTCCAGGTCGGCGCCCTGGACCGGTTCGGCGACAACCGCCGCGACCTGCTTCTCCATCTCACGGAACTGCACCGTCGTCAACGAGGCGCGGCCCCAGGACAGTTGACGCTCACCGACGACGGCCGCGCGGCCCCGCTGCGGCTGCCCGACATGGACGACGCCGAACGGCTCGCCGCCGAACTCGGCACCCTCGGACTCGACGCCTCCCGCCACCTCATGACCGACCACCGCGAACTCCTGGAGGAACTCGGCGTCGTCCCCGCCGTCCGCCTCAAGGACCTGCCGCACGGCCAGGTCGTCCTCGTCGCCGGGGCGAAGAGCGCCGTCCAGACCCCGCCGATCCTTCACCGCACCAAGTCGAGCCCGTACGGAGAGGCGACCCCGCGCGAGCCCCAGCGGATCATCTTCGTCACTATCGACGACTCAACCGGCCTGGTGGACCTGGCTTTTTTCGGCGACAGTCAGGCGGACTGTGCTCACACGATCTTTCACCGCTGGCTGCTGCTGGTCCGCGGGAAAGTCCAACGCCGTGGGCCGCGTTCGCTCAGCGTTGTCGGCTCTGCCGTGTGGGATCTGACGGAACTGGCGGAGCTGCGCCGTTCCGGAGGTCTCGATGCTGTGGCGGCCCGTTTGGCGGAGCGTCAGGACCATCCTGCCCCTGAGACGAGAAAGTCCGGCCGAACGATTCAAGTAGC
This sequence comes from Streptomyces sp. NPDC004539, assembly GCF_040610055.1. Classification (NCBI taxonomy): domain Bacteria; kingdom Bacillati; phylum Actinomycetota; class Actinomycetes; order Kitasatosporales; family Streptomycetaceae; genus Streptomyces; species Streptomyces sp. NPDC004539. Next base: position 146,007 of record NZ_JBEXLS010000028.1, on the reverse strand, counting down.
CAACGGCGTCGAAATGGATTCGTGGGCGGATCTCAGGCCCGCCGGCGGTGACGCCAGGCAAGGCCGCAAGTTCTGGCACTCCAGTCCTGGAAGCGCAGGGTGATCGAGATGGCCATTGTCTATATCCAGGCGCCAGGGCCGCCTCGGGAAACGTGGGAGACACTTCTTCAGGTACTGGGCGGCATCACCCCGGTTGTCGAGGCCGTTCCTCCCGACGCCGCATTGGCGGACGTGAGTGGGAGCGTTCGCTATTTCGATTGCGACGCTGTTGAGATTGCCCGAATCGTTCGTGTGCGCACGTTGGCGTTGTACGGCCTTGACTGTGCTGTCGGTGTGGCCCCCAATCCCCTGCTCGCCAGGATGGCCGGGCAGCACGGACCGCCAGGTGCCGTTCGCTGCATCACGGACACCCCACAGGGAATCTCCGGCTTCCTGAGTCCAAAGCCAGTAGCGGCCCTGTACGGAGTGGGGCCGAAGACGGCTCGCACGCTCTGCGAGTACGGGTTGGACAGCATCGGTAAGGTGGCAGGAACTTCTGAGGCCACCCTACAGAGAATCCTGGGCGCGAAGATGGGGCGTCTTGTGCACGAACGGGCCCGTGGTATCGACCGGACACGCGTGGTACCGCACGCTCCGCCCAGGTCGGCCGGCGCTGAATTGCGATTCGACAGGCATGAGGTCGATGGGTCCGTACGTCGCGGCGCGTTGCTCGGACTTGCCGGTGACATCGGTAGGCAATTGAGAGCGGACGGTCAGGTGGCCCGCGCGCTTGCACTCACAGTTCATTACGCGGATCGGTCTACGACCACCCGGACGCGAGTGCTTCCAGAACCCACGGCTCACACTCCGGTGCTGGCGGGCACCGCACAAGCACTGCACGATGCCTTGGGACTTCAACGGGCACGGGTGACAGCCCTTTCCCTGAGAGCCGAGGATCTGATGACCGTTCGGCACTCCAGCCGGCAACTCACCCTCGATCGGCAGACGGAAAGCGCCCGTCGACTTGAACCGGTCCTCGATCGTATCGCCGCGAGATGGCCTGGCTCGGTGGGGCCGGCGACCCTCGCGCACCCTTGACCGCTGAGCGCCGCCGGACCTCCAGCGCAGGTGACCGCGGCGACGTTCATCGCGGTAGTCGTCTCACCCCCGGCGGGCGACAGAGCCGGAGATCCATGGAGACGTGAGGCTTGACGGTGTTCCGCGGCTGGGCCATGCGATGTCGTCAACGGCGAGAAACGGCTCGCCGGCCACGGTCGCGGGGGTTGCCCCGGTGAACGCCATCACGTCCCGATGCAGGTGGGACTGGTCGGCGTAGCCGGCGTCGGCCGCGACTCGGGCCGCGCCTTCACCCGCGACCAGGCGGTGGACGGCGTGGTCGAAGCGGACCAGCTTCACGGCGCGCTTGGGCGGCAGGCCGAGCTGCGACCGGAACCGGGACCACAGGCGCTTACGGCTCCATCCGACCTCGGTTGCGAGCCCGTCGACCCGGACCAGGCCACGGCTGCCGACGATCCGGTGCCAGGCCCAGGCCACCTCCGGGTCCACCGGCGGCCCCGCCTCGTACCGACGGACGAGCAGCGCGTCCGCCAACGCGAAGCGGCCCTGCCACGACGGGACATCCCCGAGTTGCTCGCGGAGCCGGGACGCCTCCCGGCCCCATACGTCGCTCAGGGGCACGACGGCGCCGTCGAGGTCGGTGGGGGAGGCGCCCAGAACCGCGCGTGCGATCACCGGAGACAGGCGCACCTGCACGCACTCGACGTTCTTTCCCCGCGCACGGACCGCGCCGCCGGTCCCGAGCCCGGGCCCGGCGACGAGGCTTCCCCGCTGCTGCCTCCCGGCGGCACAGTCAAGGACGGGCGAGCCGGCGCCGAACTCCAGGAGCAGCGTCACGGCCGGGTGCGGGACCATCCGGAGCGCGTCCAGGTCACGGACACGGAACCCGGCCATGGTGAGACCGGCCACTCTGCTGGGCCGCTGCGGGCATGCCACGTCCCACACAGCCGTGCCGTGCATGAAAGTCCCCACCGTTCCATGCTAGTCGAGCCGACTGAGGGGAACATTTGTCCAATCCGCCGGCGGGGCCCGGCAGCGACAGTGGGCTCATGACTGTTTCTGACGGCGGACCGTACGTGAACGGCGGCGCCGAGGCCACCGAGAGTTCGACCCTGTCGCTGGACGACGGCGACATCCACGTGTGTCAGGACGGCCCCCGCGACGCTCCCGCACTCCTGCTCATCCACGGGTCCGCATCCTCGACCCGTTCCTGGGACCCGCTGGTTCCGATGCTGACCGGATCTCACCGCGTCATCCGCATCGACCTGCTCGGGCACGGCCGGTCGGCCAAACCGGTCGACCGCAGCTATGCGCTCCCGGACCAGGCACGCCGGGCGGGCGCGGCACTGGACCGGCTCGGCGTCGAGCACGCCGTGGTCGTAGGCCATTCCAGCGGTGGTGTGGCCGCCACCGCCCTCGCCGAACAGCGACCAGACCTGGTGACCGCGCTCGTGCTCATCAACACCGGCCCCAGCCTGGACGCCTTCATCGCACCGCAGTCCGTCCCCATCGGGCTTTCGCAGTGGCCACCGACCGACGAGCAGATCCGCGGGTTCGCGAGCACCGGTTTCAGCCGCGCGGGCTACCAGATCCCGCCGGAGCTCCTGGACGACGTGCGCCGCATGACCCACCACACGCTCACCACAACGATGCAGGCCACCCGCGACTACCTGGAGCAGCGCGCGCTCCCGGACCGGCTGACGGCCCTCGGCAAGCCGCTACTGGTGATCTTCGGCGAGGACGACCGCAGGTGGCGATCCTCATCCGCCGCCGACTACCGCGCTGTTCCGGGCACGAAAGTCGAGTTGCTGCCCGGTCTCGGACACTCACCCATACTCGAGGACCCCCCACGGACCGCCACCCCCCTGCTGGCCTTCACCACGATCCACGCCGTACGGGTGGACTGAAATGACAACGAGGGGTGCCATGCGGATTCTCGTCTCCGGCGCCAGCGTCGCCGGCCCGGTGCTGGCGTACTGGCTCACCAGACACGGCTTCTCTGTCACCGTCGTCGAGCGCGCGCCGACACCGCGCAAGACCGGCGGCCACGCGGTCGACCTGTTCCGGCCCGCGATGAACATCTCGGAGAAGATGGGCGTACTCCCGCGCGTCGAGGAGCGGGCCACCGGCACCAACCGGATGACCGTCCACCAGGAGGGCGCACGGCGTCCCGTCCGGGTGGACCTCTCCAAGATCTTCAGTGCCACCTCCGAGCGGCACGTCGAGGTCATGCGCGACGACCTGAGCGAGATCTACCACGACGCCGCGCGCGACGACGTCGAGTACATCTTCGGCGACTCGATCACCGCGATCTCGCCCGACGGCGAGGTGCAGTTCGAGAACGCCGCGCCGCGCCGCTTCGACCTCGTCGTCGGCGCGGACGGGCTGCACTCCAACGTGCGCCGCCTCGTCTTCGGCGACGAGTCCCGCTTCAGTGCCTTCATCGGGGCCCACTTCGGGGTACTGACCCTGCCGAACGTCGCGGCACTCGACGGCGAACTCCTCATCCACGTCGGCGTCGGCCGAACCGCCGGTATGTACGGCGCGCGGCACCTCGGCGATGCGCGGGCGTTGTTCCTGTTCCGTAGCGAGCGCGAACTCGACCACCACCACCACCACGACGTGCCCCGGCAGAAGGAACTGCTGCGCGGTGCGTTCGACGGCATGCACCCCGACGTGGATCGCTGGCTGGACGAGCTCGACCGCACCCCGGCGTTCTACTTCGACTCGATCACCCAGCTCCGCATGGACACCTGGTCGCGGGGGCGGGTGACGCTCGTCGGCGACGCGGGCTACTGCCCCGGCCCGGCCGTCGGCGGCAGCACCAGCCTGGCAGTCGTCGGCGCGTACGTCCTCGCCGGGGAGCTGGCACGGGCGGGCGGTGACCACGAACGCGCTTTCCCCGCCTACGAGCGCGCGATGGCGCAGCACGTGCGCGGCAGCCGCGCGGTCGCGCTCAGCGCGGCGAAGACCCTGATCCCCACCTCACGCCTCGGCGTGCGGGGACTGGCCCAGGGCGCCCGCCTGATCTCCGCCCTGCCCGCGCGGCCCAGCCGCGCCCTCCTCCGCCTCACCACCAAGAGCGCACGCCTCCACAACTCCATGACCGTCGACGACTATCTGCCGTTGCCCACCGCATCACGAGGCCGCGACGGCTTCGCGGGCGACCTTGGAGGCGGGCTCGGGGTGGAGTGAGGAGTGCTCGCCGCCCCGCTGCCGCCCGGGCTTGCGGCGGCCCCGGGCACACCCGCCACGCCAACTCGCCTGGCCACCACTGGGGTTGAGCAAGGAGAAGTGCTGCTTGGGCGTGTAGCAGAGCTCTGATCAGGGGCGACGAGCACCTCCACCAGCGGCTCCTCGACCTGATCACCGAGTACACCCCGACCGCGCAGGCGCTGCCGCCCGACGCCGCCCTCGCCGACGTCACCGGCGCGCTCGCCTACTTCGGCACCGACGCCACCGCCCTCGCCGAACGCATCCGCGCCCGCGTCGCCGGGCTCTACGGCCTCAAGGCCACGATCGGCGTCGCCGGCAACCCGCTGCCGGCCCGGATGGTCGCCGCCGACGGACCCCCCTCCGCCGTCCGCGCCCTCCCCGACGACCTCGACGCCACCGCCGCGTTCCTCGCGGGCAAGCACCCCGCCCTCCTGCACGGCGTCGGCCCCGCCACCGCCCGGACCCTGGCGACGTACGGTCTCGACAGCATCGACAAGATCGCCGCCACCCCGCTCGGCACGCTCCAGCGCATCCTGGGCGCCGGTGCCGGCCGCCGCCTGCACAGCGCCGCCCGCGGCCTCGACCCCACGGCCGTCACCCCGGCGGCGCCGTCCCGCTCGCTGACCGTCCGGTACGACTTTCCCCACGACGAACTGGACCGCGACCGCCGGCGCACCGCCCTCCTCACCCTCACCGACCGCCTCGGCCCGCGCCTGCGCGCCGAGGCGCAGACGGCCCGCACCCTCACCCTCACCGCCCGCTACGCCGACCGCTCCACGACCACCCGAGCCCTCCAGCGCGCCCGCCTGCGCACCCTCACCCTCCACGCGGACGACCCTCCCCGCCGCCTCCGCCCCCCGGCAGCTCCTCCTCGACCCCGCCGACGACAAGGCCCGCCGCGCCGAAGCGGCCACGGACCTGATCCGCGAACGCTTCGGCCCCGGGTCCGCGCGTTCCGGACGCGTCGGCCTGAGAGAGGGAAACACCTCCGGCGAACACTGATGGTGTATTCGATGCGGTATCCGATTTCCGCTCGGTCAGGTTGCGGAAATCGCTTGCTCACGGAGTTTGTCCAGCACGGACAGCCTGTCCTCGGCGTGAATTCTCCGCGTCGTGATCCGGTCCGGATAACAGCGGGTGAACATCGAGGTGAAATGGCTGCCGTAGTGGAGGGATTCAGTCTCGTCCGTGCTCGCGAGCGGACGGGCCACGGCCTGGAAGTTCGGCTCGTGGAAGTAGGCGAAGGCATAGCGCTCATCGTCGGCGAGTTTCACCTTGTGCGGGGTGGAGAGCAGTTCCCCGCCGGTGATGAGCTGGAACATGTCGCCGGGGAACACGGTGAAGGTGTGCGGCACGGGCTCGACGTAGATCCACTTGTCGTCGTCCTCGTACACCCCCGCGGCGCTCTCCTCGGCCAGCCAGTTGCGGTTGCGCCGTTCGCCTTCGACGGGCGGCCGGATGTACAGGGCCTGCCCCACCTGGTCCTGGGTCGCGATGACCAGCAGGCCGTAGTCGGTGTGGGCGCCGATGCCCCGGTCGCTGGCGGCCGACGCGGCGGGGAAGCGCAGTACCCGCATGTGGTGCCAGCCGTCGTCGGTCAGCCGGGTGAACGTGTCGATGTCCTGGCCGAGTCCGAGCGCGGTGAGCTGGAGCAGCCGGTGCCCGACGTGGCCGGACTGTTCCATGTAGGCGTTCACGGCATCCCGGTACTGCCGGCCGGGCCAGGGCACGGGGCCGTGGCAGGGCCATCGCTCGGTGACCCGGGCGTCCTCCAGGGCGACGTCCTTGGTGACGGTGAAGATCTCCGATCCGTCCTGGACCCCGTCGGTCACCTCCTCGCCGGAGGCGACGTAGCCGCTGTAGGTGAGGTCGCTGATGTACTCGGCCTTTTCGGCGAGAGGCAGGGAGAAGAACTTCCTGCTCGCGGCGTAGGCGTCGGCGACCACCTTTTCCTGTGCGGGCTCGACGGCGATCTGGTAAATGCCGTCCCGCTGCCAGGATTCCACCATCCGCTGCCCGAGTCGGATGTCCTGAGGCGTTCCGGTGACGGTCTGCGGAACATGGAAAGTCGTGAGACTGGTCAACTGAATTCCTTTCGCGTGATCAGGTGCCGGGCACCAGGGAAACAGCATCGCGGGGTGACCGACAGGGTCAAATATCCCGGCATCAGCGAAGGGGTATGACCTCTGCTTTACCCCGTATTTGCCATTTATGGACGTACTTGCCGATGCCTTGACGATCCGTTCCGGGACCGTTCAATCCGGCTTCCGCGTACGCGTCGTGCGGCACGCCTAGAGTCCTTCAGCGTCGTGAGGGGAGGGACTCGTGGACACACCGCACCTGGCGGTCCGGGCTCGTGGGCTCAGGAAGTGTTTCGGGGAGGTGGTGGCGCTCGACGGGGTCGATCTGGAGGTGGGCCGGGGGCGGATTCACGGGCTGGCGGGGCCGAACGGGGCCGGGAAGACGACGCTGCTGGGGCTGCTGCTGGGGCTCGCGCTGCCGGACAGCGGGCGGCTGGAGGTGCTGGGGGTGCCGGCGGAGCGCGCGCTGGCGGGGCCGGAGGGGGTGGCCGGGTTCGTCGACGGGCCCGGGCTGTATCCCTCGCTCACCGCACGTCAGAACCTCGCCGCGCTCGCCGGGTTGCGCGGGCAGGGGGCGGCCGGGATCGACGACGCGCTGGAGCAGGTCGGGCTGACCGAGGTCGCCGACGACCGGACACGCGGGTTCTCGCTGGGGATGCGGCAACGGCTGGGCCTGGCCGCCGCGTTGCTCACGCGACCCCGGCTCCTCGTGCTGGACGAGCCCGCCAACGGCCTCGACCCGGCCGGGAAACGGCATGTGCACCGCGTCCTCACCCGCCTCGCCGCCGAGGGCACCGCCGTCGTCCTCTCCACCCACCGCATGGACGACCTCGACGCCCTGTGCACCGAGGCCACCCTCCTCACCACCGGACGGGTCGTCTTCTCCGGCCCGCTGAGCGAACTGGCCGCCGAGAACGGCGAACTCGACCACCGGCTGCGCACGTCCGACCCGCGGACGGCACGCGAGCTGGCCGCCGAGGCGCCCGGCATCCGGATCACCGAGGACCCCGACGTACGGCACGACCCCGAGGTGATCGTCGTGCGGGGCGCGGTCCCCGCGCTGGACGCCCTCGTCGCCGACGTCGTCCGCGCCGACGTCGCCGTACGCGAACTGACCCCCGTCGTCTCCCCCCTCGAAGCCGCGTTCCTCGCCCTCACCGGACAACAGGACTCCGCCGGGCCCGATCAGCAGGAGACCGCCGGATGACCGCCCCCGCCGTACCCGCCGCCGCTCTCGCACGGCCCGCCACCTCTGTCGCCCCCGGAGCCCCCCTCACCCGCGCCTACCGCTTCGAACTGGTCAAACTCTTCCACCAATGGCGCGTCAGACTCCTCCTCCTCGCCTGCTGGACCGCCCCCGCCCTCTTCGTCGCCGGCGTCGGTGAGCAGAGCACCCTCCCCTCCGACACCCTCTTCGGCCGCTGGATGCACGCCACGGCGTGGGCCGGCCCCCTCGTGCTGCTCGGCTTCGCGGGCACCTGGGCGCTCCCGCTGCTGACGTCGGTCGTCACGGGTGACGTGTTCGCCTCGGAGGACCGGCTCGGCACCTGGCGCCACCTGCTGGTGGCGGTCCGCTCACCCCGCCGGATCTTCGCGGCGAAGGCACTGGCCGGAGTGACGGTCGTCCTGCTGTTCGTCACCGGCATCGCCGCGAGCAGCACGGCCGGCGGACTGCTCACGGCCGGGAACCACCCCCTGGTCGGACTCGACGGCCGCCTCCTCACCCCGGGCGACGCCGCCGGCCGCACCCTGCTCGCCTGGACCTGCGCCCTCGCCCCGACCCTGGCCCTCGCCGCGATCGGCCTGCTCGGCTCGGTCGCCCTGGGCCGCTCCCCGACGGGCCTGCTGCTGCCCCCGATCCTCGCGCTCACGATGTCGGTCGCCCAGACGCTGCCACTGCCCGTCGCCGTACGCCTCGCTCTGCCCGGCTACGCCTTCACCGCGTGGAACGGCCTGTTCACCAGCCCGAGACAGCTCGGCCCGCTGCTGATCGCCGTCACGGTCAGCCTCGTCTGGGCGATCTTCGCGACGGCACTGGCGTATCTCCTGTTCCTGCGCCGCGACTTCACCCATCCCGCGTACGACGGCGCCGGGCGCCGCGCGCTCACGGCCGGCCTGCTGCCGCTCGCCGCGCTGACCGCGCTCACCGTCGCCGTCGTGGCCGCCGCGACCCCGGCCTCCTCCACGGGCTCCGGCATCGGACAGGCCAAGGTCCAGCGGTCCCTGGCCACGGCGTTCGCCCACCTCTACCGCCTCCAGACCGAGCAGCTCCACCGCCCCGCCGTCACCGAGGCCGAGCTGAACTCCTCGGCGGCGTGCGCCAAGAGCGACGGACAGGGCGCCCAGGAGGGCGCGGGCAACGACTGGAGGTGCGTCGTCACCTGGCACCTGCCCGGCGTGCCGGTCGCGGGGACGGCCGTCTACCAGCTCGACATCGGCTCGGACGGGCGGTACGTGGCCGACGGCGACGGGCCGAAGGAAGTGAACGGCTACTTCCTGGTGCGGACGCCGACCGGTGACGCCCCCAACCCCCTGTGGCAGTTCGACGGGAACGTCGAGCTGCTGGACACCACCTCGAAGGGATAGGTCCATGCAGGTCACCCGGCGTATCAGGGAGAAACCGGCCAGACGCCTCAGCCGGCGGACCGCGCTGGTGACGACGGGCATCGCCGTCGCCCTCGGTGTCACCGGCACCGCGGTCGCCTCGACGCACCAGTTCGGCACCCAGCACGTCGGCCAGGTCACCGCACGCGGCCAGGTCGTCTCCGCCGACCAGTACCTCAAGCCCTACGGCACCCGGACCGTCATCAATGACGGCAAGATCATGTCGTCGACGGTCAGCCCCGACGGCACCCGCCTCGCCGCCTCCGTCGCCGACGGCGACGCCTCCCTGATCGTCATGGACCCGGCGACCGGCCGGGTGAAGCAGAGGATCGGCACCAACGCGGCCGACGACCTGCGCATCGGCAGCGGCGCCGTCGGCCAGGAAGGCCCGACGTACTCGCCCGACGGCAAACAGCTGTGGCTCGGCCAGGCCGGCGGCTACACCAGGTTCACCGTGACCGCGGACGGCACCCTCTCCGCCCCGACGGCCGTCCCGATCCCGGCCCAGGGCACCCAGCAGGCCCTGGTCGCGGGCGCCGTGTTCTCCCCGGACGGCACCACCGTGTACGCCGCCGTCAACGGCCAGAACCGGGTCGTCGCCCTCGACGCGGCCACCGGCGCGATCGAGCGGAGCTGGACCGTGGGCACCGCCCCGCGCGGCATCACCCTGGCCGGCGGCAAGCTGTACGTCGCCGACGAGGGCGGACGCGCCGCCAAGCCCGGCGACACCACCATGAACTCGTACGGCACCGACGTACCGGCCAACCCCAAGACCGGGGCCGGCATCTCCGGCACGGTCAGCGTCATCGACCCGGCCCACCCCACCGCCGCCGTCACCACCCTCCCCGTCGGCCTCCACCCGACCGCCGTGTACGCCGCGAAGGGCGCGGTGTTCGTCACGAACACCGCCGACAACAGCGTCTCCGTCATCGACACCCGCAAGGGCAGGGTCGTCCAGACCGTCGCCACCCAGCCCTGGCCCGAGGCGTCCGTCGGCTACGAGCCGAACGCCGTGGCCCTCACCGCCGACGGCCGCCTCCTCGTGACGCTGGGCCGCGCCAACGCCGTCGCCGTCTACCGCTACACCTCCCCGCAGCAGCCCGCCCGCTACGTCGGCCTGCTCCCCACGGACTACTACCCCTCCGGGATCTTCGCCGCCGGGAAGAAGGTCGTCGTCGCCAACACCCGCGGCGTCGACGCGATGCGCCCCGACAGTGCGGGTCGCAATACGCACGACACGACGTCGAGCCTGACCCGGTTCACGCTGCCGGACGACAACGTCGTCAGGGCGAGGACGGCTGACGTGTTCCGGCAGAACGGCTGGACCGCCGGCTCCGTCACGACGGCCCGGGGCCGAAGCCACGCGAAACCGGTCCCCGTCCCCGTACGGCTCGGCGACCCCTCGACGATCAAACACGTCTTCCTGCTCGTCAAGGAGAACCGGACCTACGACCAGCTCCTCGGCGACCTCCCGCAGGGCGACGGCAACGCCGCGCTGACCCAGTTCGGCACCAATGTGACCCCCAACCAGCACGCCCTGGCCCAGCAGTTCGGGCTGTACGACAACTTCTACGACATCGGCACCAACTCTGCCGAGGGCCACAACTGGCTGATGCAGTCGGACAACCCCGAGTACACCGAGTCCTCGGCGGGCGAGTACACGCGCAGCTACGACACCGAGAACGACGTCCTCGGCCACCAGAAGAGCGGCTTCATCTGGACCGGCGCACAGGCGGCCGGCAAGAGCGTCAAGGACTTCGGCGAGTTCCAGTCGCTGGAGACCAAACCGGCCGACGCCACCTGGCAGAACCTCTACTGCGACAGCAAGACCATGGCCACGACCGGCGCCCGGACCGCATACCCCATCAAGACCGGCTCGGGGATCCCCTCCCTCAACAAGGTGTCGGTGCAGGGCTTCCCGCTGTTCGACCTCGACGTCCCGGACGTCTACAAGGAACAGATCTGGAAACAGGACTTCGACGCGCACGGCCCCGCGAACCTCAACATGTTCTGGTTCTCGAACGACCACACCGGCGGCAAACCGAGCCCCGCCGCCGAAGTCGCCGACAACGACCTCGCCGTCGGCCGCATGGTCGACACCATCTCCCACAGCACGTACTGGAAGGACTCCGCGATCTTCGTCGTCGAGGACGACTCCCAGGCCGGCCTCGACCACGTCGACGGCCACCGCGCCCCCGTCCAGGTCATCAGCCCCTACGCGCAGCACGGCACCGTCGACAGCCACTACTACTCGCAGATCACGATGGTCCGCACCGTCGAACAGATCCTCGGCGTCCACCCGATGAACCAGCTCGACAGCGCGGCCACCCCCATGTACGGCGCCTTCACCGCGAAACCCGACACCACCCCCTTCACCGCCGTCCCCAACCGGACCTCCCTCACCCTCGGCGTCAGCCCCCAGCCCGCCTGCGGCTCCGACACCCCCGCCGCCCAGGACACCCAGGCGTCCCCCGCCCCCACCACCGTCGCCGTACCGCCCGCACAGCGGAAACTCGCCGACCAGTGGCGGACCTGGGCCACGCACCAGCGCCTCACCGGCCCGAACGCCGTGCCCGACTACGCGAACCCCACCCAGATGAACCGCTACACCTGGTACCAGACCCACGACTGGACCAAGCCCTACCCCGGCGACGGCAAGCTGTACGCGCCGGACGCGGTACCGGGCGCCTACCTGCCGTCCCCGGAGTCCGACGGCTGACCCGGCGGGCCTCTCGTACCCTGATCACCATGCCCACCCCCCGTCTGAGGCGCGCCGCCGTCCTCGTCCTCGAAGGCGCCAAACCGCTCGACGTCGGCATCCCCGCACAGGTCTTCTCGACCCGCGCGAGCATGCCGTACGAAGTCCGGATGTGCGGGGCGGCGCCCGGACTGGTGACGGGGGGTGACGGACTGTCGTACCACGTGGCGCACGGGCTGGAGGCGGTCGAGTGGGCGGACGTCGTCTTCATCCCCGGCTACCGCTTCCCCGACCGCGACGACCCGCCCGAGACGGTCGTCGGGGCGCTGCTCGCCGCGCACACGCGGGGCGCCCGGCTGGCCGCCATCTCGACGGGGGCCTTCGCGCTCGCCGCCACCGGACTCCTCGACGGGCTGCGCGCCACCACCCACTGGCACTACACCCGGGCCCTCGCGACGAAACACCCGCTGGTACGGGTCGACGAGAACGTCCTGTTCGTCGACGAGGGCGCGGTGCTGACGTCGGCGGGCGCCGCCTCCGGCATCGACCTGTGCCTGCACATCCTGCGCGGCGACCTCGGCGTCGCCGCCTCCAACCACGCCGCCCGGCGCCTCGTCGCCGCCCCCTACCGCAGCGGCGGCCAGGCGCAGTACGTGCCGCGCAGTGTGCCGGAGCCGATGGGGGAGCGGTTCGCCGCGACCCGGGAGTGGGCGCTGCACCGGCTCCACGAACCCCTCACCCTGGAGACCCTCGCCCGCAACGCGGCCGTCTCGCCGCGCACCTTCTCCCGGCGCTTCGCCGAGGACACCGGGTACACGCCCATGCAGTGGGTGATGCGGGCCCGCGTCGACCTGGCCCGGGAGCTGCTGGAGCGCTCCGAACGCGGGGTCGAGCAGATCGCGGGGGACGTCGGGCTCGGCACCGGCGCGAACCTGCGGATGCGGTTCCAGCAGCTCCTCGGGACCACGCCGAGCGAGTACCGGCGGACCTTCACCCGGGGCGAGTAGCGGCCTGGCGCGATCCTTGCGGACTGTGGCGATCTCGCCCCTGCCGACGGCCCGCCCCGCGCGGGAGGCTGAGGGGGAACCGGAAAAGGAGACCACACCCGTGACTCGCATCGCCATCAACGGATTCGGCCGCATCGGACGCAACGTGCTGCGCGCGCTCCTGGAGCGCGACAGCACCCTGGAGGTCGTCGCCGTCAACGACCTCACCGAACCCGCCGCCCTGGCCCGGCTGCTCGCCTTCGACTCGACGTCCGGCCGGCTCGGCCGCCCGGTCACCGTCGAGGACGGCACGCTCGTCGTCGGCGGTCACCGCATCAAGGTCCTCGCCGAACGCGAGCCGGCGAACCTGCCCTGGGCCGAGCTGGAGGTCGACCTCGTCCTGGAGGCCACCGGCCGCTTCACCGCGGCGAAGGCCGCCCGCGCCCACCTCGACGCGGGCGCCCGCAAGGTCCTCGTCTCCGCCCCCTCCGACGGCGCGGACGTCACCCTCGCCTACGGCGTCAACACCGACGCGTACGACCCCGAGCTGCACACGGTCGTCTCGAACGCCTCCTGCACCACCAACGCGCTCGCCCCGCTCGCTGCCGTCCTCGACGACCTCGCGGGCATCGAGCACGGCTTCATGACGACCGTGCACGCCTACACGCAGGAGCAGAACCTCCAGGACGGCCCGCACCGCGACCCGCGCCGCGCCCGCGCCGCCGGGGTCAACATCGTGCCGACCACCACGGGCGCCGCCAAGGCCATCGGGCACGTCCTGCCCAACCTCGACGGCAAGCTGTCGGGCGACTCGATCCGCGTGCCCGTGCCGGTCGGCTCCATCGTCGAGCTGAACACGACCGTCGCCCGCGACGTGACCCGCGAGGACGTCCTCGCGGCATACCGCACCGCCGCCGAAGGCCCCCTCGCCGGTGTCCTGGAGTACTCCGAGGACCCCCTCGTCTCCTCCGACATCACCGGCAACCCGGCCTCCTCGATCTTCGACTCGGCCCTCACCCGCGTCGACGGCCGCCACATCAAGGTCGTCGCCTGGTACGACAACGAGGTGGGCTTCTCCCACCGCGTGATCGACACCCTCGAACTCCTCGCCGCCCGGTAGTCGGGGGTCGCGCAAGGCTCCGAGCCGAGAGCGCGAGTTCGATCCTCGTCAGCCACTCCAACACTGAGGCCCAGGTCAGAGACCCGGGCCTTTTTGGTGTCCGTGGTGATCAGCCGGGAGCTCGTCCACGGCCGGGATCGCTTCCGCTCCGGTGACCGAACTGTGCGGCGTACGGCGGCGAAACGCGCCGACCACACGCCGCGCCGGCCCTCACCGCCCCCGACGCCTTCGCCTCCCGTGGTGAAGCGCCCCGCGACATCCGGATGACCTGGTTCGGTATCTCCAACTGGCATTACCAGATCGGCGACCTGGGCATCCTGCTCGACGGCGCGGTCGGCTATCCGGCCCGTGCCCCGAGCCCCGCCGTCGTCGCCCGCGTCCGCGCCGCGCTGCTCAAGAAGGGCACGATCGGCTACGTCCTCCTCGGCCACCAGCACGCGGACCACTCCGTCGACACCCGTGAGTGGGCCAGAGCGACGGGTGCGCCGCTCATCGCGTCGGTGGTGGCCCGTCGAGGGCGGCGAGGTGTTCCACCAAGTGGGTGCACAGCGTCGAGGTGGGCGAGTCCAGCGGTCCGGACGGCGGCATCGAGACCTTCGGCTTCCTCCTCAAGGTCCGCACCCCGCGCAAGACCCTGACTCTCCTGGTCTCCGACAGCGGCGCCGGAGGCCCCGAACTCGTCAAGGAGCACGTCGTCGGAGGTGTGCACCGCGGCGCCCCGCTCGGCAATCTCGGCCACGCCCTGCGCTCCGCCGGTCTGCGCACCTTCGAGGTCTGGCAGCCCGGTCCGGAGTCCCGGGTGGTCACCCAGGCGCGCGTACTCGTCCCGGCGTTCCGCCCGGCGTACGTGATGCCCCACCACATGGGCGCCCGCGGCGGCTTCGACCTCTTCGGCGGCCTGCACTACGCCTTCGACCCGGCCGAGGTGCCCAAGCTCATGTCGGTCCTCGACGACTTCGGCGTACCGCTCATCCCGCCGGTCAACTACTTCGACGCCTGGGTGCACGACCACGAAGGCGTACGCACGACGCGCAACGCTGCCGTCAAACAGACCCTCGGCCTCCCCGCCTCCGGCCCGGGCCCCAGCCCCCAGGGCCCCAACCCCCGGACCGGGCAACTGGAGGGCCCTGACGACTGACCGGCCGTCAGCAGTGGTCGGACGTGCGGACCGGGCGGTCGTGGGCCACGTACTGGCCCTCCGGTGAGCCGTCGGACTTGATCACCTCGCCTATGGCGTCGTAGTAGGCGCCGTAGGAGGTGATCTCGTTGTAGTCACGGCCGCGCCAGTTCGAGCTGCTGCCGCCGGCCCACTTGTACACGTAGATGTGAAAGTTCGGGTTGGAGCGCACCGTACGCATCACCGGGCGCTGCGACAGCCAGGCCACCCGGCGCGGGCCGACGGTGAGGCCGGTGGTGGTGGACCAGCCCGAGGTCTTCGCGTACGACCAGGTGCGGGTGTAGCTGCCGCCCGCCTCGAACTCCAGGACTTTTTCGAGGGCTGTCCAGTCGACGCCGAACTGGGCGGTGACGCTGTTCTGCGTGGTGCTCGTCGTGCTTCCGTTCGTCTGGATGTTCTGAGTCAGGGTGGATTGGCGGGCGCAGTTCACGAGCGTGTTGCTGACCTGCTTCTCGGACCCGGGCCAGGTCCAGCTGGTCGACTGCGGGTAGCTGCAATAGCCGTCGAACGTCTCCCAGGGCGCGGTCAGCTTCCCGAAGCGGAACGTGGCGCCGTCGGACTGCCGGATCTCGCCGGTGTCGACGTTGATCTTCCAGAACGACAGGGCCGTCGAGCCGGTGCAGATGCTTCCCAGGATGTGGTTGGTGTCGAACGGCTCACGGCCGCTGATGTCGGTCACGGCGCTCGCCGGCGTGACCAGCATCAGCGCCGAGGCCAGGCTCAGCGCGCCGACAACTGCCGTGCGCTGGACCGTGGTACGGGAAATCATGTCGAGCTACCTGCTCTCCTGGAGGCGCGAGATGCGTGTGTGAGGATGCGCAGGTCGAGTGTGTTGGGGAGGGCATCGCGGGAGATAGGGTCATTTGACTCAATCGCGGATGAACTGGTGATGACGTAGAGCCTGACGGGCGGCGGCTCGCCGGAGGCGGTCCCCGGACAACTCGGCCGCCCGACGCCGCCGTTCCGTCCGGTGAGAGGCTGTCGCCGTGACGGAACGGGAGACTTTTCAGGGGCATCTGCGCAAAGCCGCCGGCGGGATTCTGGAGCGTGTCCCCGAGCGGGTGAGGCGCGAGATCTACGTGCTGGCGTTCAACGTGTGGCGCGTCGACTCCGACAACCGCCGGCCGTACGTGGACATCGGCTACAACACGGAGAGCCGCTGTGCGCAGCAGATGCTCCGGGAGTCGGACGCCCGGGAGGTCCGGTGGAACTACGCCTACTGGATTCTCGACGGCTTCGAGAAGCTCGGGAACGTCCCCGAGGACCCGGTGGGCGGCCCCCTCTACGAGGAGGAGGCCAGGGAGCTGGGCATCTGGTACGACGGTGAGTTCGACCTGGGGCGGATGCTGGAGGACGAGGACCTGCGTGTCAGGTCGGCGCTGCTCGGAGGGTACTTTGCCGACGCCGTCGTGGAACTCGCCCGGTACCTGCACGCGAGCGGCGAGATCGAGAGGATCTTCGGGCGGGCGCTGCCTGTCGTCGTCTTCGACATGGACCGCCCGGGGTGGGAGGAGGAGGCCACCGAGGCCGCCAACCCCGCTGAGCTGATCGCGGACTTCCTGCGGTGAAGGAGGCCGGGGCGCGTGCTCGCCCGGAGGGAGCCGGCCCCGGCGTCGAGGTCAACTGCCCGACAGGACCGGGCCGATGAGGGTGCCGGTGGCGACCCTGAAGGTGCCGTCGGCGAAGGAGGCGCCGGGGATGGTGCCGCCGCCGGGCGTCCGCAGGGTGAACGACGCCTCGTCGGCCGGGACGGTCTCGCCGAAGTTGGGGACCTGGATGTCGAAGTGGACGGGATGGCCGGGGCCGAAGGTGACGGCGCCGGTCTGGTCGCCGTAGGTGCCGGCCGTGATGGCGAGAGGCTTGCCCCGGTAGGAGAAACGCAGGTCGGTGGGGGAGCCGGCGAGGGTGCAGGGGGAGTAGCCGCGGGGCGCGGTCAGGGTGACGCGGAAGTGGATGTGGCCGGCGCTGGACTGGTCCTGCGCGATCGTCGCCCGGTGGTTGGCGGGACGGCAGGCCGACGGCGCGGCGGCGTGGTGCGGTGCGGCCTGGGCCGCGCCGGCGGCGCCGACGGTCAGGAGGGTGGTGGCCGCCGCGGCGACGAGCTTGTGGCTCATGGTCATTCCGGAGACTCCTTGTGCGGGTGTTCCACGAGCTCCGTACCGAGATCGTGGTGCTGTACACGTACCCTGTGGTCTCCCGGCCACTGTCTCAAGACCGTCACAGGCGGGCATTTCCTGGCAAAGCGCCGGCACTCCGGCCCTCTTCCACAGCGGGCGGCCCGAGTGATCGGGAATTCCTCCGGCACAGGGAACTCACAAGTAAATCTTCGCCTCTTGTGGGGTGTCACCCCCCGACCGAGAGGAACAAGACGTGGGTTCTCGTACGCGGATACGCCCGGCAGGCTCCCTGGTGCTCGCCCTAGCCGCCGCCGGATCGGTCCTCACCGTCCCGGCGGCGGTCGCCGCGGGCCAGGTGCCGCAGGCCGACCTGCGGGCGGACGTGAACCGGGACGGACTGGTGGACGTCACCGGGACCACCGACACCGTCGGCGAGGACGCCTGGACGGTCGCCCGGGGCGCGCTCTACCTCCCCAACCTCGACGACGACTCCCGGCGCTGCCCGCGCACCGGCACCGACGCCCAGCTCGCCGCCTGCAACGACGCCTCCGACACCCAGGTCAACGGCGACGCGGACGCCGCCGACCTGGCCCGCGTCCGCACGGTCCCGATCCCGGACGCCAAACCGAACACCAGGGGACGCCTCGCGGTCACCACCGGCGCCGAGCACACCCACCTCTTCCTCAAGCGCGCCGGAAAGTGGGCCCTCGTCACCCCGAGGACCCGCCTGACCGCCGCCGAACTCCGCACCGGCGTCGAACTCGGCGTCGAGGCCACGGACGTCATCCGCGACAAGGCCAAGTGGGACGGCCGCGCGGTGATCCGCCTCACCGTCACCACCTCCGCCGGCTCCACCACCGACTCCGTCACCCTCCGTGTCGCCCCCCTCCTCACCCAGAACCACCTCCAGAACGCCCAGCAGGTGATGGTCACCCGCATCACCGGGGACGACGACGACCTCTACGGCCAGGAGCAGGCCAAGTTCGTCAAGAACCTCGCCGGCGAGGTCAAGAAGGCCGGCATCACCGCCCCGCTCATCACCTTCGACAAGTACAACGACCCCTGGGCCCAGGACTTCGTGGAACCGGCGTACGTCAGCATGACCGGCCCCGGCGGCAAGCGGCAGGCGATGCGCGTGATGCTGCGCTCCGCCCAGCCCGACCGCGAGGCCGGCCGCGAACTCTTCGAGAAGCTGCGCGGCCGGGACATCGGCGTCGTCCAGATCGCCAACCCGGACAGCGTGCCGGACTGGTCGCTCAACTCGATGGGCAACCTGGAGACCATCCCGCCGTACACGCACGACGGCCGCTCCTACCCGGCCGGCCGCATCATCATGGGCGAGCGCAAGGACAGCGGGGCCCGGCCCTCGCAGAAGATGCGGACGCTCCTCGCCTCGCAGGGCCTCCAGGACCCGCTGCTCCTGGACACCTCGTGGCTCGGCGTCGGACATGTCGACGAGTTCGTGCAGTTCCTGCCCGCCGACACCCCGCGCGGCTGGCGCATCGGCCTCGCCGACCCCGACGCGGGCCTGAACCTGCTGCGCGACGCCCAGCGCGCGGGCCACGGCAAGACGAAGATGTTCTCCGTCCCCGTCAAGTCCGGCGCCCAGGCCCCGAAGGAGACCATCGACCAGGCCCTCGCCTCCCCGCACCTCGTCGCCGACAACAAGCTCGCGTCCCAGCGGATCGCCGCCAACCTCGCGATCCTCAAGCGCGAGACGGGCGTCACGGACGCCGAGATCGTCCGCGTCCCGGCCCTCTACCTCCGCGAGTACCAGCCCACCGGCGACCTGCGCCTGCCGCGCCTGAGCCGGGTGGGCGCCGCCCTCACCGAAGACCTCCGCAAGCACGGCCAGCAGAAGTTCCTCACGGCCGACGCGGCGCCGACGGTGACGACCAGCGCCTACGTCCCCGGAGCCGTCAACGGCGTCGTCCTCTCCCGCACCCGCTACCTCGCCCCCCAGCAGTGGGGCCCGGTCGTCGGCGGCAAGGACATCTTCACCGAGGCCGTCACCGCCGCCTACCGAGGGGCCGGCATGACCGTGTCGTACATCGACGACTACTACACCTACCACCTGGGCATGGGCGAGGTGCACTGCGGGACGAACACCCTGCGGGACGTCTCGGCCGCCTGGTGGGGGCGCGGCTAGGCATTCAGAGTGTGGTGCCTCCGTCGACCGGGACGGAGGCACCCGTGACGCCCGCCCCGGCCGGCGAGGCGAGCCACAGCACCGCCGCCGCGACCTCGTCCGGGAGAGTCAGCCGTCCGGTGAGGGTGCGGCCGGTGAGGTGCGCGATCAGCCCGTCGTAGTCGGTGCCGAGGACCTTCGCGGCCACTGGCCCCTTCTCCCGCACCCAGTCGGTGACCACCGCCCCCGGGCAGACGCAGTTCGCGGTGATCCCGTGCGCGGCGACCTCCTTCGCGAGGACCCGGGTGAAACCGATCAGGGCGTGCTTGGCGGTCGCGTACGCACACAGCCCGGGGTCAGGGTCGCGGCCCTCCATCGACGAGATGTTGATGATCCGCCCGGACCGCTGCCGCAGCAGCGGGCCCAGCGCCCTGCGGGTCGTGTACAGCGCCGGATCGAGGTTGAGGGACAGCGTCGAGTGCCACAGCTCGTCGCTGATGTCGGCGACCGTCGCGAAGTCCTGCGCCCCGCCCACGTTGTTGACGACGATGTCGAGGTGCCCGAACCTCTCCAGCACGGTGTCCACGGCCCGTTCGGCGTCCGCGCGGGACGTCGCGTCCCCCGTGCACAGCACGGCGTCGTCCCCGGCCGCCAGCAGGCCGAGCGCCTCGCGGCCGGTCTCCTCGTCCCGCCCCGTGACCACGACCCGGGCGCCCGCCCCCAGGAGCCGGTGGGCGATGGCGAGCCCGATACCGCGCGTACCGCCGGTGACGAGCGCGGTCTGTCCGGTGAGTTCCATGACGCTACTCCCTTGCTGGTCAGGCGAGTTCGGTACCGTGCAGACCCGTGATCTGGGCGAGGACCCGCCCGTCGGCGGCGCGCGCGGTGGAGACGCCGGTGGCGGTGCAGTGGGTGAGCCGGACGCCCTCCGGATGGGCCCGGGCGAGACCGGCGTCGTCCCCTTCCGCGTACAGGGCGATGCGGTCGATGCGGTGCGGGACGGCCACCTGGGGGCCGCCCAGCCACTGGGTGCGGGCGAGGCTGTCGAGGAGGACACAGGGGGTGGCGAGGCGGGGGAGTGAGGCAACCCGGTCCGTTTCGGGGCGCCAGAGGCAGGAGCGGGTGCGCCAGTCCTCGGTCGCGCGGAACACCCCGGTGAGGACGGCCGGGGAGGCGTCGTCGTAGTACAAGTCGCCGACCTCCGGCAGGAGTTCGGGGTCGGTCTCCCCGACCGGCACGGGCAGCGGCGCCGGGCCGCCGAGGCGTACGACGGCCCGGAAGTGCTCGCGGTCGCGGGCCAGGACCCGGCCGTCGGGGGCGACCGTGTCGGAGTGGACGACGACGGCGACGGACCGGGCGGCGTCCGTGCCGACGGCCCTCGCCGTGACCCGGTAGGCGGCCGGCGTGCCGTCGGCGCGGGCGCGCACCCACGCCGAGAAGGCGAGGTTCTCGACCGCGCGCACCGGCAGTCCGGGGACGAGGGTGCGGGCGGCCTGGACCGCGAGGTCGGCCAGCATCACCCCGGGGAGCGTGGGGCGGCCGTCGACCAGGTGGTCCAGGAGGAACGGGTGGGCCGCGACGCTGAGGGAGAGATCCCAGCGGCCCGGTGCGCGCGGGGCGCCCAGGAGGCCGGGCGGGGTGCGGAGGCCGGGGAACCGCGCGTCGAAGGAGGCGAACTCGGCCTCGCCCAGGTAGCTGACGAGCCGGTCGCGCCGGGGCCGGGACAGTTCGTCGAGGAAGTGCGCCACCCCCTCCGCCGTCGACATCCGGCTGAGCCGCGCGGTACGGGCCGTGTACGACTGGACGACGCTCCCCGAACCGAGCCCGGTCTCGTCCCAGATGGTCCACGCGATCGTGAACTCCCCTTCCTCGGACGCCGCTTGAGCCGCCCCGGCGAGGAAGTCGTTGGCCGGCGAGTAGTCGCTCTCCCCCGGGAGCCCCGCGAGCCCGGTGACCGAACCGAAGTTGCACCACAGCCGGGGGCGGAACGCGTCCCGCAGATGGTGATAGCCGTACAGCTTCACGTCCCGCACGCGCCGCATGCCCGGCAGATCCTTTCGGGTGATGTCACCGGGGTGATGCAGTCCGGCGCCGTTGACCAGCAGATCCACCTCCGCCCCGACCTGCTCGGCGGTACGCCGGACCGCCGCCGGATCGGTCACGTCGGCCGTGTGGAAGCGCACGTTGTCCTCCCCGCACAGCTCCCGCAGTGTGGCGAGGTTCCGCCGGGACTCGCGGGCGTTGAGCAGCCGTTCGAACCGCCCGTTGATCTCCCGCACCGACAGTCCCGGCCGCGCGGCCCGCTCGGCGGCGATGAACCGGGCACGCAGGCCCGGCAGTTCGCCGTCCGACGCCGCCAACAGGTCGGCAGGCACGTCCTCCAGGCGGCTCGACCCGATCAAGTGCAGCCGCAGCGGCACTCGTCGAGCCAGCCCGATCAGACAGGCCGCCGTGATCCCCCGCGCGCCCCCGGTTGCGACGACGACCGCACCGGGCTTCAGCGGCAGCGGCCCGACCGGTACGTCGTCCCGGTGCAACCGCTGGACCAGGCGCACCCCGTCCCGGTGCACGACGACAGGCAGCCCCTCCCGCGCCTTCCTCAACTCGGCGTCCAGCGCGGCGAGTCCGGCCTCGGGGGAGTCGGAGTCTGTCAGCAGGGCGAGCGGAGTGCACCCCGTCAACTCCCACGCGAGGCTCTTCACGAACCCGGTGAACAGATGGGCGTGCGGTGCCGCGACCCCGTCCGGGAACGGCGTGAGGACGACGACCCCGAGCGTCCCGGACTCCACGAGCCCGTCCCGCAGTTCACGGGTCGCGAGGAACGCGGCCTCCTGGACGGCGAGGAATACCGGGCCGGGAGCGGCGGGCCAGTCCGGGGCCATGTGCAGGGAGGTGACGATGCGGAGGTGGTGGAAGCCGGCCGGGTGCTCGGCTAGGAACTTGTCGACGGAGGTCTGGGGGTCGTCGCCGGGGCGGAGGGTGAGGAGACGGGCGGCGGGGAGGTGGAGGGGGGTGTCGGTGATGATCAGGGTGTCGGGGGAGAAGGGTGGGGGTGTCGTGGGGGCGGGGACGGTGCCGGAGGGTTCCCAGGAGACCGTGTGGCGATGGGTGAGGTCGGGGTGGGGGGTCGAGGCCGGTGCGGGGAGTCCGGGTGCTGCCCCCTCGGCCCGGCGTACACCCTCGATGCCGCGTACCGCCTCGACCAGGTCGTCCGCCGCCAGGTAGGTGTGGTCCGGGGCGAAGGCGTCCCGGTCGGGGAGGGTGGACAGGAGGGGGTCGAGCGGGGAGAGGACCGGCCAGTTCCGGGAGCGGGCGGTCGAGGCGCGGGTCAGGGCGAGGGCGAAGGCTCCCTCGGCGGGGGTGTGCGCCGGGACGCCGTGGAGGCGGGCGAACAGGGGGGTGCTGCCGCCGTTGACGCCGAGGACCACGGCCACGTCGAGTTCGCCCCGGCTCAGGTACCTGCGGGCGGTCGTGAGGGCGCTGCGGCCCGAGGTGGGGCCGGTGTCGACGGTCATGGTCAGGCCGTGCAGGTCGTGGGCGGCGGCCACGCGGGCGGGGATCACGTTCGGCATGAGACCGGCGAGGGTGTCCTCGCCGGAGGCGGGGGTGCGGTCGCGCACGGTGTCGACGAGCGCGTCCACCGAGGGGTCGGTGAGCGCGGAGAGGGACCGCGCGTAGCAGCGGACGCTGATGTCGGCGGAGGTGACCGGGACGCCGGTGTGCGCGGTGATCACCCCCGTGGTCTCCGTGAGCCCCTCCCAGAAGGGGGCGAGGCGTGCGGCTGCCTGGAGGGCCATCAGATGGGCGGGGTCGATCGCGGCGGCCGTGCGCGGTGGCATCCGGACCTCGTCGAGCGGCGGCGCCGGGTACGGCGTCCCGAACTGCCGGTCGGCGGGCGGGAGTCCGGCGGCGAGACGCCGGGCGATCTCCCGCTCGCCGGGGGCGCCGGGCAGGTGCGCGGACCAGGCGACGACGACCACCGGGTCCTCGGCGAGGACCGGCGGCTGCGAGCGGGGCTCGGACTCGTCCTGGAGGAGGAGATGGGCGTTGGTGCCGCCGAACCCGAACGACGACACGCCCACCGTCCGGGGGCGGTCGGGCCGGCGGGGCAGGGGAGTGGCGTGCGCCGGGACGCGGAGCGCGGTCGGGGCGAGGCCGTCGTACGGGATCTGGGCGGGGACCGTGGAGTGGGCCAGGCCCTGGAGGGCGTGGACGACGGACACCGCGCCCGCCGCCCAACCGGTGTGGCCCAGCACCGACTTGTTCGACGTGCAGAGCGTGCCGGGGTGGGCCTCCTCCAGGACCGCGCGCTCCACCGCGTCCCCCAGCGGGGTGCCCGTCGCGTGCGCCACCACCCAGTCGAGCTGACCCGCAGGCATCGCGTTGACGGCACGCGCCCGCCGCAACGCGCGTTCCTGACCGGAGGAGTTGGGGGCGTGGACAGCCCTGCCCCGGCCGTCCGACGCGGCCCCGAACCCGGCGAGCACCGCCAGCACCCGGTCACCGTCCGCCCGCGCCCGGTCCAGCCGCTTCAGCGCGACGAGCCCCGCGCCGTCGGAGAACAGCACCCCGTCCGCACCCTCCCCGAACGCCCGCACCCGGCCCGTCCGGCTCAACCCGTTCAACTGCGCGAACAGCACGCTGTAGCGCGGACCTTGGGAGAACACGCCCCCGCAGTAGGCGATGTCGCAGTCGCCGTCCAGGACGCTCTTCGCGCCGAGGTCGATCGCGTACAGGGACGAGGAGCAGGCGGTGTCGACGATCTGGACGGGCGTCGACGCGGGGAGAACCCCGTCGATCGCGGTGCGGGCAGCGGCGTACGGGAGGTGGTCGGCGAGGGAACCCGCGTACGGGTACCGGCCGCGCAGCGCCTCCCGCAGCCGTCCGCCGGTCCGTTCGGACACCGCCTCCACGAGGAGGCTTTCCTCGACGTGCTGGCTGCCCTCGTTCCACGCGCCGACGAAGCAGGCCGCGCGGGCGCCGGTGGGTGGCGGGCCGCACTGGAGGAGCGCGGCGCGCAGCCAGGCGGTGAGGAAGTCGCCCTGCTCGCCGGGCTGGTGGACGTAGCCCGCGACCCGGCTGTACGTGTGGTCGGCGGTCTTGTCCTCGCCGGACCAGAAGTGCTCCAGCGTGAACCGTTCGCCCGGTTCTGTGAAGACCGGGCGCCCTTCGACGAGCCGGTTCCACAGGGCGTCGGCGTCGGGGGCGCCGGGGGCCACGACGCCCATGCCGACGATGGCGACCGTCTCCGATGCCGTCTCCGATGATGCAGGGGCCGGGGTGATGGGGCTGGACGGGTGGGCGGGTGTCTCAGCGGGTGTCGGCGGGCGGGCGGTGAGCATGGCCCGGCCCACCGACAGGCCGCCGTCCGCGAGGAACGACTGGCCCGAGACCCAGCCGGACTGAGGTGACGCCAGGAACGCCACGAGGCGGGCCAGTTCCTCCTCGGTGCCGACGCGTCCGAGGGGCGCCGCCTGCGCGCAGACCCGCCGGAGGTCCTCGGCCCCCGGGAACAGCCCGGCCGTGGAGTTGTCGAGCAGTCCGGCCGACGCGGTGTTGACCCGGATGCCCGACGGCCCCAGATCCGCCGCGAGATACCGGGTCATCGCCTCCAGCGCGGCCTTGCACACCCCGACGAGGAGGTAGTTGTCCATGGCCAGCCCCGCTCCGATGGACGAGACGTTGACGATCGACCCGCCTCTCGTCATCAGCGGGACCGCGCTGAGCGAGCACCACCGGGCGCCGTGCACATTGGTGTCCACGGCGCGCTGCCACTCCCGGTCGGTCAGCTCGTCGTACCGCGCGAACACCCCCCGCGCCGCGTTGTTCACCAGCACGTCGAGACCGCCGTGCGCCTCCCGCACGGCCTGGAACAGCGCCGCGACCTCGTCCGGCTTGGCGACGCTCGCGCGCAGCGCCTCGGCCGAACCGCCCGCCGACCTGATCGCCGCGACGGTCTCCTCCGCCCGCTCGGGGGAGTGGAAGTGGTTCACGATCACGTGCGCGCCGTGCCGGGCCAGTTCACGGCTGATCGCCGCGCCGACCCCCTTGCCGCCGCCGGTCACCAGCGCCACCCGGCCCACCAGGTCCCGGGCGACCGGGAACTCCTCGTACGTCATCGGACCCCCGCCGCCGTGGGCAGGCCGAGCAGCAGCTCCGCGAGGGCGTCGAGGGTGGTGTGGTTCGTCAACCGGCTGCCGTCCGGCGGGAGTCGGCGCCCGTGCCGCTCCAACGCCTGGGAGAACAGTTCGACCTGTTTGATGGAGTCGACCCCGAGGTCCGCTTCGAGGTCGGCGTCGCCGGTGAGGACCTCCGGCGGGTAGCCGAGCGCGTCCGCGTACAACTCCCGCAGCGAGCCGACGAGTTCGCCGTGCGGGGTGTCCGGGGGAGACGCTTCCCGCGGCGCCGCCACCGGTGCCTCCGCACCCAGCGTCGCCGCGAACTCCCCGACCCCCACCCGCCGCCGCAGCGGGGCGACGGCCCGCACCCCGGGGGCGATCGAGGTCATCAGATCGCTGAGTACCCCCTTGGGCCCGCACTCCACGAACTCCTCGGCCCCGTCGGCGTGCAGAGCGCGCACCGCGTCCGCGAACCGGGTCGGACGCACCAGATGGGCCGCGACCAGCGCCGTATGGGCGCCGTCGTCGACGTACCGCCCCAGGATCGCCGAGTACAACCGGTACCGCGCCGGACGCGCCGCCAACTCCCGCACCCGGTCGGCGAAGTCGTGCGCGACGCCGGCCAGCCCATGACTGTGGAACGCGTACGGCACCCGCAGCCCGGTCGCCGTGATCCCGACCGCCTCCGCCGCCTTGCGCACCCGCTCCAACGGCTCCCCGGGGCCGGAGACCACACACTGCCGGGGCCCGTTGTCGGCTGCCACGCACACCTCCCCCTCCGCGAGCGCCGCCAGCAGATGCGCCGCCCGCGCCGCCGACACCTCCAGCGCGACCATCCCCCCGGCCGCCGGCGGACAGGCGGCGAACGCCTCGTCCCGCGCCACCACCAGCGCCACCCCGTGCTCCAGGTCGTGGACGCCTGCCGCGACGAGCGCCACCAGCTCCCCGAAACTGTGCCCGAGCAGCACGTCCGGCTCCACCCCGAACCGCCCGGTGAGCAGCCGGAACAGCGCGATCTCGGACGCGAAGATCGCCAGATGCAGATCCTGCGGAGCGCTCGTCACCAGTTCGCCGAGCGTCGGCGCCCCGGTGTCGAGAAGTAACCGCGACACCGGGCCGCGCCCCAGCCGGACGGCCGCCCGGTCCACCTCCGTTAGGACCTCGCCCACCGAGGGCTCGGTCTCGGCCAGAGCCGCCAACGCGCCGGGCACATACGCCCCTTGGCCGGGAAACAGGACAACACGACGTGGCATGAACACCCCTCGGGATCGACCGCACACGGCAGGGGCGTCCACCGGATACCGCCCGGTTGAAGCCCTGGGAACCGGTTGTCATGCTCCGTGTCGGTTCGGGGGTGCGTGTAGGGCGCTTTCACCGGAGCGCGATTCACCACGAGACGCGTCCGTGCCGTCCGGTGGTGAAACGCGCGAGGTTGTGCGCCGGTGGACTACGGCACGCTCAGGTGCCGCTGATCGTGATGGCCACGTCCGTGATGTTGAGCGGGAACTGGCCGATCAGGGTCGGTGTCCCGGTCAGGATGTCGACGCCGTACAGGGACGGCGTGCTCGCGCCGTAGGGCGTCAGGGAGGCGAACGCGGCGTTGGCGGTCGTCCGGCCGTTCGTGACGGTGCTGAAGATGTCGATGCCCGCGTCGAGGTTCGCGTCGAAGCCGACGAGGCCGGTCGCGACGAGGCTCCCGGCGTTCGGGGGCGACTGGATGACGACCTGGTCGTTGAGGGTGTCGACGTCCGCGAGCGTCGTGCCGGTGGAGCCGACCAGGTCGTTGTTCGTGTACGCGGCGGCGGTCACACCGAGCGCGGCGGTCGTCGCCGGCGGGATGTTCAGGGGCGAGTCGGCGACCGTGGTGTTGTCGTTGAGGTTGTGCCGCAGGTTCTGGCCGTTGTTGCTGAGCACCCTCAGCCGGTCGGCCGCCGGGTTGAAGTCGATGTCGAACGTCGTTCCGTAGAGGGCCACTTGGAGCTGGGAGACCTTGGTGACCACGACGTCGGTGGTGGTGGGCGGGTTCGGCGTCTTGATCGTGTAGATGCCGCCCTTCTCGCCGAGGCCGTACAGGAGGCCGTTCTGCGGCCGGTGGTCGATGCCGACGAGTCTCGTGTCCCCGCTGAGGCCGGTGACGACCCGGACCCAGTCGAGGACCTGGGGGCGGTCGGTGGTGAAGGTGGCCATCAGGGTGCCGTCCCCGGTGATCCCGAAGGCCCGCAGGCTGGGGGTGGCCGCGGCGGCGCCCGCACCGGACGCGCTCACCATGAGGGTGCCTGCCACGGACAGGGCGGCGACCAGGGCGGCGGCTCTCTTTCCTGCTCTCATGCTCGTGTTCCTCCCGTTTCGGACGGATGGTCGTGCGGCATGTGCGGAAGAGGGCGCCCTCGCGGTCCCATTAAGCTCGACCGCCGCCCGCCCCCACAACAGGCCACCGCCCCCGTGCCGGGAACTTTGCGCACCCTCACGAAAACGCCTCCGCCGGATTCACCCGGAACGGCAAAACGGTGGTCCGGTTTTCCCCTACGGCCCCACCACCCCGGGATGGCATGCTCACGGCCATGGGAAGCCTCTTCACCGAGCTGGCCCGGCAGGCACCCGTCAACGCGCGCAGGGAGGTCGACACGTACGCGCGCGAGATCCCGGAGTTCGCCTCTCTCGGCAACGATGCCAGGGCGCTCGCCGAAACCCTGGAGTGCGCGGTGTGGTTCAGGCGCCGCACGGTCGAACTCGCCCCGGACAACGGCATGCTGACGGACCGGGACCTCGACTACATCGCGTCCATGGGCGAGTTACGGGCCGGGGCGGGCATGTCGCTGGCCTCACGCCAGCAGGTGCTGCACGTCCACACGACACTGATGCTGCGCGAGATCGACGAGGCGACCCGCGCCCTCAGCGCCGACGGTCCCGACGAACTCATGCGCGTCATGGGCTGGTTCGCGCCGCAGGGCGAGCGGGGCATCGGCGCCTACTGCCGGGGCTTCGTGTCGGTGCTGCGCCGGAGGATGCCGTACGCCGCTCAAGTCGCCCTGCTCGCGAAGGCGTTGCTGTCGGGCGACGCGATGGCGAGGGAGCTGGCGCGGGTCGCCGGGATCGAACTGGCCGACGCCTGCGGGGTCCTGGTGATCCGGGTGCCGGAACGGCCCGGTGACGAACGGGACCTGGAGGCGGAGGTGGAGGCGCTGGTGAAGACGTACCGGGTGCCCGCGTTCTGGCGTCCCGGACGCGTGGGCCGGGGTGGTGAGCTGATCGCCGTGATCCCCGCCGACTTCCGGGCCGACGGCCTCGTACAGGACTTCGCCGAGGCGCTCGGGCACCCCTGTGCGGCCGGGAGTGCCTCGGCGCCGGAGCTGAAGGACGCGCTCGACCAGGCCCGGCGCATCAGCCGAGCGGCGCCGCTGCACCGGGCACCGGCGCGGCTGCGGGCGCGGACCCTCGCGGACGTCTTCGTCGAACTCGCCGTCGCGGACGCCCCGTTCACCGACGCGTGGCTCCAGGAGGTGGCCCGGCGGCTGGCGCCCGGCCCTGATCTCCTGCTGACCCTCGACGCCTACTACCACTGCGACATGAACCGCACCCTGACCGCCGCCGCCCTCAACGTGCACCCCCGCACCCTCGACTACCGCCTGCGCCGGGTCCGTGAACTCACCGGTCTCGACCCGGCGTCGACGCGCGGCGTGCGGGTCCTGAGCACGGTCGTGACCCGCGACCTGTCCGGGGCATGGGGCTGAGCAGCCCTCCCGGTCACCGGATTGCCGGAACATCGACAACTGTTTAACCGAACCGGAAGGTTTGCGTCCGCTGTGCGCGACAAGATCGTCGCAGGGCCGTTCACGGACGGCCCAACCCCCCACTCCCAGCGGAGACTTGCATGCACCACAACAGAAAACGGACGGCCGCCCTCGCCGGGTCGGTCCTGCTGAGCCTCGCCGCCCTCGGCACGGCACCCGCCTCGGCGTCCCCCACCGCCACGCAGGCCGACGCCCCCGGTGGCGCACAGCGCGTCATCGTCCTCCTGCGGGACCAGCACCCCGAACTGTCCCCGAGGACCGACACCGCACGCCGCGCGAAGGCGGTGGCCGGCGACCAGAGCCCGGTCGTCACGCTCCTCAAGGACACCGGAGCCACCCATCTGGCCCGGATGAGCCTGGTCAACGCCGTCGCCGCGACGGTCGACCCCGGGACCATAGCCCGGATACGCGACGACCAGGACGTCGCCGCCGTCGTACCGGACCTCCCGATCAGCCTCCCCCGGCACCCGCACGCCACGGCCGCCGCGCCCAGTGCCGCCACCTGCGCCAAGGGCATCGCTCAACCCACCCTGGAACCCGAGGGGTTGGGGCTGACCAGGACCGACACCGCGCAGAGGCTGGCGACCGGCAAGGGCGTGAAGGTCGCGTTCATGGCCGACGGGATCGACGTCGACAACCCGGAGTTCGTCCGCCCCGACGGCAGCCGGGTCATCACCGACTACCAGGACTTCACCGGCGGCGGCACGAGCGAGGCCACCGACGGCGAGGAGGCGTTCGGCGACGCCAGCTCCGTCGCCGCACAGGGCAGCCGTACCTATGACTTCGCGCAGCAACTGCCCTACTCCGCAAAGGCGCCGAAGGGCTGCGCGTTCCGGATTCGCGGGTTCGCGCCGGACGCCGAGCTGATGAGCCTGAAGGTGTTCGGGGCGAAGAGCGGGGCCTCGACATCCGGGTTCGTGCAGGCCGTCCAGTACGCGGTCGAGCACCACGCGGACGTGCTGAGCCAGTCGTTCGGGGCGAACTACTACCCGGACCCGGCCACCGACCCGATCCGGCTGGCCGACCGCGCGGCGGTCGCCGCCGGGACGACGGTCGTGGCCTCCACCGGGGACTCCGGCGTCTCCGGCACGATGGGCTCCCCGGCGAGCGACCCGCAGGTCATCGCCGTCGGCGCCACCACGGCCAACCGGCTGATGGCACGCGGCTACGGCTACCCGGGCTGGACGAGCGGCAACATCGCGGCCCTCTCCTCGGGCGGCACCTCCCTCGGCAACAAACTCGTCGACCTCGTGGCGCCGGGCGCCTACGACTTCGCGGCCTGCACCCCCGGCGACCGGTGGACGGGCTGCTCACTGCCCACGCAGCTCTTCGGCGGCACCAGCCAGTCGGCCCCCTTCGTCGCGGGCGCGGCGGCCGACGTGATCCAGGCGTACACCGCCGCCCACGACGGAACCCGGCCGACCCCGGACCAGGTCAAGCGGCTCCTCACCGGCACCGCCACCGACCTCGGCGTCCCCGCCGACGAACAGGGCGCCGGCCTGCTGGACACGGACGCCGCCGTACGGGCCGCGCGCGCCACCGGCAGCACCGCCCTCGTCCCCTCCGCCGCGCAACTGGACCTCACCGGGCAGCCCGGCACCACCCAACGCACCACGGTGACGCTCACCAACACCGCGAACCGCCCCCAGAAGGTCGCCCTGACCTCGCGGACCCTCGGCTCGACGACGTTCCGCGACGCGCGGACCGTCACCGTCGGCGCCCCGCTCGGCGACACCCCGCAGGGCAGGCTCGCCGTCAAGCCGTTCACCGTCACCGTCCCGAAGGGCACGCCCTTCCTCGCCGTGAGCACGGCATGGCCCGGCAAGGACAAGTCGGGGTACCTGATCCCGGTCCTGTTCGACCCCAAGGGCCGCCTGACGCAGATCGGCTACGACTACGGGGGCGGCGGGCACAGCAACCACCAGTACGTCGATGTCCACGACCCGGTGCCCGGCGCCTGGACCGTGAAGCTGATCTGGAACTTCGGCATGAACGGCCTCCAGTGGGCCAACGACAAGCCCGGCAGCTACCGAGGCCCCCTGCACGTCGAGGTCACCGGCCGGCGCTGGACCACGGCGGGCGTCGCCACGCAGACCAGGACCGTCCCGGCCGGCGGCACGACCGGCTTCCCCGTGGCCGTGCCGATGCCGCGCGCCGCCGGTGACGCGCCGTTCTCCCTCCAGTTCACCTCGGACACCGGGACGCGCCTGTCGCTGCCGGTCGCCCGCCGCACCCTGATCCCCGTCGACCCGAAGGCCGGCCGCGCCACCTCGTTCACCACACGGGTCACGGGCGGCGTCGGCCGCGGGCTCGGCCAGGCGAACGGCTACCACCTCGACGTACCGGCGGGCCGGCGCAGCCTCACCGTCGACCTCGCCGCGCAGGACGCCGGGACCGTCCTCAACGCCTACCTGGTCAGCCCCCAGCAGCAGATCCTGGCCCGCGACGCCAACCTCACCGGCGTCAAGGGCACGACACACACCAAGTACGCGAGCCTCACCGTCGACCGGCCCGCCGCGGGACGCTGGACGCTCCTCGTCGTCGTCCCCGACGCCGTCAGCGGCAACGCGGTCGCCGAGCAGATCACGGGGAAGGTCGCCCTCGACGCGGTGACCGCCACCGCCCAGGGCCTGCCGAACAGCGAGAAGACCGTCGTCGCGCAGGGGAGCAAGCTGAAGGTGACGGTGCGGGTGCCCAACCCGGGGCCCGCGAACCGGTCCTACTTCCTCGACCCGCGCCTGACCACCCCGGCCGACGTCACCCTCACGGAGAACGACGGCACGACCACGTTCCCCGTGAACGGCGCGCAGTCCCCCGCCTGGTGGGTGCCCACGCACACCACCGCACTCAAGGCGACCGTCACCGCCGACGTCCCCGTCCAGGCGTCGATCCTCCCCTGGACCGGCGCGCCCGAGATCCTCGGCACCCCCGGCCCCGACGGATCGGCCGTGGCCACCACGACCGCCGACCAGCTCACCGCGGGCGTCTGGAACGCGAGCATCTCCACCCCCGGCCCGTACACGGCCACCCCCGCCCCGACCGGCACCGCGCAGGTGTCCTTCACCGCCACCACCCAGCCCGCCGACCCGGCGGCCCAGGCGTCCACCGGCTCCTTCTGGGACCTCAAGGCGCCGTTCACCCCCCTGTCCGTCGCCCCCGGCAAGACCGGCGCCATGACCCTGACCCTCACCCCGACCGCACCCGCCGGCACCGTCGTCCACGGCATCCTCTACGTGGCCACCGACACACCGCTGAGCGTCGCGAACGGCTCCGAGATCATCGGCGTCCCGTACACGTACACGGTCGGCTGACCCCCTGAGCCGGGCCGGCCCTCTCGGCCGGCCCGGCCCGCTCCCGGGTCTGCGGACCCTCAGGGGGCGTACACGATGTTCGGCCGGGGCGGGGCGCTCATGCCCGCGCCGAGGAAGTAGTCGACGTGATGGGACTGCATGTAGCCCTTGAACGTCATGGCGTTCCGGTAGGCCGGGTTGTGGGCGAGGGTGTACAGACGGGTGGTGGTGGGCTGGTTCGTGGTGAAGACGATCAGCTCGTCGTAGGCGGCGTTCGTGTACACCGCCTCCTCCCGCCAGTCGCCGAGGATGTCGCCGACGAGGAGCGGGTTGATGCCCTGGGAGGCGTCGACGGCTCCGTAGTTCCAGGTGCTGACCAGGCGGGGGAGGCTGCCCGTGGTGGTCGGGGCGAGCGGGTTCCACTTCTCGATCTTGCCGTCGTTGAGGAGTTCGGCGGTGAGGTCGCCGTCCCACCACAGGCCGAGCTGCGGCCAGGGGCGCTTCGATGCATCCGGTTCCGTGAGGGTGTTCGTGCGCGCGTTGTACAGGCCGGAGAAGGACCAGACCTCCATGCCGGGGTGGCGTGAGTCGATGTCGGCGGCCATCCCGCGTCCGACATCGGCGGGTCCGCCGTAGTGCTGCCAGATCAGGGCGCCGGTGGCGGCGTCGTAGTAGTACTCCAGGAGTCCGCTCGGGTTGTCCTGCTGGACGCCGTACCCCTCCAGACCGGGGCGGCCCGGGTCCATGTCGGCGAGGTGGAAGCGGTCGCCGTGGACGATGCCGCGCGGGCCCATCGAGTAGCGCAGGGTGCCGTCGCCGTTCAGGACGAACCCGATCTCGGCGATCTCGTCGGTGCCGTTTCCGTCGACGTCGATCGCCCGGGTGTTGTGGCCGTCCGGGGCGTTCTGGCCGTCACGCTGCCAGGTCCACCGGCGTTCCAGGGAGCCGCCGTCGTACTTCCAGGCGCCGATCATCAGGTTGAACGCGCCGCCGTCCTGCCGGTTCTTCATGAAGGCGACCAGGCTGGGGGTGGTGCCGTCGAGATAGGCGACGCCGAGGCGGGCGGCCATCGGGCCGTCGGCCAGATAGGTGGCCGGGATCGACGAGTAGCGGCTCAGCGCGCCGGTGCGGCCGTCGAGGACCGCCAGCCACTGGCGTGCGTCGTCGGCGTGCGTCCAGGTCGTGCCGTCGCCGAAGGTGACCCCGTCGGCGATCTTCACGGCGACCTCGGCGTCCCCGTCGCTGTCGAGGTCGTAGACCGTGACGCCGTCCCAGTTGCCGACGTCCACGGTCGAGGAGCCCGGCTCGATGTTGTCCTGGTTCAGGCTGTTGGGCCCCAGGTTCACCTGCCAGAGGAAGGTGCCGTCACTCCGGTACGCCTCCAGTGTCTGGGGGGAGGTCTGGCGGTCGATGACGTAGTCGTAGGCGCCGTCCCCGTCGAGATCGCCGACCCAGGCGAACTTCACCGGGCCGCCCGGGCGCAGGGGGATGCGGACGACCGGCTCCGTGGCGTGGTTCGCCGTCAACGTGAAGGCGTCGCTGGGGGGTTGCTCCTGGCCGCCGGTCACGGGGGTCACGCGGTAGCTGTTGGACTTCGTCAAGTCGGCCGTGGTGTCGGTGTAGTTGGTGCCCGCCGTGAGGGGGTTCGCGGTGAGCCTCGTGTACGCGCCGCCCGCCGTGGAGCGGTACACGTGGAAGCCGATGCCGGCCGGGTCGAGGCCCAGCAGCCGCCAGGACACGAGGACTTGGGCCGGGCCGCTGCGGACCGCGACGACTCCCCGGCCGAGGTTCTCCATCACCCGTGCGGCCCGGAGCGTCGTGCCGGCGGCGGAGGGTTCTGTGGGGCCGACGATCCCGGCGGCGAGCAGTGCCGAGACGGCGACGGCCCCTCCGCGAAGCTTTAGTGACCAGTGCATGACAACCCCTCCTCGGGGGTGAAGGGTGTCGGGCGGTTAAAACGTTTTCATGGGGGATGGAAGCACCGGGGTGAAGGCCCGTCAAGGCTGACGGGGCTTACGGGAGAAGGCGGTTCACGGGAGCGGGACGGACACCGTCCGCGTCTGTCCGGCGTGGATGTTCGGCCATTGCTGGAAACGCTTGCAGCCGATACCGCCCCGTCGGTCAGAGCAGCGGCTGCGGCAGGGTGGCGGCGAGCGCGGCGCGTGAGCGGACCCCGGCCTTGCGGAAGATGCGCGTGAGGTGGGCCTCGATCGTCTTGGGGGAGACGACGAGGGTGCGGGCGATGTCGTTGTTGGACAGACCGAGGGCGACCATGCGGGTGATCTCCAGCTCGCGTTCGGACATGTCCGGCAGCGGAGTCCGCGCGGCCGTGCGGGGGCGGCGCGCGCCCAGCCGGCGCTGCACGTCGACCGCCTCCCGGTAGAGGTGGTGCGCCCCGAAGGCGTCCGCGAGGGACTTCGCCCGGTTGACGTGCTCCAGCGCCTGCTCCCACGCGAGCCCCGATGCTTGTTCCCGCGCGGGCCCCCACACCTGTTCCCGCGCGGGCTCCCGCGTCCGCCCCCGCCCCTGTCGCCCCGCCGGCCCACCCCGCCCGGGCAGGGTCAGCGCGTCCGCGAGGAGCAGTCTCGCCCGGCACTCCATGAGGACCAGCCCGGCGGTACGGAACCCGGCCACCGCCTCCTCCAGCGGGCCGACCGGGTCCGGGACGCTGTGCGCGCGGGCCAGCGCGGCGTGCCCGCGCTGACCCGGCAGATCCAGCGACTCCGCGTCCCGCGCCGCCTTCCGCGCCCACTCGGCCGCCTCCGCGCGGTCCCCCAGAGCCGCCGCGGCCCGCGCCCCCAGCGCCCACCACATCGGCCGCACGCACCGCGCCGTCCCGGGATGCCGGTCGTGCTCCATCGCCGACCGCGTCAGCGCCAGACACTCCACGGCCCGCCCCTGCCCCAGCCGCACCCCCGCCAGCACCCCGGCGGTCACGCCCCACAGCCTGCCGCCCGCCCCCACCTCCTGCACCGCCCGCTCCGCGACCGCCGCCGCCGCGTCGGGCCCGTCCACCGGCGAGGCCGCCCATGCCCGTAGCGCCAGCGCGAACCCCAGGAGCGCCGGCCGCTCCATCCGCCGCGCGTCCTCCTCCGCCTCCTCGGCCGACCGCGCCGCGTCGGTGAGCCGCCCGACACTCACACTCGCGTAGGCGTGCGCGAGCCGCAGATACGGCAGGACGAACAACTGCCCCGACCCCTGCGCGAGCCGGATACCGCGCGCCGTGTGCCGCAGCGCGTCGTGATGCCGCTCGGCGAGCGTCTCCGCCCACCCGAGCTGCGCGACCGTGTCCAACTGCGCGAGGAGGTCGGTGTCCCGCGTCGAGTCCACCAGCGCGCCCGCCTCCCGCCCCCGGCCCAGCAGCGGGGTGACGTCCCCCGCGAAGGCCCCGCAGTGCGTGAGCCGGACGGCGGCAGCCGTCCGCAGCGCCCGGTGCCGTCCGGCCCGCGCCTCCCGCAACACCCCCTCGGCCAGCTCCCGCGCACGGGAGAACTCCGTGCGCAGAAGACTCACCGTGGCCAGTTCCAGCCGCAGCGGGCCGCTCGACTCCAGGCGGTCGGCGGTGCCCTGGGGGATACGCCCGAGGCCACTCGTCAACAGGGCCTGCGCGCCCGCGTAGTTCCCGAGATGGCGCTCCACCACGGCCCGGAACACGACGAGTTCGACGTCCGCCCGCGTCACCACCCCCTCGGCCGGCTCCGGAACCCGCCGCAGCAGCTCCCGGCACTCCGTCAGCCGCCCGA
Organism: Streptomyces sp. NPDC004539; assembly: GCF_040610055.1. Taxonomy (NCBI): domain Bacteria; kingdom Bacillati; phylum Actinomycetota; class Actinomycetes; order Kitasatosporales; family Streptomycetaceae; genus Streptomyces; species Streptomyces sp. NPDC004539. Next base: position 109,881 of record NZ_JBEXLS010000028.1, on the reverse strand, counting down.
GCGCCCCCAGCGCACGGGCCAGCGACGCCGTCAGCCGCACCCGCAGCCCGTCCCCGTCCTCCTCCCGGTTCAGGCTCAGCGCCGTCCGCAGCCAGGACACCGCCGCCTCCGGAGCGCTCGCCCGCACCTCGTCGGCGGCCTCCGCGAGGAGCCGCACGGCGTCCTGGTCGCCCGGCTCCGCGTACCGCGAGACGTGCGGCGCCCGTTGGGCCGCGGGCGCTCCCGACGCCCGCAGGACCAGGTCGGCCCGCAGATGCGCGGTCCGCCGCCGGCCGTGCGGGGCGTGGTGGTACACGACCGTGCGCAGGACGGGATGGCGGAGCCGGCACGTCCGGCCGTCCGCGTGGTCGGCGCGGACCAGGTCCAGGGCGATCAGCCGGTCCAGGGCGCGGGCGGTCACCGCCGGGTCGTGGCCGGTCAGCGCGGGGAGGTGGACGGGGTCGAACGTCTCGCCCAGGACGGCGGCGGCGCGCAGCACCTCGTGTTCCCCGTCGTCCAGGGCGCCGAGTTCGGCGGCCAGCGCGGAGGCCGCCGTCATGAGCGCGTCGTCGGGGAGGACCCAGGGGGTGACACCGCCCGGGGGAGCGAACGGGGCGGGGGCCTGGGAGAGGACGCGCAGGTGGAAGGGGTTGCCCTCGGCGGCGTCGTGCAGGAGGCGCCGGTGCGCGGGGGCGAGCGCGCGGCCGACGAGGTCGTCGACGCCGCCGCGCGGGAGGGGGCCGAGGCGGAGGCGGTCCACGCGGTAGCCCGCGTCGGCGTCCGCGAGGCTCGCGGTGAGCGCGGCGGGGGCCGACCGGGGGCGGTAGGCGCAGACGAGGATCAGCGGGGTGCGGGGGCGGGGGCGGCGCAGGAGGTGGGCCAGCAGGGCGAGGGAGTCGGTGTCGGCCCGGTGGACGTCGTCCAGGCAGAGCGTCAGACGGGTGGCGCTCGCGGCGGCCCACAGGAGGGTGATGATGCTCCGGGACAGGGCGTCCTGGTCGCCTTCGGTGGTCTCGCCGTCCGTGAAGTGCCGCAGGAGGAGGGCGCGTTCCTCCGGTGGGAGGGCCCTCGCCGTGCCCGGGAGATCCAGGGCACGGACGACGGGGGCGCGGAACAGGGCGAAGGGCTGGGCGCCGGGTGCCGTGGGCGCCCGGCCCGAGAGGACGGCCCGTCCGGCGTGCCCGGCCAGGGCGGTCCACTCGGCCAGCAGGCGGGTCTTGCCGATACCGGGGTCTCCCGAGACCTCCACCAGCCAGGGCCCCGGGTGCGTCCCGTCCGTGAGGATCTGCCGCAGCCGCCCGGTCTCCCCCTCCCTCCCGACGAGGGGATCACCGGGGCCGGCTGCCCGTGCGCGGTCCAACGGCGTGCTCCCTCGCGACAGTGGTCGACTGTGACACCGAGGCTTTCATCCGGGTCGGGCCCGGATCTGTCCGGTAAACCACGTAAGCGCGGTACGTAACCGCTTGCCGCCTGTCCCGGCGGACCGGCTGCCCCTCATGGCGCTGCTCGGCGCCGAGGCCGACGGCGGACTCCGGCAGATCATCGACGAGTGGGACATTCCCTGACCTACCTCGGCGAATCGGGGAGCGTGGTGATCTTCTGTATGGTTGCTGTGACAGGGGGGCGATCATGAGCGCTGTGTCCGTACCGGCCGCCGAAGGGGGCCCTTTCGGGCGCGAGGCCGAACTCGCCCTGCTCACCCACGCCGTGGAGGCACTGCGCGAAGGCCGGGGCTCCGTCGTGGAGATCACCGGCGCCCCGGGCATCGGCAAGACCCGGCTGACGACGGCACTCGTCGAACTCGCCGCCCGCCGGGGAGTCCCCGCCGTCCGCGCCCACGCCGTCCGGGGGAACACCCGCCCGCTCCAGGTCCTCCACGACGCCTGGGAGGAACGGCGGCTGTCCCAGCCGTCCGCCGAACTCCCCGACCGGCCCGACCGGTGGGCGGCGGGATGCGTACTGATCCTCGACGACCTCCACTGGTGCGACCCCCGGTCGACGGCGGCCGTCGTCCGCCTCGTCCGCTCCGTGACCCCCGGCCCCTTCCTCCTCGCCCTCGCCCACCGCCCCGCACAGACCCCGTCCGTCCTCCTGGAAGCCCTGGAGGACGGCGTACGGGCCGGCCGCGTCACCCGCCTCGAACCCGGCCCCCTCGACGCCCGGGCCGCAGCCGCCCTCCTCGCCCGCCACGACGCCACCCCGCGCGAACCGGACGACGCCGCCCGCCTGTGCGCCGCCGCCGACGGCAACCCCTTCCACCTGCGCCTCCTCGCCGCCTCCGGCTGGCACCCCGACCACGGACCGGACACCCCCGGCCCCGACACCGCAGCCCTCCTGCGCGAGGCGAAACCGCTCATCGCCGAAGTGGAGGCGCTCACCCCGGCCGCCGTCCTCACCGCCTCGTCGGCCGCCGTCATCGGCAGCCCCTTCCGCCCCGAGGACCTCGCCCACGTCTGCGAACGCGACCTCGACGACACCCTCGACACCCTCGCCGAACTGGAGCGCGCCGACCTCGTCCGCCCCGCCGACCGCAAAGGCGGCCTCGCCTTCCGCCACCCCGTGGTCGGCCACGTCGTCCACGAACGAGCCGGCGTCTCCTTCCGGCTGCGCGCCCACCGCCGCGCCCTGGACCTCCTCACCGCCCGAGGCGGCCGGGCCCGTCAACGCGCCCGGCACGCCGAACACCTCCTCGGCGCTGACGCCGCCCGCGCCGTCCGCGCCCTCGCCGACGGCGCCGCCGACATCGTCGCCCAGGAACCCGGGACCGCCGCGAACTGGCTCAGGCTCGCCCTGGAGGCCCTGCCCGACGCCGCCGCCCGCACCGGCCTGGAACTGGCCCGCTGCCGCGCGCTGATCGCCGCCGGCCGGCTCGACGAGGCCCGCACCCTCGCCCACGACCTGCTGGGCCGCCCCGACACCGCGCTCAGTGCGGGGGAGGCGCTCCAGGCACGGACCGTCTGCGCCCACGCCGAACGGCAGCTCGGCCGCTACCCGGAGGCCGCCGCCATCATCGGCGGCGCCCGCGACCTCCTGCCCAGCCCCCTGCCCAGCCCGCTGCCCGCGGAGGTCGCCGAGGCGATCGTCGAGTACGGGCTCGTCCACGTCCTGCGCGGCACCCACGAACAGGCCCGCGCCCTCATCCGCGAGGCGGTCCGCGCCCAGGACGGCACCGAGGGCGCCGAAGCCGTGCTGCGGGTCCTCGACGTCCTGTGCGCCACCCACGCCGGCGACCTCGACCGGGCGAGCGCCGACGCGGCCCGCTGCGCCGCCCTCGTCGACGCCCTCCCCGACCCGCTCGCCGGGCGCACCCCCGAGACGCTGGCCCTCCTCGGCAGCGCCGAGCTCTACCTCGAACGGTTCACGGACGCCGCCCGCCACCTCAGCCGGGGACTGACCGCCACCCCCTCCGGCGCCCAACGGCCCGTCCTGCTGCACCGGTTGCTCGGCCTCGCCGTCGCCGAACAGTGGACCGGCCGCCTCGACGCCTCCCAGCGGCACGCCCGGCAGGTCGAGGACGTCGCCCACTCCCTGGGTGTCCAGCCCGCCGTCGTCCTCGCCCGCGCCGTCCGCGCCACCACCCTCGTCTGGTCCCGGGGCGCCCGCCGCGCCGAGGAGGCGCTCGCGCTCGCCGAGGAGACGACCGGCACCGCCCCGCTCGACCACAGCTGGTGGACCGCCTCGGCGGCCGGACTCCTCGCCCAGGCCCGCCTCCTCGCCGGGGACCCGGCGGGCTGCCGGCGCACCCTCCTCGCCCACGGCACCGGCGAACGGCTGCCCCGCGTGCGGCCCTTCTCCCGGCCCTTCCTGCTCTCCCTGCTCGTCACCGCCACCCTGGAGTGCGGGGACCGCGAGGAGGCGGGCCGGCTGGTGGCCGACGCCGAGACCGAGGCCGGACGGCTCGGGCTGCCCGTCCAGGAGGCCCACGTCCGCTGCGCCCGCGCCCGGCTCCACGCGGCCGACGGCGAACACGACGCGGCGGCCAAGCTGTTCGCCCTCGCCGCCGACGCGTTCCGGCAGGCCGACATGCCCGTCCAGTACGCCTGGACACTCGTCACCGGCGCCCCCTCCTGCCACGAGGCACACGGCCCCGCCGCCGCCCTCGGCCACCTCGACACCGCCGACACCGTCGCCCGCCGCTGCTCCGCCCTCCTCGTCCAGGAACGGTCGGCGCAGGTCCGCGCCGCGCTCCCCGCCCCCTCCGCCGGCCCCCTCCACCTCCTCAGCGACCGCGAACGCGAGATCGCCGGACTCGCGGCCTCGGGCCTGCGCACCCGGCAGATCGCCGAACGCCTCTTCCTGAGCCCCCGCACGGTCGAGACCCACCTCGCCCGCATCTACCGCAAGCTGGAGGTGTCCTCCCGGATCGCCCTCTCGGACCTGCTGCGGGCCGCGAAGTAGCGGCCGGCGAGGGCACGCCGAACGGGATGCCGGGAGGCGCACCGGGATGCCGTCGCGTGTCCGGATCTGACAGGACACCGTCATTGCCGCCACCGGTCCCGCTCGCCAGGATGGACCCATGCCCACCACCCGCCGCGTCGTCGTCGCGGTCTTCCCCGGCGTCGACCTCCTCGACGTCACCGGCCCCGCCGAGGTCTTCGCGCTGGCCGACCGGGAGACCGGGGGAGCGGCGGGCTACCGGGTCGAACTCGCGGGACGCACCCGGGGTGAGGTGCGGACGTCGGCGGGGCCACGGCTTGTTGCGGACCTGGCCTTCGACGAGGTGGACGGCGTCCTGGACACGCTGCTGATCCCCGGCGCCGTCGAACCGGCCCCCGGGGAGCGGGACGTGAGAGGGAACGACCACGTCGTCGCCTGGATCGCGAAGACCGCCCCGCAGGCCGGCCGGGTCGTGTCGGTGTGCACCGGCGCGCATCTGCTGGCCGCCGCCGGACTCCTCGACGGCAGGACGGTGACGACGCACTGGTCGGCGGCGGAGCGGCTCGCCGCCGACCACCCTGAGGTGACCGTCGACCCGGACCCCGTCTTCGTGCGCTGCGGCAGCGTGTGGACCGGCGCCGGGATCGGCTCCGGCATGGACCTCGCGCTCGCGCTGGTCGCCGAGGACCTGGGCGAGGAGACCGCGCTGACGGTGGCCCGGCAACTGGTCGTGTACGTCAGGCGGCAGGGCGGCCAGAGCCAGGTCTCGGTCCCGCTGAGCCGCCCGCCCGCGGCCCGCCGCGACATCGACGCCCTGCGGATGTTCATCGTCGACCACCTCGACGGCGACCTCTCCGCCGCCGCCCTCGCGTCCCGCATGTGCCTGAGCGAACGGCACTTCGCGCGGGTCTTCCGCCAGGAGACCGGCACCACCGCCGGCGCGTACGTCGAGGCCGTGCGGGTGGAGGCGGCCCGCCGGCTCCTGGAGACCACCGACCAGCCCCTCGACCGGATCGCCGCCGCCTGCGGACTCGGCTCCGTGGAGACCCTCCACCGCGCCCTGCGCAGACAGCTCGGCACGACCCCGGCGGCCTACCGGCGCCGGTTCCGCACGACCGTCTGACCCACCCCTCCCGCTGGCGGCTTCCGGGCGCGGCGGCGCTGACCCCTGCCCGGAAACCCCGTCACCCTCCCCGTACAGAAAGCCCGACCATGCCCTCGTACCCCTCGCTCGCCACCCTGCGGGACCGTCCCTACCGGCTCCTGTGGATCGCGCGCGGCGTCTCCGCCCTGGGCAGCGCCCTGATCCCGGTGACCGTGGTGTTCGCCGTCCTGCGCTCGGGCGGCGGCGCCGGGGACGTCGGCACGGTGCTCACCTGCCACGCGATCGGTCAGGTGGTGACGCTGCCGGTGGGCGGGGTCTGGGCGGACCGGCTGTCCCGCAGGTTCGTGCTGATGGCGACGGACGCCGTCCAGGCGGTCTGCTACGGGCTGCTCGCCGTGATGATCCTCGCGGACCGGGTGTCGGTCCCGGAGTTCGCCGCCGTCTACACGGTCGCCGGCATCGCCTTCGCCTTCTTCACCCCGGCGTCCCGGGCGGTCGTGCCCGAACTCGTCGACGCCGGACGGCTGCAACCCGCCAACGCCCTCCTCGGTCTCACCGACAGCACCGCCAAGGTCCTCGGCCCCGCGCTGGCCGCCCTGCTGCTCGCGGTCTCCGGACCCGGTGCCGCGATGGCCGTCAACGCCGCGAGTTTCCTGCTGAGTCTCGCGCTGGTCTCCCGTATGGAACTGCGCGGGCAGGCACGACGGCCGGGGAAGCAGCGTTTCTTCGCCGATCTGCGGGACGGCTGGCGGGCGGTGGCCGGGCGCCGCTGGTACCTGGCCAACCTGCTGTGCTGGGGGGTGTGGAACTTCTGCCTCGCGTTCTTCTTCGTCCTGGGACCGGTCGTGCTGGACCGGGGCCACGGCGGGGCCATCGCCTGGAGCGCCGTCATGGTCGCCGGCTCGGCCGGCTCGATCGCCGGTGGGCTGGCCGCGCTGCGCTACCGCCCGCGCCGCCCCCTGGTCACCACCAACGCGGCGGCCCTCGCCGGCGTCGCCCCCCTGTCCCTCCTCGCCCCGCCCGCCCCGCTGTACGCCCTCGCGCTCGGTGTCGCCGTCGCCTTCGCGATGACCGCGCTCGTCGGCGAGGTCCTCGCGACGACCCAGCAGCAGCTCTTCCCCGCGGCACTGCTGGCCCGCGTCAGCTCCCTCGACTGGACGATCTCCCTGATCGCCATGCCCGCCGGGTACGCCGCAGCCGCGCCGGCCGCCGAACTCCTCGGCACCCGCACGACGTTGCTGCTGGCGGCGGCCCTCATCGGCACCCCCTGCGCCCTGCTCAACCTGCTCCCCGGCGTCCGCTCAGTCCAGCGCCTCCCCGACGGCACGATCGGCGTCGTGGACAAGGCACCCGGCACGCACGAGCCTGCGGCGGCGGGGGAGCGCGCCGGGTGATCGCCCCCTGGCACGCGCCGACCGGGCCCGCTCCACGCCGACCCACCGCGCGAAGTCCCCGTCAGCCCGCCGACAGCACCCGCACCCCCCGCGCCGTCAACTCGCCCAGCACCGGCCCCTCGGCCGGACAGTCGGTGATCACCCCGCTGACCGCCTCCCAGGGCAGCACCCGGAACCGGGAGGCGGTGCCGATCTTCTCCGAGGAGGCGAGGACGTACGTGTCGGCGGCCCGCGAGGCGAGGGCCCGTTTCATCGCGGCCTCCTCCGCGTCACCGGTGGTCAGGCCCGCCTCGGGGTGGACGCCGGTGACGCCGAGGAGACACACGTCGGCCGAGACGTTCTGGGCGGCCTCCACGGCGGCGGCCCCGCAGGCGACCGCCGAGTGCTTGAAGAGCCGCCCGCCGAGCAGGAACACCTCGGCCAGTGGATGGCCGAGCAGCGCCGACGCGACGGTCGGGCTGTGGGTGATCACCGTGCACCCCAGATCCGCCGGGAGCGCGCGGGCGACGGCGAGCGCGGTGGTCCCGCCGTCCAGGATCAGCGCGCTCCCCGGCCGCACCAGCCCGGCGGCCACCCGGGCGACCTTCCGCTTGCCGTCCGCCGCCACGCTCTGCCGCGCCGCGTAGTCCACGACGGCCGGAGAGACCGGCAGCGCCCCGCCGTAGACCCGCTGGCACAGCCCCTCCGCCGCGAGATCGCGCAGGTCGCGCCGGACGCTGTCCTCGGAGATCCCCAGGCCGGCGGCGACGTCCTTCGCGACGATCTTGCCGTCGCGGGCGAGCAGCCCCAGCAGGTGGTCACGCCGTTCGGCAGCCAGCATCCGCACTCTCTCCTGTTCTTGCACGTTTCTGCATGTATCGTAGCGCGTCATGAACGACAGCCCGACACACCTCCCCGCGACCGGCCCCGGCGTCGACACCCCCGACCACCGAGGGCGCACCGGCCTCGACCGGGCGGGCCACGGCCTCGACCGCAACCCCGACGTCGTCGTCCAGCGGGTCGAACTCACCTCCCAGGGCTGGCACGTCCTGCGCCGCACGACCTTCGACTACCGCCGCCGCGACGGCCGCTGGACCACCCAGCAGCGGGAGACGTACGACCGGGGCAACGGCGCCGTCGTCCTGCCCCACGACACCGGACGCGGCCGGGTCCTGCTCACCCGCCAGTTCCGCTACCCCGCCTACGTCAACGACCACCCGGACGGCATGCTCATCGAGGCCGCCGCCGGACTCCTCGACGACGACACCCCTCTCACCGCCGTCCGCCGCGAGGCCGCCGAGGAACTCGGCGTCACCCTCGGCCCCCTCACGCACGTCCTCGACGCCTACATGAGCCCCGGCTCCGTCACCGAACGCCTCCACTTCTACGCGGCCCCCTACACCGCCGCCGACCTCACCGAGGCGGGCGGCGGACTGGAGGAGGAGGGCGAGGACATCGAGGTCCTCGACCTTCCCTTCACCGAGGCCCTCGCCATGGCCCACGACGGCCGCATCACCGACGGCAAGACCATCCTGCTGCTCCAGTGGGCCGCCCTGAACGGCCCGTTCGCCCGCTAGGCGTCGCGCACCAGGGCCAGCCGGGGTGCGGGGACCGCGTCCCCCAGGGCCAGGAGACGGGTGCGCAGCTCGGCGGCGGCCGTCGGGTCGGTGCGCACCAGGAAGTGCGCGGAGCGCTCCCACACCGTGCGGGCGGCGCCCGGGTCACCGGTCGTCAGATACGTGTCGCCCAGGCGGCACAGGGTGCCCGCCTCCCCGGACCGGTCCCCGGCCTCGCGGTACAGGCGCAGCGCGCACTGGTACGCGGTGATCGCCCGCGCGTGCTCGCCCAGGTGATGCCGGGCCACCCCCAGGCTGTCCCAGGCGCCCGCCTCGGCGTACCGGGTGACCACGGGGAGGCGGGTGAGACCGACCAGGGACTCCTCGAAACAGGCGGCGGCCCTGCGGTGTTCGCCCCGCCGGACGTGCGTGCGGCCCAGCGCGTGCAGGGCGCCCGTCTGCGCCGCCCGGTCGTCCACCTCGCGGTACAGGGCGAGGGCGCGGCCCACCGCGTCGAGCGCCGCGTCGTAGGCGCCGAGCCGGTCCAGGAGCCAGCCGTGACAGCGGTGCGCGTGCGCGAGGCCCAGACGGTCGCCCAGCTCCGTGAACAGGGCGAGGGAGCGCCGGATGTGGGCGCGCGCGTCGTCGTACCGCTCCAGGCGGGCCGAGGCGCGGGCCAGGGCGCGGTGGAGGTGGGCCTGTGCGACGCGGTGGCCGCAGCGGACGGCCGCGTCGAGGCCGGCGCGCTGGAGCGCGGCCCCGTCGTGCCAGTGGCCCCGCCGGTCCATGAACCGCTCCAACGCCCACGCGAGCCCCCACACATGAGCGTGGTCCCCGCGCGCCAGCGCCCGCCGCGCGACGGCCGCCAGCACCCGCGCCTCCGCCGCGTACCAGCGCAGCGCCCCCGCGTCGTCCGTGAACGACTCGGGTCGTGCCCCCGGCACGGCGGCCGGCGGCGGGCACAGCCGCCAGAACGGCGCGTGGACGGCGCCCGCCGCGTGCGCGCTGTGCAGACAGTGGTCCAGGAGCCGCCGTACGGCCGCCTCCCGCACCTCCGGCGAGTCGTCTCGCGCGGTGCGCTCGGCCGCGTACGCGCCGAGCAGGTCGTGGCAGACATACCGGCCCGGCGTGTGCTCGGTGAGGAGGTGGGCGCGCGTCAGCTCGGCGAGGTGGGCGCGGACTTCGCCGGGTTCGTCGCCCGCGAGGGCCGTCGCGGCGGGCAGCGTGACGTCCGGGCCCGGGTGCAGGGACAGCAGCCGCAGCAGCCGGGCCGCCCCCGGGCTCAGCGCCCGGTACGACCAGGACAGCACCGCGCGTACGTCCCCGGCGGGGTCGGCGTCGGTGAACGCGTCCAGTCCGCCCTGGGCCGTGCGCAGGTCGGCGGCGATCGCGGCGAGCGGGAAGTGCGGGCGGGCGGCGGCCCGCGTCGCGACGACGGCCAGGGCCAGCGGCAGCCCCGCACACCGGGCGACGATCTCCTCGACGGCCCCCGGCTCGGCCCGCACCCGGTCCTCGCCCAGCCTGCGGGCCAGCACCTCACGTGCCTCGCCGGCCGGCAGCCGGTCCAGCACCAGCGGGCGGGCGCCCTCGGCCGTCACCAGCCCGGTGAGCCGGTCCCGGCTGGTGACGACGACCAGACAGCCGGGGCTGCCCGGCAGCAGCGGGCGCACCTGCTCGGCGTCCCGCGCGTTGTCCAGCACCAGCAGCACCCTGCGCCGCGCCAGCACGCTCCGGTACAGCCCCGCCTGCGCCTCCACCCGGTCCGGTATGCGCCCCGCGGGCACACCGAGCGCCTCCAGGAAACCGCGCAGCACCTGCCCCGGGTCCGCCGGCTCCCCGCCCGGGTCGAAACCGCGCAGGTCCGTGTACAACTGCCCGTCCGGGAAGCGGTCGGCGACGCCGTGCGCCCACCGCACGGCCAGCGCCGACTTCCCGATCCCGCCCATCCCGCTCACCACCGCGATCCGGGTCGCCGCCGTCTCCTGCGCCGACAGCGCCGCACCGCGCAGGACGTCCAGCTCGGCCCGCCGGCCCGCGAACGCGGCGAGATCCGCCGGGAGCTGGGCGGGACGGACGTACGCGGAGCCGTCGGCCGCCGACGGGCCGTCGTCCGGTGGGTCGGGCACGAGCGTCGGGCGCTCCGGCAGCGCCCGCTCCTCGCCACCCGCCCGGACCGCCTCGCGCAGCACCTCCCGCCGCGCCGCCCGCAGTTCGCTCCCCGGCCCCACGCCCAGCTCCGCCACGAGCCGCTCCCGCACCCGCTGCCAGGTGCCCAGCGCCGCCGCCCGCTGGCCCGTCGCCGCGAGCGCCCGCACGAGCCGCGCCTGCAACGGCTCGTCCAGCGGATGCTCGCCCGCCGCCAGGTGCAGCACGGCCAGCAGCCGCCCGCCCGCACCCACCGACAGCGCCACGTCCGCCGCCTCCTTCAGCACCGCCAGATACTCCCGCTCCAGCGCGTCGAACGCGGGATGCGCCCGCGCCTCCACCGGCACCCCGGTGGCCACCGGCCCCGTCCGCAGCCCCAGCGCCTCCACCAGGAGCGGCACGGCCCCCGCCGTCCCCCGCACCCCCTCCTCGCGGGCCCGCCGCACCAGCTCCCGGAACCGCAGCAGGTCCAGGGAGTCCGGGCAGGCGTTCAGCCGGTAGCCGCCCGCGTCCCGCACCAGCCACCGCCCCGGCGCCCGCAGCGGCAGACGCGGTTCCAGGAGCCGGCGCAGCACACCGATGTGCCGGTACACCGCGTTGGCCGGCGAGGCGGGCGGGGACTCGCCCCACAGCGCGTACTGGAGCTCCTCCATCGGCACCGGCCGCCCCGCGTGCGCCATCAACTGCGCCAGCAGCAGCCGCTGTTGCGCCGCGCCGAGCTCCGCCTCGACGCCGTCGCGCCGTACGCGTACCGCTCCCAGGACCTCGAACCGCATCGTCACGTCGTCATCCCCGTGTGTCCGTCTTCCGCTCCGGTCGGGGGGCCGGCAGACCGTGCAGCCAACCCAGTACCAGTGCGTTGATCTCCGAGGGGCGTTCCTGATGCATCCAATGGCCGACTCCGTCGAGAACGACCGACACGCTGTACGGATGGAGGCTGAGCGACTCCTCCCAGTCACCGTCGATGCCCTTCGCCTTGAGGGAGTCGCCCGCCGACAGCGACAGCACCGGGCAGGAGCGGCGCGCGAGGTACGACTCGACGCCCGGCCGGACGGTGAGCGCGGCGGCGGCCTCGTCGAACAGTCCGTGGAAGACGTCCCGCACGGTCATCGGGTCCATGCCGAGGACCCGCCGCCGGTGCCACACCCGCAGCGCGTCCGCGCCCGGCTCCGCCCCCGTGCCCTCCAGACCGCCCAGCACCGCCGCCGCGACCTCCACCGGGTCCGGCACCCGGAACGCGGCGGCGAGCGGCGGCGCGAACTCCGCCGCGAAGCCGTACGCGGGCTCCACCGCGATCACCGCCCGCACCAGCTCCGGGTGTTCGACCGCGAGGACCGACGCGACCACCGCGCCCAGCGAATGCCCGACCACCGTCACCGGGCCGGTGTCCAGGACGTGCAGCAGCTCCACGAGATCCGACACGAAGTCACGCGGACGCATCCCGCCCGACAGCCCCGTGGACCGGCCGTGCCCGCGCAGATCCGGCACGATCACCCGGTGGCGGGCCGCGAACGCCCCCGTCTGCGCCGACCAGTCGTGCGAGTCGCACGCCTCACCGTGCACGAGGAGCAGCGTCCCGTCCCCTCCCCCGGCCGGACCCTCGTCGGTGTGGAACAGCCGGTTGCCGTCGATCGTCGTGAACGTCATGAACGCGCTCCCTGCGCTTGGGCGTCGGACAAGAGGCGGGAGCGTAGACAGCGGACAGTGGACGAAGTGTGCGTGCCGGGCGGGGGGCCGTGCGGCTCAGTGGCCGCCGCGCTCGTAGGGGATCTTGTGGCCCGCCTCGACGGGCAGCGGGAGCCGGTTCTCCGCCGGGGGCAGCGGGCAGGTCGCCAGGTCCGTGTACGCGCAGGGCAGGTTCGCGGCGCGGTTGAAGTCGAGGGTCAGGGTGCCGTCGGCGGCCGGCGCGTCGAGGGACAGCACGCGGTTCGCCGCGTACGTCGTGACGCCGGACGTCCCGTCGGTGAACAGGACCGTGAGGCGGCCGGGGCCGTGTCCGGGGAACGCGGTGAGGGCCAGGGGCCGTCCGTCCAGCTCGAACTCGACGCGGCCCGGCGCCTCGTACACGTGCTCAAGGCCCTCGACCGCCGCGCCGACCGTGGTCGGGCGGGGCTCCGGGAAGGGCACGTAGCGGGCCGGGACCGACCAGCGCGGGTCGGGGACGTAGGCGGGGGTGCCGGTGAAGGCCGTGCGCAGGGGCGCGTCCGGGTGGCGGGGGCGGACGATGTCGCTGCCGCCGCGCTTGGCGATCTCGATGACGGCGTCGCCCCAGACCGCGTCCACCCCGCCCCGCTCCGGCAGCACCCCGAACCGGTGCTCGCCGCGCACCGGTTCACCGTCCACGACGAGCTCCTCGCCGTCGTCGAGGGTGACGACGACGCCGTCCGGGCCGGTCCGCCAGGCGCCCGGGGCGTCGGGGAAGCGCTGCGGGGTGTCGTCGAGCCAGTGCAGGCCGGTGATCGCGAGGAAGCCGTGCGGGTGGGCGAGCCGGGCCTCCTGGGCGCGGTGCCACTCCTGCCAGTCCTCGGTGAAGGCGTCGAGGCCGGTCGTGGGCGCTTCGATGGTCATGCGGGCTCCTTCTGCGAGGGCTGAGGGGTGGCTCCCCTCCGATCCGACGTCAGTGAGAACGAGCCTTCGCCGGGACGGCATTCCGGCCGGGTGTGACAGCTTCTTGTCAGGTTTGTGAACGGGGTTCCGGCAGTGGCGGGAGCCGCCGGTCGTACAGCCAGCTCCGCAGGAGGGGTTCGACGGTCGCGGGGCGGGAGCGGGCGGCGTGGGCGACGAACGCGGCCGTGTCGGCGGCGCCTCCGCGACGGGTGTCGTGCCAGGAGCGCAGCACGGCGAAGAAGGCGGCGTCGCCCAGGGTGAGGCGCAGCGCGTGCAGGGTGCAGGCGCCCCGGTCGTAGACCCGCTCGTCGAAGATCCGGTCCTGGCCGGGCGCGGCCAGACGCAGCCCCGCCGGACGGGCGGCCAGCGAACGCCGGGCGGCGCGCGCGAGGCTGTCCGCGGACTCCTCGCCGAGATGCTCCGACCACAGCCACTCCCCGTAGGTCGCGAAACCCTCGTTCAGCCAGATGTCCCGCCAGTCCCGCAGGCTCACGCTGTTGCCGAACCACTGGTGGACCAGTTCGTGCGCGACGAGCGTCTCCCAGGTGCGCCGGCCGTCGACGTGGTTGCGGCCGAACACGGACGCGGTCTGGTTCTCCACCGGCTGGTCGAGATCGGCGTCCACGACGACCGCCCCGTACGTCTCGAACGGGTACGGGCCGAACCAGCGGGTGAACGCCTCGACCATCTCCGGCTGCCGGCCCAGATCGTGCCGGGCCGCGTCCGCCAGCCGGGCCGGGTAGGCGTCCCGGCCGGCGATCGTGCGGCCGGTCGCGCTGTCGCGGGCCCGCCAGGTGCCGTGCGCGAACCGGCCCGTGTACAGGGCGGCCAGGTAGGGCGCCATCGGCCCCGGATGGTGGTACGTCCAGCGGTCGCCGTCCCGGTCCACGAGCGTGCCGTTCGCGACCGCCTGATGACCGTGCGGCACCCGCACCCGGAACGTGAACTCCGCCTTGTCGTCCGGCCGGTCGTTGCACGGGAACCAGGACGGCGCCCCCAGCGGCTGAGCCGCCACCAGCGTCCCGCCGTGCGCGTCCCCCGTCCGGTCCCAGCCGATCTGCCCGAACGGCGTCCGCACCGGCCCCGGCCGCCCCCCGTACCCGACCTCCACGACGAACGACGCCCCCGCCGGGACGGTCCGCCCCACCGGCAGCACCAGCTTGTGCCCGGACCGCCGGGGCCGTACGTCCCGCCCGTCGACCAGCGCCTCCCGCACCGTGAGGCCCGCGAGGTCCAGCCGCACCTCGCGCAGCGCCCGTTCGGCGACCACCCGCAGACGGGCCCGCCCCTCCAGCGTCCCGGCGTCCGGGTCGTAGTCGAGGTCCAGACCGTAGGCGAGCGTGCGGTGCTCGTCCGAGCCGTGGCCCGCGAAGTACCGGCCCGGGCGCCCCGGGAACCGGTCCGCCGCCACCAGCGCCAGCGGCGCGAGCAGCGCCCCGCGCACCAGGGCCCGCCTCCCGCACCACGTCACGCGACCACCCCCGCGATCGGGTTGCCCGCCCAGCGGGTGCCCTCGGGCACCGACTCGCCGCGCATGACGAGCGACGCGCCCCCGACCGACGCCCCCGCGCCGATCGTCGTCGCGGGCAGGGCGATGCTGTGCGGACCGAGCGAGGCCCCGGCACCGACCGTCACCGTGTCCATGCGCATGATCCGGTCGTGGAAGAGATGTGTCTGGAGGACACACCCCCGGTTGACGCTCGCCCCGTCGCCCACACTCACCAGATCCGTCTCCGGCAGCCAGTACGAGTCCAGCCACACCCCCCGCCCGATCCGCGCCCCCATGCTCCGCAGCCACCAGTTCAGCACCGGCGTCCCGAGCTGCCCGCCCATGCCCCACGGCACGGCCAGCGTCTCCACGAACGTGTCGAACAGCTCGTTGCGCCACACGAACGACGACCACAACGGCCGCTCCACCACCCGGAACCGCCCCACCAGCAGCCACTTCGCGCCGGTCGTGACCAGACACGCCGCGAGCGTCGCCACCGGGAGCGAGACGACGCCGGTGAGCGCGGCCAGCGGCAACCCGCCCACGTCCAGGGCCCGTTGCCCGGCCAGGAGCAGCAGCTCCGCCAGCACCGTCCCGATCACCAGCGGCAGCACCCGGCACGCCTCGACCGCCGCACGGGCCGCCACCAGCCGGCGCGGCGGCGCGAACGTCCGCGCCTGGTCGCCCGCCTGCGCCACCCGGGGCAGCTCCATCGCGGGCCGGCCGATCCACGACGTCCCCGGCGCGCTCGACACGGGAGCGTCGGACAGCACACCCACCAGGCCGTGGTCGGGGACGTCGTGGCTCGCGATCCCGGAGTTCCCGACGAAGGCCCGCTCCCCGATCCGCACCGCCCCCAGCCGCAGCCAGCCGGCCCGCAGTTCGTACGGCGCGACGAGCGTGTCGTCCGCGAGGAACGCCCCGTCGTCGACGCGCAGGAGGGACGGCAGCGGCAGGACCGTCGAGATCTCCGTCCGGCGGCCGACCCGGGCGCCCAGCAGCCGCAGCCAGTACGGGGTGGCGAGGCTCGCGTACAGCGGGAAGTACCCGACGCGGGACCCGTCGAGGATGCGGGTCACCAGCCACGCCCGCCAGGCGACCCCGCCGTCCGCGCGGTGCACGCCGGGAGTGATCCCGCGGCCCAGGAGACGGACGGTCAGCGCGGTGAGCAGCATGCCGCACACGGCCGTCAGGACCGCCAGCAGCGGGGCGGCGGCCAGGAGGTGGACGGCCGCGCCGGACAGGGTGGGGGTCGTGCGGACCAGCAGCCAGGTGACGGCGAGGGCGGGGGCGGCGGCCACGAGGGAGAGCAGGGGCAGGACGGTCAGGGAGAGGGCGTAGGCGAGGTGCCAGAGACGGCCGCTCCGGGTGCGGGCGGGGCGGGCGGGCCAGCCGGTGCCCGCAGGGGAGTGCGGGCGGGCCGGGGAGCCGGCCCATGACTCGCCGGCCGGGACCGGGCCGTCCAGGCAGCCCCCGGCGGCCAGTTCGGCGCCGGGACCGAGGGCCGCGCCCGGCAGCAGGGTGGCGCGGTGACCGACCCGGGCGCCCGAGCCGACGCTCACCCGGCCGACGTGCAGCGTGTCGCCGTCCAGCCACCAGCCCGCGAGATCCGCCTCGGGCTCGACGCCGCACCGGTCGCCCAGCTCCGCCAGCCCGGTCACCGGAGGCAGCGCGTGGAGCTGGACGTCCCGGCCGGTCCGGCAGCCCAGCAGCCGGGCGTACACCCCCGCCCACGGCGTCCCCGCCAGCGACGGCACCCCGAACGCGGCGACCGCCCGCTCCGCGCTCCACAGCCGCAGATGCGTGCCCCCGCCGCGCGGATACGACCCCGGAGCGATCGGCCCGGCCAGCGCCCGCGCCAGCCCAGCCCCGATCAGACAGCGCGCCGGCGCGCTGAACAGCACCACCCACCCCGCCAGCACCAGCCACCACGACGTGTGCGGAGCCCACCTGTGCGGCGCGATCCACCCCAGCACGTTGTCCGCGACCGCCAGCCCGACCAGCCCCCGCAGCGCGGTCACCCCGTACCCGGCCAGCGACACCCCGCACTGGACGACGGCCGCACGCCGGGGCACCGGACGCGCCGGCCGCACCTCCCGCACCGTCCCGGCCAGCGAGTCGAGGTGATCGGCCATGTCCTGGAGCACCGGCCGGCGGTACAGGTCCGCGACGGAGAGCCCCGGATGGTCCACGCGCAGCTCCGACGCCATCCGCGCGGCGGTCAGACTGGTGCCGCCGAGCAGCACGAAGTCGCTGCACGGGCCGGGCCGCAGCCCGAGCAGCCGCTCCCAGACGTCCGCCAGCCGGGCGGCCGTCCCGTGCAGCTCGGCCGCCTCCTCCGCGCCGGAGAGGGGGACCGGCCAGGGGAGGGCCCCGCGGTCGACCTTCCCGGACGGCTTGGTGGGCAGGCCGGTCACCTCCGTGAGCACGGGGACGAGAGGCGCGGGCAGCCGCCCGGTCAGCAGCGCCCGCGCCGCCCCGGCGTCGAAGTCCGCCCCCGGGACGACGTACCCGACGAGGACCTGCGCCCCCGACCCCGTCTCCTGGACGGCCGCCGCGCCGCCGCGCACCCCCGGCAGCGCGAGCAGCGCCGCGTCGATCTCGCCGAGTTCGACGCGCCGCCCGCCCAGTTTGACCTGGTCGTCCACCCGTCCCAGGAACACCAGCCCCTCGGGGTCGGCCCGCACCAGATCCCCCGACAGGTAGGCGCGCGGCGACCCCAGCGCCGGGCACGGCCGGAACCGGTCCGCGTCCTTGACGGGGTCCAGATAGCGCGCGGTCCCCGCACCGGCGATCACCAGCTCGCCCTCCGCGCCGTACCCGACGGGCGCACCGGCCTCGTCGACGACCGCCAGCTCCCAGCCCGCGAGCGGCAGCCCGATCCGGACCGGCGCCCCGGGCTCCAGCAGCGCGGCGCACGCCACGACCGTCGTCTCCGTCGGCCCGTAGGTGTTCCACAGCTCCCGCCCCGGCCGCGCGAACCGGTCCACCAGACCCGGCGGGCACGCCTCACCGCCCAGGATCAGCAGCCGCACCCGCCGCAGCGCCTCCTGCGGCCACATCGCCAGCAGCGTCGGGACCGTGGAGACGGCGGTGATGCCCCGGACGTCCAGCCAGGGCCCCAGCTCGTGCCCCGCCCGCACCAACTCCCGCGCGGCAGGCACCAGACAGGCCCCGGAGCGCCAGGCGAGCCACATCTCCTCGCAGGACGCGTCGAACGCCACCGACAGACCCGCGAGGACCCGGTCACCGGGACCGAGCGGCCGGCCGCGCAGGAACAGTCCCGCCTCCGCGTCGACGAACGCCGCCGCCGACCGGTGCGTCACGGCGACCCCCTTCGGGGCGCCGGTGGACCCGGACGTGAAGATCACCCACGCGTCGTCGCCCGGCCCCGCCGTCCGCCCCGCCCCGGCCGGCGCCCGAAGCCCCGCGCCCTTCCCGCCCGACCCCAGCACATGACACACCCCGCCCTCCCGGAACACGGTCGCCGCGCGCTCCTCGGGGTCGTCCGCGTCCACCGGGAGATAGGCGGCTCCGCAGTACAGGACGGCCAGGACCGACAGGTACAGCTCCGCCGTCCCCGACGCCACCCGCACCCCCACCCGGTCCCCGGCCCCGATCCCGAGCCCCGCGAGCCCGCCGGCCCGTCTGCGCGCCTCCTCGCACAGCTCCCGGTACGACAGGACCTCCTCACCGGTGTCCAGCGCCGGGGCGTTCGGATGGCGGGCGGCGGTCGACTCCAGCACGTCCACGAGGGTGCGGGGAGGAGCCGCCGCCGACGAGCGGAAAAGGGCCCTGTTCTCGGGGAACTCAGGGAACGGGATTGACTCGTCGAGTGCGGTCGAGGTCAAGGTCGTGCCTCTGGATCTCTGTGCCCACGGGCCGCGAAGCCCATTACGGACTGTCAGAGAGGCATTCACGGAAGAGAGTTCACCAACTCCGTGCAATTGATTCACGACCTGCGGATGGGGCGAAATTGAGAAACCGAAGACTTTTATCCCGCCCAATTCGAACGCATTCACAACAGGTGGACACGAATTCCCGTGTCCCTGACTAAAGTGGCGGGCGGGTACCGGCGTGAGGGGGAGAAGTGACCGGTCGGGTGGTGCCTTCCGCACCGCGTGCGTGGCTCGGGCCGGTCTCGGTCCTCGCGGCCCTCGCCGTGGTCGTGCTGGGGATGCTGTACGGGGGCGGGAGCGAGCCCGGGAAGGCGGACGCGCGGATCTCGTCCGCGCTGGAGGGGCCTGGTCCGGGGTGGCGGCACCTCGCGCTGGCGGTGGACTTCCTCGGGGAGCCCGGGGGAGCGGTGCCGCTGGTCCTCGCCGCCGTGGCGGGCTGCCTGCTGCTGCGGCGGCCCCGGGGGGCGGTCCTCGTCGTGGTGGCGGCCGGGACGGCGGTCGTGGCGGCGACGCTGCTGAAACACGTGGTGGGGCGGACCATCCACGGCGACAACCTGTCCTATCCGAGCGGCCACACCGCCTTCCTCACGTCCCTCGCCCTGGTGGCGGGCCTGCTCACGGCCGGGCGGCCGGGGCTCGGAAAGGGCGCCGGGACGGCCGTCGTCCTCGGGGCGGCGCTGGTCGCGGGCGCCGTCATGGGATGGGCGCAGATCGCGCTGGGGGCCCACTACCCGACGGACGTCCTCGGCGGCTGGTGCCTCGCGGTGGCGCTGACACCGGGAGCGGCGTGGGTGGTCGACCGGACGGCCGACCACCTGAGCGATGCCTCGGACGAGCCGGAGCGCGAGCCGCAGCGGCCTCACTGACGGCCGGTCACCCTCACGACAGCCGCCGGAACACCGGCTTCACCGCCCGTCCCCCCATCCACGGCGTCGGGTCCCCGGCGTCCAGCGCCTTCCGGTACACCGCGCACGCCTGCGCCACCACGTCCACCGTGTGGTCCACGTCCGCCTCGTCGAGCGCGGCGCTCACCACGAACGACGGCGCCAGCACCCCGCCCGCGAGGAGCCGGCGCAGGAACAGCGTGCGGTACGCCTGGGACGGCTGCCGGTTCTCGTCCAGGGTGCCGAAGACCAGGTTGCTGGCCCGCCCCCGGACCACGACGTGGTCACCGACGCCCATCCCGGCCGCCGCCTCCCGCACCCCGGCGGCGAGCCGCTCACCGAGCGCGTGCAGGCGCGCGGTGACGCCCTCCTCGACGTAGGTGGCCTGGACGGCCATCGCGGCGGCCAGGGAGTGGGTCTCCGCGCCGTGCGTCGTGGACAGCAGGAACACCCGGTCGCCGGGGTGGCGCAGCCCGCCGCGCTCCATCAGTGCCCGGCGCCCGGCGAGCGCGGCCACGGCGAAGCCGTTCCCGAGGGCCTTGCCGAACGTGGAGAGGTCGGGGACGACGCCGTACAGGCCCTGGGCGCCCGCCTCGGACCAGCGGAAACCGGTGATCATCTCGTCGAAGACCAGGACGCAGCCGTGCCGGTCGGCCAGCTCCCGCAGGCCCGCGAGGTAGCCCGGCGGCGGCTCGCAGTGGGTGGCGGGTTCGAGGATCAGACAGGCGATCTCGCCCTCGTGACGGTCGAGCAGCTCCTGCGTGGCGGCCAGATCGCCGTACGGGAACGTCACCGTCAGGTCGTTCGTCTCCGCCGGGATGCCGGCCGGCATCGGGGTGGTGCCGATGAACCAGTCGTCCACGGAGAAGAACGGCTGGTCGGCGCAGAGGGCGACCCGGGGCCGGCCGGTGACGGCGCGGGCGAGGCGTACGGCGGCGGTCGTGGCGTCGGAACCGTTCTTCGCGAACTTCACCATCTCGGCGGTCGGCACCGTCGCGAGGAAGCGTTCCGCCGCCTCGACCTCGACGACGGACGGCCGCACGAAGTTGCCGCCCCGCTCCAGCTCCCGCCGTACCGCCTCCGTCACGCGCGGGTGGGCGTGCCCGAGGCTGACCGACCGCAGCCCGGAGCCGTACTCGACGTAGCGGTTCCCGTCGACGTCCCACACGTGGGCGCCCCGGCCGTGGCTGATCACCGGGGCGAGGTTCTCGGGGTACTGGTCGTCTCCCTTGGCGTAGGTGTGCGCGCCTCCGGGGATCAGGGCGTGCAGCCGCTCGTTCGCGGCGCGCGACCGGGGCAGGTGAAGTTCGTCCACGTCAGTTCTCCTCGTGCTTCAGTACCTCGGCGAGGCTCGGAGCCTTCCGGTCCCTCCCCGACACCGCCGCGACGGGCAGCGGCCAGGGAATGGCGAGTTCCGGGTCGTCGAAGGCGATCGTCACGTCCTGTGAGGGATCGTGCGCGCGGTCGATCCGGTACGACACGTCGGCGGGGTCGGTGAGCGCCTGGAAGCCGTGCGCGCACCCCGCCGGGATGTAGAGGGTGACCTGCGTGTCGTCGGACAGCTCGAAGAACGCCCGGTTCAGAAAGGTCGGCGACGCGGGCCGCAGATCCACGACCACGTCGAAGATCCGCCCGTACGAACACCGGACGAGCTTCGCCTCCCCGTCCCCGGACCGCAGATGCATCCCGCGCAGCACGCCCCGCACCGAACGCGACAGGCTGTCCTGGACGAACGCGTCCGGGTCGAGGCCCACCGAGCGCAGCACCTCGGCGTCGAACGTGCGGGAGAAGAAGCCGCGTTCGTCCGCGAACGGCGTCGGCGTGAACAGGAACGCGCCGTCGATCTCCGGAACGCCGGTCGCTTTCATCGAGCCTCCCGCAGGGCCAGGGACATCGTCAGAAGGGTGAAGTGGTCGTCGAGCTGACGCGTGGCGAGGCGATTTCGCTCGACGAGTGTCCGCCGCAGTTCCGGCGCCCGTTTCTCCAGTTCCCGGAACTGTTCGAGCAGCCGGTCGGCGTCGACCTCGCGCGCCGGATGGCAGAACGCGTCCAGCCCCATACGGGCCATCAGCGCCTCCGTCTTCGCCGCGTAGCTGAGCGCGAGCGTCGGTGTGCCGACCCGCAGCGCGCAGATCAGGTTGTGGTAGCGGGTCGCGACGACGGTCTCGGCCGCCGCCGTCTCCCTCATCAGGTCGGCCAGCGAGTCCGTCCGTGCGGCCGTGACCCGTGGTGAGTCCACCGCTTCGAGGATCGCGTCGACCACCGCGGCGTCCACCCCGTCCCCGGTGAGCAGCCGCACCCGCCGCCCCTCCTCGACGAGCGCCCGCACGAACCGGATCGTCCCGTCGAGATAACGCCGGTGGATCTCCTCGGCCCGCGCCCGGTCGTCGTTGCCGCCGTGGAACGCCATGACACCGACACAGACGAGCCCGGGGGAGGGGGCGTCGACCTGCGGGACCGGCAGGGCGAACGCCAGGTCCGGGTGGACCTCGTCGCGCGAGGTGTCCACGCCCATCGCCCGCATCGCGTCCCGCGACGGCGCGTCCCGGTACGACCGGTGCGCGGCCAGGCGCGCCGACCAGCGCACCAGGGCCCGCACCGGCCTGCTCCCGATCGGCGCGGCACCTACTCCGACCAGCGCCACCGGCGTCCGGGTCAGCCGCCCCGACGCGCACAGCAGGAACAGCGCGTACGGGAACCCCCACGGCCGCAGCGGCAGCGTCGCCTCAAGGACGCCCATCCCCGGCACGATCACCACGTCGTGCCGCCGCACCCACGCGAAGGTGCGGAAGGCGTCGACGGCCTTCCCCGCGCCCTTCGTCACGACCGCGCCCGCACGCGACGCCGTCCGGTACTCGCCCCGGTTCCAGTGCATGCGCGTCGCGGGAATCCCGAACCGCGCCGACACCGCCTCGGGCCCTCCGCACAGCGCGTCCACGACCACGTCCGGATGCGCGCCCCGCAGATACCCGAGGAGCGCCTCCAGCGAGCCGTCGTTGCCGAGGTTCCCGGAGCCGAGCAGGCCGAACACCCCCACCCGTACCGTCACGTCCGCCGCCCCTCACGGCCCGCGACCAGCGCGTCCACCGAGACCGTGAGCAGCGAGGCGTCGACCGGAGCCCGGTCCTCGACCCGCTCCCCGGCGCCCGGCCGGACCCGGCTGCTCATCCACGCCGACAGATGCCGGTAGCAGGCCCGCCGGTCCGCCGAGGACAGCGGCGCCCGCCGGATCGCCGCGACGAACCCCCACACGTACTCGGCGAGCAGCCGGGGCGTCGGATGCAGGAGACCCGAGCGGCGCGGGTCCAGGTTGACGCACCGGGACCGCTTCGAGGGGTTCGCCCGCTCCGCGCGCGTGGGATGGTCGCGGCGGAAGTACAGCAGCTCCGGCACCTGGTGGAACGGGCCGTGCAGGGCGATCTCCGCGACGAACGTCCGGTCCGCGTGGTGGTAGCTGTCCAGGGGCTTCACCCGGCGCAGCACATCGGCCCGCAGCACCCCGTAGAAGTCGTCGCCCCCGGGCTCGAAGAGCAGACTCCGGAACCGTTCCGGAGCGGACGGCGAGTCGGTCGCGAGCGTGTACTCGTAGGGCACCTTCACCTTGCCGTCGCCGTCGACGACCGCCTGCGCGGAGTGCGCGAGGATCATCTCCGGGCGTTCGTCCAGCGCGTCCACGCAGAGCCGTAACAGGTCGCGGCCGTACAGGTCGTCGTGCGACGCCCACTTGAACAGCTCGCCGCGCGACTCGGTGAACACCAGGTTGTGGTTCGGGGTGGCGCCGATGTTCCGGGGCAGCCGCAGATAGCGGATACGGGAGTCCTTCGCGGCGTACCGGCGGCAGATCTCCTCCGTCCCGTCGGACGAGGCGTTGTCGGAGACGACCAGCTCGAAGTCCTCGTACGTCTGCCCGAGCAGCGCGTCGAACGACTCGGCCAGGTACTCCTCGCCGTTGTACACGGGCAGGCCGATGCTCAGCCTGGGTCGGTCGGTCATCAGGTCCTCACTTCGGGAACGTCAGGAGCTTCGGGAAAGCCGGAAGGCGTGGGGACGGCGGCGGCGCGGTGCTCGCGCAGGGCGGAGCGCAGCTGGAGCCACCACACGGCCGAGCCGCTCAGCGTCGCGGCGGCCACGCCCCAGGCCGAGCCGACCGTGCCGCCCAGGGCCGCGCCGCCGAGCCCGCCGCCGACGTAGCCGCAGGACGCGAAGAGCTGGCAGCGCAGACTGCGGCGGGCCGCGCCGAGCGCGCGCAGTCCGGCCGCCGCCCCCGTGCCGAGCCCGGCGCCCGCGACACCGAGGGTGATGGGCACGATGAGCTGGGCGGCCGAGGGCCAGACCCCGCCGAGCGCCAGCTCGCCCAGCCGGTCCGGCATCAGCAGCAGCGCCCCGCCCCACAGCAGCGCCCCGGCCGCCTGCCCGCCGCCCAGCAGGAGACAGAACGTGCCGAGCCGGTGCGGGGCCTGCCGCAGCACCCGCGCCGCCTCCGGAACCGTCACCAGCGACAGCCCCATCAGCACCGCGAGGAACGGCCCGAGCAGCAACTCGGCACCCCGCACGGCGCCCACCGCGCCGACCCCGATGAGCACGCCGAGCCCGTACGCCCGCAGCTGGCTCGCGCCGCTCAGGCTCACGTTCTCGACGAGATACCGGTAGCCGAGGTCGCGCTGCTCCCGCAGCCAGCCGCGCGCCTTCGCGGTACGGGGCCGGATGCCGGACTGGAGGCAGCCGTAGCCGGCGGCGACCGTCGCCGACGCCCCCCAGGCGAGGACGAACCCGGCGACCGTGCCCACCTGGGCCGCGACGACCATCGCCGGGACCAGCGCGATCCCCCACACGACGTCGTTGACGAACGCCTTGCGGCCGACGCCCGCCGCGAAGAACGAGAACCGCCACGCGTCCTGGAGGAGCAGCCCCGGCAGCATGACGCCGAGACAGGCGAACGCGGGCCCCACCCGGCCGCCGAGCGCGAGTCCGGCGACCAGGCACACCGCGCCCAGCACCGTCCCGATCCCGAGCGCGGTCCCCGTGGCGCGCGCCACCGCCCCGCGCCACGACTCCTCCGGCACCCCGCTGAAGCGCACCACGAGCGGGTCGGTCGCAAGGCCCCGGGAGACGTTCAGGACGACGCCGTAGGTCACCCAGGCCAGGCTGAACACGCCGAACGCGGTCACCCCGAGGGAGCGGGCGACGTAGATGCCCACCACGAAGTTGGACATGCTGGACGCCGCCTGGTCGGCCAGCCCCCAGGACAGCCGGCCGACGAGGGCCCGCTTCGCCGATCCGGCCGTCGCCGTGGCGGTCACCGGCGTCACGCCTTGATCAGCCCGGCGCCGCACAGGGCGTCGGCCGCCGCGGCGACGGTGTCGAACGCCAGCCCGGACCGCTCGGCGACGTCCAGCAGACCGTGCTCGCCGTCGGAGAGGCTCAGCACCCAGAGCATCGCCATCTGGGCCTCCTTCGCGTCACTGCGCCCGCCGAGCGACTCGTACAGCCCCCGCCGCCCCAACTGCGGTTCGCCGTACGGGCTGAGGTTGACGTACCGGCGGTTGCGGTCCAGGACGGCGAACGCCTCCCGGCAGACCGCGAGGGTGTCCGCCAGCGCCTCGGGCGAGACGAACTCCGGGTTGTCCGCCGACGTGTGGTACTCGGGGTACCCGGCGTACGGGGTCCGGCTCAGCGAGCCCACGCCCAGGTCGAACCCGGGGGAGCAGTACTGCCGCTCGTCGTAGCCGTACGGCGTGAACTCCTTGATCTCGTGCGGGCGTTCCGAGGCGGTCAGGACGTGCCGCAGCACCCGGTCGATCTCCGCGTCACCGCGCCGGCTCCGCTTGTAAGTGAGGTGCCCGGAGTCGCCCGCGCAGGCCAGCACCAGACCGTGCTTCACCTGATCGATGCGCTCCGCGTTGCGGGCGAGCCAGGTGATCGCGCCGACCGTGCCGGGGGCGTAGATGAACCGGTAGGTGTAGTAGGGGCGTTGCTCCGCCAGCGCGCGGGCGAGGAACGTCGCGACCGCGATGCCGGCGAGGTTGTCGTTGGCCAGCGACGGGTGGCAGACGTGGCAGGAGACGATGACCTCGTCGGCGACCTGCCCGGGGACCACGTGCTCGGCGTAGGTGAGGTGGCCGTCGGCGAGCGTCGAGTCGATCCGCACCTCGTAGTCGCCGTCCGGAAGCGCGTCCAGGGTGTCCTGGGCGAGACAGAAACCCCACGTCGGCTGGTAGTAGCTGGTGCGGTACGGCACCCACGACGGCTGGTCCGGCAGCGTGTACAGGTGCGGGCGCAGCTCGTCGAGCGGCATCGTCGCCGACACCGGCACGCTGTACCCGAGGACGTGCAGGCTCGACTCCGCGAAGTCGATCACCCTGTTCCCGGCCGCGTCCGCGACGTACGCGTCCCGGATGTTCCACTCCTGCGGCACCGTCCAGTCCAGGACCTGCGTCCCCGTCGGCACCTCGTGGACCGTCAGCGGGACGTACTCGCCGACGATGTCCAGGGTGGCCCGCACCCCGTCGCCGGTGATGCTCCGGCACAGCGGGTACAGCCGCTCCACCAGCGCGTGCATCTCCTCGCCGGGCGTACTCACCCGCGCCACCGCAGGGTGCCGTCCACCGTGCCCGCCTCGGACGCCGCGCGCAGCACGGCCAGCCGGGTGAACCGGTCCTCGAAGTCCTCCCGGGTCAGCCCGAACTTCCGGTAGGCGTCCGCGAGTTCGAGCGCGCCCCGGGCGACCGTCCACGCGCAGTCGAAGCCCGGTATCGCCGCCCGGAACCGGGAGAAGTCCACCCGGTACGAGCGCGGATCGGCCCCGTTCTCCCCGGTGATCCGCACCTTCGCGCCGGCCACCGCCTCCGCGACCTGCCCGGCGATCTGAGCGACCGTGACGTTGTTGACCTCGCTGCCGATGTTGAACGCCCGGTCGTGCACCGCCTCCCGGGGCGCCTCCAGCGCCGCCGTGAACGCCCGCGCGATGTCCGCGGCGTGCACCAGCGGACGCCACGGCGTGCCGTCCGACAGCACCAGCACCTCACCCGACAGCAGCGCGTGCCCCACCAGGTTGTTCAGCACGATGTCGGCCCGCAGCCGGGGCGAGTAGCCGAACGCGGTCGCGTTGCGCATGTACACGGGGCTGAAGTCGCCGTCGGAGAGGGCGTGCAGGTCGTCCTCGACGCGCACCTTCGACTCCGCGTACGGCGTCACCGGGCGCAGCGGGGCGTCCTCCGCCACCAGGTCGTCGCCCCCGGCGGCGCCGTACACCGAGCACGTCGACGCGTACAGGAAGCGGCTCACCCCGGCCTCGCGGGCGAGGCGGGCGAGGCGGACGGACGCGTGGTGGTTGATGTCGTAGGTCAGATCGGGCGCCAGCGAGCCCAGGGGGTCGTTGGAGAGGGCGGCCAGGTGGATCACCGCGTCCACGCCGGAGACGTGCTCGGCGGTGACGTCCCGCAGGTCCACGCGGGTGCCCGGCGGGTCGGCGGGGCGCGGGCCGAGGACGCAGTCGGCGAACAGGCCGGAGTCGAGGCCGACGACCTCGTGCCCGGCGGCCGTGAGGACCGGGGCCATCACGGTGCCCAGATAGCCCTGGTGTCCGGTCAGCAGTACACGCAACGGTCAGTCCCCCAGGTCGAGAGTGAGTTTGGTGACGGCGAACGCCTCCGCGTAGCGGGCGTGGCATTCGATCCCGCGGATACGGGCCAGCCCGAGGAACGCCTCCCGGTCGTACCAGGGCCGGTGCCGCTGCGAGGGGTAGTGCTCCTGGAGCAGGCCCACCTTGTCCTCGGCGGTCTCCGGGGACAGCGGCTGGTACACGGAGGGGCGGCCGAGGTCGCCGTCCCACTTGACGATCTCGTAGCCGAGGACGAGATGGTCGCGGAACGCCGTGGACATCAGCTTCGCGAGGCCCCGGTGGTCCTGGTGGGCGTCGTCGGTGCGCGGCGCCAGCACGAGATCCGGGTCCGCCGCCGCGCGCAGTTCCTCGACGGCGTCCTTCGCCTCGTCCCAGTGCGCGGGCAGCC
This sequence comes from Streptomyces sp. NPDC004539, assembly GCF_040610055.1. NCBI lineage: Bacteria > Bacillati > Actinomycetota > Actinomycetes > Kitasatosporales > Streptomycetaceae > Streptomyces > Streptomyces sp. NPDC004539. Next base: position 82,458 of record NZ_JBEXLS010000028.1, on the reverse strand, counting down.
GCCCGTCCGGCAGCTTGTGCACCGTCAGCCGCAGATCGGCGCCCGGACAGAACGCGGCGAGCGCTGCCCGCTCCTCCTGCTCCCGCTCGGTGCCCGCGCCGGACAGCACCAGCGCGTCGACCCGGACACCGGGACGCGCCCGGCACAGCGTCAGCAGCGTGCCGCCCGCCCCGATCGCGATGTCGTCGCAGTGCGCGCCCACCGCGACGACCCGGTCGAGGCGCCCGGCGCCGAGCCGGATCACACCCGCTCCCACAGGGCCCACGGACGCTCGCCCCGCGCGTACGCCTCGTCCAGCGCGGCCCGCTCCTTCACGGTGTCCGTCGGCTTCCAGAACCCCCGGTGCTGGTGCGCCACCAGCCGCCCCCGCTTGGCGAGTTCGGCACAGCCGTCGGCCACCAGGTCCCCGTCCTGCGGGATGTGGTCGAAGACCTCCTGACGCAGCACGAAGTAGCCGCCGTTCTCCCACAGCGGCAGCTCGCTCACCGCCGTGATCCCGCCGACCAGACCGTCGTCGCCGAGGTCCACGCAGTGGAACGACGACTGCGGCGGCACCACCATCAGCGACGCCCCCGCGTCCCGCGCGGCGAACTTGTCGATCATCTCCGGCAGCGGGGCGTCCGTCAGGACGTCCGCGTAGTTCGCGAGGAACATCTCGTCGCCCTCCAGATACGGGCGCACCCTGCGCAGCCGCTCCCCGATCGGGGACTCGACGCCGGTCTGCACGAACGTGATCGTCCAGTCCGAGATGTCCGTCGACAGCAGCTCGGTCCTTCCGTCGCGCAGCACGAAGTCGTTGGACGTCGTCTCCTCGTAGCTGAGGAAGAACTCCTTGATGTGGTGTGCCCCGTAGCCCAGGCACAGGATGAACTCCGTGTGCCCGAAGTGCGCGTAGTAGCGCATGACGTGCCAGATCAGCGGCCGGGGACCGACCATCGCCATGGGTTTGGGGACGTCGTCGGAGGCGCCGCTGCGCATCCGCATCCCGTAACCGCCGCAGAACAGGACGACCTTCATCGCGCGACCTCGACAATGCTCAGTTCCGGGATGGGGAAGACCAGCCGGCCGCCCCAGTCGTGCACGAAGGAGAGCTGCTCCTCCAGTTCGGCCCGCAGGTTCCACGGCAGGACCAGCACGTAGTCCGGCTCGTCGGCGGCGATCTGCTCGGGCGCCAGGATCGGGATACGGGTGCCGGGGGTGAACCGGCCGTGCTTGTAGGGGTTGCGGTCGACCGTGTAGGCGAGCAGGTCCGGGCGGATGCCGCAGTGGTTGAGGAGGGTGTTGCCCTTGCCCGGGGCGCCGTACCCGACGACCGTCTCGCCGCGCTCGGCGGCCTCGACGAGGAACTTCAGGAGATCCCGGCGGACTTTGGCGACCCGGGCGGAGAACTCCGTGTACCCGGACAGCTCCTGGAGCCCGGCCGCCTTCTCCCGGGCCAGTACGTCGGAGACCCGCGTCGACGGCTCCCCGGCGGCCTCGGCGGGGCGCGCCCACAGCCGGATCGAGCCGCCGTGCGTCGGCAGCAGCTCGACGTCCACCAGCGTGAGACCGCCGCTGGCCAGCGCCCGGATCGCGGCGGCGACCGTGTAGTACTGGAAGTGCTCGTGGTAGATCGTGTCGTACTGGTTCTCCTCGATCAGCGTCAGCAGGTGCTGCACCTCGATCGACACCCAGCCGTCGTCGGCGACCAGCGCCCGCAGCCCCTGGGTGAACCCGACCACGTCCGGGATGTGCGCGTACACGTTGTTGGCGACCACCAGATCCGCCGGACCGTGCTCGGCGCGCACCCCGGCGCCGGTCGCCGGGTCGAGGAACGCGGTCAGTGTGGGCACCCCCGCGTCCCGCGCGGCGCCGCCGACGTTCACCGACGGCTCGACGCCCAGGCAGCGGATGCCCCGGTCCACGACGTGCTTGAGCAGATACCCGTCGTTGCTGGCGACCTCCACCACGAACGCGTCGGAGCCCAGCCCCAGCCGCTCCACCGCCCCGGCGACGAAGGCGCGCGCGTGCTCCACCCACGACGTCGAGTAGGACGAGAAGTACGCGTACTGCGTGAACGTGTCCTCCGGCGTGATCAGCGGCGGGATCTGAGCGAGCCAGCACTCCGTGCACACCCGCAGATGCAGCGGGTACGCCGGTTCCGGCAGGTCGAGCTGGTCCGCCGCGAGGAAGCTCTCGCACGGCGGCGTCGCCCCGAGGTCGACGACGCTCGCGAGCGCCTCCGAACCGCAGAGTCGGCATGCTGTCATTTCTCCTGCCCCCCAAGTGATCCGACCCGCACCGCGATCGCGGTGCGGTACCCCTCCAGCAGGCGCTCCAGCCCGACCTGCGGACTGAAACCCTCCTCATAGCGGCGCCGGGCGGCCCTCCCCAGCTCCCGGCCCAGCTCCGGCCCCGCCGTGATCCGGCGCAGACAGGACGCCAGCGAGTCCGGGTCGCCGGGAGTGTGCAGCAGCCCGCTCACCCCGTCCTCGACGAGTTCGACGAAGGCCCCGTGACCGGCGGCGACCGTCGGCACCCCGGCCGCCATCGCCTCCACGACCACCAGCCCGAACGCCTCCAGCCAGGTCGACGGCGCGACCACGGCGACCGCCCGCAGGGCCGCCTCCCGGCACCGCGCCGGGTCGTACAGGCCGACGTACCGGACGTCGTCGCGGCCCGCCGCCCAGGCGGCCACCTCGCCCTCCAGCGGCCCCGTGCCCGCGATCACCAGCGGCACCCCCACCCCGCCGCCGGCCGAAAGCCGGTCCCAGGCCGCCATCAGCAGCCGGACCCCCTTCGCCTCCGCGAGCCGCCCGAGGAACAGCAGGTGCTCGCCCGCGCCCACCCGGCAGGCGCCCGGGTCGGGCACGAAGTTGTGCTTCACCGCGAGCCGTTCGGCCGGCAGCCCCGATTCCACGAGGACGTCGCGCTGCGCGGCCGAGATACAGAAGAACCGTTCCACCCCGGACCACCAGCGCCGCCGGTTCACCGACAGGCTCACCGCGAGCGGCACCGTCGCCAGCCGCGAGTTCCGGTAGCAGCCGTGCCGCACGGCGGGCAGGGGAGTACCGCCGACGCACTCCGCGCACGGCCTCCCGTCCCGCTGGAGCGTGCCCGGCGGACAGACCTGCGTGTAGTTGTGCAGCGTCGCCACAGCGGGCACGCCCGCGTCGGCGCACGCCGCGAGGACCGCCGGCGACAGGAGCGGGAACACGTTGTGGACGTGCACCACGTCAGGGCGCTCCGCCCGCAGCCGCGCCGCCAACTCGGCGCGCACACGCGGGTTCCATGGCACGAGCAGCGGCAGCGCCGCCTTCCCCAGCAGCGACCGGGACGCGATGTCGTCGCTGCGCCGCTCGAACACCCCGACCCGGTGGCCGGCCCCGCGCAGCAGGGCCACCTCCTGGTCGACGACCTTGTTCTCGCCGCTCGGCTGCGCGGAGCCGTAACGGTTGTGCACCACGAGGACGTGCACGGTCAGATCACCTCCGAGCTGCGTCGAGGGACTTCGGGGACGGGGAGCGCGGGCGCCGCCAGCAGCGAGGCGGCCACCGCCAGGTGCAGCAGGTACGGGGAGGCGTCCCCGAGACCGGCCTCGGTGTACGACGCGATCGCGCAGTAGCTGATCAGGAAGATCGCGCAGGCCCGCTCCAGCGACGGCGGGCGCAGCAGCGCGACCCCGCCGAGGACGATCACGAACGCCGCGACCAGGACCACCCCGGTCATGCCCTGCTCGTTGAAGACGGCCAGCCAGCTGTTGTCGATGGGCAGCCCGCCGAACGACTTGTCGCCCAGGCCCACCCCGAACAGGTACTCCGAGGGCGTCCGGGGCGCCGCGAGGAGCGCGTCCCACACCTTCGCCCGCCCGGTGAGGCTGCTGAAGTTCTCCTGGGTCTGCCCGCGCAGGAACCACGCCTGGAGGAACGAGCCGAGCGCGACCGCCGCGACGGCCGCGCACACCACCGCCCAGGAGAAGAACCGCCGCGCCGCCGCACTGGTCAGCACGAGCGAGCCGATCGCCAGCACCAGCCCGATCAGCAGCCCCAGCGTCGCCGTCCGCGTGTGCGTCAGCGCCAGCAGGACCAGCGAGGGGACGACGACCAGCGCGGCGCTCGAACGGTCGGTGCGCCGGCCCAGCAGGAGCAGCACCGACAGCCCGATGATCACCGCCGCGTACTGCCCGATCTGCGGCGGCGTCAGCGGCCACAGCGCGCCGACCAGCCGCCCCCCGTACAGGTCGGGCAGGGCCGCGCCCGGCGAGACGACCAGACCCACGGCCACCGACGCCAGCACGGCGAAGTACATCCGGATGTGGTGCCGGACGAACGTCTCGTCCCCGTTCCACCAGCGGCTCAGCAGCCACAGCGTCGCGATGAAGAGGGCGAGCCGGGCGCACCGGAACAGCGCCCCGAACCCCGACTCCAGATGCACGCTGGACAGCACGCTCGGCACCAGCAGCAGCGTCATCAGCAGCAGATAGGCGCTGGGCCGCATCCGCAGCCGCAGGTTGAGCAGCAGCGCCAGCGCGAACGCGGCGACCAGCGCGCCCATGGTGGCCATCTGGATGAGCGACCGGGGCAGCGGGACGATCGTCTTCGCCCCGGCGGACCCGAGCGTGTTGAGGATCAGCAGCCCCCAGACCGCCCCGACGAGCCTCGGCGCGCGCTCCTCCTCACCCATCCCCGCCACCCCCCTGCGGACGGAAGGTGCTGCCGGTGTCCTGGCCGTACGGCGCCGCCTGCCACTGCGCGGCGTCCAGCACCCGGCTCGGGTCGTGCGCGACGAACGCCCACGCGCCCACGTACACGTTGTCGTGCCAGTGGTTGTCCTGCGTGCGGGTGATCGCCTCGGCGACCTTGTCGCCCTGGTACGGCGACCAGTCGGGGTAGGTGCCGTAGTTGGCGAGGACGGCCATGCGGTCGCACTTGTCGGTGCAGCCGACGACCGTCTTGTCGAGGGTGAAGCGGTTGTCGTGGATGTCGACGCGCTGCGTCTTCCACCGGCAGTCGTCGTACAGCGGGGCCTTGGCGATCGCCGGCTGCTTGCAGCTCGCGGTGCTCTTCACGAGAAGCGTGCAGTCGCCGGAGGACGTGTTGGCGGGGCTGTTGCAGAACCGGTCGGCGTTCTCCCACAGGGTGATGCCGGACCAGTTGTCCGTCAGGGTGTTGCCGTAGATCTCGATCCTGCTCGTGCGGGCCCGGACCCGGGGTTCGCCGCCGGACTCCGACAGGTAGACCGTCGCGAGCGGGAAGGTGTCGCCCCGGTCCGCGTACCGGCGGCCCTCGACCCAGTTGTTGCGGCGGATCAGGTTCTTGCGGATCACCGCGTTGTAGCTGGTCTCGTAGATCAGCGCGGCACCGTCGTTCGACTCGATCACGTTGTTCTCGATCAGGAAGTCGTTGTTGTTGGTGTCCGCCCACAGCCCGGTGCCCCGGTTGTCGTGCACCCAGTTCCCGCGGACGTCGGCCCCGTCGACCGCCCAGAACTTGACGCCCCCCGTGCACCCGCAGCCGGACCGCTTGCGCTCCCAGTCACCGGTGTTGTTCCCGGTGATCTCGTTGCCCTCGACGACCAGCCCGGTGATCCGGCCCCCGCTCTTGTACGCGTTCATGCCGTACTGCCCGTTCGCGCGCAGGCAGTTGGCGCGCACCCGCTGCCGGGCCCCCGCCATCAGCCCGGCACCGTCGTTGTGCTGGATCGTCATGTGCTCGACGACCCACCCGTCGGCCGAGTCGTGGTTGACGACCCCCTCGTCGTGCGGCGCGACGAACCCCTGCACGGTCAGCGAACGCAGGGTGACCCCGCGCGCGGAGCCGCCGAACGCGTACTGGTTGGTCCTGCGGCCGTCCAGGACCGCGCCGGGCGCCCCGATGTACACGTCCCCGTCCTTCGGGATGACCTGCGCGTACCGGTCCGGTTCGAGGGTGTGCTTCCCCGGGCGGAGCCAGAACGTGGTGCGCGGGGGACTGCTCTTCGTCTTCGCCGCGAGGTCGCCGGTCACCGCCGGGTCGACCGTCACCGCGCCCTTCGGCGCCGACGCCGGCCCGCCCGAGGGCCTGTCGCACACCCGGGCCACGGCCGTGCCCGGCGCCGCGGACGTGCTGGACGGCTCGGGCCGCACGCTCGACGTACCGCTGTCACAGCCGGCCGCCGCCAGCAGGAGCAGCGCCAGCGGTGCGGTCCAGTGCCGCCACTTCATCCGTCCCCCTTCAGCCGTGGAACCTGAGTACGGTCGTGAACTCCCCCGCGCCGCCGGTGAATCCGGTGCCGACGAGCGTGGTCGCGGGCTCCTTGCGCCCGAAGCCGGGGGAGTACCAGCCGAGCGGCGGATCGCTCTCGCCCCGGTGCGCCCGCCAGCTCAGCGCCGCCGGCAGCTCCAGCACCGCCGACCGGTCCTCCCCGTCCCGGCTCCAGGACAGCCGCGCCCGCCCGCCGTCCAGCTCCGCGACGACCTCCGGCCCGAGGTGGAACACCAGCCGCACGGCCCGGCCGGGCCCGCGCACGGTGTCGACGATCCGCAACTCGCCCCCGTCCAGCTGCACTTGGCGCTGGTGTACGGAGGGCTGGTAGCCGTCGTGCTCGGCGCTCCAGCGGTCCGGGCCCGCCTCCAGGACGCGGGTGCGGGCGTGCCGGGTCCACAGGAACGGGCCCCCGGACACGGACTGGTCGGCGCCGTCGAGTTCGAGCGTGTTGTGGCCCAGCGTCGACCGGAAGTACCGGCGCCACGCGGGCTGCCCGTGGTAGCAGTACGTCCCCGGGTCGGCGAGCACGTCCACCCCCTCGCGGCGGACCTCCACGGACAGCGCGTCCGCGTGGGCGTGCGCCGCGATCGACAGGAACCCGTGCGGCCCGCCGTCGCACCGGCACCAGATCCCGCCGGGCCCCCGCAGGACGGTCAGCCCCGCGTCCGCGAAGTGCGCCGGCCGCTCCACGGGCCGGTCGTCACGCCGGTACGGCCTGACGAGCGCGGCCAGCAGCGGGGTGCGGACGTCGGTGGCGGTGACCTCCGGCCACCAGTCGAGGCGCCCGAACACGGCGTCCCCCGTGGCCAGCAGCGACGCCCAGCGGTCCGTGCCGGCGCCGTCCACGACGAGCCCGTACCCGTCGTCCGAGTCGCCCTGGCGCGGGGGCCGCAGGCTGGTGTCGACGACCGCCGCGAGGGCGTCGGTCATGCGCAGCAGCACCAGCCGCACCGAGGCGGGCACCTGGACCCCGGCCGCGTCCGCCTCGGCGAGGGCGGCGAGGCCCAGCTCCAGGACCAGGCCGTGGTACTCGGAGGCCAGCTCGCGGTTGAGGCCGGACAGGAAGGTGTTCGCGCGAAGGTGGCGGTCCAGGGAGCGCAGGGAATCCGCGCGCCAGCGCGCCGAGGTCGGGAACCAGTCGAAGGCGCAGGACGCCGCGAACTGCCCGGCGGCCTCCGCGACGACGTGGTTGTTCGCGGACGAGCCCCGGCTCGGGAACGCGGCCAGCCAGCGCTGGTGGTGCCAGATCTGGCGCACCGCCACCGGGTTCTCCTCGAACAGGGCGCCCGCGCCCGGCCACCCGTCGAGCAGCCGGCGCACCCACACCCACGACAGCAGCCGGATGCCCAGCTCGATGCCGCTCGTCCAGTGCACGCCCCGCAGCGGAGCGTTGGCCGACCACCACGACCGCAGATGCGCGGCGACCCGCTCCGCGTACCGCTCGTCCCCGGTGACCGCGTAGGCCGCGGCGAGGACGGTGAGGTACTGGTGCCGGGACAGCTCCCAGATCTGCTTGACGTCCCCGACGGTGTCCTCGTCGCGGTACGGCACGTCGAACGCGTACCCCCAGGGCGCCCGGCGGCCCGTCTTCGGGTCGAACCACCAGTCCGGGTCGGCCAGGTCGTCACGGACCACGCCGAAGTACTCGGCGTGCCCGGCCATCAGCCGGTCCGCCTGAGCGACGAGCCGCTTCACGGCGTCCGGCGCCGCCCCGGCGAGCACCCCCGGCGGCAGCGTCGCGGTGAACCGGGCGTCGGGCACGTCCGGGCACACGGGCCGCGCCGACCGCCACCGCCGTCTGCGCGCCGTGTCGACCGCCCGTCCGCCGATCTCCCGCGGCCCCATCCGGGACAGCCGCCGCAGGTACCAGCCCGCACCGAGCGTCATCGCACCCCCGCCAGCGTCACCGGCGTCCCGGCGGCCAGCCCGGTGCGCACCGCGAGCGTGGCCGCCGTGGTCGCGGCCAGCGACTCCAGCGGCACCGGCATCGGCCCGCCGGTCCGCACGGCCCGCACGAACGCGGCGAGCTGCGCGTTCTGCCCCTTGTCCCGCGCCTTGGGAAGCCGTGAACTCACCCACTTCTTCGGGCTGTGCACGGTAGCCCGCACGAAGTCGTCCAGGCGCAGCGCCCGGCCGTCCGCGACCAGGTCCAGCGTCTCCTTCGGGAAACCGGACGGGCCGCTCGTGACGTAGCTGATCGTGGCGGTGGACCCGTCCGGGTAGCGCAGCACGACCTGGAGGTCCTCCCCGCCGGGCGCCGCGACCGCGTACACCGAGACCGGGTCGGCGTCCAGGAGCCAGCTCGCCGTGTCGACGAAGTGCCCGCCCTCACCGGCGAACCGCGACCCCTCGGTGTCCTGCCGCAGATACCAGCTCCCGTGGTCCAGCCGCCCGGCGTTGACGAGATAGCGCAGGCTCGCCGGACCGGACCGGGCGCCGAACCGCTCCTTCGCCTCCTGGAGCAGCGGCGCGAACCGGCGGTTGAAGCCGACCTGGAGCCGGTCGTTGCCGGACTCCTCCACCGCCGCCAGCACCCCGGCGAGCTCCTCCTCGGTGAGCGCGAGAGGCTTCTCGACGAACACCGCCTTCCCCGCCAGCAGCGCCCTGCGGGTCAGCTCGGCGTGCGAACTGTGCCGGGTGACGACGAACACCGCGTCGATCGACGTGTCCCCGAGGACCGCGTCCAGATCGGTGGTCGCGCGGGCGAAGCCGAACTTGCGCTGCGCGTTCGCGCCGGACAGGGCGGTCGTGGTGACGACGGCCGCGAGGTCGACGCCGTCGCGCTCGACCAGGTGCGGCAGCAGCATCGACGTCGCGTAGTTGCCCGCGCCGACGAACGCCAGCCGCAGCGACGCCCGCACCGGCCGGGCCGGCCGCTTCGCCTTCACCTCGATGGCCGGCACTGTGACCGTCGCCGCGGGACGGGTCTCGGGCTCGTGTCCGGGGTAGCGGAAGAGGACGGCCACGGCCTTCAACTCGCCGTCTTTCAGGCCCTGGTACGTCTCGACGGCGTCGGCGAAGTCGGCGGTGTGGGAGATCAGCGGCTCCACGTCGACCCGGCCACGGGCGGCCAGGTCGAGGAAGCAGGCCAGGTTGCGGCGCTCCGTCCAGCGGACGTAGCCGATCGGGTAGTCGCGGCCCTCCAGCTCGTACTCCGGGTCGTAGCGGCCGGGGCCGTAGCTGCGGGAGAAGCGGACGTCCAGCTCCTTCTCGTAGTACGCGTTCCACGGCAGGTCCAGCCGGCACTTCCCGATGTCGACGACCCGGCCCCGGTCCCGGCACAGCCGCGCAGCCAGCTCCACCGGCTGATTGCTGGAGCCGCCGGCCGCCAGATACACCTGGTCCACGCCGTGCCCGCCGGTGAGTTCGGAGACCGCCGTCTCCACCGCCGCCGAGGAGGGGTCGCCGCAGGCCGCCGCGCCCAGCCGCCCCGCCAGCTCGCAGCGCGCCGGATCGGGGTCGACGCCGACGACGGTCACCCCGGACGCGGCCAGGAGCTGCACCACCAGCTGGCCGATCAGCCCGAGGCCGATCACCAGCGCCGTGTCACCGAGCTGCGGCTCCCCCCGGCGCACGCCCTGCATCGCGATCGCGCCGACCGTCCCGAACGCCGCGTGCCGCGCGGCCAGTCCGTCCGGGACCGGCGCGTACAGGTTCTTCGGCACCCAGTTCAGCTCGGCGTGCAGCGCGTGCTCGTTGCCCGCGCAGGCCACGAGATCGCCGGTCTTCACGTCGTCGATCCCGGCGCCGACCTGCTCGACGACCCCGCACAGCGAGTAGCCCAGCGGCGTGTAGGAGTCCAGCTTGCCCATCACCTTGCGGTAGGTGGCGGGCACCCCGTTGACGGCGACGCTCTGCACGACCTTGGCGACCTGGTCGGGCCGCGAGCGGGCCTTGCCCAGCATCGACATGCCCGCCTCGGACACCTTCATCAGCTCGGTGCCGGTGGAGATCAGCGAGTAGGCGCTGCGGACCAGCACACCCCCCGGCTTGCACCCCGGCACCGGCACGTCGAGCAGCGCCAGTTCGCCGTTCTTGTAGTTCTGCACAACCTGTTTCACCCGAAACGGTCCTGTCTCTATGCGGTCAGGGAGGAGTGCCGGCCGGTCGCGCCGCGGTACCAGTACTCCAGGGTCAGCACGTGCCACAGATGTTTGGAGAAGTCCCGCTGCCCGGCGGCGTCCTCGGCGGCCATCCGCGCCAGCGCGTCCCGCCGCAGGAACCCGGAGCGCACGAGTTCCCCGTCCTCGATCACCTCGCGCACCAGCGGCGCCAGATCCCGGCTCATCCAGGCCCGCAGCGGGGCGCTGAACAGCCCCTTGGGCCGGTACACGATCTCCCGGGGCAGCACCGACAGCGCCGCCTCCTTCAGGACGGCCTTCCCCTGCCGCCCCACGATCTTGCGGTCCCCGGGCACCGCGAACGCCGCCTTCACCACCTCGACGTCCACGTACGGCACCCGCACCTCCGTCGACGCAGCCATGCTGGAGCGGTCCGTGTAGGCGAGGTTCAGCCCCGGCAGGAACATGCGGGCGTCGCCCAGGCACATGCGGTTGACGAAGTCGTCCAGCTCGTTGTCCCGGTAGACGTCGGCGTGCTCCGTCAGCACGTCGTCGACCGTGCCCGCGAGGTCCGGATCGATCAGGCCGAGCAGCTCGCCCCGGTCGTACAGGGTGTAGCTGCGGCGGAACGCGGTCTCCTCCGGGAGGTCCGCGAAGGACAGGAAGCGTTTCGCGAAGCGCACCGACCGGTAGCCCCGGCGGGCGGACGCGACCGGCAGCCGGTCCACGGCCCGCGACAGACCGCGCCGCAGCGGACGCGGCACGCGCTGGTAGCGCAGCGCGAGGAGGTTCGCGAGGTGCTTGCGGTAGCCGGCGAACAGTTCGTCGGCGCCCATCCCCGAGAGCATCACCTTCACCCCGGCCTCGCGGGCGGCCGAGCAGATCAGGAACGTGTTGATCGCGGCGGGGTCGCCGATCGGCTCGTCCAGGTGGTACGTCATGCGCGGCAGCAGGTCGAGGACGTCCGGGGCGATCTCGATCTCCTTGAGGTCGACCCCGAACTGCGCGGCGACCTGCCGGGCGTAGCGCAGGTCGTCGGGCATCGCCTCGAAGCGGGCGTCCTCGGCGCGGAAACCGATCGTGTAGGCGGAGATCCCGGGCCGCTCCCGGGCCGCGAGCGCGGTCAGGTAGCTGGAGTCGAGGCCGCCGGACAGGAACGTCGCCACCGGTACGTCGGACAGGAGGTGACGCCGTGTCGAGTCCTCGATCACGGCCGCGAGGTCCGGGAGTTCAGCCTCCTGCGCCTCGGCGGCGACGTCCTTCAGGTTCCAGTACCGGCCGCGTTCCACCCGCCCGTCCGCCCGCAACCGCAGCCAGCTCCCCGGGGGCAGCTTCTCGGCCTCCCGGTACGCGCACCGCGCATCGGGCACCCAGTAGTACAGCAGCGACGCCACCAGCGCCGCCGGGTCCACCTCCAGCGTCCGCCCGGTCACGGCGGCGAGCGCCTTCAGCTCGGAGGCGAACACCAGCCCCTCGCCGCGCCGCAGCAGGAACAGCGGCTTGATGCCGAGCTGGTCGCGGGCGAGCACCAGGTCGCCGGTGCGCTCGTCGAAGATCCCGAACGCGAACATGCCGCGCAGCCGGGGCAGACAGTCGGTGCCCCAGCGCCGCCACGCCTCCAGGAGCACCTCGGTGTCGGAGGTCCCCCTGAACCGGACCCCGGCGGCGGCGAGTTCGGTCCGCAGCTCGGGGGCGTTGTACAGCTCGCCGTTGTAGGTGAGGACGAGCCCGTCGGACGCCATCGGCTGGGCGCCGGTCTCCGACAGGTCGATGATCGACAGCCGGCGGTGCCCGAGTTCGACGTCACCGTGGCTGTAGCGGCCCGACCCGTCCGGGCCGCGATGGGCGAGGGTGCCGGTGAGCCGGTCGGTGACGGCCTTCCCGTCCGGCCACCGGTACGTGCCTGCGATGCCACACATGAACTACCGAGCCTCCTGGTCGCTGTCCGGTACCCGGGCCGCCCACTTCGGGAGCCGCTCCGTCCCGCCGTGCAGGACGCGCCGCACACCCCGGGCGCGCGGCGGGGCGGGCGGCCCGTCCCACAGGGTGCCGTCGGTGCGGTCCCGGGGATCGGGGTCGATCAGCACCACCCCGAGCACCTCGACACCGTGCTCCGCGAGCTGCCGGGCCACGGTGTGCAGCCAGGCCGTGCTGCCGTGCCCGGCGCGCACGACGAGGACGGTCCGGGTGCCGAGGTGCGGCAGGTCCGCCCACGCCGTCCCCGGCGCCACCGACCCGACACCGAGCCGCCGTTCCTCCGCCGGCCCCGCCTCGGCCTGCTCGCCCCGGACGATCCGGGGGTCCCCCGGCTTCGGGTGGCGGCGGGCGAGCCGCGAGCCGGGCAGGCCGTCGACGACGACCACCGGCCCGTCCTGCGCGAGCGCCCCGGCGAGGTCCAGGGCGATCAGGCACACCGGGCGCGCGCACCCCAGCTCCAGCAGCGACACCGGCTCCGTGGAGCCGCGCGCGGTGCGGGCCAGCGAGACGGCGAGCCGCTCGCGGGCCTCCCGGGTCCGCCGGCGCCGCCACAACAGGGGCGGACGGCGGGGGAGTTCGCTGAGGACCGAGGCCCCGAGGTGGGCGGCGACGTCCCGGCGCAGCACCGGCCGGTCGGCGACCACCGAGGCGACGGCGGCGACCGCGAGCCCGAGGACCAGCCCGAGGACGCCCCCGATGGCCGCGTCGGTCGCCGCGGCCTTGGGCAGGGAGTGGAGCAGCGCGCGCGGCGCGTCCACGACCTGCGTGCCGGCGATCAGCTGGGGCGTGCCCACCCGGGCCTCGGCGGCACGCTGTCCGAAGTCGGAGATCCGGGAGGTGAGTTCGGCCCGGCGGGCGAACAGCGACTCCAGGTCGGCGGACGCCTTCGGCCCGCTCTGGGACGAACCGGCGTCGATCGCCTTGTCGACGTCGGCCAGCTCGGCCTGCAACCTGCCCTGCTGGTCGAGGAGGGCCTTCGCCTCGGCGTCGGCGGCCTCCTGGAGCCGGCGCACGTGGTCGGCGACGAACGCGTCGGCCAGCGCCTTCGCCCGCGCCACCGCCTGCGCCTCGGTGTCGCCGGTGACCGTGATCTGGAGAAGGTTGTTGGTGAGCCCCACGCTCGTGTACTCCGTCATGAAGTCCTCAGCTTTCTCCGAGGACTTCAGGGACTTGAGAGCGCTGTCCGCGATCCTGGTGGTGTGCAGCAGAGCCACGTCGGTGCGGATCAGCGTCCCGGGGTCGTTGGGCTGGTCCTGCTGGTGGGCGACCAGGACCTTCGTCACCGCGGTCGGCGGCGGGGGCATCAGGACCGCCACGGCCCCGCCGGCGAACAGCCCGAGGAGGGCCGCCGAGGACCACAGACGCCGGCGCCGGCGCACCGCGACCACCAGCGACTGGAGGTCGAGCAGCGGAGCGGGGGGCGGCTGCGACGCCGTGGATGACATGGAGGGTGAGGGTGTCGTCACGGTGCGCCTCCCACGGTGGCGGTCTCGCGGGGGCGGTCGGCGGAGCGGTGGGCGCGGGCGCGCACCCGGTCGGTGAGGACGACGCCGACGACCGGGTGTCCCGCGTCGGCGCACGCCTCGGCGAGGCCGGTCAGCTCCGCGGCCGTCCAGTCGCCGGTGCCGATGACGATCAGGGCGCCCGCCTCGTCGTCGCGGTCCGGGACCGTCGGGCGGGACATCGAGACGTCCACGACGCGCAGCACGGGATCGGTGCCGGCCTCGGCGGCCAGCTGGTCGGCGGCCCGGCGGGCGGTGGCATCGCCCTCCGGGACCAGGACCGACAGGGCGTGGGCGGGCGGGAGTTTGGCACGGACCCGCCGGTAGCGGAGGTGTGTGGCGGCCTCGTCGACGGCTGTCTTCGAGACGGGCACGTCCCACCGGATGTCGGCGCCCACGAGGCGGCGCAGCCGGCCCTGGGAACGGCGCGCGGTGCGGTCGCCGGGGACGTCGACCGTACCGAGGACCGGTGCGGCTAGGGCCGCCGTGATCTCGGGTTCGGTGCGCAGCCGGCGGCTCATCCGGGCGGCGGCGAGATGGCCGAGCACCGAGACGAGGAGGAACAGCAGGGCGCCGCCCACGATCAGCTGGACCCGGGTCGGCGGGGCCTGGCCGTCCGGGCGGGGCGCCGGGCCCATCACGACCATGTTCGCCTTGTCGGCGGCCGGACCCGTCTGGTCGAGCTTGTTGACGGCCTCCTGGAGCGAGGTGCGCAGCTTCGCCAGCTCGGTGCGGGTCTGCACGCTCTCCACGGTCCGCCCCGGGTCGGTCGCGTCCGCCAGCTCGGTGATCCGGCGGCCGATCTGCACCACCAGCCGGCGCAGCTCCTCGGGCTGCGCCGCCGCGTCCGGGTCGGTGCTCTCGCCCGCGACCCGCGCGGCGAACGCCACGAACTGCTGGGCGACCTGGTCGGCGAGCCGCTGCGCCCGCTCCGGGTCCTCGGCCGTCCCCGAGATCTTGACGATGTTCCCGTCGGAGGCCGTCGCGGTCACCCGGTCCCGCAGTTCACGGCCGTCGACCCCGGGCCAGGCGAGGGTGGCGGCGGCCTTGTCGACCACCACCGAACTGGTCGCGATCTCCGTCTGCGTCAGCAGCTCGCGCTGCTCCCACGCCCCCGGCAGCAGCACCGACGCCGACGCCGTGTACTGCGGCGGGAACAGCAGGGAGAGGCCGTAGCCGACGAGCGCGCCCACCACCGTGAGGAGGGTGAGCAGCCGTCGCCGCCGACGGATGATCCGGCCGATCGTGACCAGACGTATCGTGTCATCGCTCAACGGTGCGGCCTCCGCCCCGGTGCATGGGAGGCGGCGGTGTACGCGGCGAGCAGTGACGCCTGCGAGTGCTCCCAGGACAGCGGCCCCCCGACCCGCTCCTGGCCGATCTTCCCCATCCGGGCCCGCCGGTCCGGATCGTCCAGCAGCTCCGCGACCAGCCGGGCGAACACGGACTCGTCGTTCGCGGGCGCGTAGACGGCCGCCTCACCGGCGGACACCCGCGCCTCCTTGAGATCGAAGGAGACGATCGGCCGGCCCATGACCATGTACTCCAGGACCTTGTTCATCGTCGACACGTCGTTGAGCGGGTTGTACGGGTCGGGCGAGAGACACACGTCCGCCGACGACAGCCAGCGCGCCAGGTCGGCGTCCGGGATACGCCCCGTGAACTCCACCTGATCCCTGAGCCCGAGCCGCCCGGACAGCTCCACCATCGCGTCGAACGTGTCGCCGCCGCCGACGAACACGGCGTGCCAGTCGTCGCGCCCGCACTCGTCCCGCAGCTTCGCCAGCGCCCGCAGCGCGTAGTCGACGCCGTCCTGCGGGCCCATCACGCCCAGGTAGCACAGCAGATGGGGCTTGCCGCGCTTCAGCTCCGACTCGGCCGGCACCGGATGGAAGCGGCCGGCGTCGGGCGCGCTGCGCACCACGAACACGTCGTCGGGCCGCCGCCCGCCCCGGCGCACCGCGACGTCCCGGTAGCTCTCGTTGGTCGCGAGCACGACGTCCGCCGCCCGGTACGTCATCCGCTCCAGCGCGCACACCGCCCGGTACAGCAGGTCCTCGCCCCGGTCGAACCGGGACAGGTACAGCTCCGGCACCAGGTCGTGCTGGTCGAAGACGAACCGCGCGCCGCGCCGCTTCAGCCACAGCGCGGGCAGGAACAGCAGGTCGGGCGGGTTGCAGGCGTGCACCACGTCGACCCGGCCGACCTTGCGGGCCAGCCGCAGCGTGTGCCACAGCGCCGACCCGTACTCGCGGAGATAGCCGGACGGCCCGCCGGTCGCCGCCTTGAGCGGGTAGCGGTGGATGCGGACCCCGTCGATCTCGGCCTCCGCCTCCGTGTCCCGCTTCGTGCCCTGCGGGCAGATGACGTGGACCTCCCAGCCCGCGTCGCGCAGTGTCGTGCACTCCTGCCACACCCGGCGGTCGAAGGGCACCGACAGGTTCTCCACCAGGATCAGCGCGCGCCCGGCTCCGCCGGCGCCGCGCCTCGTGTCACCAGGCAAGGCCCACGTACCCCGGTTCGGCCCGCCGCGCCTCGGCGTCGGGGAGGCGGACGAGGTCGACGATCACCGGGTCGTCGCCGTGCGGGAGGGCCGCGAGGACGGCCGGGTCGCGGGTGCCGACGAGCACCACGTCGGCGTGGTCGAGGACCTCCTCGACGGAGTCCGCGAGGAGCTGCGCGAGATGCGGCAGCCGGCCCTCGATGTACTCCCGGTTCGCGCCGAGCAGCCGTGACAGGCTCACGTTCGCGTCATAGATCTTCAAGTCGTACCCCTTGCCGAACAGCCGCTCGGCCAGCTCGACGAGCGGGCTCTCGCGGAGGTCGTCGGTGCCGGGCTTGAACGAGAGCCCGAACAGGCCCGCCCGGCGTCTGCCCGTCCGCTCGACGAGCTCCACCGCCCGCTGGAGGTGGTCGGAGTTGGAGGGCAGGACGTGGGACAGGATGGGCACCGAGACGTCCGCCCGGTGCGCCGCGTGGACCAGGCTGCGCAGGTCCTTCGGCAGGCAGGAGCCGCCGAACGCGAAACCGGGGCGCAGATAGGCCGGGCTGATGTTCAGCTTCCGGTCGGCGAGGAAGACGTCCATCACCTGGTGCGAGTCGACCCCGAGGGCCCGGCACACCGCGCCGAACTCGTTCGCGAACCCGATCTTGAGGCCGTGGAACGCGTTGTCCGCGTACTTGATGGCCTCCGCCGTCGGCACCGGCACCCGGAACACCTCGCCGGGCAGCCCCTTGTACAGCTCCAGGACCGTGTCCCCGCTCGCCGTGTCGAGTTCGCCGATCACCGTCTTGGGCGGGTCGAAGAAGTCCCGCACGCTCGTGCCCTCGCGCAGGAACTCCGGGTTCACCGCGACCCCGACGTCCACCCCGGCCGTCCCCGCGTGCTTCTCCAGGATCGGCACCAGCAGGTTGAGGCAGGTGCCCGGGAGCATCGTCGAGCGGAACACCACCGTGTGCCGTCCGCCCCGCTCGGCGAGCGCCGCCCCGATCTCCTCGGTCACCCGCTCCAAGTACGTCGTGCACAGGCTGCCGTTGGGCTCCGACGGCGTCCCCACGCAGACCAGGGACACCTCGCTCTCCCGGATCGCCTCGGCGACGTCCCGCGTGGCCCGCAGCGCCCCGGTGCGGACGACATCGGCGATCAGCTCGCCGATCCGCTCCTCGACGACGGGCGCCTTGCCGTCGTTGACCAGATCCACCTTGACCTGGTTGACGTCCACCCCGATCACGTCGTGCCCCATGCCGGCCAGGCACGCGGCCGACACGCAGCCCACGTAGCCCAGCCCGAAAACGCTGACTCTCATGACCTGTTCCCCCCGGATTTCCCGCTCATCAGTAGGCCCCCTGTCCATGGACGACGGCCCGCAGCGTCTTCCACAAGATCACCGTGTCCAGTGCCAGCGACCAGTCCTCCACGTACCGCAGGTCCAGCCGGACGGCCTCCTCCCACGACAGGTCGCTGCGCCCGCTGATCTGCCACAGCCCGGTGAGCCCGGGTTTGACCAGCAGCCGGCGCCGGATGTCCGGCCCGTACGCGGCGGACTCCTCCGGCAGCGGGGGACGCGGACCGACCAGGGACATCGACCCGGTGAGGACGTTGAAGAGCTGCGGCAGCTCGTCGATCGAATACCGGCGCAGCACCGCTCCCACCCGGGTCACCCGCGGGTCGTGGCGGACCTTGAACAGCAGTCCGGCGCCTTCGTCGCGGTCGGCCAGCGCGGCACGCGCCCCGTGGGCCCCGACGACCATCGTGCGGAACTTCAGGATCATGAACTCGCGGCCGTCCTTGCCGACCCTGCGCTGCCGGTAGAACGCCCCGCCCGGGCTGTCCAGCAGCACGAGCAGCGCCACGCCCAGCATCAGCGGCGCGAACAGGACCAGCAGGAGCGCCGCGCCCAGCCGGTCGACGACGCCCTTGACGGCCCGCCGGCCCCCGGTGAAGGCCGGCATGCTGACCCGCAGCAGCGGGATGCCGAGCACCGCGTCGATGTGCAGCCGGGGTCCGGCCACCTCCATCAGCACCGGCGCCACGACCATCTCGGCGTCGCTGCCCTCCAGGTTCCACGCCAGCCGCTGGAGCCGGTCCGGCGACCAGTGCGGGTCCGGTGTGACCGCGACGACCCGGTAGCCCCCCTCGTGGACGTGACCGGCGACGTCTGTCAGTCTCCCGACGACCGGTACGCCGTCGAGCTGGTCCCCGTCGAGCCGGGGGCCGTCCGTCGTGCAGACCCCGTCGACCCGCCAGCCCAGATGCGGGAACTTACGGGTGCGGCCGATCAGGTCCCGCATGGTGGCGAGGCTCCCGGCGGCCAGCACGGGTCTCAGACACCGGCCCTCCTTGCGCTGCCGGTGCAGCCACAGGCGCAGCACGTACCGTGCCGTCATGGTGGTGAGGGTGATCGCCGGGATCGCGACGAAGATCCAGAGCTTGATGTTGCGGGAGGTCAGGGCGATCCCGCCGAGCGCCAGGACGACGGTCGCCGCGAAGAGCGAGCGGCCGAGCCGGCGGAACTCCTCGGCGCCCTGGCCGAGGACGGCCGGCGCCCACGATCTGCTCACCGCGAGGGCCCCGAGCACCAGCAGCTCGGTGCCGAACGCGAGAATCCCCCATTTCTCGTGCCAGTTGGCCGCGTCCCGTGCCCCGAAGGTGTTGCCGATCGCCGCCACCACGAAGGCCGTGGCCGCGGTGTCGCCGGCGATGACGGTACGGCGATAGCGCTGTTCCCAGTCGGTACTGGACTGTCTGACCGGCCCGTTCGCCGGACGCCTGCGCGCCGACGGAAAAGGGCTGACTAGTCCCCCTTGCCGCACAGAACCCCCCCAGGTCCCCAGTGGTACGACGTGTTCGCCTCACACTGTTGCTCCCCCTCGGGAGGCCCCCGCCTCCCGTGCGATTCCTCCCCCTCGCCCGTCGTGCGGGCAGCTCTCCGAGACGGCGGACTCGTGTGTCCCGCCGGGCTTTCGAGGTACGCGGAGCCCACCGGAACCCCGGATGCTCCCCGCACCCGCGGCCCCCTGAGGGGCTCCAGAAAAGACGTTCCTGCTGAAGTGCTCCGAACGTCTGAAGCACGGTCAATCTAGACCATCGGGGCCAGTGTGTAGAGAGGGTGTGGGTAATTTGTGTGCAAGTTTTGAGACTGAATCGACCGGTCGGTGACCGATGAGGGTCCATTTACCGGAAAACCCCAAGTGGGGCGGGGTGAAGCATGATCAGATACGGCTCCGCCGCGGCCGGTTGATCAACTCCGCGGGCCTTGGCGGGATCTGTGTGAGGTCACCCCTGACCTCGCGGAACCGTCCGTTCCTGTTCGGGTACGTGAACTCGCCCTGGCTGTAAGCGAGTTGTGCGATCGGACGGCCGCTCGCGAGGTGACATGACCGGCCATCGGCGGGGTGAACGGCTGGTCGCGGGGGCTGCGCCGGGGCTGGTTCGACACCTTTCGACTCCGTGCGACGGGTGGGGGAGGGGAGGTCCGGCAGGGCCGGAATTCGCTCCTGCTCGCCTCGCGGCGAAGCGCGAGACCGGGCGCTCACCCCGGCCGGCCGGCCTCGATGGGCACCGAACGAACAATCGTTCGTTGAAGCATTGATGACGAGGTGAAAGGTGGAACTGAGGGAAACAGCGGATTTCACCGAGTGGGCCAACGGACCATGATCCCGTTGTCAAGGAGCTGAGTCGGAGTTCGCTATTTCCGGGTTCTGATGTTCGGAAACGTGATATCGGCCCGCGGCCGCTATCTCAATATGCCGAACACGCCGCCGGGACACCGCCAGCAGCTCCGCCGCCGGACCGGACAACGCGTGTCCCGGCGCCCACACGGCACGCAGGACCCGCCGCAGCCGGACCCCCTCGACGTCCACCGCCACCAGCCGCCCCTCGGCGAGGTCGGTGCGCACCGCGAGTTCGCTGAGCACCGCGGGCCCCGTCCCGGCGATCACGGCGCCCCGGACGGCCGTCGCCGAGCCCAGCTCCAGCAGCGGCCGGGGCGCGCCCGCCCCCGCGAGGGACAGCGCCTGGTCGAGGGTCTCCCGGGTACCCGAACCACGCTCGCGCAGGACCAGCGGGGCGGACGCCAGCTCGGCGGCGGTCAGGGGGCGCCGGCGGCGCGTCCAAGGGTGGCCCGGCGCGACCACGATGACGAGCCGGTCGTCCGCGACCGGCTGGGCCGACAAGCCGGGCGGGGACTGGGGCGACTCGACGAACCCGAGGTCCACCACCCCGCCGCGCACCAGCTCCGGGACCCGCTCGCTGTTGGCCACCCGCAGGCCGACGTACAACTCGGGGCGGGCGCGGCGCAGTTCGCCGAGCCAGCCCGGCACCAGATGATCGGCGACCGTCATGCTCGCCGCGACCCGCAGCTCCGCATCCCGCTCGGCCCGCAGCGCCTGCGCGCCGGTGACGAGACCCTCCAGCTCCGCGAGGACCTGCCCGGCCCACCCCGCCACCGCCCGCCCCGCGTCGGTGAGCCGGGAACCGCGCCGGGACCGCTCGACGAGGACCAGCCCGAGACGGCGCTCCAGCGCGGAGAGGCGTTTGCTGGCCGACGGCTGCGCCAGCCCGAGCCGCGCCGCCGCCCTCCCGAGACTTCCCGTGTCCCCCACGAGGACGAGCAGACGGAGCGACTCCGGGTCCGGCAACTGGCGCATACCGCCAGGCTATGGCCCCACGCCGGCCGTGAGGCATAGCTCCGGTCTATGACCCCATCACCCGGGTGTGGGACCGGGCCGCCGGGTCATTCCCCAGGGCTATGACGTCCCCGCACACCGACCGCTACCGCGCCCCGCGCACCCCGCCGACGATCAGGGCATGACCACAGCAGGCCACCTCCACCGACGCATCGCCCCGGCGGCCCCGGGACTCCTCGCCACCGTCATCGGCACCGCCGCCGCGTACGGACTCGCCGCCCTCGTCCCCGCGGTGAGCGCCCTCACGGCCGCCGTCGTCCTCGGTGTCGCGGTGGGCGGACTGCTCCCCGAGGAGGCCCGGCCCGGCATGCGGCGGGCGACCAGGGCCTGCCTGCGCCTCGGGGTCGTCCTGCTCGGACTCCAGCTCGCGGTGGGCGAGATCCTCGGACTCGGCGCCGGGATGGTCGCCGCGGTCGTGGCCACCGTCCTCGTGACCTTCCTCGGCACACTCCTGCTGGGCCGGCTGATCGGGGTGCCGCCCGGCCTCTCCCTGCTGGTGGCGACCGGCTTCTCGATCTGCGGGGCCTCCGCGATCGCCGCGATGGACAGCGTCACCGACAGCGACGAGGAGGAGGTCGCCACCGCCGTCACCCTCGTGACCCTCTACGGCAGCGCCGCGATCGCCTTCCTCCCGTTCCTCGGCGGCGCGCTCGGCATGAGCCCCGAACACCTCGGCACCTGGGCGGGACTCTCCGTCCACGAGATCGCCCAGGTCGTCGCCGCCGCCTCCACGGCCGGCCCCGCCGCGGTCGCCGCCGCCGTCGTCGTCAAACTCACCCGGGTCGTCCTCCTCGCCCCGATGGTCGCCGCAGTGGGCGCCGTACGGCGCGGGCGCGCCGAGGGCGGACGGCCCGCGCCCGTCCCGCTGTTCGTGCTGGGGTTCCTCGCGACGATGCTGGTCCGCAGCACCGGCGCCGTACCGGAGCCGGTCCTGTCCTCGGCCAAGGCCGTCACCACGCTCCTGTTCACCGCCGCCCTCTTCGCCCTGGGCAGCGGAGTGCGGCCCGGCGCGCTGCTGCGCACGGGGAAGCGGGGGCTGGTCCTGGGCGCGCTGTCGACCGCCCTCGTCACCGGGGTGGGCTACGGCGCGCTGGCCGTTGTCGGAGCATGAGCGCGAGGCGCCGTCACATCAGGCGAGGAGCGCGGTGATCCGGCGGGCCACCTCGGGGTCGCGCATGATCGGGTACGTGGCCGTGGCGTCGTACCAGGTCATGTCGAGGCGGGGTGCGGCCCTCGGCCAGTGGACCTCCAGGTCCGCGCGGGCGTGGGCGCGGCCGAAGGCGGTGACGGGACCGTCGTAGGGGAGGATCTCGAAGTGTTCCTGGGCGAACATGCCCGCCGCCCACAGGACCTGGAGGCGGGGGAAGTCCTCGGGGGTGACGGCGTCGTCGTACCAGTGCAGGGGCGCGATACGGGCCAGGGTCTCGGCGGGGTCGAGGGGCTGGGGGAGGCCGAACTGGGAGGACAGGGAGGCGAGCCGGTAGGCGAGGAGTTCGTCGAGGCCCCAGCCGGGGTCCACCAGGGAGAGCTGGGAGGGCGGATTGACCAGGACCAGCGCCCGCACCTCCTCGCCGGACGCGCGCAGGCGGCGGGCCATCTCGTAGGCGACGAGACCGCCCTGGCAGAGGCCGCCGAGGAAGTAGGGGCCGTGCGGCTGGAGTTCGCGCAGCTCCAGGAGGTAGCGGTCGGCCATCTCGGTCAGGGAATGCAGGGGGCGGACGTCTCCCCGGTAGCCGGGCGCCTCGAAACCGTAGAAGGGGCGGCCCGCGCGCCAGGCGTCGACGACCGGCTCGGCGAACCGGACGTTTCCGGTGCCGACATGGACGCAGAAGAACGGCTCGCCCCGGCCCTCGGGCGCGAGGGGCAGCAGACAGGTCACGGCGTCCCGGTCCCAGGGGCTCGCCGCCGTGCGCCACACGTCGGCGGTGGTCAGGGCGGGCGCCGGCGGGGGAGCGGCGGGAGCGGTCAGGGCGGCGGCGAGACCCGCGACCGTACGGTGCTCGAAAAGGTCCTCCGCACGCATGGCGAGCCCACTGCGCCGGGCGGCGCCGACGACGTCGACGGCGAGCAGCGAGAAACCGCCGAGCTCGAAGAAGTCGTCGTCCGGCCCGACCTCGGTATCAAGCAGCTCCTCCCAGATCGCGGTGAGGGTCTGTACGGTCTCGGTGCTCATGACGTCTCCTTCGAACGGGATGCACGGGGCGCGGCGAGCGCGCGCCGGTCGGTCTTGCCGGACGGAGTCAGGGGCAGCGCGTCCAGGACCCGGTAGCGGTCGGGCACCATGTGCGCGGGGAGTTCACCGGCCGCGTGCGCCCGCAGCCGCGCCTGGAGACCGTCCGCCCGCCCCGGCGCCGGCACCACGGCGGCCAGCAGGAGACCAGCCCCCGCCGGCGTCGTCGCCACCGTCACCGCGACGTCGCTCAGCAGCCCCGACCCGCGCAGCACCGCCTCGACCTCCCCGGGCTCGATCCGGAACCCCCGCAGCTTGAGCTGCTGATCCGCCCGCCCCACGTACTCCAGCTCCCCGCCCGGCAGTTCACGCGCGAGATCGCCGGTCCGGTAGTGCACGACGGAGTCCAGCGCGACGAACCGCTCCCGCGTCAGCTCCGCCCGGTTCAGATAGCCGGCCGCCACCCCGGCCCCCGCCACCCACATCTCCCCGACCGCCCCCGGCGCCACGGGAGCCCGCCGCTCGTCCAGCAGCCGCACCGACAGATGCGGCAGCGCCCGCCCGATCGGCGAGCGCACCTCCCCGGCCAGCGTCGCCTCGTCCAGCTCCTTGAACGTGACGTGCACGGTCGTCTCCGTGATCCCGTACATGTTCACCACCGTCGGCCGCACCCCGGCCCACCCGGCCAGGAACTCCCGGACGACCGGCAGGTCCACGCTCTCCCCGCCGAACACCAGCCACCGCACGGCCAGCGCCGGACACCCCGCCTCCCGGTGGGCGGTCGCGGTGTAGCGGAACACGGACGGCACCTGGTGGAGCACGCTCACCCGCTCCTCGGCCAGAAACTCCACCAGCCGCTCGGGAGAACGCGCCGCGTCCTGCGGGACGACGACGAGCGTGCCGCCGGTGGCGAACGCGCCCCACATCTCCCAGACGGAGAAGTCGAAGCTCAGGGAGTGGAAGAGCGTCCAGCGCTCCTGGGGGCCGAAGCGGAAGAGGGGGAGGGCGGCGGTGAGGAGGGCGACGACGTTGGCGTGGGTGACGGGACAGCCCTTGGGCCTGCCGGTGGAGCCGGAGGTGTGGATGACGTACGCGATGTCGTCGGAGGAGGGGCCGGTGTACGGACCGGCCGCGTCCTCCCCGGTGTCGACGACCCTGGCCCCGGCCGCCACCCTCCGGGCCCCCGGCCCGGTCACCACCCGCACCCCCGAGTCCGCCACGACGTGCCGCAGCCGCTCCTCGGGATACGCCGGGTCCAGCGGCACGTACGCCGCGCCCGCCTTGAGGATCGCGAGGATCGTCACCACCGACTCCGCGCACCTCTCCACCACGGCCCCGACCAGCTCCCCGGGCACCACCCCGTGCGCGGCCAGCACCCCGGCGGCCCGGTCGGAGCGGGCGTCCAGCTCCGCGTACGTCCACTCCTCGCCGCCGTCCCGCAGCGCCGGCGAGTCGGGCGCCCGCCGGACGCTCTCACGGAACAGATCGGTCAGCGCTGTCATACGGCTTCTCCTTCCACAGGTACGGCCCGCAGCCGTACGGCACCTTCCACGAGGACCTTCGAGGCCAGCCCCGCCGCGAGGAACACACCCGCGAGGACCAGCCAGCCGGCCGTCCCCAGTCCGACGGCCAGGGCGGTGACGAGGGCCGGGCCGAGGAACTGCTGCACGCCGCGCCCCAGCCCGAACACGCCCTGGTACTCGCCCATCCGGTCAGCGGGCGGCAGCCCGAACGAGATGCCCCAGCTTCCCGCCGACTGCGACAGCTCGCCGAACCCCAGGACGACGACCCCGGCCAGCAGCACGGCCGTCGCGACCGGCGCCGGACCGTACGCGCTGAGCGCGAGCACCGGACAGGCCGCCGCCAGCAGCACCCCGGCCCGCCACTGGGCCCGCGCGGCCCCCGGCAGTGTGTCGGCACCCCGGCTGACGGCCACCTGGAACAGCACCACCAGAACCGTGTTCGTGATCGACAGCACCGCGTTCACGGCCGTCGGCGCGGACGTGCTGGTGACGATCCACAGCGGCAGACCGACCGTCAGGACGGGCTGGTACAGCTCCAGCACCCCGCTGCTGAACGTGACCAGCAGGAAGCGGACGTCCCGCAGCGCGGCCCCCGAGGACCCGGCCCCGCCACCGGGCCGGACGGGCGGCGTCGGCGGGAACCGGCGGCCGATCAGCACACAACCGAGCTGCGCCGCCGCGTTCGTGAGGGCGACGGCGTAGAAGGCCCGCCGGCCGCCGACGGCGAGCGCGGGCGCCGCGACCGCCGCACCGAACGCGAGCCCCAGATTGAACAGCCCGCGCGTCTGCGCCCGCACCCTGGTCGCCCGCTCACCGCCGAACAGGGCGTGCGTGAGGGCGCCGCGCAGCGGGCTGCCCGCCGTCTCGCACAGGGAGATCAGACAGGCGACGACGACGAACGAGGCGTAGTCGTCGACGAAGGCGTACAGCGCGAAGAGGACCCCGAGCAGCCCGTACATCGTCAGCAGCGGCCTCTTCGGCCCGATCCGGTCGGCGAGCCGGCCCGCAGGGACCGCCCCGAGGAACCCGCACAGCCCGGCCGCCGACAGACCGAGCGCGACCTGCGTGGCGCTGAACCCGAGGACCTGCGTGAAGAAGACGGCACTCGCGGTGAGGAAGAAACCGGTGCCGCCCGCCTGTACGAGCACGAGGAACGCGAACCGCCGCGCGTCCCCCGGTTCCGGCACGAGGTCGGCCGCCCACCGCACGGGCGTCTTCCGCACGACGGTGTCAGACATGGCTGTCCCGGAGTCCGGCCGCCGTGGCACGCAGGGTGCGGCCGTCGTCCGTGGTGAACGTGTAGGAGAGGAGCCCGACGGCCTTGTCGACCGCCGCCAGCATGCCCGCGTGGTCCGGCGCGTGCCCGAGCCCGATGTCCAGCCGCTCCGTCTGCACCCCGCCGGACAGCCGCTCCCCGCGCCGCACCAGCGGCACCACCCCGCCGACCCCCGGCACACTCCGCACGTCTGCGACGCCGTGCCGCCTCTCCAGCACGCACGCCTCGCGCGGACCCGGCACCGAGAACTGGAAGTACACGCCGTCGAACCGGGGCAGCGGCGCCACCTCCACCGGGAGGCCCAGCGCGACCCGCCCCGCGACCTCGATCAGGTTCACCCCCGCCGCCCGCAGCGCGAGTTCACCGACCCAGCCGCCCAGCCTGCCGTTCACCTCGATCAGCCGGGGCCCGTCCGCCGTGAGCTTGATCTCCGTGTGCGTGATCCCCGACCGGACCCCGAGAGCGCGTACGGCGTCGGCGGCGAGCTTCCCGAGCGCGGTCACCTCCGCCTCGGGCAGGTGACTCGGCCAGAACTGGCCGGCCTCCCGGAACGGCGGGACGAGCGCGGGCTTCCCGGTCACGGCGAGGACGCCCACCTCGCCGTCCACGACGAGGCACTCCACCGACACGTAGTCCCCGAAGGGATGCTCGGGGCGGCCGACGAGGAACTCTTCCAGGACGAGGGCGGACTCCTCCCCGGCGAGCAGGTTCCGCGCGGATTCCCGGCCGCTGTCCGCGTCCCGGACCAGATAGGTGTTGCGGCTGCCCTCGCCGCGCACGGGCTTGAGGACGGCGGGGAGTCCGGTGCGGGCGACGGCCTCGGACCAGCGAGAGATGTCGTCGACGCGGTGGCTGCGGGCCTGGGGGAGGCCCGCCTCCCGGAGCCGTTCGCGCTGGGCGACCTTGTCGGTGAGGAGCCGGACCGTCGCCGGCGAGTGATAGGGGAGACCCAGTCGTTCCGCGAGCAGCGCGGTGGGTTCCTGCATGCGTTCGCTGAATGTGGTCAGTCCCCGGGTACCGGCCGCGCGCAGTGCTTCCGTCACCGCGGCGAAACCGTCGTCCAGGGAGAGGACCGGGCCGAATTCCTCGACGAGCGGGCGCATCGACCGGGCGTGCTCCGATTCACCGAGAACCGTCACCACCGGAATGCCGGTCCGCCGTAGGCCAGCCCCGATCTCACCGGCGGAAGCGGCGCCCCTGTCGTACACGAATGCTATCGGTCCGTCGGCGACTTCTGACACCTGCGTATTCCTTTCGCTTTTCCCGTGCCATTAAATCACCGAGGGATCATCGTAAAGTAAAGGATGGGTCACTTCACGGCGCGTTCAGATTTCCTGAACGCGGCTTGACGTCGCCGGACTGTCGGACATTCGGGGGTCACGTCGGTTGCGGCGACGTTTCTGTTTTCGGCAGTTCCGGTTCTTTCGCCCAGTCACCGGAAAGGAAAGCGGCATGACTGGGAGCGGCAACAAAGAGATCCGTGACTGTCAGGTTCTGGTTATCGGAGGAGGTCCGGCCGGAGCGACTTCCCGCGCTATCACATCGGTGAATCCCTCTCCATTTCCTGCTTCCGGGCCATGGAGATCATCGGAGTGAAGGACAAGGTCGAGCAGCACGGCTTCATGCGCAAGAACGGCTCCTACTACGCCTGGGGCGACGAGGAGTGGGATCTCCCCTTCAGCCACCTCCCCGGCGAGGACAACCACAGCTGGCAGGTGATCCGGTCCGAGTTCGACAAGATCCTCCTCGACCACGCCCGCTCCGAGGGCGTCGACGTCCACGAGGGTGTCACCGTCAAGGAGGTCCACTTCACCGACGGCCGCGCCACGTCGGCCTCGTGGAGCCGCGAGGGCGAGTCCGGCACGGTCGCCTTCGATCTCGTCGTCGACGCCTCCGGACGCAACGGCGTGCTCGCCAACCGGCAGCTCGCCTCACGCAAGTTCCACGACGTGTTCCGCAACCTCGCCGTCTGGGGCTACTGGAAGGACACCCCGGACCTCGGGCTCGGACCCGACGGGGCGATCGCCGTGTTCAGCCGCGAGAACGGCTGGCTGTGGGCGATTCCCCTGCACGACGGGACGCTCAGCATCGGCCTGGTCACCGGCAAGAAGGAGTACAAGGCCGACTTCGACCGGCTCGGCGGCCGGGACGCCGTCTACCACGACGCCATCGCACGGTGCGAGCAGCTCGCCGCCATCACGAAACCCGGGCGGCTCGTCTCCGAGGTCAAGAGCGAGACCGACTACTCCTACGTCTCCGACTCCTTCACCGGCCCCGGCTACTTCCTGATCGGCGACGCCGCCGCCTTCCTCGACCCCCTGCTCTCCACCGGCGTCCACCTCGCCACCTTCAGCGGCATGCTCGCCGCCGCCACCATCTCCTCGATCCTGCGCGAGGAGATACCGGAGGCCGAGTGCCGGGCCTTCTTCCAGACCGCCTACCGTCAGGCGTACGAACGGCTCCTGCTCCTCGTCTCCGTCTTCTACGAGAGCTATCGGGGCAAGGAGAGCCACTTCTTCCAGGCCCAGGCCCTCACCCGGGAGAGCCGGCAGGGGCTGCGCCTGCACGACGCGTTCCTCAACATCGTCGCCGGGACGGAGGACCTCGTCGACGTCACCACCGAGGGCGCCTACCAGGCGCTGTCCGCGAAGATCCGCGGCGACGACGGGGGTTCACCCGCGCCGATCTCCAACCACAACACGTTCAAGGAGAAGCTGCCGGAGTCGCCCGAACTGGCCGTCGCCGGGCTCTACCTGACCCTTGAACCGGAGCTGGGGCTGCGCAGGACCGCGTGAGCGGGGCGGCGCCCGGTGCCGGGACTCCCGGGCGCCGCACACCCCGACACGGTCTAGGCTCGCCCCATGCCGAGGACCGACCGAGTCGTCCGCGTGATCGCGGCGCCCCCGACCGCCGTCTACGCCGCGCTCCTGGACCGTGAGGCGCTGGAGGCGTGGCTGCCGCCGGCCGGTATGCGCGGACGTGTCGAGCACTGGGACCCCCGGCCCGGCGGGGGCTTCCGGATGACCCTCACCTACCTCGACGCCACCGGCGCTCCGGGCAAGACCTCGGACGGCACCGATGTCGTCGAGGTCGGCTTCACCGCCCTCACCCCGCCCGAACGCGTCGTCCAGCAGGCCGTGTTCGACTCCGAGGACCCCGCGTTCGCGGGCACCATGACGATGACCTGGGACCTGACGCCCGCCCCCGGAGGCACGGAGGTGACGGTGACCGCGACCGGTGTGCCGTCCGGCATCGGCGGGGCCGACCACGAGGCCGGCATCTCCTCCTCGCTGGCCAACCTGGCGTCGTACACCGAAGGGCGTCAACGGACCCGGCGGTAGACCGCGTGGATGTCCGTGACGGCTATCGACCGGAGCGGTGCCCGAGGGCTCCGAGGCCCGCCGCGACGATGACGTCCGTCCGGTCGGTCCACTGCTCGTCGCGGTTCGCCATCATCGTGGCCGTCACCGCGCCGATCGCGGCCACCACCCGCACATGCCGTTCCTCGTCGCTGTGGACGTCCGGCCCGAACGCCCGCATCAGCGTGTGCTGCGCCACCGAGAGCCGGTCCATGACCTCCGCCTCCCGCGTCAGCCAGAAGGCCCCCACGACGAGCGCCCCCATGCCCGGCCGCTCGCCGATCATCCGGACGAGCGCCTCGACGAGCACGGCGTCCCGCTCCGGCCCGACGGGCACGGCGGTGCCGACGGCCGCGAGCGTCTCGGCGGCCCGCTCGGCGTGGTCGACGACCGCGTCCTGGATGCGCTCCTTGGAGCCGAACCGCTTGAGCACGGCGGCCTTCGAGTAGCCGGAGGCGTCCGCGATCGCCTGGACCGTCCCCTGTGCGAACCCGTGCTGCGCGAACACGAAGGCCGCGACGTCGATCAGTGCGCGGTCGATCTCCTCGCTCGTGGGTTTCACATTTGACTTCATGGCCCGAAGTTACCATTCTGGTCACCCAGTAACCAAAATGGTCACCCCGAAGGGATCGGTGCAGTGGAGCACGACAACGACGCGAAGGACGCCGCCAGGACAGGACCCTGGCTGTGGCTGACCCCCGCCGTCCTCGTCACCGTCATCATGGCGACCCTCGCCGCCCTTTACCTGGGCAGCACGGTCAACTCCGCCGACCATCTCGACGGCTTCCCCGTCGCCGTCGTCAACGCCGACCGGGGCGACACCGGCGCCCGGATCGCCGAGGGCCTGCGCAAGAACACCGACGGCGACAAGTTCGACCTGCGCACCCTCACCCTCGCCGAGGTCCGCGAGGAGATGGGCAAGGGCGAGCTGTACGGCGCGATCGTCCTGCCCGCCGACCTCAGCCAGAAGCTGGGCGCCCTCGCCGGACCCGGCACCGACGTGACCCGTCCCCAAGTCACCGTCTACACCAACCCGCTGGCGAACACCTCCAGCGTCTCCATCGTCAACTCCTACGCCACGAAGGCCCTCGCGAGCGCCAACGAGACCGTCGGCGGCCAACTCCTCACCGCCGCCCCCAAGTCGACCGGCGCCGCCCGCCTCGTCCTCGCCGCGCCGATGGAGGTCCACACCACCCCGTACGAGCCCGTCCCGAACGGCACCGGCAACGGGCTGTCCGCCTTCTACTACGCCCTGCTGCTCGTCCTCGCCGGATTCACCGGCTCCGTCATCGTCGCCAACCTCGTCGACGCGAAGCTCGGGTTCATCCCCCTGGAGTGGGGGCCGGTCTACCGCATGGCGGAGCGCTCCGGGCGCAGCCGGCTGTCCACGCTGCTCCTGAAGTGGGCGGTCATGGGCGGACTCGCGGTCGTCGTCAGCGCCGCCTACCTCGGGATCGCCGCCTGGCTCGGCATGCCCCTCGACCACCCCTGGCAGCTCTGGCTGCTCGGCGTCCTCGTCATCGCCGCCGTCGCCGTGGTCGCCCAGGCGATCCTCGCGCTGCTGGGCGGGCTCGGCATGGTGATCAGCCTCCTGGTGTTCGTCGTCCTCGCGGTCCCCAGCTCCGGCGGCACCACCCCGCTGGAGGCCCTCCCGCCGTTCATCCGCTTCCTCGCCGAGTTCGAACCGGTCCACCAGGTGTACGTCGGCACCCGCGCGATCCTGTACTACGGAGCGACCTGGGACGCGGGCGTCGGCCGCGCGGTGACCGCCTCGCTCGTGGCCCTCGTCCTGGGCCTCGCCGCCGGCTGGCTCGGCACCCGCGCCTACGACCGCAAGGGCCTCACCCGAAGCCACCGGGCACCGGCCACCGAGCCGGCCGAGGAGCCGGTCCCGGCCTGACGCCGGCCGGGACGCTCCCCGCACAGGGACGGACGGCGCCGGAATCCGCTACCCCGGCGCCGCCCGGGGTCGTGCGCCGCTCAAGGCACGACCCGCTCGGAGGGTGCCACCCACGTGCTCCCTCCCAGGTTCCCGCGCCTCCCCGGCCGTCCGCATCTCGTACGGCTACCGCGCGCCCAGCGTCCTGCTGTAGACCGTGGAGCTGCGCCGGACCGTCATCCCGATGTGCTCGTACAGCGACAGCGCCCCCGTGTCGGAGTGCGTCCACAGGGTGCAGCCCGGCCTCCCCTGCCGCTGGAAGGCGCGGAACGCCTCCAGGAGCAGGACCCGGGCGATCCCCCGGCCGCGCTGGTCCCGCCGTACCGCGACCCGCTCGACGTACCCCTCCTCACCGCCCGGGACGTCCAGCGACAGGACCGCGCCGACCATCTCGTCCCCGGCGAAGGCGACCGGCGACGCGGCGGGCGCGAACGTCGTCCGCCCGACCGTGTGCCCGGCCCACTCCGCGTAGCTCTTGCGCCGCTGCTGCCACTCGTCGAACGCGTCCTCCGTGAGCCGGTACGCCGCCTGCTCGTCGCCCGGCCGGAAGGCCCGGACCGTGACCCCCGCCGGGGGCCGGGGCACCTCGGGCTCCACCGGGGTCGCGATGTGCAGGAGCCACTCGGTGACGAGCCGGGAGTACCCCCGGGAGACGAGCAGGGAGACCGCCGCGTGATCGCTGTCGGCGAGGGTCTGGGCCAGCCGGTCGCCGCCCCGCTCCCGGGCCCGCGCCTCCACCCAGGCCAGCAGCCACGCACCGAGGCCCCGCCCCCGGTGACGGGGATGCACCTGAACCGTCGCCCGCCGCCCCCTCACCCACCCCCAGCCGACGGCCTCGCCGCCGTCGTCGTGCACCAGCACCGTGTCGGACGCGGGCTCCAGCCCCGGCACGGTGAGATCGGCGGCGATCCGGTCCGCGCCGGTGGAGGCGTGACCGTGGAGGTCCTCCTCGCACAGGGCGACCAGCCGGTGGATCGCCGGGACGTCGGCGAGGGTCGCCGGGCGGGTCCGGTGGCCGGGCGGCGGGAGGGGAGGTACGAGGGGAGGTTCAGGGGAAGGCATGGGGGAACCCTGAGCCATCCGCCCCGCGCTGTCGACCGGATTCACCGGCTGGCCGTAGAGCGATGTCCCGGCTGCCCGTCGAGTGCCGGCCGGCCGCCTCACCGCCGCCCGGCCCCCGGCCGCCCGCTCTCGGGCGGTGCGAGATACCCCGCGACCGGCCCCGCCGTCGCGACGACGATCTGGTCCACGGCGATCGCCGCATCGCCCATGAACAGCCGCAGCACATGCTCACCCGGCGCCTCGACGACGACCGTCGCCGTCAGCTTCTCCACCCCCTCCTCCACGTTCCGCGCCCACGCGTCCCCCCGGTTGCCGGTCGCGACGGCCTGCCCCGACAGCACCACCGGAACCTGGTCGTCCAGGGCGACCGCCAGCCGCCGCCGGCCGCGCTCGTCGAGGGACGGCAGCCGGAAGACGGTCACCGGGAACGTGCCGGTCGACGTGAAGTGGACCCGGTAGCGCAGCTCGGGCGAGCGGGTGGCGAACGCGTCCGTCACCGACGCGGCGGTCGAGGGCACGGCCTCCACGGCGGCGGCATGACGCCCCAGCCCGCGCACGGTCCGCCAGCGGGCGCCCCCGCGCGGGATCTGCCGGTCGTAGTGGGCCGCCTCGATGGACACGTACCCGTGGGCCTCGACGAACCCCTGGGTGCGTTCTGGGGAGTTGACGACTCTGAGGGGCACCTCGGTGCTGCGGCCCGCGCCGGTGAAGGTGACCGTCGGGGTGTGGGTGCCCTCCGGGACGCGCGCCCAGTCGAGGTCGACCCAGACCCGGGTCTGGTCGGTGAGCGTGCCGTCCGACGTGTCCAGCCGGACCCACGGCTCGCTCGCGCGGGCCGTCCACTCCAGCGGCAGGAAACCGGTGTTGAAGACATCGACGAAACGCCGGCCCCGGTCGGTCCAGGAGAAGGAGAGCGGGCGGGCGGTGCCCACGTCGTTGCCCTCGGCGGCCACACCCAGCCCCGAGGTCTCCTGGCGGGCGATCCGCGTGACCGCCGGACGGCCCGGCGCCTTCGGGATCTGGGACGGGTACGGGTTGACGACGCCGTCCCATTTGCCGCCCGCGATCTCGGTGTTGTAGCGCCGGGTGACCGCCTGCTCGTCGGCGTGCGCGGCCTCGGCGAGGTCCGCGTACCGGTTCGTGCCCGCGCCGCGCCCCTGGCGGACGGCGAGGGCGTTGCGGTCGGCCCAGTAGTACTTGAGGTTCATCAGCCAGGCGCCGTGGACGGGGTACTCGACGAGTTCGAAGTAGGCGTCCCGGCAGGACTCGGGAAGGCCGGCGCCGAGCGCGCGCACCCGCTCCAGGAGAGCCGCGTACGCGTCCGTGCGGCGGCCCGCCTCGTCGCCGTGGTGGACGGTCGAGAAGATGTCCCGGTCGATGAACTCGGGCCGGCGCTCGGCTGCGAGCCGGTAGAACTCCGTGCGGATCGCGGTGAGTTCGGCGGCGTGGCGGCGGCCGAACTGGCGGCCGTACCACTCGGCGAGGAACGCCTCGGGGCCCGCGCGGTCGACGTCCCAGGCCAGGTCGAGGCAGAAGGACAGGCCGGTCTCGATGGACTTGAGGTCTCCGACGTTGAAGATCCACATCCGGTCGACCTGATGCTCGTGGACCCGGCGCAGCTCCTGCCACACCTTGGCGAGCTGGGTGGTGTCCAGCCACAGGTAGCTGCGGGGGCGGCCCCAGTAGGA
Organism: Streptomyces sp. NPDC004539; assembly: GCF_040610055.1. Lineage (NCBI taxonomy): Bacteria > Bacillati > Actinomycetota > Actinomycetes > Kitasatosporales > Streptomycetaceae > Streptomyces > Streptomyces sp. NPDC004539. The sequence continues at coordinate 48,489 of NZ_JBEXLS010000028.1, read as the reverse complement.
CAGGTGGTAGTAGATGCCGTTGCCGCCCGCGCGGGCGCGCTCCGCCTCGTCCGGGAGCTGGCGCATGTTGCCGTGGTTGTCGTCCGGCCAGATCAGGGTCACGTCGTCCGGCACCCGCACGCCCGCGTTGTAGAGGTCCAGGACCTCCTTGTACGGGATGAAGATCTGCGGCTCGGCCCCGGCGCCGACCTCCTCGGCGAGGATGCGGCGCTGGTCGGCGATGATGTCGTTCATCACCACGACCTTCTCCGGGATCGTCGTGGCGTTGCGGGTCTCCAGCGCGCTGTCGTGCAGCCCCCGCATCCCCAGTGTCCAGCTGCTCTCGTAGTGCGCGTTCTGCCGGGCGCGGGCCCGCCAGTAGTCCGAGATCACCGCCGGGTTGACGGTGTAGTCGTACACCGGCAGACCGCCGTCCGCGTTCCGGTGCTCCGCCGCCCACGGGTCCCACTCGTGGACTCCGTTGCGCAGCATGGCCTCCGGATGGCTGGAGCCGACGACGATGCCGTACCGGTCCGCCAACTGGGCGTTCTCCGCGTACTTGTTGAAGAAGTCGGAGTACGGATGCATCGCGGGCCACAGGTAGTTGGCCTTCAGGCGCAGCAGCAGTTCGAAGATCCGCTCGTAGGTCCGGGGGCCGATGTTCTTGTCCGGCTCCTGCGTGCGGTGCGACCAAGTGGTCAGGTTCTGCTCGTCGTTGATGAAGACACCCCGGTAGCGGACGGCGGGCTCACGCCGCTCGAAGGTGTGCGCCGGGACGGTGACGGTGTCCCGGCGCACGACCGGCACGTCGGCCCACCAGTACCAGGGGGAGACGCCGATGCGCTCCGAGGTGTCGTAGATCCCGTAGACCGTGCCGCGCCGGTCGCTGCCGGTGATGGTCAGGGCGCGGTCCACGCCCGGGAAGGGGCGGTCGACGACCCGGGTCACGGAGGCTTCCCAGGGGCCCGGTTCCTTGGCGGTGGCGATGACGACCAGGTGGGCGGCGCGCTCGGGAAGGGTGTGCAGGAGCCGGGGGCGGACACCGCTGACGCGTTCGACGTCGGCCGCGAGGTCACCGGCCGCGCGCAGGACGGCGGGGTCCTCGGCGGGGTCCACGTAGAGGTCGGTGGCGCTGCCGTCGGCGACCAGCGGGAAGTCCGGCCCGCCCGAGGGCGCCGCCTCGGCGACGCCCGGGAGCAGCGGGGCCGCCCCGGCCGCCGCCATGCCCAGCAGGAACGACTTGCGGGTCCACAGGGGTCCGTCCGGCACGAGGCACTCCCGATCGATCCATAGCTGGCCAGTAGGGCATGAACAGGTCAAGAAAGCGCTTGCTGTGCACTGTAGGAGGCTCCCCGCAGGCCCGTCCAGAGGTGGGGAGCGACCGATGACGCCGTAGATCGTTAGGGCTGTCGGAGAAAGGCGAGGTGCGGGATGGCCGAGAGCGCAGCCGAATCGGGGGACGCGCCCGGACTGCGGGAGTCGTACGACGCCTGCGAGGCCGAAGTCCGGTCGCGGCTGCCCGCGTTGTGGACGGCGACCGGCGTCCTGCCCGCCGAGGTACGCCCGGCGATGCACGCGATCCACGGCTGGACCGTGCGCACGGACCGGATCGCCGACGAGGGCCCGCCGGAGCTGCGCGCGGAACGGCTCGCCCGCTGGCGGGCCGACACGCTCGCCGAGTTGGGCACCGGCCGCAGCCGACACCCCCTGCGCCGGGCCCTGGTCGACACCGTGCACCGGCGAGGACTCGAACCCGCCCTGGTCGAGGAGCACTTGGCGGCCGTCACCGCCGACTGCGCGGCGCCCCCGGAGTTCGAGTCGTTCGCGGACCAGCGGCGCTATCTGCGCGGGATCACCGGCGTCGTGGGGGAGTTGTGGGCGCCGCTGCTGGAGCCGACCGGCCCCGAGGGGCCCGGGCTGCTGTCGGCACTGTTCGACGCGTGCAAGGTCGCGGACCTCTTCGAGGATCTGCCCGACGACCTCGCGGCGGGGCGCTGCTACTGGCCCCGGGAGGATCTGCGGAGACTCGGGCTGACGGCCGGCGACTTGAGCGGGGGAGCGTCCCGGGAGGCGCTGGACGCCTTCGTCGACCTCCAACTCGCCCACTGGCACACCCTCCTGACCGAGGCGACCCCCGCCGTCTGGTCCGTCGGCGAGCCGTACCAGGCGTTCCTGCACGCCCTCCTCCTCGGCGTCCAGATCCACTACGACGAGGTCACCCTCCTGCGCTCCCGCGTCCTCACCGAGGGCCTCGAACAGCCCACCGCCGACGCCCGCCCCCGCCCGCCCTGGCCGGGACCTCGCCCCGGACACATCGCGGTGATCATGGACGGCAACCGGCGCTGGGCCGAGGCCCACGGCGCACCGGCGCTCCACGGACACCACGCCGGATCACGCGCCGCGCTGCGGCTGGTCAACTCGGCGCTACGGCTCGGCATCCGGCATCTCAGCGTCTACGCCTTCTCCACCGAGAACTGGAGCCGCTCACGCGAGGAGACCGCCGCCGTCCTCGACGCCCTCGCCGACCAGATCTCCCGCAGCACCCGCCATCTCCACGCGCTCGGCGTACAGGTCCGCTGGTGCGGGCGCCGCGACCGCCTCGACACCTCGCTCGCCTCCTCCCTCGCCCTCGTCGAGAGCCTGACCCACGCCAACGACGTCCTCACCCTCACCCTCTGCGTGGACTACGGCGGCCGGGAGGAACTCGCCGCAGCCGCACGGGCGTTGGCCGCCGAGGCGAGCACCGGGACGATCCGCGCCGAGGACATCGGCCCCGCCGACCTCGCCCGCCACCTCTACGTCCCCGAACTCCCCGACGTGGACCTGCTGATCCGCACCTCCGGCGAGCAGCGGATCAGCAACTTCCTGCCCTGGCACCTCGCGTACGCCGAACTCGTCTTCGACCCGGCGCCCTGGCCGGACTACGACCTCACCCGGCTCAGGAACGCCGTCGGCGCCTACACGGCCCGCGAACGCCGCTTCGGCGGCCGGCCCCCGGCCTCCGATGCGCCTTCTCCGGCGGAGGACACGGGCGGCCGACCCCTCACGCCTTCTTCGGCGGCGTGTACACCCCCTCCGCGCTCACCCACGCCAGCACCGAGTCGAGGGTGACCTCATCGGTGGCGAACGTCGTCGCGAGCGTCTCCAGGAGCTCAGGCGTCGGCCGCAGCGGGACGTCCGTGACCTTCACCTTCATCGGCTTCCCCGGCGGCACGCTCTCCGCCTGGAGCACCCCCGCGTCCAGCCCCGGCCGGACCGTCGCCCGGTGCCCCACGTCCAGCCCGTTGACGACGCACCTGCCCCAGGCCACCCCGTCCTGGAGGAACCCCTGCATCTCGGTCACCCGGACCGTGCCCTCCGGCGTCCGGATCTCGACGCCCCCGGCCAGCCGCCCGTTGCCGTGCGCCTTCGCCGGGTTCAGCGGCGAAGGGTCACCCTTCCCCTCCCCGGACCCGGCGGGGAACCGGACCGATGCCCCGTCCGCGCCCAGCACCGCCGGGGCCACCGCCGACACCGTCGCCCCGAACCGGTCCAGCAGCGCCTGCCCGAGCGGCGTCCACCGGATCTCCGCCGACGCCTGCGAGACCGTCCCCAGCGAACCGTCCGCGGCGACCGCGTCCGGCGCGCCCGTCAACTGCGCCAGGAACGGGGCCGCCATGACCGCCCCCAGCATCGAACGACGTGAAGTGTCCATCCGTACCCGCCTGTTCCGTCCAGGACCGCACCGCACGGCCCGGGAGGATCATCGGGGCCCGCGTGCCAGGACGGCCGTCGACCGTCCGAAGGAGCGGCCCGGACCACCCGATCGTGGGACGGCCCCGCCGGGCCGGACTCAGCCCAGATCGAGCCGCTCCAGCAGCCCGGCGTCCGTGAACGCGGCCACCAACTCCGCGCGCCCCTCCGTGAAATGGGCCCAGCTGTCGTAGTGCACGGGCACGACACGCCGCGCGTCCAGCAGCCGGGTCGCCTCGACGGCCCGCGCGCTGTCGAGGACGAGGAGCGCGCCGTCGAACAGCCGGGGGACCCGGGGCGCGCCCGCGAACAGGACGGCCGTGTCGACGGGGGCGAAGCGGCCGGCCGTCTCGCGGACCGCGTCCAGGGAGGCGTTGTCGCCGCTGACGTAGACCGTCGGCAGACCCTCGCCGGTGAGGACGAAACCGACGACCTGACCGGCGAACGGCTCGACATCCGCACGCTCGCCGGGGCCGTGGACCGCCGGGACGCCGGTGACGGTCAGCGTGCCGCCGTCCGGGCGGTCCAGCTCCACCTGCTCCCAGTCGGCGAGGCCCCTCGCGTTGCCGCCGAGCCGCTCCGCGCCGCCGGGGGTGGTGAGGGTGAGCGGGACGTCCGCGAGGAGGGCCCGGCCGGAGGTGTCCAGGTTGTCGGGGTGTTCGTCGTGCGAGAGGAGCACGACGTCGACGGGGCCCAGGTCGGCCGGGGCGGCGGCGGAGGGGGCCGTCTTGGTCAGGCTGCCGCCCGGCACCGGGTACGAGCCGGGGGCGTCGAACGTCGGGTCGGTCAGGAAGCGCAGACCGCCGTACTCGAAGAAGGCGGTCGGGCCGCCGAGGGTGCGGACAGGGAACGTCACGGTGAATCTCCTCACGGATGTTTCGTCGTCAACCGTGAGAGGATCGTAAGTGCGTCTCACGGATGGAAGCAAGGAGTTCCGTGAGAATCAGGGAAGGGAGGGCGTCGTACCATGACCACCGTGGAAGAGAACGTGACGCAGCCCGCGCCGGGGGAGGACCGCCACCCCTCCCTCGCCCTCGCGAACACCGCGATGGCCCTGCCCGGCGGGCACTTCATCGACCTGCTCGGCACCCCGGCGACGGCGAGCCACTGGCTGATCGAACGCGGCCTCGCCCCCGCCGACGCCGCGCTCGGCGAGATGTGCGCGGCCCAACTCCGGGCCCTGCGCGAGCAGATCAGGGCCCTCTTCGCCTCCCGTGTCGCCGCCCTGCCCGCACTCCCGGTCGCCCTCGCCGCCGTCAACGACGCGATGACCCGCGTCCCCACCGCCCCCCTCCTCCAGTGGGACGAGAAGACCGGCCCCTACCGCAGCACCCCCCACCCCACCACCGCCCTCGTCGACCACGCCCTCGCGGCCCTCGCCGCCGACGCCGCCGACCTCCTCACCGCACCCGCCGCCGAACGCCTCACCGCCTGCGCCTCCACCCCCTGCAACCGCTACCTCCTGCGCAACGGCCGCCGCCACTGGTGCTCCACCCGCTGCGGCGACCGCGCCCGCGCCGCCCGCGCCTACGCCCGCCGCACCCGGCCCGCCGCCGACTGAGCGCCGGCGGGGGAAATCCGTTGGCGCTCAAGGAGGCCCGCGCCCGAGCATGGCCCCATGAACGACAGCCCCGAACGCTGGACCCAGGCGACCGTCCACCCCGACATGTGGGTCGACCCGGCCGACGACCCCCGGGACAACGACGGCCCCGGTCCCGACGGCGAACTCCCCACCCTCCTGGACTTCCTCTCGGGCTACCGCCTCACCCTGCGCATGAAGTGCGACGGCCTCACCCCCGAGCAGCTCGCCACCCGCTCGGTCCCGCCCTCCACGATGTCCCTCCTCGGCCTCCTGCGGCACCTCGCCGAGGCCGAGCGCGACTGGCGCAACTGGATCACGGACGGCGAACCGCTCCCCAAGCTGTACGGAAAGCGCGACGCCGACTTCGACGACGCCGTCGGCGACCAGGCCGTCGTGGACGCCGCGTACGCCGACCTGGAGCGCGAACAGGCCGCGCTGGACGCCGAGTTGGCCGCGTTCCCGGATCTCGGGCAGCGGGTGGGGAAGGACGGCGTCGCGATCCGGGAGCTGATGGTCCACCGCATCGAGGAGTACGCCCGGCACTGCGGGCACGCGGATCTGCTGCGGGAGCGGATCGACGGACGGGTGGGGCAGTAGCGGTCTCCCACCCGTCCGCGGATTACTCAGGCGCAGGTCAGGCCGGTGGGCGCGGTCGTCCCGCCGGTCACGGTGAAGCCGAACGTGGTACTGGCACCCGCACCGAGCGTTCCGTTCCAGGACGCGTTGCGGACCGTGACGGTGCCGGTCGTGCCGGTGTTCTGGCCGCTCCAGAGGCTGCTGACGGTCTGCCCGGCGGGGAGGGGCAGGATGACGGTCCAGCTGTTCAGCGTGCCCGAACCGCTGTTGGTGACGGTCACCTCGCCTTGGTAGCCGCCCTGCCAGGAGTTGACCGTGCGGTGCGTGGCGGTGCAGACGGCGCCGGGATCACCGCCGCCGGTCGTACCTCCGGTGGTGGTGCCGGTACTGGTACCGGAAGTGGTGCCGGTGGTGGTGCCGGACGTCGTCCCCGACGTCGTCCCGCCCCCGCCCGTCAGAACCGGCGTCTGCCAGTCACGCCACTGCCCGAGGTTCCCCGCCTTGTTCGCCGCGATCCGGAACACCCCGGACGAACTTCCCGTCCCCGACAGGAACTTCGCCAGGTTCTGCTGGAGCGGCGCCCGCCACTCCGCCCGCGACGCGCAGTGCGTCCCGTCCTGGACGTCCGACCAGTAACTGATGTTCCCGCCCGCGCCCAGCGCCTTGTACACCTCGGCGCCGCCGAGCGCCCCGACGCTGCCGGACCGCGCGCCGAGCCAGTCGATGTGCGGGTTGTCCATGACGAACAGCCCCCGGGGCGCGACCATCCCGACGATCTCGTGGGTGTCCACCGGCAGCCCGGTCGGATTGCCGACGTACGGGGCGAAGGCGTCCCCGAACCACGGCTGCCCGTTGTACGCGTTGGTCAGCGGCTCCGACCCACTCTCCCCGGGGACACCCCGCCAGATCGGCACCCCGGCCGTCCCCGACTCGATCGGCATCGTCAGCGCGATCCGCTGGTCGAACGCCCCGGCGACGAACGCGCCCTTCCCGAACCGCGAACAGCCGGTCACGCCAGTCGCGTCGGCCTTCAGCACCGAGCCCCCCGACTGCTCGACGACGTCGATGATCCGGCTCACGCCCCACGCCCAGGCCATCAGGAGCCCGGTGCTGCTGGAGGAGCCGTAGAGGGTGTAGAAGGCGCCCTGCTTGTTGGTGCGCGGCGTGTTCTCCGCACCCACCGCGTAGGGGTCGTAGCTGATGACGGCCACGCCGGACGCCTTGATGGTCGCGGTGTCCGCGCCGAACCCGCCGTACACGACGACCGCCGGGAACGGGCCGGTGCCGCTGGGGAGTTCGACGCCGGCGGAGAAGCTCGCGCTGCGGCCCTGGTCGCCGACGTTCACGGTGATCCGGCTCGATGTGACCGACCCGGTGACGGAGGCCGGTCTGGGCGGCTTCTGCCCGTACACCGTTCGTTCCGCCAGCTCCCTGATCTCCGCGCGACGGCACCGCCAGTCGGCCGCTGCGGCGACCCGGGTGCCGTCGATCCGGGTGAACGGATCGGGGAGCAGGGACTTCGAGGCCGTCGGCGTCGCGGCGACCGGGCAGTCCAGGCCGTCGTCCTCGACGCCGACGGCCGTCACGGCCTCGGCGGGCCGCGCCTGGTGCACGGTCGTGCCGACCAGGGCCGCGACCCCGGCGAGCGCGGTCGCCACCAGCAGCCCGGGGCTGTGGCGGCGTAAGCGGGAGAAGCGCATGACACCTCCTGAAGGGATTCCAGAGACGAGGTGGGAGCGCTCCCACCATAGGAACGCGCCACGGGGACGGCAATGCGGTGCGTCCGCGCAATTCCGGCCAACTTTCGGAAAGGGTTCCGAATGTTTCGGCGGGCCCGGGATATCGGGGGCGCCGACCGGTCCGGGTCCCTACGATGAAGAGCTGAGACAACCGTTCGGTCGGCTCGACGGAGAGCCGCCCGGGCCGCCGTCGCCAGGGACCGCTCCCCGGGTCGTGGTGGCCTTCCTGCACAGGAGGGGTCCCGCATGTTCCGACGTATGGGCGACGCCGTCGTCCGGCATCCGGTGTGGACGATCGTGGCCTGGCTGATCGCGGCGGTGGCGATCGCCGCGACGGCTCCGAGTCTGCCGTCCAGCAGTGACGAGAGCAGTTTTCTCCCCAAGAGCTATGAGTCGATCAAGGCGGCCGACCTCCAGGAGAAGGCGTTCCCCAGCGCCTTCACCCCGTCCGCGATCGCCCTGTTCCAGCGCGCCGACGGCGGAAAACTGACCGTCGCCGACAAACGCGACGTCACCCGGATCACCGAGGAACTGGGCGCCAAGAAGATCGACGAGGTGCAGAAGGTCGTCGAGGGCCAGCCCTCCCAGGACGGCCGCTACACCATGACCCTCGTCCAGATGGACAGCCGCAACGCGGGCCAGCCGAAACAGGCCGACGCCGCGAAGGTCCTGCGCGACGACGTGAAGGCGCTCGCCAGGGGCACGGACCTCCAGGTCAAGCTGGGCGGCTCGGCGGCGCAGGCCCTCGACCAGCAGGACTCCTCCAAACGCGGGGAGGCGCTGATCGGTATCGGCACGTTCGTGATCATCCTGGTCACCCTGCTGATCATCTTCCGCGCGCCGATCCTCGCGATCCTGCCGCTGATCCTCATCGGCGTCGTCGCCGTCATCGCCAACGGGCTCATCGCCTACGCGACGAAACTCTTCGACCTCCAGGCCAACAGCTCGATCTCGTCGATCCTCATCGTCGTCCTGTTCGGCGTCGGCACCGACTACTTCCTGTTCCTGATGTTCCGCTACCGAGAACGCCTGCGCGCCGGGGACGAACCCAAGCAGGCCATGGTCAACGCGGTCGCCCGGGTCGGGGAGGCCATCGCCTCGGCCGCCGGTGCCGTCATCATCGCGTTCCTCGCGCTGGCCCTGTCCACGCTCGGCTTCCTCAAGCAGATGGGCCCGGCGCTCGCCATCGCGGTCAGCGTCACCCTCATCGCCGGGCTCACCCTCATCCCGGCCGTCGTCTCCCTGATCGGGCCGCGGATCTTCTGGCCCTCCAAGTCCTGGCGCAAGGAGCCCTCCGACGCCCGGTTCGCGGCGCTCGGCCGGGCCGTGCAGCGCAGGCCCGCACTGACCGCCGCCCTCTCCGGGCTCGTCCTGGTCGCGCTGTCCCTCGGCACCCTCGGCTACAAGGCGACCTTCGACCTGGCCTCCGGGTCCATGCCGAAGACCAAGGAGTCGATGGTCGTCCAGGACGAGATGGGCAAGGCGTACTCGGCGGGCGCCGCCGCGCCGACGGACGTCTACCTCTCCAGCAAGGACGGCCGCCCCCTCGACACCTCCGCGTTCGCGTCGTACGCGCAGAAGCTCGGGGCCGTCGACGGGGTCGCGAGCGCCAGGATGACGCAGACGAACAAGGAGGGGACGACGGCGGACTTCACCGTCACCCTCAAGTACGAGGCGTCGACCGACAAGGCGCTCCAGGCGGTCGGCAAGGTGCGCTCCGTCGCCCACCGGGAGGCGCCGGACGGCACGCAGGCGCTGGTGGGCGGCATGTCCTCGATCTACAAGGACATCCAGGCGGCCGTGAACCACGACTACCGAACGGTCTTCCCGGTCGCCGCCGCGTTGATCATGATCATCCTGGGGCTCCTGCTGCGCAGCGTCGTCGCCCCCTGGTACCTGATCGCCTCGGTCGGGCTCGGCTTCGGCGCGACCCTCGGGGCGACGGTGTGGATCTTCCAGGACGCCCAGGGGCATCCGGGGCTGATGTTCATGCTCCCGGTGATCATGTATCTGTTCGTCGTCGCCATCGGCACCGACTACAACATCCTCATGATCGCCCGGCTCCGCGAGGAGGCCCGCGAGGGCCGCGATCCGCGCGAGGCCGCCGGAATGGCCCTGCGGCACGCCGGTCCGACCGTCGCCGCCGCCGGGTTCATCCTCGCGGCGACCTTCGCGACGATGATGCTCGCGGGCAACTCCCTCCTCACGGAGATGGGGTTCGCCGTCTCCTTCGGCATCGCGATCGCCGCGTTCGTCATGGCGATGTTCTTCACGCCCAGTCTCACCGCGCTCATCGGGCACGCCGCCTGGTGGCCTGGGCACGCGGACCGTGCGACCGCGCCGCCGGCCGACAGCGGGCGCACGGGCGGGACACCGGTCCGGGACACGGCAGGCCGGCACAAGTGAGACAGGGGCACGGGCCGGTTCCTTGCTGAGGGACCGGCCCGAGGTTCGAGGCGTTCTTGCGGGCGGGCCCTGTCAGTCGCCGCCGTCGAGGTCCGCCCGCCGCCTCAGCACCCGCAGTTCGTGCCCCCGCAGGTCCATCTCGTACAGCTTTCCGCGCGCGTTCGTGAACGGGCGGTGCAGGACCATCATCAGCTCGCCGTCGAACGTGTGGAACAGCATGCCGTGCCCGCTGTCCTCCCGGACCAGGGGACGCCGCTGCGTCCACGGCCCGACGAGGTCGCCCGACTCCGACACCGCGTACGTCTGGACGTAGCCGCCGGTCAGGGAGCCGTCCTCACCGGGGACGTTCTTCTCGTAGGTCGACCACAGCATCAGGAGCCCACCGGCGGGGGTGTCGACGAGCTGTGGGCCGTCGGTGATGTACGGCGGGAGCCGGTAGGGCCGGCCCGCCGGGATCTGCTCGTTGAGCCAGAAGGCGTCCGAACCTCGGAAGAGGTGCACCGGGTCGCCGACCGTGCCCGCGAGGTCCGGCGTGAGCCGCACCGCCTCCATGGTGCCGTCCACGGTCTGGAGCCACTCGTGCGCGTACACCATCCACGGCTGCCCGGCCGGATCGACGTACAGCGTGCCGTCCAGCGTCATCAGGTCCCCGGGCGGGGTCGGCCCGGACGGGTCGACGACGGTGAACGGCCCGAGCAGCGAATCGGAGACGGCCGTGACCGTACCCCGCATGTACGTCCCCTCGGCCAGCCGCCGCTTCTCGTCGTGCAGCGTCGTGAACAGGTAGTAGCGGCCCGCCCGTTCGTGCACCTCGGGTGCCCACGCGCCCTCGGTCGCCCAGATCCCCGCCTGCTCCGCGGCCAGGAACACGACGGCCGGCGGCTCCCAGTCACGCAGGTCGGCGCTGCGGTAGACCATCGTCCCGGCGCCCTCCACCCCCGTGACGGACGGTTCGTTGGACGTGTAGAGGTGGTACGTACGGGTCTTGGGGTCGGCGACGATGTACGGATCGTGCAGCGGCATGTCGGGCAGCCGCATCAAGTCGATGGCAGTCACGGGCCGGAGGATACGTGCGCCGCCCGGCGTTCAGCGCGTCAGGTCCAGGATGCGGCCGGCCAGTTCGAGGGAGCGCTCCACGCTCTGCTCGACCAGGTAGACGAGGTCCACGAAGGCGTGCTCGACGTCCGTCTCGTCCCGGGTGCGCAGGACGGCGTCGGCGATGTCCTCCGGTGCCGTCCCCGCCGCCGGGTTGATCCGCAGGATCGCGCCCACGTCGGCCGGGTCGCGGTCCTCGGCCTCCGCGAGCCGGCGGACCTGCTGGAGCGGGGCCGACACGACCGCCGTCGGGTCGTATCCGCCGCCCGGCGCGACCATCGCGACCGGCATGATCCCGTCCGCGCGCCGGGCCGCCCTGCGCTGCGAGGCAGGAGAGAACGCCGAGAGGTAGACCGGCGGACGGGGCCGCTGGACCGGCTTCGGGTTGATGTGCGCGGCCGGGTACGCGTGGTGGGCGCCGTCGTGCCGGACGACGGGGTCGGTCGTCCACACCGACTCCAGGACGTCGAGACACTCGTCCAGCCGGGCGCCCCGCTCCTTCCAGGGCACCCCGACGCCCTCGTACTCGTCCGGCGACCAGCCCGTGCCGAGACCGGCCACCAGGCGGCCCCGGCTCACCACGTCGACCCCGCTCAGCGAGCGGGCCAGCAGGAGCGGCGGGTACCAGGGGGCGATCAGCGTGCTCGTGCCGAGCAGGGGGCGTTCGGTGACGGCGGCGGCGGCCGACAGCGCGACGAACGGGTCCAGCGCGGCACGCATCTGCCACGGGATGCTGTCGCCCGCGCCCCCGTACCCCACGGCCGGCCGCACCGCCGCGAGCACCCGGTCCCCGACCCACAGACTCCCCGCCCCCAGCCCCTCCGCCTCCCGCGCGAACCGCGCCACCTGGTCGAACTGCTGGTCCATGGAGCCGAATTGGGGCAACGAGAAGCCTAGGCGCACGGGGTCCTCCGGAGACGCGGCCGAACAATGCGCGGCTCACGCTACGCCGGGGCGGGGGAGGTGGGCAGAGTGTTCTGAGACGGCTGCGGCACCTTTCCCGACAGCGCCCCGAGCCTTTCCCGCAGCGGCGCCGGCACGCATGCGATGTCCGGACCGGACGTGCGCGACGGGGGCTAGGCCAGTGCGAGCAGCCCGGCCGCGGTCACCCGGAAACCGCAGGTGTCCAGGTAGAAGGGGCTCAGGTGGCCCTCGAAGTCCACGTGGAGCCAGGCGCAGCCGGCGCTGCGGGCCGCGTCGGCTGCGGTCGTGACGAGGGCGGCGCCGACGCCCTGTCGCTGGTGGGCGGGGGAGACGGCCGTGTCGAGGAGGAAGGCGTGAGCGCCGCCGTCCCAGGCCACGTTGACGAACCCGACGAGGGCGCCGTCCGCGTGCGCGCAGACCCAGCCGAGGCTGTGCCGGTGGAGGCGGGACGCCCAGTCGGTGGCGGCGGGCGGGTGTCCGAAGGCGGCTGCGTGGAGGGCGTCGAGGGCGGCGTTGTCGACCTCGCCCCGCCACTCGTAGGTGATCGTCATGCCGGGATCGTAGAGGGGCCGCCCCTGCGGGTGGGCGGCCCGAGTGCGGTGCGTGTAATCTTTCCGGCCGCTCGCCGACACCGACCAGACCCTGTGCGTCTACCACGCCGAACCGGGCTCCCCGACCGCCGAGGCCCTCCAGCTCCTCACGAACCGGATGAAATCCCCGGCACCTCGCTCTTCCCGGGCCCAGCCCCCGGCACCCCCGCGGCCCTGACGTCCTCCGCCGCCTTCGCCAGCAGCTCCAGCATCGCCGACTCCGCCCGCCCCGCGTCCTGTTGACGTATCGCCTCCAGCACCGCCCGATGGCTCGGCACGGGATCGTCCGCGTCGGCGTGCGCGTGCACGACCCGGTCGCGTACCCGCAGCCCCGGCTCCAGCAGCAGGTCCATCCGCCCGAGCAACTCGTTGCCGGAGGCGGCGAGCAGTGCGCGGTGGAACGCCACGTCCGCCTCGGCGGCGGCGGAGGCGTCGGCCCGCGCCCGCCCCATCGCGTCGAGTGCCGCGTCGAGCGCGGCCAGATCCGCGTCCGTCCGGTGCACGGCCGCCCGGCGCGCGGCGGCGGGCTCCACGATCCACCGTACGTCGGTGAGGTCCCGCAGCAGCCGCTCCCCGTCGCCCGTCTCCATCCGCCAGCGGATCACATCGGCGTCGAGGAGGTTCCAGTGCGCCCGCGCCCGCACGAACGTTCCCCGCCTCTGCCGGGCGTCGGTCAGCCCCTTCCCGGCGAGCACCTTCAACGCCTCCCGCATGACGGTCTGGCTCACGTCCAGCTCCGCCCCAAGCGCGCCGACGTCCAGCGTCTCGCCCTCACCGATCCGGCCGCCCACGATGCGCGCGCCCAGCGCGTGGACGACCTGCCCGTGCACACCCCGGCCCGCATAGGCCCCCATCTCGCCGCCCTCTCCCGTTCAGCGGATCGCGCCGCCGGACGGCCCGTCCAGCAGGGCGAGTTCGTCCCGGTGCGGCAGTCCTTCCCAGTCCCCGCGCGAGGCGACCGCGAAGGCCCCGACGACGGCTGCCCGGCGCAGCCGCTCACCCGGCGCCAGACCGTCCAGCAGCCCGGAGAGATACCCCGCGCAGAACGCGTCCCCCGCGCCGACGGTGTCCGACACCGGGACGGCGAGGGCGGGTTGGTGCAGCGGCGCGCTCCCGGCCGTGTACAGATCGGCGCCGTCACCGCCCCGCTTGACGACCACCTCCCGCACCCCGCCGGCCAGCAGCTCACCGATCTCGTCCGCGATCAGCGGGAGTTCGTCGTCCGAGGCGACCAGCACGTCCACCAGCCCCCGCAGTCGCCGCAGACACTCGGCCGCCTCGTCCCGGCTCCACAGCCGGGAGCGGTGGTTGACGTCGAGGACGACCGTCCAGCCGTACGCGCGGGCGTGCTCGACGGCGGCCACCACCGCGTCGCCCGCCCCGATGGCGCAGGTGATCCCGGTGACATGGAGGAGGCGTGCCCCGTCGGCCAGCGCGGCGGCGAGATGCTCGGGGCGCTGCCGGGAGGCGGCGGACCCGGTGCGCCAGTAGTGCACACGGGCCACGTCACCGGCGAGGCGCTCCCGCAGCATCGCCCCCGTCGGCGCCTCGGGGTCGGTCGTGGCGTGCCGGACACCGACGCCCTCGCCGCGCAGCGCCCGCAGGATCACCCGCGCCGGTTCGTCCGCGCCGAGCCGGCCCGCCCAGGACACCCGGTGGCCGAGCCGGGCGAGCCCGACGGCGACGTTCGACTCGGCCCCGGCGATCGACGTACGGGCAGTGGAGCCGACGGCGAGGGCGCCCTCGGCCTGGAGGGACAGCATCGTCTCGCCGAAGGTGAGGACGTCGCAGCTCATGCCACCACCGACCGGAACCGCCGGACCCGCAGGCGCAGTTCACCGAGGTCGCCGCCGTGCGCCGCGTCCCCGACGAGCGGGGAGCCGACACCGACGGCGAGCGCGCCGGCCGCGAACCACGCCGGGACGGAGTCGGCGTCCACCCCGCCGACCGGGACCACCGGCAGCTCCGGGAACGGGTCCTTGATCGCCCGCAGATAGGCGGGGCCGCCGAGGGAGGCCGGGAACAGCTTGACCGCGCTCGCGCCGGCCGCCATCGCTGTGTGCGCCTCCGTCGGGGTCAACGCCCCCGCCAGCACCGGGAGTTCCTGCTCCACGGCGGCGTGGACGCCGTCCCCCACGACCGGGGTGACGATCCAGGAGGCGCCCGCGTCCCGGGCCCGCAGGAGCTGCTCGCGGGTGACGACGGTGCCCGCCCCGATCAGCGCGCCGCCGCCCGCCGACCGGACGGCGCGCGCGATCACGTCGTACGCGTCCGCGGTGTTGAGGGAGACCTCGACGAGGCCGACGCCCTCCTCGACGAGGGTGAGGACGGTCCGCAGGGCGGCGTCCGCCGAACGGCCGCGGACGATCGCGGCGAGCCGGTCACCGGCCAGCCGGGTGAGGAAGTCGGTGGGCTGCAAGGAGACTCCTGAGGGCACCGGGACGCCAGTATTTGTTAATTAATGAGAATAGCGAACGGCCGAAAGGGGCCCCGCCCGGCGTACGGACGAGGCCCCTTCGAAACCCGCGTGGATCAGCGCTGCTCGGCGATGTCCACATCCGCCGTACGGAACTTCGCGGCCGGCTTCTTCCCGCAGAACGCCGCCTCCAGCGTCCCGCCCAGCGCCGTGTTCGCGGACCCCTTGTTCGAGGTGTTCGCCATCGCGGACAGCGCCCGCTTCCCGTCGCGCGTCGCGAACGTGTACGTGTAGAAGCCCTGGACGGTACCGGTGTGACCGAACACCTGGACCCCGCAGGTCAGGTCGTAACGGCGCAGACCCAGCCCGTAGAAACGGGTGTTGGTGGTGTCGGTCGGTGTGACCGTCGTCATCGCGTCCAGCATCTCCGGGGAGAGCAGCCGGCCCCGCATCAGCGCCGTCGTGAACGTGTTGAGGTCCGCCGGGCTGGAGATGACCGCCCCGGCCGACTGCGCCCAGGACACCGTCTGCTCCGTCGAGTCGACCAGCGGCGCGCCCGCCTCGTCCGGGTGCAGGTAGCCGCGGACGTGGAAGCCGGGGATCTTCGTCTCCGGGTGCACGTACATCGTGTCGCGCAGCCCCAGCGGCTTGAAGATCCGCTTCTTGTACTGCTCGGCGACCGGCGTCCCCGTCAGCTTCTCGATGAGCATGCCGACTACCACGAAGTTCGTGTTGGAGTACCGGTACGACACCCCGGGCTCGGTCGTGCGGGGCAGGGCCAGCGACAGGTCGAGCAGCTCCTGGTAGCTGAACACCCGGTTGCGGACGGACTCGAAGCCCGGGACGGTGTGCTCGAACATGTCGTCCGTGTAGTCCGCGAGACCGCTGCGGTGCGTCATCAGATGCCGCACGGTGATCCGGTCGTCGGGGAGCAGCCCCGGGAGGTACTCGTTGACCGGAGCGTCCAGCGTGAGCTTGCCCTCCTGGACGAGCTGGAGCAGGACCACGCTGGAGAACGTCTTGCTGACACTGCCGATCCGGAAGCGCGCCCGGATGTCCATGGCCGCGCCCGACTCCCGGTCACGGACGCCGACGGTACGGACCTGGGCGCCGTAGGGGCCGACGTAGCGGGCCATGGCACCGGGTGCGCCCTGGGCCATGGCCGCCTTGAGCGCGGTCTCCACGCCGTCCATGTCGGCGGTCGGCCCGGAGGTCGCGGGGGCGGCGTACGCGGTCGTGGCGGGCAGGACGCCCGCGGCGAGAGCGGCGATCAGGGTGGCGCCTGTGACCAGGCGTCGAGTGTGCGACAACGTGAAATCCTTGTCTCATTCGGTGGGGTAGACACTCCACAAGAGGCACAAGATCCACGGATCGGTTCCCTCGACACACAGCTTTCTCACAGCGCCACCCTGACGCCTCGTCATCTCACCCTGTGGAACACGCCGTTCCGTTCAGAGTGAACGCCGCGGGTGAGGCGAAGGTGCCGCCGTACGTCCCCTGGAACCCGAACGACTGGGTCCCGCCGGGCGCGATGGTCGCGTTGTGCGCGACCGGCGCCGCCGTCACCGACCCCGACGACGGCGTGACCGACGCGTTCCACGAGGCGGTGATCTGCTGCCCCGACGGCAGTGCGAACCCCAGCCGCCAGTCGCTGACCGGCGCCGAACCGGTGTTGGCGACGGTCACGTTCGCCGTGAACCCGCCCTGCCACACGTTCGTCGCGTACGTCACCGAACAGGCCGCGCCCCCGCCCGGAGGAGTCTCCGGACCCGAGCCCGTGTTCACGCCGGACGAGAAGGAGTTGACGGCCAGCCCGGTGCCGTTCTGCCACGGCTCGAACCCGGCCTGCACACTCGTCAGGTACCAGTTGTTCTGCGCCAGCCCGCGCGAGACGGCCTGCCGCACGAAGTCCATGACGTCGAAGCTCCAGCTGTCGATCGCCGACGGCGCGACGAACGACAGCACGTCGTTCGTCCCGTTCCCGCCCTGCCACACCTGCCAACTGCGCCCGCCCACCGTCGCGGTCGCCACCGGCGAGCCGATCGGCTGGATCGCCCCGACCCGGTTGAACCAGATCATGATCTCGGTCCGGTTCACCCCGTCCGTACGCGGCGCCGGGTCCAGCCAGATGTCGTACGACGCGTTGTACACGGCGTCCGAGACGAACCCGTACGAGATGCTGCTCGGCGCGCTGGAGATCCCGGACAGCTGCGCGGGCAGCGCCGTCCCGGGCGAACACTTCGTGTAGTGGCAGCCGTTGAAGACGGACGGGTACGACTTCGGCGCCCCGTTCGTCGGCACGGAACCGTCCGCCCGGGTCACCCGGAAACCGGTGTCGGTGGACGTGACGCACTGCGCCTGCGAGGTGCCCCACCGGTTGTTCTGGACGACGTAGCGCCCCTGGATCGTGGTGGTCCCGTACTGGTCGCACAGCACGGTGTCGGCCTGGGCCGGCGGGGTCAGGGTGAAGAGCGCGGCGACGGTGACGAGCGCGGTCACCAGCGCGCCGATCAGGGAGTGGGGGAGGTGCGGTAACGGTCGCATGCGGGGCCTCTTTCCGAGGTACGGCCGGGGACGGATGCCTGTCCGGAGCCCTCCCCTCCTCCGCACCGGTGGGAGCGCTCCCATAACCTGTTCCGGACGGGACTATAGGGGCCCTCGCGAGTCCCGACAACACCCCTGTCACCCCGTCGAACGAAATTCGACGGGGTGCGGGCGCGTCAGGTGATGCAGACCAGCCCGAGCAGACAGAGCCCGGCGGGATCGGTCGCGTCCGACGACGTCCCCGAGCCCGCCGAGGTGTCGTCGGAGGTCGACGGGGAGGGCGCCGGGGTCGGTTCGGTCGCCGTGCCGCCGGCGCTGCCCGGGGTCGTGGAGGTGTCCTGTGAGGGGGTCGGCGTCGGCGTGTCCTGCTGGGCGGGCTGCTGCGTCGGCGGCGTGACCTGCGCCGGAGCAGCCGCCTGCGCGCGCGGGGAGTTCGGCGTGGGCGCGGGGCTGCCGGAGTCCGGGACGACCTCCGGCCTGGCGGCCGAGGAGCGGGAGGGCGTGCGGGTGCCGGCGGCGTCGCGGTGCGCGTCGGACGGTGTCGAGACCGGCGTGGTGGGCTGGTCGACCTCCTCCTCCGCGACCCCCATCGGCTCCCGGTCCGGCGCGGACGCGGCCTGGGTGCGGTCCGTGGACTGGCGGTTCATCGAGGCGACCGTCAGACCGCCGCCGACCAGCGCGACCGCCGTCGCCACCAGCGCCCGGCGCTGCGTCTTCCTCCAGCGCTCCCGCTGACGGCGGCGCGCGGCTCGGCCGGCCGGGGTGACGGCGGTGGCGTCGTACTCGGCGCTGTCGGGCTCGTCGGGACGCGCGGTCACGTCCGGGAAGACCTCGTGGACCGGTGCCGCCGTGCTCGCCACGATCGGTGCGGGCGCTCCGCCGGGGAGCGGGGCGATGTCCGGGGCGTAGGCACCGCACCCGGGGCACACCAGAGCACCGTTGAGATGACGACGGCACGTGGAGCAGTAGTCCATCCGTGGCCTTCCTGACTCGACTGCGCCATCGGCTCTTCGCGCCGTGGCCTGACCGTGTTCGCATGCGGGATCGAACGGCCAGAACGCTAGCGATCCTTTCGCCAGGCGGTGTGCAGTCTGTGTGTGGCCCTTGCGCAGATGCCGTCGATGCCGTCGGCACATGACTCCGCGGCGTTGACCGGCTCCTTTCGGCCACACCGCCGTCCACGGGCCCGTGCGTAGGTGCGGGACCGCCGTTCGTCTGGTCTCATGTCCCTCGGCTCGCGTATGACATGCCCACGCCCAAAAGGTCGGTACGGTCGCAAAGGGGACACCCGTATGAGCGCACGCCGGGACGACATCAGCCGCAGGGGTTTCCTCGGCGCGGGAGCCGGGGCGGCGCTGCTGCTCGCGGCCCCGGCGGGCGCGGCGGAACTCGCGTCGGACCCGGGGCCCGGGAGAACGTTGTCGTTCACGTCCGGCACCAACGCGGGCGTGACCGTCTCCCCCGACGGCACACGGCTGATCATCGAGGTCCAGGGCGTCCTGTGGTCCCTCCCGAAGGACGGCGGCACGGCCAGGGCCCTCACCGACGTCACGCTCGAACCGACACGCCCCGCCTGGTCGCCCGACGGTTCGACGGTCGCCTTCTGCGCCTACCAGGGCGGCGGCTTCCACATCTGGACCATGGCCCCCGACGGCTCCCGGCTGCGCCAGCTCACCTCCGGCCCCTGGGACGACCGGGGTGTCGGCTGGTCCCCGGACGGACGCCGGATCGCCTTCTCCTCCGAACGCGGCGGCAGCGACGTGACCGGCAGCTCGTACGACATCTGGACGGTCGAGGTCGACACCGGCCGGCTCACCCGGGTCACCGACCGGCCCGACGCCGAGGACCACGACCCGGCCTGGCACCCCGACGGTGACCGGATCCTCTTCGTCCGCGCCGAGAAGGGCCTGGCCCGCACGATCGCCGCCGCCCCCGCCGACGGCGGTGAGGCCGTCGTCGTCCGCACCGTCGACACGGGGAGCGTCCTCGGGCCCGCCGTCTCGCGGGACGGGCGGCTCGCCCACGTCTGGCTGAGCGCGCCGACCGTCGGCACGTACACCGAGAGCGCCTCGCTCGTCGTGGACGGCATCGTCGTCTCGGGGGAGGAGGACGTGTCGCCGCAGCCGCCGAGCTGGACGGCCGACGGGGCGCTCGTCCACTTCGCGGACGGCCGGATCAGGCGCCGGACGCCCGCGACGGGAACGGCGCGGACCGTGCCGTTCACCGCGCGCACCCGCGTGACGCGGACACCCCGCCCGGACAAGCGGCGCGCCTTCGACTCGGCCGCCGCCACGGCCGTACGCGGGGTGCACTTCCCGGTGCTCGCGCCGGACGGGCGGTCGGTGGCGTTCTGCGCGCTGGGCGCGCTGTGGCTCATGCCGTTGGGCGGCCGGCCCCGCAAGCTGGTCGAGGCCGGACCCGCGCACTACGTGCAGATGCCGTCGTGGAGCCGGGACGGCCGCAGCCTCGTCTACGTCGACGACCGCGACGGACTGGCCGCCGTCCGTCAACTGGCTCTGGACGGGGGCGAGGACACGGTCCTGGCGTCCGGCGGCCGGGTCAACCCCGCGCTCTCCCCGGACGGTTCACGGCTGGCCTGCCACGACGTCACCGGCAACCTCCTCGTCGTGGACCTCGCCGACGGCGGCGAGACCCTCCTCGCCCCGCCCCTGGGGGCGAACGGGCTGCCGGGACGGCCGAGTTGGTCACCGGACGGCCGCCACCTCGCCCTGTGCGACCGCAACCGGCTCAACCAGCGGTTCCGGGAGGGCTACAACGTCATCCGGATCGTCGACACCACCGACGGCACCTCACGCACGTACCTGCCCCGCCCGCACGCCTCCCTCGCCGACCGCTACGACAGCGGCCCCGTCTGGTCGCCGGACGGCCGGCATCTCGCGTACGTCGCCGAGTCCGCCCTGTGGCTCCTGCCCGTACGGCCGGACGGCACCCCCGACGGCGAACCCCGCCGCCTCACCGACGACCCCGCCGACCACCCCACCTGGTCCGGCGACTCCGCCCGCCTGCTGCACCTCTCCGGCGCGAGACTCCGCCTGACCTCGGCCGACGGCACCGGCAGCCGCACCGTGCCGGTCCCGCTGCGCACCGCCCGGAGCCTGCCGCCCCGCACCGACGTCGTCCGCGTCCACGCGGGCCGCCTCTGGGACGGCACCGGGGAACGCGTCCGTGAGAACGTCGACGTCGTGATCCAGGGCAACCGGATCATGTCCGTCGAACCCCACCGCGCACCCCGCCCCGGGGAACGCCCGGTCGACGCCGCCCGGCAGACCGTCCTGCCCGGCCTGTGGGACGCCCACACGCACCCGTACCAGAACATCTACGGCGGCCGGCAGACCCGCCTCAACCTGGCCTACGGCATCACGAGCACCGCCTCTCTCGGCGGATTCGCCTACGAACAGGCCCGGTTGAGGGAGGCGACCGACGCCCGCGCGCTGACCGGGCCGCGCATGTTCACGACCGGCGAACTCCTCGACGGCAGCCGCGTCGCCTACAGCATGGGACGCGCCCACGCGACGAAGGACGGCGTGCGCCGCAGCCTGGAACGGGCCGCCGCGCTCGACTACGACTTCGTCAAGACGTACGTCCGCGCCCCCGCCTGGATCATGGCCGAAGCCGCCCGCGCCGCAAGCGAGCTGGGCGTCCCGGCGGGCAGCCACCTCCTCACCCCCGGCCGCCAGGCGGGCCAGACCCTGACCACCCATCTGCTGGCCACCCAGCGCCAGGAGTACAGCCGCGCCGTCTCCCCGACGGGCCACTCCTACCAGGACGTCCACGAGATCTACCGCAGCGGCGAGTTCGCCCTGATCATCACCCCGTTCCAGGCGCTGCCCCTCCTCGGCGCCGACCCCGCGCTCGCCCAGGACCCCCGCGTCACGGTCCTGATGCCGCCCTGGGACACCGCGACCGTCCGGAACACGGCCGCGACCCCGCCGACCGACGCCCAACTCCGCGGCCTGAGCATCGAGATGGGCATCTACCGGCGGATCGTCGAGGAGGGCGGGACCGTCGCACTCGGCACGGACGCCCCGCTCACCCCCATCGGCCTCCACGTCCACCTCGGGCTGCGCGCCCTGCACCGGTACGGCGGCTTCACCCCGGCCCAGGCCCTCACCAGCGCGACCTCCGAGCCGGCCCGCGTGTTCGGGGTCGCCGACGACCTCGGGACCGTCGAACCCGGCAAGCTCGCCGACCTCACGGCCGTCGACGGCGACCCGTTCACCGACTTCGACGACCTCGTGCGCACGGCGTGGACGATGCGCGACGGCACCCTCCACCACCCGGCCGACCTCGTCGGCACCCCCGCATCCGCCCTCCACACCCTTCACGACGGAACCGACTGGCTCGCGGTGGGCGAGACGCTGCACCGGGACGGCTGTTGCGCGGGCTGACCGCGAGGGGGACGACGCGGACCGTTTTGCAGGAAGGCCGAACCGCTCCTTGCTGCATCATGCACATCTGCGTAGCGTCGACAGCGCCCCCTGGAGGTGCGCGGTGTCCGAGACTCTCCGGCTTCCCCTGCCCGCCGAAGGCCCCCTGGAGCCGCCTGCCGCCTGGGCCGAACTGCGCCGAGAGTGCCCGGTGGCGACGGTCCGGCTGCCCAGCGGCGACGAGGCGACCTTCCTCACCCGCTACGACGACGTCCGCGCCCTCCTCTCCGACCCCCGCTTCGCCCGCCCCACGAGCCAGGACGGCGCCGCCCGGCTCGCCCCCGAGGGAGCGGGCGGCCCGGTGGTCGACGGCGAGCTCCATGACGTCGTACCCGACCGGGGCGAGGGGCATCAGCGGTGGCGGCGGCAGGTCGGGAAGTACTTCACCGCCAAACGCATGACCGCCCTGCGCCCCTCGATCACCGAGCGCGCCGACCGGCTCGTGGACGCCATGCTCGAACAGGGGCAACCAGCAGAGCTGAAGGGCGCGTTCGGGTTCCCGCTGCCCGTCTCCGTGATCTGTACGATCCTGGGGGTCCCCGCCGAGGACGCCGGCCGGTTCTCGCACTGGTCCGACGCGTTCCTGAACGTGAGCCGCTGGACGAAGGCGGAGAGCGCGGCGGCGTACACGGAGTTCGACGCGTACATGTCCCGGCACATCGCCGGGGTGCGCGCCCGGCCCGGCGACGACCTGCTCAGCATGCTGATCGCGGACGCCTCCGGTGGCGAGGAGGGCGTGAGCGACGCCTGGCTGCTGCGGACCGGGATGGGGCTGCTGGTCGCCGGACACGAGACGACCGCCAACGCGATCGGCAAGACGGTCGCGATGCTCCTCGCCGACCGCACCCGCTGGGAACGCCTCCTCGCACAGCCCGAGCTGGTGCGCACGACGGTCGACGAGGCGCTGCGCCTCGACGTCAACCTCGGCTTCGGACTGCGCCGTTACCTCACCGACGACGTCGAGGTCGGCGGCGAGACCCTGCCGCGCGGCGCCACCGTCGTCTGCGCCCTGCCCGCCGCCAACCGGGACGCCACGGTCTTCGAGGACCCGGACGAGATGCTGCTGTCCCGCAGCCCCAACCCGCACCTCGCGTTCGGCGCGGGCCCCCACGCCTGCCTGGGCCAGAGCCTCGCCCGCACCGAACTCCAGGTCGCCCTGGAGGTGCTGCTGCGCCGGCTCCCCACCCTGCGGCTCGCCGTCCCCGTCGGCGAACTCCGGCGCGTCGAGGGGCTGTTGGTGGGCGGGCTGAGCGAGGTGCTGGTCGCGTGGTGAGGATCTCCGTCGACCGGTCCGCCTGCTGCGGCGCGGGGAACTGCGTACTGCTCGCGCCGGACGTCTTCGACCAGGGGGAGGACGACGGTGTCGTGGTGCTCCTCGCCGCGGCGCCCGCGCCGGAGCACGAGGCGGCGGCCCGGGAGGCGGCGGCCGTGTGCCCCACCTCGGCGATCACCGTACGTGAGGACGTGTCGCGGGATGCGTGACATCTGAGCCGACCTTATGGTGAGGCCGCGAGCAGGCCCCTCCGAAAGGTCACCGATGAGAACGCTCCCGCCGGCACTCGGACTGGTGGCCGCCCTGGCGCTCGTCTGCTCCTGCGGCGGCGCTCCCGCCACCGGCCCCCGCATGCACCCGGGCGCCCCCGCCGGCTTCAGAGTCGTCACGACCGGTCTCGCCGACCCGTACGAGATGCTCCAGGGCCCCGACGGACAGCTCTGGCTCACCGAGAGATCCGCCCGCCGGGTCACCCGCGTCGACCCCAGGACCGGTAGGAGGACCACGGCCCTGAACCTCGCCGCCCGCACCGACGGCGATCTCCTCGGCCTCGCGCTGCACCCCGACTTCGGCAAGAACAAGGGCAGCGACTACGCCTATCTGTCCTACGGCTACCGGGACGGCACGAGACAGGCCATGAAGATCGTCCGGTACACCGCGAAGGACGGGAAGCTCTCCGGCGAGCGGAACATCCTCACCGGACTCCCCGCCGGCGACGACCACCAGTCCGCCCGCCTGCGCTACGGCCCCGACGGCAAGCTCTACTACACGATCGGCGACCAGGGGGCGAACTACAACGCCCACCACTGCCACCCGAACCTGGCCCAGACCCTGCCCACCGCCGACCAGGTGAAGCGGGCGGACTGGTCGGCCTACCCCGGCAAGGTCCTGCGCATGAACCCCGACGGCTCGATCCCCGCCGACAACCCCACGCTCGACGGCGTCCGCAGCCATGTCTACGCCTACGGCATGCGCAACCCCAACGGCATGGACTTCCAGGGCACCGAGCTGTACACCGCCGAGAACGGCCCCCTCACCGACGACGAGTTCAACCACATCGAGAAGGGCGGCAACTACGGCTGGCCGAACGTCGCCGGATTTCGGGACGACCAGGCGTACGTCTACTCCAACTGGTCGAAGGCCAAAGGCGGTTGCGCGAAACTCACCTACACCCCCGACCCCGGCAAGGCCCCTCCCCAGGTGCCGACGGCCAAGGAGACGGACTTCAAGAAACCCATGAAGGACCCGGTCAGCACGTACGGCACGACGGTCGGCTCGGGCCACGACTTCGGCGTCACCCCGGTGTGCACCGACCCGGACACCGCCTACATCTGCTGGCCGACCATGGCCCCCGGCGCCCTCAAGGCCGTCCCCGACGGGTTCCTCGTCACCTCCCTGAAGAACGGCACCGTCTACCGGCTCAGCAAGGACGGCAAGTCCTTCACACAGCTCCATCGCAGCGTCAACCGCTACCGCGACGTCGCCCTGAGCCCCGACGGAAAGACCCTGTACATCGTCACCGACAGCGGCGGACGCGCCCACGGCGCCGACGGCACCCCCACCGACAGGCTCGCCGACCCGGGCGCGATCCTCGCCGTCCCCTACCAGAAGTGAGACAGAGATGAACCAGCACGAGGAACGCGACGACAAGCCCGCACACCGCCCGAACGAGGCCACGGAACGGGCCACTTGGCACCGGCCCACCTACCAGATCGTCGAGGCGTCGATGGAGATGTCGGCGTACTTCCTCACCGACCGACACGACCGCTGAGGGGACGCTCCGTGCGCGTCCACGTCCTCGGTACCGCGGCCGGCGGCGGCGTCCCCCAGTGGAACTGCGCGTGCCCCGGATGCGAGGGGGCACGCGCGGTGCCGTCCCGCCGCCGGCTGCACGCCTCGATCGCCGTCGAACCCGAACCCGGCCGCGTCTACCTGGTCAACGCCACCCCGGACATCGCCGAACAGATCGAACGCTGCCCCTGGCTGCGCCCCCACGGCCGCCGCAGCCCCCTCGCCGGGGTGATCCTCACCGACGCCGAACTCGACCACACCCTCGGCCTCACCAGGCTCCGCGAGGCCGACGAACTGGAGATCATGGCGACCGACGCCGTACGCAAGGCGGTGGGCGAGGGGCTCAGGCTGGAGGAGACCCTCGCGCCCTACGTGCGGCTGCGGTGGCGGGACGCGGACGGGGCGTCGCTGGTGCCGGTCTCCGGCAAACGGCCGCGCTACGCACGGGACTTCACCGACGGACAGTGGGTCAGCGCGCTGCGCATCGGGGGGCTCCTGTACGCGCCCGCGATGGGCGTGTGGCCCGCGGGGTTCGGCGCGGACGCGGACGTCGTGTTCGCCGACGGGACCTTCTGGGACGACGACGAACCCCGCACCTCCGGATGCTCCGAGAAGACGGCGACGGAAATGGGCCACCTGCCGGTCCTCGCCACCCGCGAACGGCTCGCCGCACTCTCCGCGCGCTGCCTGTACACCCACCTCAACAACACCAACCCGCTCGTCGACCCCGACGCACCGCACCACGCGGAACTACGGGGCGTCGAGGTGGCGTCGGAAGGGATGCTCATCGCATGGTGACCGGTCCGATCGGCCTGGACGACACGGGGAGCCCGGTGGACGCCGAGACCTTCGAGCGCGAGCTCAGGTCGGTCCCCGAACGCCGCTACCACCACCGCCACCCCTTCAACCTCCGTATGCACCGGGGCGAGTTGACCCCCGACGAGCTGCGCACCTGGATTCTCAACCGGTTCCACTACCAGCGGCACATCCCCGTCAAGGACGCCCTGATCCTCGCCAAGTTCGACGACCCGGCACTGCGCCGCATGTGGGTACGGAGGATCACCGACCACGACGGCACCGAGGACGACGAGGGAGGCATCGCCCGCTGGCTGCGCCTCGGCGAGGCCGCCGGACTCGACCGCGCCGACCTCCTGGCCGGCGAGAAGGTCCTGCCGGGCGTACGGCTCGCCGTCGACGGCTACGTCAACCTGTGCCGCGACGGCACCCCCCTCGAAGCCGTCGCCGCCTCGCTCACCGAACTGTTCGCGCCCGACATCATGACGACCCGGATCGCGGCCTTCGAGAAGCACTACCCCTGGATCGGTCAGGGCGGCCTCGCCTATTTCAAGTCCCGTGTCCCACAAGGCCGCCGGGACAGCGGCGAGGCCCTCGCCTTCGTCCTCGACCGGGCCCGCACCCGCGCCGACCAGAAGGCCGCCCTCGCCGCGCTCGCCTACAAGTGCGAGGTGCTGTGGACCCTCCTCGACGCCGTCGACCGGGCACCCGCGTGACCTGGCGGCCCGCCCTCAGCCCCTACGCCCGCCTGCGCGACTGCACCGTGCGCGGAGCCACGCTGCTGATCGTCCCGGAACGGATCGTCGTCCTCAGTACCGAGGCCGCGTCGGTCGTCGCCCTGTGCGACGGCACCCGGACCGTCGCCGAGATCACCACCGAACTCGGAGAGAGCGACGGCGTCGGCGAGTTCCTGGACGATGTACGGGAGCGCGGATGGCTGCGCTGAACCCGCCCTGGGCGATGCTCGCGGAACTCACCCACGGCTGCCCGCTGCGCTGCCCCTACTGCTCCAACCCCACCGAACTCGTCCCCCGCACCGCCGAGTTGACGACCGCCGAATGGCTGCGCGTCTTCGACGAGGCCGCCCGCCTCGGCATCGCCCACGCCCACCTCTCCGGCGGCGAACCACTCCTGCGCCGCGACCTGCCCGAACTCGTCGCGGGCGCCTCCCGCGCCGGGATCTACACCCAACTCGTCACCAGCGGCCTCGGGTTGACACGGGGACGGCTCGCCGAGCTGACGGCGGCCGGGCTGCCCAGCGTCCAGCTCTCCGTCCAGGGCGCGGACGCGCCGAGCGCCGAACTCATCGCCGGGCGACGGTCGTTCGCCGCCAAGGAGAAGGCCGCCCGGCTGATCAAGGACGCCGGACTGCCGCTCGGCCTCAACGTCGTCCTGCACCGGCACAACCTCGACCGCCTCGACGCGATCATCGGACTCGGCGTCTCCTGGGGCGCCGTCCGCATCGAACTCGCCAACACCCAGTTCTACGGGTGGGGGCTGCGCAACCGGGCCGCGCTCATGCCCGACCGGGAGCAACTCGCCCGCGCGCAAAGGGCGGTGGAGCAGTGGCGGGGGCGGACGGAGACGGAGCTGATCTGGGTCGTGCCGGACTACTTCGACGGGATCGCGAAACCCTGCATGGGCGGCTGGGGCGCGATCTCGCTGACCGTCGCGCCCGACGGACGCGTGCTGCCCTGCCCCGCCGCCTACGGACTCCCGCTCGACGCGCCCAACGTCCGGGAGAACACGCTCGGTTGGATCTGGTCCGAGTCGCCCGCGTTCAACGCCTACCGGGGCAACGACTGGATGCCCGACCCCTGCCGGTCCTGCCCCCGGAAAGAGGCCGACTTCGGAGGGTGCCGGTGCCAGGCGTACGCGCTCACGGGGGACGCCGCACGCACGGACCCGGCGTGCGCGCTCTCCCCGGACCACGGCCTGATCAGCGAACTCGCCGGTGCACGGGGCGGGGAGTTCGCCTACCGGGGGTACCCGGCCGGAGATCGTCAGGACGCGCACGGGCCCACTAGAGTGCCGTGAGCGACCCGGAGCCGCTCCCGTACCGGCTCCGGCCCTCGTCGACGCGGTGCCGGTTCGCCACGGGCGGCGTACGCATCGCAGAGACGGAGAGACCCACACATGACCCGGGCGAGACCCGACCGCAAGCAGCGCGCCAACGGCGTCGAGTCACGGCGCCGCATCCTCGAAGCCGCCGTGGAGATCGCGGGGGAGCGGGGGTACGAGGGGACGTCCATCGCGGTGGTCAGCGCCAAGTGCGGGTTGCCCGCCAGCTCGATCTACTGGCACTTCAAGGACAAGGACGACCTGATCGCGGCGGTCATCGAGCGCAGCTTCGAGACGTGGCTCGCGGCCGTCGTCCTGCCCGGGGAGGACGCGGGGACTCCGCTGGAACGGTGCGTCGCGATGGCCGCGGACATCGCCCGGTCGCTGGTCGACGCGCCGGACTTCCTGCGGCTCGGGCTGATGCTGGCGCTGGAGCACCGGCCCGTGGAGCCCCAGGGGCGGGTGGTGTTCCGCGAGGTCCGTGAGGTGGCCCGGCAGCGGCTCGCGGAGGTGGTGCGGACGCTGTTCCCCGCCCTGGACGAGTCCGCCGTGCACCTGCTCGTGACGTACGCCGTCGCCGGGGGAGACGGGTTGTTCGTGCAGCGGGAGACCAGAGGGGAAGAGGTGGATCTCGTCGCGATGTTCGAGTTGCACGCGCGGACGGTGTACGGGATGGCGGAGGGGATGCCGGCCGGGGGGTGAGGGCCGGCCGGCGGGGGCGAGGCAGGTTCCTTCGCGTGATCGGCGTCGGGTGTGCGACTCGATGCGTCGGTCAGGCGCGGGGCTCGATCACGGCGAACACGCCGCGTACGCGGGTGCCGTCGGGGGCGGCCCAGGCGCCGGTCACATGGCCGAGGGCGTTCGTCGGAGGGGTGGCTGGAGCGTCGGTGAGGACGCGGTTGAAGTGGATCGCGGGGCCGTCCGGCGTGGTGAGGGTCGTGCCCTCGGGGGTGTCGGTGACGGTGATCTCGCCGGTCAGGACCGGGGCCTCGCCCGTGTAGGCGTGGGTGATCTCCTCGTCGACGGTGTCGTTCGTGCTCTGCGCCTGGGGCCGGAGGTGTCCGGCGAGGAAGGCGGCGAGCGCGGAGGTCAGGACCGGGTCGTGGACGCCGTCGTACACCCAGCGCTTGCCCAGGACGCCGTGTTCCAGGGTGCCGACGAGGGCGTGGTCGGCGTCGGGGAGAGGGGCGCCTCGGTAGGTGAGGGGGAAGAGGTAGGCGTGCGGGGTGCCGGACGCGGGGTCGGCGGGGGTGTCCGTGGCGACGAAGAACTCGATGCCGACCACGCCCTCGGGGTCGTCGAGGCGGAAGCCGCCGGCCTTGGCGAGCCGCGGGCCGGTGGTGCCGCCGCGGTACCAGAGGCGGGTGGGGAGCCAGGGGGTGAGCAGCTCCGGCTTGGTCGGGTTCAGCGTGGTGCGATGGATGATCGACATGGTCCCGGATTCTCCATCAAGGAACGTGATGATCGAAACTTTTTGATTCCGGGTCGCGTCCTGAACGACTGAGCCGAGATCGACGACCCTGAGGACGGACGACCATGACACATCCGTACATGACCGGACCCCGCCGACGCACGCTGTTAGCGGTGGGCGCCGGGATCGCCCTGACGGCCGTGACGCCCTCGGCTCGCGCCGCCGAACCGGACGGCTTCGCAGAAGCAGAACCGGACGCTTTCGGTGAACTGGAGCGTGAGTACTCCGCCCGGCTCGGCGTCTTCGCCTACGACACCGCCACCGGGAGGACCGTCACCCACCGCGCGGACGAACGGTTCCCGATGTGCTCGGTGTTCAAGGCGGTCGCGGCGGGAGCGATCCTGAGCGAGGGCGTGGACCTGTCCCGGCGCATCCACTACACGCAGGAGGACGTCACCTCCTCCGGATACGCTCCGATCACCTCCCAGCACGTCGGGACCGGCATGACCGTCGAGGAACTCTGCTCCGCCGCCGTCTCCCACAGCGACAACACCGCAGCCAACCTCCTCCTGCGTCGACTGGGCGGACCCACCGCGGTCACCCGCCTCGCCCGCGGCCTGGGTGACCGCAAGACGCGGCTCGACCGCTGGGAGCCCGACCTCAACTCCGCGGAACCCTGGCGGGAGACGGACACGACGACTCCCCGGGCGATCAGCGGGACGCTGGCGAAACTCGTCCTCGGCGACGCCCTCTCCCCGTCCGGCCGCGCCCTCCTCACCTCCTGGCTGGTCGCCAACAGCACCAACATCGACCGCTTCCGCGCCGGTTTCCCCGCCGGCTGGACCCTCGCCGACAAGACCGGCACCGGCAGTTACGGCACCGCCAACGACGCCGGTGTCGTCTGGCCGCCCGGGAGGCCGCCGCTGGTCGTCGCGGTCCTGTCGACGAAGCCGATCGAGCAGGGCCCGTCCGAGAACGCGTTGGTGGCGCGGGCCGCCGGGGTGGTGGCGGGGGAGTTGGCGTGAGACGAACGGGCGGGTGAGGCGGGGAGGGAGCGGCCGGGGCGGGTGAGCGGGGCCGACGGCGGGGCGGCCGGTGACGGCGGGCCCGCGTCTGCGGGGTGCGCGGTGGAGTCGAGGAGGGCGACGGTCGGCTCGGCCTCCGGGAGTGTGCGGTGGGCCGTGCTCGGGGCCGGGCGGCACGTGGTGTCCCGGGTACGCGACGAGAGGCCGCCCCCTTGTCCGCCCCCGGCCCCCGGCGCCGACCCTCCGTCAACTCCGCGCAGCGAAAGTTTCCGTGGCCCCCGTGACGCCGGGCGACCTTGACTCCGCGCGCGGCGCCGTGTGAGCGTTTTTATCGCTACAAACGATCACCTCATCGTCGTACACGACACCGCATATTCTTCGGGGAGCAGCTGTGCCCAACGCCACCGCGGTCATCAACCTCGACATCGAGGGGCCGACGATCAGCCGTCATCTGTACGGGCACTTCGCCGAGCACCTGGGCCGTTGCATCTACGGCGGGTTCTGGGTGGGGGAGGACTCGGAGATTCCGAACGAGGGCGGGATCAGGCTGGACGTCGTGGAGGCCCTCAGGGCGCTGAACATCCCCAACCTGCGCTGGCCGGGCGGGTGTTTCGCGGACGAGTACCACTGGCGGGACGGCGTCGGGCCGCGCGAGGAGCGCCCGAGGATGGTCAACACGCACTGGGGGAACGTCGAGGAGAACAACCACTTCGGCACCCACGAGTTCATGGCGCTGTGCGAACTGCTGGGCGCGGAGCCTTACATCAGCGGGAACGTCGGCTCGGGGACCGTGCGGGAGATGAGCGAGTGGGTCGAGTACCTCACCCGCGACGGCGACAGCCCGATGGTGCGGCTGCGCAAGGACAACGGCCGCGAGGAGCCGTGGAAGGTCAAGTACTGGGGCATCGGCAACGAGACCTGGGGCTGCGGCGGCAACATGCGCGCCGAGTACTCCGCCGATCTGGCCCGCCAGTACGCCACCTACTGCCGCGACCACGGCGACAACAAGCTGTACCGGATCGCCTCCGGTGCCTCGGACGCCGACTACAAGTGGACCGAGACGCTGATGCAGCAGATCAGCTGCTTCGGCTGCGACGCGACGCCCAGGAACTTCTTCCAGGGGGTGTCCGTTCACTACTACACACTGGCCGGACCGTGGGAGGCGAAGGGCAGCTCGACCGACTTCGACACCGACGACTACTACCGCACGATGCTCGCCGCCCGCCGCATCGACGACCTCCTCACCGGACACTCCACCGTCATGGACATCTACGACCGCGGACGCACGGTCGGCCTGGTCCTCGACGAATGGGGCACATGGTGGGACGTCGAGCCGGGCACCAACCCGGGCTTCCTCTTCCAGCAGAACACCATGCGCGACGCCCTCGTCGCCAGCACGCACTTCGACATCTTCCACAAGCACGCGGCCCGCCTCCACATGGCGAACATCGCCCAGACGGTCAACGTCCTCCAGGCGATGATCCTCACCGACGGCGACCAGCTGGTCCTCACTCCGACGTACCACGTCTTCGAGATGAACAAGGACCACCAGGACGCCACCTCGCTCGCGGTCCACCTCAAGGCCGACGAGGCCCGGCGCACGGTCGGCGACGCGGAACTGACCACGGTCTCCGTCTCCGCCAGCGTCAAGGACGGCAAGGTCCTCGTCTCCCTCTCCAACCTCGACGCCGGCGAACCGGCCGAGGTCACCCTCGACCTGCGGGGAGGCACCCTCGGCACCCCCGTCGCCCGCCTCCTGACGGCCGACGCGATCGCCGGCCACAACACGCCCGAGGCGAAGGAGACGGTCGCGCCGCGCCCCTTCGACGGCGTGAAGGCGACGGACGGCGCCCTGACCCTCACCCTGCCCCCGCACTCCTTCCTCACGCTCCAGGCCCCGCTGAACTGACCCGTGGCGACGATCCAGGACGTGGCGAACGCGGCAGGGGTGTCCGCGATGACCGTCTCCAACGTCATCAACGGCCACCCCAACGTCCGCCAGGCGACCAGGGACAAGGTCCTGGAGGCGATGGCCCGGCTCGACTACCGGGTCAACGTCGCCGCCCGCAACCTCCGCAAGGGCCGCACCGGCACGATCGGCCTCGCCCTGCCCCAGATCGACAGCCCGTACTACAGCCGGCTGGCGTCCTGCGTCATCGCCGCCGCCGGACGCCACGGCCTGCGCGTCGGCATCGAACAGACCGCCGCCACGCGGGAGAGCGAACTCGACGCCCTCTCCCTCTCCCGCAACCGCCTCTACGACGGCCTCCTGCTCAGCGCCGTCGGCCTCGGCCAGACCGACGCCGAGCGGCTCACCGTCGACCACCCGGTGGTGGTCCTCGGTGACCGCATCACCGGCGGCCCCGTCGACCACGTCGGCATGCCGAACCTGGAGGCGTCCCGCGCGGCCGTCGGCCACCTGATCGAACGGGGCTGCCGGCGGATCGTCCTGGTCTGCGGGGACGTCGACGAGGTCGACACCTCCAGCCTCCGCCACGCCGGGTACCGCCGGGCCCTGAGTGACGCGGGCCTCCCGGAGGACCCCCGACTGGTCCGCAGGGTCGCCCGGTTCGGCCTGGAGGACGGCGCGCGCTGCGCCCGGGAGCTGGTCGCCGGCGGCCTCGGCTTCGACGGCGTGTTCTGCGTGACCGACACCCTCGCCACGGGCGTCCTGCGCGGCCTCGCCGACTCCGGCGTCCCCGTCCCCGGCCGGGTCAAGGTCATCGGCTTCGACAACCTCGCCGAGAGCGCCTACCTCGTCCCCTCCCTCTCCAGCGTCGACCCCGACCACGACGCGATGGCCGAACGCGCCGTCGCCCTCCTCCTCACCCGTATCGAGCAGCACGAACCCCCGCCCCGGTACGAGGAGTTCGTGAGCGGCTTCACGCTCGCGATCCGCGAGTCGACCGGCGGCCCGCAAGGAGCACCACGATGAACCCCGTGGCCCCCGCGCCCCTCTTCCGCGACCCGGTGTACGACGGCGCCGCCGACCCGACGGCGATATTCAACCGGGCGACCGGGGAGTGGTGGCTCGTCTACACGAACCGCCGCACCACCGCTCACGGCCCCGGCGCCGGCTGGGTCCACGGCACCGACCTCGGCGTCGCCGTCTCCGCCGACGGCGGCCGGACCTGGACCTACCGGGGCACGCTCCCCGGCCTGGACACCGAGTGGGGCCGCAACACCTTCTGGGCACCGGAGATCGTCTGGCACGACGGCCGCTACCACATGTACGTCAGCTACATCCGGGGCGTCCCCGACTCCTGGGCCGCCCCCGCCGAGATCCGCCACTACACCAGCCCCGACCTGCTGGCCTGGACGTTCCACGGCGCCCTCGGCCTCGACTCCGACCGTGTCATCGACGCCTGCGTCCACCCCCTCCCGGACGGCGGCTGGCGCATGTGGTTCAAGGACGAGACGAGGGGCTCCGCGACCTGCGCCGCCGACAGCCCCGACCTCCACGAGTGGAAGCCGACCGGCGTCGTCCTCGACCACCGCCCGCACGAAGGCCCCAACGTCTTCACGCTCGGCGGCGCCCACTGGATGCTCGTCGACGAATGGCGCGGCCAGGGCGTCTTCCGCTCCGCCGACCTCACCACCTGGGAGTACCAGGGCCTCGTCCTCGACGCCCCCGGCCACCGCGTGGACGACGGCAACATCGGGCACCACGCCGACGTCGTCGTCCAGGGCGACACCGCGTACGTCTTCTACTTCACCCACCCCGGCCGCCCGCCCGGCATCACCGACGACGACGGCACCCACCGCACCCGGCGTTCCTCCCTCCAGGTCGCCACCGCCCGCGTCGTCGACGGCGTCCTGCACTGCGACCGCGCCCCGACGGAGCTGGACCTCGGCCCGGACCCCGAGGACGGCTGAGCGGGCCGTCGGGCCGTCGGGCGTGGCGCGTGGGGCGGACGGGGCACCGAACCGCCGACGCCGGGCGGCGGTCGGTGGAACATGCCTGGTGACGAGGGGTTGGTCGAGTACACGTCACACGGTATTCTCGCCCCGACAACGACGACGGCAGGACGGAAGCCGGTGGAAACCCGGCACGGTCGCGCCACTGTGTGCCCCTCCCGGCGGAGGGGTGAGTCAGACCCGTAGCCGGTCGTCAGGAGCACCACCGAGACGGGACGCGAACTCCCGAAGGAGGCCCTGCCATGGCGCAGCACGTCGCCCAGCCGACCACCGCCACCCCCGAACTCCCCGCCAAACTGCCGCTGAAGGCGATCGCCCCCTGGGCCGTCTTCTTCGGCGTCCTCATGCTGGTCCTGCTGTACTTCGTCGGCGCCGAGCAGGGCGCCCTGTCCGTCGTCTCCGGCGAGGGCGTCCACGAGTGGGTGCACGACGCCCGCCACCTGCTCGGCTTCCCCTGCCACTGACGCGAGGGAAACCGACACCACCATGAACTCCCTCACCGTACGGAACCTCCTCGTGCGGGGCATGCTCGCCGGCCTCGCCGCCGGCGTGCTCGCCCTGGTCGTCGCCTACTTCCTGGGCGAGCCCTACGTCGACAAGGCGATCGGCTTCGAGGCCGCGCACTCCCACGACCACGGCGACGAGGTCGAACTCGTCTCCCGGTCCCTCCAGTCCACGGCCGGCCTCGCCACCGGCATCCTCGTCTACGGCGTCGCCTTCGGCGGCATCGCCGCCCTCGCCTACTGCTTCGCCCTCGGCAGGGTCGGACGCTTCGGCCCCCGCGCGACCGCGCTCCTGCTGTCCGGCTGCGCGCTGCTCGCCGTCTACGTCGTCCCGTTCCTCAAGTACCCCGCCAACCCGCCCGCCGTCGGCAACGGCGACACCATCGGGAAGCGGACCACCCTCTACTTCCTGATGCTCCTGCTGAGCGTCCTGCTCGCCGTCGCCGCCACCCTCCTGGGCAAGCGGCTCGCGCCCGAGCTGGGCAACTGGTGGGCGACGGTCGCCGCGCTCGCCGCGTTCGTCGCCGCGACCGGACTGGCGTACGCGTTCCTGCCGACGATCAACGAGGTCCCGGCGGACTTCCCGGCGACCGTGCTGTGGCGGTTCCGGCTGTCCGCGCTCGCCATCCAGGCCACCTTGTGGAGCGTCTTCGGGCTGGCCTTCGGGGAGCTGGCCGAACGGCTCCTGAAACCGAGCCCCGTGACCCGGCGCGACGCCGTCACCGTCTGACATGGGAGGGCCCCCGGAACCGGGGGCCCTCGCGTGTCTCCTGGCGAGGAGCGGAGGAACCGAGTGGCCAGGAGCCCCCAGCCGCGCCGCATCACCCTCGGCGGCCGTGAGGCGGTCGCCCTCACCGTCGAGGAGTACGAACGGCTCGTCGCCAGCCGGCGTCAGATCGGCGGCCAGAGCGCCCGCGTCCGTGTCCTCGCCCAGCAGGCCAGACGCACCGAACGCCTCCTCACCGAACTGGAGTCCCTGATCGGCGCCCGGACCCCCTGCCACCCCCGCCCCGACGCACCGCCCGCCGAGGACTGCCTGCGCTGCGCGGTCGCCGCCCTCCTGCACCGCCACCGCAACCCCCGCTGAACCGGCCCCCGTGTGGTCACATGGACCCCGGATCGTCACACAAGCCGTCACCCGGCCGGTTCAAGGAGCACCCATGCGACACCGCACACTCGGCAGCTCTGACCTGGAGGTCTCCGAGATCTCCCTGGGGTCCTGGCTCACCTACTCCGGCGGCGTCGGCCAGGACGCCGCACGGGAGTGCACGGCGGCGGCCTTCGACGCGGGCATCACCTTCTTCGACACCGCCAACGTCTACGGGCGCGGCGCGGCCGAGGAGGCGTGGGGCGAGATCCTGTCGGCCTATCCGCGCGAGTCCTACGTCCTGGCCACCAAACTCGGCTTCCCCATGTCGGACGACCCGCACGACCGGGGCCTGTCCGCCGCCCAGATCGCCCGGCAGATCGACGCCTCGCTGCGCCGGCTGCGCACCGACCACGTCGACCTCTACCAGGCGCACCGCTTCGACCCGGACGTGCCGGTCGAGGAGACCGTCGAGGCGTTCCAGAAGATCGTGGCGCAGGGCAAGGCTCGGTACATCGGGTTCAGCGAGTGGACGCCGGAACAGATCCGGGCCGGTATCGACGTCGCGGGACCGGGACTCTTCGTGTCGTCGCAGCCGCAGTACTCGATGCTCTGGCAGGCGCCGGAGGCCGAGGTGTTCGGCCTCTGCGCGGAGAACCGCATCGCGCAGATCGTGTGGTCACCGCTCGCCCAGGGACTCCTCACCGGCAAGTACCGGCCGGGCCGACCCGCCCCGCAGGGCAGCCGGTTCGCGAGCGACACGATGGGCGAGGCCAAGGGGCTCGTCCACACCGAGGCCAACCTGAACGCCGTCGAACGGCTCAGGCCGATCGCCGAGGAGGCGGGCCTGAGCCTGACGACGCTGGCGCTCGCCTGGGTCCTGCGGCGCACCGAGGTCGCCTCGGCGATCGTCGGCGCCTCCCGGCCGGAGCAGGTCCACGCCAACGCGGCGGCCTCCGGCGTGGAACTGGACGCGGACCTGCTGGCGGCCGTCGACACCGCCCTCGGGGACACCCCGGTCACCGCCCCGACACTCGCCCCCGGCGCCCGGGAAGGCGTGACCCGCCGGCCGAAAACCGGGTGAGGGCACGCCCGGCGGTGGTCCACAGTGCTCCCATGCATCAGGACGACACCGAACACCCCCTGTCCGGAGGGAACGCCAGCGCGGGCGTCGTACGGATCGGGGACACCGTCCGCCGCCCCGCCGGGCCCTGGACCCCGGCGGTCCACGCGCTCCTCACCCATCTGCACGACGTCGGCTTCCGGGCGGCTCCGCGCCCGCTCGGGATCGACGAACAGGGCCGCGAGGTCCTGACGTTCGTCCCCGGCGAGGTGGTCTGGCCGCACCGGTTCGCCCTCGTGGAACCGGTGGAGCACCTCGCCCGCGTCGCCCGGCTCGTCCGCGAGTTCCACGACGCCGTACAGGGCTTCACGCCGCCGCCCGACGCCCGCTGGCAGACGCTGGTGCCGGCCGAGGGCGCCGAGATCGTCGCGCACCAGGATCTGGCGCCGTGGAACCTCGTGACCGACGGGGAGAACGGCTGGGCGTTCATCGACTGGGACACCGCCGCCCCGGGGTCCCGGCTGTGGGACGTCGCCTACGCGATCCGGGGCTTCGTCCCGCTCTCCGCCCACCCGGACTGGCGGCGCACCGATGCCGCCGCGCGCCTGCGGGTCTTCGCCGACGCCTACGGGCTGGACGAGGCCGAACGCCGGGAACTCGTCCCCATGCTGGGGCGCCGGGCGCGGGCGATGCACGACTTCCTGCGCGACAGCCGCGCGCGGGGCGACCAGCCCTGGGCGACCCTCTGGGACGAGGGCCACGGGAACGCCTGGCGAGAGGACGCCGAGTACATCGAGGCGCGAGAGGAGAGCTGGGCTCAGGCGCTGCTCTGAGCCGACCAGTGGTCGGGGCTGAACAGTTCGTAGTGGATCGCGTCGGCCGGGACGCCCTTGCGGAGGAGGCCGGCGCGGACCATGCGGAGGAAGGGGAGGGGGCCGCAGAGGAGAGCGGTGACGTCCGGAGGGAGGGCGACTGCGTCGAGGTCCGCGTGGCGGTCGTAGGCCAGGTGGAGGGTCGCGTTCGGCAACTGCTCGACCAGGGCCAGGAGTTCGGTGCGGTGGGCGTGGGTGGCCGGGGTGCGGTCGGCGTGGACGACGGTGATCTCTCGGCGTGAGCGGACCGTCGCGAGGTGGTCCAGCATCGAGAGCATCGGGGTCGTGCCGATCCCGGCGGAGGCGAGGAGGAGCGGGGTGTCGCCGTCCGGGAGGGTGAGGGTGCCGTAGGGGGCGGAGACGGTGAGGGTGTCGCCCGGACGGGCGTGCGTGTGGAGCCGGTTGGAGACCTCGCCGTCGGGGCGGAGGGGGTCGTGGACGCGCTTCACGGTGATCCGCCAGTCGGGGTGGGCGGGGCCGCGCGACAGGCTGTACTGGCGGATCTGGTGGGCGCCGTCCGGGAGTTGGACCCGCACGCTCACGAACTGGCCGGGCAGGAAGGTGCCGCGCGGGTCCTTGAGCGTGAGGGAGACGACGTCCGGGGTCTCCTCGCGGCGCTCGGCGATCGTCAGCTCCTGCCAGCCGCCCTTCTCCCGCACGAGTTCCGTCTCGGCGCCGATCAGGGTGTCGGCCATCCGCCAGTACACCTCGTCCCAGGCGGCGGCGACCTCGGGCGTCACCGCGTCGCCGAGGACCTCGGCTATCGCGGCGAAGAGGTGGGTGTGGACGACCTTGTACTGAGCGGGCTCGATGCCGAGGGAGGCGTGTTTGTGGGCGATGCGGGCGAGCATGGCGTCCGGGCGGGCACCGGACGCGGGGGAGTGGGAGGGGCCGGCGTCGGAAGCACTGGATGCGTCGGCCTTGTCGACCAGCATGCCCGCGTAGGCCACGATCGACCCCGCGAGCGCGGCGCGCTGTTCGCCGTTGGCCTGGTTGCCCCGGTTGAACAGGTCGCGCAGCAGCTCGGGGTGGGCGGCGAAGAGACCCTCGTAGAACAGTCCCGCGATCTTCTCGATGTGGGCGCCCACCACGGGCAGCGTCCGACGGATGACAGGGACCGACCGCTCGGAGAGCATCGGGACCTCCTAAATTAGCGTCTTAGATTCCAATTATCGGGCGTAAAGCATCGCGGCCGGACCGCACGGACGTCTCACTCCGGGCGGCGCACCGCGAGGCCGACGAGCACCGGACCGGTCGGCGGGGCCACCAGGTCGGCGATCACGAGCGGATCGAGCGCGGCGAAGAACGCCTCCTGCGCCTCCCGCAACGCCCCCCGCAGCCGGCACGCCGCACGCAGCGGACACGGCGGATCGCCCTCGCAGGCGACGACCTCGGTGTCCCCCTCCAGCTCACGCACCAGCCACCCGACCGAGGCCCGCCGCCCCAACGGGGTCAGTACCAGCCCCCCGCTACGGCCCCGCCTGGCCTCCACCACACCGAGATGCTGGAGCCTGCTGATCGCCTTCGTCATATGGCTGTACGGCACGTCCATCGCCTCCGCGACCTCCCGCGAGGTGACGGACATGCCCTCATCCACGACCGCGAGCCGCATTACGGCACGCAGGGCCAGGTCGGTGAACTTCGTCAACCGCATGCCTCGACGCTATCAAATACGCATGTGCGATACCTATTTACGGGCGGGAGATCCCCTTCACATCAAAACCCTTGATTGACGTAAGCAAATGAATATGCTTGTCTGAGTTAAGCAATTAGGTGCCCGGAGCGGGGTGCGACCCCCTCTGCCGGCGTGAGGGGCAGATCATGAGACTTCAGATGACGGACCTGGCCGTGGTCCCGCTGGACACGGACCGGGCGAAGGACGCGACGGTCACCGGGGCGAAGGCCGCGAACCTGGCCCGCTCGGCGGTCGCGGGCCTCCCGGTGCTCCCGGGCTTCGTCCTGGTGCCGGCCGACCGCGCACCCGGCGCGGACGCGGGGGAGGAGGCGGTACGGGCGGCGTGGGAATCGCTCGCGAACACCCACGGCGCCCTCGTCGTCCGCTCCTCCTCGGCCCACGAGGACACCGAGGACTCCTCGATGGCGGGCCGCTTCGACTCGGTGCTCGACGTCCGGGGCTGGGGCGACTTCCTCACCGCCGTCCGGACCGTCCTCGACTCGGCCCGCCGCGTCCAGGTGCTGCGCCCGGCGGCCGGCACACCCCCGGACGCCGGGATGGCTGTCCTCGTGCAGCCGATGCTGCGCGCCGCGATCGGCGGCGTCATGTTCACGGCCGACCCGGTCGCGGGCCGCACGGACCGCATCCTGGTCAGCGCGGTACGCGGCGGCCCCGACCAACTGGTCGACGGCAGCACCCAGGGCGTCCGCTACCAGCTCACCCGCTTCGCCCGCCTCGTCCGCACGGAACCCGCCGAACCCCGGGGCGAACGCCTTCTGACCCGCCGCCCGATCACCCGGCTCGTCGCGCTCGCCAAGAGGACCGAGCGCGTCTTCGGCGGCCCCCAGGACATGGAGTTCGGCTTCGACGCGGACGGCGGACTCTGGCTGTTCCAGGCCCGCCCGATCACCGCGATGGCCGCCCGCCCCGACCCCGGCGCCCGCCTCCTCGGCCCCGGCCCCGTCGCCGAGACCCTCCCCGGCACCCTCCAGCCCCTGGAGGAGGACCTGTGGGTCGCCCCGATGTCCCACGGCCTCACCCTCGCCCTCGACATCGCCGGCGCGGCACCCCGCGGCGCCCTGCGCAAGCTCCCCGTCGTCACCACCGTCGACGGCCGGGCCGCCGCCGACCTGCGCCTCCTCGGCGCGGTCCCCTCGGCCCACCCGGTGCTGGACTTCATCAACCCGGCCCCCAATGCCCGCCGCGCCGGGGCCGCCTGGCGCATCGGCCGCCTCAAGTCCGCCCTCCCGCTGCTGGCCGTCGACCTGATGGCCGACGTCGACCGCTCCCTCGCCGACCTCCCCGAACCGGGCCAACTCCTCGTCGGCCAACTCCTCGACGCCCTCTCCTGGGGCCGCGAGACCCTCTCCGCCCTGCACGCGCAGGAGTCCCTCGCGGGCGCGCTCCTCGGCCCCGGCTCCGGCGCGACCGCCGCGGGCGAGGCCCTCGCGACACTGGCGGAAGGGCGCGGCCGGGGCCTCACGGACGAGGAACTCCTCGACCAGTACCCGGTGCTGCTCGCCCTCCTGCCGCCCACCCTCGGCCGCCGGCACCGGCTCCCGGACCACACCGGCTGGACGACCCTCCCGCGCGGGGTCGGCGCTCTCCCGGTGCGCGAAGGGCTCCGGCTGCGGATTCGCTGGGTGCAGGAGATGCAGGCCCAGGCGATACGCGAGCTGGCGAACCGCTCACGCCTCGGCGACTGCGCCCCGGGACTGTCCCGGCTCACCCTGCTGACCTGGGCGGAACTCGTCCAGGCCACCGACGACGGAGCCCCACCCCCCGACCTCCTCGCACGCGAGCCCCGCCCGCTGGACGCCGGTCAACTGCCCACCGCCTTCCGGCTCGCCGACGGCGTACCCGTCGCCGAAGCACTGCCGGGCCGGCGTGACGGGGACGGGCAGGGCGCGGGGGGCGGGTTCGGGAGCGGAACCGCCTGGGACGGCAAGGGAGTCCGGCCGGAGCAGCCCGTGCTCGTGGTGCGTTCGCTGGACCCGGCGCTCGCACCGCTGCTGCCGGGGCTCGCCGGGCTCGTCGCGGAGACCGGCAGCGCGCTGTCCCATCTCGCCGTCCTGGCCCGCGAGTTCAAGGTCCCCACCGCCGTCGGGGTGCACGAGGCCGTGGACCGGTTCCCGGACGGCACCCCGCTGACCGTCGACGGCGCGACCGGCGCGGTCGTCGCCGCACTCGGAGAGGAGGTCGCGGCATGAGAAGCGTCCGTCTCGCCGGCTACACCTTCGGCGGCCTGTCCGCCGCCTACGCCGGCTACTACATGGTCCTGTACCTCACCCGCTGGGAGTGGCAACGCGCCCTGATGTCCGGCATGTTGCTCCTGATCGTCGAGGTCTTCCTCGCCACCGTGATCCTGCTGACCCGGTTCGCGAGGATCGAGGAGCGCATGGAACGCTCCGACGCCCGGGTCGAGGAGGTCCGGCGCAGGCTGGAGCAGAGCCGTCACCAGCACCCGGGACAGTTCCGCTGGGTGCGGTCGGTGGACATGCAGGAACTCGACGGCACCCAGCGGACGTTCGTCTTCGTACCGGTCCTCATGGCGGCCGGCGCCGCCCTGTCCGGGGTCGCGATGGTGATCCAGAAGATCGCCGGAGCCACCGCGCGCCCCGGCGCGGAACGCCGCCTCGCCGGCCGCCTCGCGGCCCTCACCGCACCCGAGCCGGGCCCCCGCGACCCCCGTACGACCCTGGAGAACCGCCCGGCCACCGCCCCCGCGAACAGCGGGCGCAAGGCGGTCGCCGCGGCAGCCGCGGCCGGTGGACTGATCCTGGTCCCCGTGCTGTGGACGGCGCTCGCCGACGCGACGCAGACCCGCGCCGAGGACACCCCCGACGCGGCCGGGACCACCGTCGTCTTCCAGGTCGAGTTCAGCGGCACCGGCGGCGAACAGGCCCGTCAGCTCGCCGCGCAGGACCTGTGGGAGACGTGCCGTCGCTCGACGGCCGCACGCAACGACAAGGCGACGCTCAGCCGGCTGGAGGACGGTGTCTACAGCGCGGTGCTCCGGCCCGCCCTGCCCGATCACGACCTGATGCGGCTGCGCGGCTGCATCGAGGACGCGAGCACGAACCGGACGGTCGCGACGGTGATCGGGGAGGGTCAGGCGTACCGCAAGGAGTGAGTCAGGACGGCTCCCAGGTCTCCTCCGGGTCGAGGGGGAGATCCGGGTGGTCGCGCAGGAACGCCGCGGCCTGCTCCTCGACCTTCGGCAGCAGGTGGTCGGGGGCACCGAAGCCGCGGAACAGGGTCGCGCAGTACTCACGGGCCAGGTGGGGGGCCGTCCAGTCCCCCTCCGGGTTCACCCATTGATAGGTGTGGTTGTGCAGGTTCAGGAACTGAAGCGTCGCGAGCCGGGGCGGCATCGCCCGGAACGTGCCCTGCTCCATGGCCTCTTCGAGGAGGTCCGACACCGACTGCTCGAACGCGGACCGCTGGCTCAGCAGCGTCTTGAGCTCGACGCCGCTCAGGCTGCGGTAGTCGTGCTCGTAGACCCAGATGTGGTCCAGGCGCCGGAAGATGATCGTCAGCAGCGACTCCGACAGCAGCCGCAGCCGCAGCAGCGGCGCCTCTTCGAGCTCCGCGATCTGCCGGGTCCGGGTCAGCAGCGGGCCCATGACCCGCGACTGGATCTCGACCAGCAGGTTCTCCTTGGAGCCGATGTAGTAGTACAGGGCCCCCTTCGCGAGTCCGACGGCCTGGCCCAGGTCGTTGATGGACGTCGCCGCGTACCCCTGCCGCGCGAACAGCGCCGCCGCGATGTCGATGATCTTCTGGCGTCTGACCTCGAAGCCCGGTCCGTGGCCCGGCGGTCGTGGCATGGGTTCCTCTCCCCGTTGTGCGACGTGACGACGTACCGATTAAAGCCGACGTACAGGGCCCGCGTGGACGAGGCGGCCAGGGAAACGCGCCGCGACGGGCCGGGAAGCCCGCAGGTCGCGAGAGACTCGTCCGACCAAGGATCACTCAAGGAGGAGTGGCGCATGACCACGGTAGGAATCGTCACCGGCGCGGGACACGGCACGGGAGAGGCGTGCGCACGCCGACTCGCGGGCACGACCGACGTACTGCTGCTCACCGACCGCGACGCCACGGCCGCGGAAGCGACGGCCAAGGACCTCGCCGGGTACGGCGCCGTCGAGCCGTTGGCCGTGGACGTCACCGACCCGGAGAGCCTCGCCCGGCTGGCGGCCCGCGCCGGTGAACTGGGCACCCTGCGCGCCGTCGCGCACACCGAGACCGTCTCGCCGGAGGAGGCCGACTGGCGGCGCATCGTCGAGGTCGACTTCGGCGCCGCCGCCCTCCTCGCGGAGGCGCTGCGCCCGCTGGCAGCCGCCGGGACCGCCTTCGTGTACTGCGCCTCCGTCTCCCCGCTCCTCGCCCGCGTCGAGCCGACCCCGCTGGTCGCGGCCGTCCTCGACACCCCGGCCGACCCGGAGCTGGCCGACCGGCTCCGCGACGCGATCGGCCCCGCCGTCGAGGACCCCGCCTGGGCCTACCCCTGGGCGACCTACGGCGTCCAGCGTTTCGTCCGCGCGGAGTCGGTACGGCTCGGACCGGCCGGCGCACGGGTCTGCTCCGTCTCGCCGGGCGCGATCGACACCCCCGAACTCCGGCAGGAGGCCGCGCGGTACGAGTCGGTGCGGCGCCTCATCGGACGCACACCGCTGGACCGCGTCGGACGGTACGACGAGGTCGCGGCCGTGATCGCGTTCCTGCTGTCGGACGGGGCGAGCTTCATGACGGGGACGGACGTCGTCGTGGACGGGGGGATGTGCGCGGCGGAGGAGGGGGACTGAAGAGTAACGCTAAACCTGAACGTGAGACTTGACCCGTTTCCCGCGTCTGAGGCGGGCTGTGGGTCGTTCTACGACACCAGCCCCTTCAGCCGCTCCACATCCGCGAGCCGCTGCCCCGCGTCCGGCGCCAACGGCCGCACCTGAAGCGTCGTGACGCCCGCCGTCCGAAAGGCGGCGAGGCGTTCGGCGACGTACGAGACCGGTCCCACCAGGGAGGTCGCCCGCACCAGCTCCTCCGGTACGGCCGCCGCTGCCGCCTCCTTGCGGCCGGACAGGTACAGCTCCTGGACGACGGCCGCCTCCTCCCCGTATCCGTACCGCCGTGCCAGATCCTGGTAGAAGTTGTGCCCGCGCGCGCCCATCCCCCCGATGTACAAAGCCAGTTGAGGCCGGGCGAGGTCCAGCAGCCGTCCGGCGTCCGGGCCGATCGCGAGCGGCGGGGAGACGACGACGTCGAGCGCGCCGAGGGACGGGTCCCGGCGTGCCGTCCCCTCGGCCAGCGCCGCGCCCCACACCCCGGC
This sequence comes from Streptomyces sp. NPDC004539, assembly GCF_040610055.1. Classification (NCBI taxonomy): domain Bacteria; kingdom Bacillati; phylum Actinomycetota; class Actinomycetes; order Kitasatosporales; family Streptomycetaceae; genus Streptomyces; species Streptomyces sp. NPDC004539. The sequence goes on along the minus strand of NZ_JBEXLS010000028.1, from coordinate 3,655 downwards.
GGCCTTCTCGGGGTGGAAGAACATCGGCATCCACCCCTCGGCGATCTCGGCGGCCAGCGCCACGTTCCGCGGCCCGATCGCGGCCAGCACGACGGGGATGCGCTCCCGCAGCGGCCGGTTGATGAGCTTGAGCGGCACCCCGAGCCCCGTCCCCTCCCCGGGCGGCAGTGGGACGCGGTAGTGCCGGCCCTCGTGCACCAGCCTCTCCCGTCGCCACACCGCCCGGCAGATCTCCACGATCTCCCTGGTCCGCGCCAGGGGAGCGGTGTACGGCACCCCGTGGAACCCCTCGACGACCTGGGGTCCGGAGGCGCCGAGGCCGAGGGTGAAGCGGCCGTCGGAGACATGGTCGAGGCCGGCCGCCGTCATCGCGGTGAGCGTGGGGGTGCGGGTGTAGATCTGGAGGACGCCGGACGCGATCTCCAGGCGCTCGGTGCGCGCGGCGATGTAGCCGAGCTGGCTGATCGCGTCGTACGAGTACGCCTCGGGGACGAAGACGATGTCCAGCCCGGCCCGCTCGTAGTCGCGGAGCCGGTCGACCGTCTCCTTGAAGCCGCCGCTGTAGCTCAGGGGCATGCCGATACGCATTCCGGGCTCCGTCCCATGCCGGTCAGGTCAATAAAGTACACTCTATTGTCGGTGAAGCTTCTGGAGTCGTGGAAGGGGGCCGTGTGGACGGCGCTGATGTGGCCCGGTGCGCGCTGCGTGCGGTGGTCGGCGGGACGATGATCGCGCACGGGGTGCGGCATGCGCGGACGCTGGACGGAACTGCCGGGTGGTTCGAGTCGGTCGGCTTCCGTCGGCCGCGTGTGCAGGCGGTGGCGAGCGCGGTCGTCGAGGTGGGGGCGGGGGTCGCCCTGGTGGCGGGTGTCGCCACTCCGCTGGCCGCTTCCGCCGTCGTCGGGGCGATGGGGGTCGCCGCAGGATCAGTGCACTCAGCCAACGGGTTCTTCGTCGTGAACGAGGGGTACGAGTTCGTGCTCAACCTCGGGGTCGCGTCGGTCGCGCTCGCCGCGCTCGGTCCCGGACGGCTCAGTGTGGACCGGGTGCTCGGGGTGGACGCTCCGCTCGACGGCCCCCGCCGCGCCGCCCTCGCGGCCGGACTGGGGGTGGGGGCCGCCGCCGCTCAGCTCGCGCTGTTCTGGCGGCGGCCGGAATCCGCGTAGAGCGTGCCCGGAACCCGCGAGGGAAGTGCCCGCACGGGTATTGCTTGAGTTAGGCAAGTACCTGTTACTGTGGTCCGACGTTCGCGCTGTCACGCCCCTCGGCGGCCGAGGCGACCGGAGCCCCGGCGGGCGGGACGGCACCCCGTACGAGAGGCCCGGCCATGACGCACACGCTCCACAAGCCGCCGACCCTCCGCCGCACCGGACGGGACGTGCTGATCGTCGCGGGGGACACCGGCGAGATCGACCTCCTCACCACGACCCTCCAGCTCGCCGGATACACCGTCGCCGGCGCGGCGGCCAGCGGCGCGGAAGGACTGGCCCGGATCAGGAGACGCCGCTACGACCTGGTCGTCTGGGACGCCACCCTCCCCGACCTGAGAGCCATGCCGCGCGGGCTGCGGCACACCACGGCCGAGATCCCGCCCCTCCTCTTCCTGATCACCTGCGAGTACCTCCACACCCTCCTGCCCGAACTCGGCGGACGCGCCGAGGACTACGTCACCCGGCCCCTGCGCACCACCGAGGTCCTGGCCCGCGCCGAACTCCTCCTGCGCGACCGCCGCACCGCCCGCGCGCCCGGCGTCTCCTCCTACGCCGACCTGGTCCTCGACGACGCGACCTGCCGGGCCCGGCGGGGCGCCCGCCCGCTCGGCCTCAGCCCCGCCGAGTACCGGCTCCTGCACCACCTGCTGGCCAACGCCGAGCGCGTCGTGTCGAAGGAGCAGATCAGCCGGCACGTGTGGGGGGAGGGGCGGGCGGGCGAGGCCATCGAGAAGCTCGTCTCCCGGCTGCGCCAGAAAGTCGACCAGAAGACCGACCAGAAGGGCGGCCGGGAGGCCGGCCAGGAGACCGGCCGAGAGGAGACCACTCTCATCCACACCGTCCGGGGCTTCGGCTACCAGCTCGGCGCACCCCGAGGCTGAACCCGAGGCGCACGCCGAGGCCGCTCCCGCCCCGGAACGCACCCCCTGAGCACCTCCCCGGCGTGACCCCCGTCACGTCAGGAAACTGTCCGGAAGCGGTCCGAGAGGTGTCGGCTCTCCTTGATTGCCTGGGGCCACGCACGGCACACCAGCGAGGAGAGACCATGCCCGGCATCCTGCGCCCCACCGACCAGTTCCACGTGGGCATCGTCGCCGAGGACTTCGAGGCGACGAAACACCAGCTCACGGAGGTGCTCGGCATCGACTGGTGCGACGACATGGGCGGCCCCACCGAGGTCCGCCTGCCCACCGGGGACACCTCGATCGACTTCCGCTGCGCCTACTCACGGGCGTCGGCCTCGGCACCCCGCCTGGAGATCGTCCGCCGCGTCCCCGGCACCCTCTGGGAGCCGACGGCCGGCTCGGGCATCCACCACTTCGGCTACTGGTCCGACGACGTCGCCGCCGACACGGCCGCGCTCGAACGCCACGGCTACGAGACCGAGGCGACCCGCGTCGGCCCCGACGGACGGCCGTTCTTCGCGTTCCTGCGCAGCACACGGCAGACCGGCTTCCGCGTCGAACTCGTCAGCAGGGCCGCCCGGCCCTCACTGGAACGGGCCTGGAACGCATGAGGCCCCCGTGCGCGCACCCACCCACCGTTCTCACCGAGGAGCAGCAATGACGACCGTAGGAATCGCCACCGGCGCCGGACGCGGCATGGGAGAGGCGTGCGCTCGCCGCCTCGCCGACATGGTGGACGTCCTGCTCCTCGTCGACCGCGACGAGACGACCGTCTCCGCCGTCGCGAAGGACCTGAACGCGGGCGGCCACCGTGCCACCGCCGAGGCGTTCGCCCTCGACGTCACCGACCGTGAGGGTCTCGCCCGGCTCGCAGGCCGCGTCCGTGAGGCGGGCACCCTGCGTGCCGTCGCGCACGCCGCCGGGATCTCGCCCACCATGGCCGACTGGCGCCGCATCTTCGAGGTCGACCTCATCGGCACCGCCCTCCTCGCCGAGGCGCTGCGCCCGCTGGCCGTCGAAGGCACCGCGCACGTCTACTTCTCCTCGATGTCCCATCTGCTGGCCCGCGTCGAGCCGGACGCCGAGACCGCCGAGATCCTCGACGAGCCGCTCCATCCGGCCTTCCTCGACCGCATCCGCGCGGCCGTCGGACCCGGTGTCGAGCAGTCCGCGCTCGCCTACCCCTGGGCCAAGCACGGCGTCGCCCGCTTCGCCCGCAAGGAGGCCGTCCGCCTCGGCGCGGCCGGCGCCCGGGTCTGCTCGCTCGCGCCGGGCATCATCGACACCCCGCAGGGCCGCCAGGAGGCCGCCGAGCACGCCACGATGAAGCAGCTCGTCGAGGCGACCCCGCTCGGCCGCACCGGCCGCTCCGAGGAGGTCGCGGCCGTCGTCGCGTTCCTGCTGTCCGACGAGGCGAGCTTCGTCAACGGCATCGAGGTCCTCGCCGGCGAACTGAACCCCACCGGCGCCGCCCCCGCCCCACGGAACCGCGGCAACTCGTCCCCGAGCTTCTTCACCAGCAGCGGCGGATAGAACGCG
>NZ_JBEXLS010000027.1:118965-158118 GCF_040610055.1 Streptomyces sp. NPDC004539 | reverse complement strand
GCCCTCGGCCGCATCGGCGACCCCACCGACGGCGACTGCCTCATCGCCACCGCCCACAAACCCGACGACCCCACCGACACCTACGGCGACCTCAAAGCCATCCTCCACTTCGTGCCCTGGGGCGAGGACGGCGCCTCCCTCGACCTGATGCGCCGCGACCGCTCCGCCGACCCCGGCATGAACGAACTCCTCATCGTCGCCGCCCTCCAGGCAGCCCCCAAATTCGGCATCACCCGCGTGTCGCTCAACTTCGCGATGTTCCGCTCCGCCCTCGCCCGCGGCGAGAAGATCGGCGCCGGCCCCGTCCTCCGCGCCTGGCGCGGCCTCCTCGTCTTCCTCTCCCGCTGGTTCCAGATCGAATCCCTCTACAAATTCAACGCCAAATTCCAGCCCCGCTGGGAACCCCGCTTCGTCGTCTACCGCAACTCCGCCGACCTCCCCCGCATCGGCTTCGCCGCCATGCAGGCCGAAGGCTTCGTCGACCTCGCCATCCCGCTGCCTCGGTTCCTCCGCCGCAGCCCCGCCCCCGCCCGTCCCTGCGCCCACGTGGCCGAGCGGGACGTCAGGGCGGCGTAGGACGGGACAGTTCCGTCGAAACGGCGGCGTCGCGACGATACGGTTTCGTCGCGACGCTGCCGTTTCGCGTCACGACGACCCCGTCCCGTTCCGACGAAACGGCCCCGTCCCGTCGACACCCTTCCGTCACGACGACACGACCCCGTCCCGACGTCCCCCACCAGCACTCCACTCCCCCGACCGGCACCCCCCGTTCCCCCCGGGGCCTACGCTGAACGCATGAGCAAGCAACGCGGACGCGGACGGGTCACCGGGCTCCCGGAATGGGACCGGTGCGCGGTGATGGGCGTCGTGAACGTCACCCCGGACTCCTTCTCCGACGGCGGTCGCTGGTTCGACACGACGGCCGGCGTGAAACGCGGCCTGGACCTGGTCGCCGAGGGCGCGGACCTGGTGGACGTCGGCGGCGAGTCGACGCGTCCCGGAGCACGCCGGGTGGACGAGGACGAGGAGCTGCGCCGGGTCGTCCCGGTGGTGCGCGGGCTGGCCTCCGAGGGCGTCGTGGTCTCCGTCGACACGATGCGCGCGTCCGTCGCCGAGCAGGCCCTCGCCGCGGGCGCGGCCCTGGTGAACGACGTGAGCGGCGGCCTCGCCGACCCCGCGATGATCCCGGTGATCGCGGCCTCCGGCGCCCCCTTCGTCGTCATGCACTGGCGCGGCTTCCTGGAGGGCTCGACGATCCACGGGGTGTACGAGGACGTCGTCGCCGAGGTCATGGACGAGCTGCACGCGCGCGTGGACGCCGTGCTCGCGGGCGGGGTCGCGCCGGACCGGATCGTCGTCGACCCGGGGCTCGGCTTCTCCAAGGAGACCGAGCACGACCTGGTCCTCCTCGCCCACCTGGACCGGCTGCACGCCCTGGGCCACCCCTTCCTCGTCGCGGCCTCCCGCAAGCGCTTCCTGGGCCGCGTCCTGGCCGGCCCCGAGGGCGCCCCGCCCCCCGCGCGCGAGCGGGACGCGGCGACGGCGGCGGTCTCCGCGCTCGCGGCACAGGCGGGCGCCTGGGCCGTCCGGGTCCACGAGGTCAGGGCCACCGCCGACGCCGTACGCGTCACCAGCGCCATCGAGGGCGCCCGTACCGGCCGGCCCGCGCGGGACGCGGAAGGAGACCGGTGAGCGCGCCCCACACCGACGTCGAGCAGGTCGAGGCCGCCAACACGGCGTTCTACGAGGCGCTGGAGAGCGGCGACTTCGACGCGGTGTCGGCGTTCTGGCTCACCCCGTCCGACCTGGGGGTCGACGAGGAGTACCACGACCCGGCGGACACCGGGGTGGTGTCCTGCGTGCACCCGGGGTGGCCGGTGCTGACCGGGCGGGGCGAGGTGCTGCGGTCGTACGCGCTCATCATGGCGAACACCGACTACATCCAGTTCTTCCTGACCGACGTGCACGTGTCGGTGACCGGGGACACCGCCCTGGTGACGTGCTCGGAGAACATCCTCTCCGGCGGTCCCGCACCGGCCGCCGGGGAGGAGCTGGGCCCGCTGGTCGGCCAGGTCGTCGTCGCCACGAACGTCTTCCGCCGCACCCCGGACGGCTGGAAACTCTGGTCCCACCACGCCTCCCCGGTCCTCGCGGAGAACGAGGACGAACCGGACGACGAGGACGACGAACCGGCTTCCTGAGACGAGATCCGGACCACAGGCCCCCCACAGGGAGCAAGAAGTGGTTGGAATCACGAACCCGTGGGTAGGGGCGGCTACCGACCCGTCAGCGGCCGGGACGGTCAAGGGAGTCGACGAAGCGCTCCCTCGCCCCCGGCCCGGCCCCGCGCCCGCCGCGGACCGGCGCTGTCAGTGCTCGCGGGTAGATTCGCATCGAGGCCGGTGAGCCGCTCGCGCAGAGCGGTGGCCGGCCCCCGACCGACGACTTGCAGGAGTGATTCGCGTGGATCGTGTCGCGCTGCGCGGCCTGAAGGCCCGTGGGCACCACGGCGTGTTCCCGAAGGAACGCGAGGAGGGCCAGACCTTCGTCGTGGACCTCGTGCTGGGCCTGGACACCCGCCCGGCCGCCGCCTCCGACGACCTGGCGAAGACCGTGCACTACGGCGTCGTGGCCGAGGAGGTCGTGGCCGTCGTCCAGGGCGAGCCGGTCGACCTGATCGAGACGCTCGCCGAGCGCATCGCGCAGACCTGCCTGAAGCACGACGGGGTCGAGGAGGTCGAGGTCTGCGTCCACAAGCCGGACGCCCCGATCACGGTCCCCTTCGACGACGTGACGATCACGATCACCCGGAGCCGCGTATGAAGCCGCCAGCCGACCCCACCGTCCAGCCGGTGCCCGCGTCCGTCGTCGAGCGGGTCGACGCCGCCGACACGACGCTGCACAACCCCCAGTGGGCCGTCCTGTCCCTCGGCTCGAACCTGGGCAACCGCCTGGAGACCCTCCAGGGCGCCATCGACGCCCTGGAGGACACCCCGGGCCTGCGGATCAAGGCCGTCTCCCCGGTGTACGAGACGGAGCCGTGGGGCGTCGACCCGGCGAGCCAGCCGTCGTACTTCAACGCGGTGGTCGTCCTGAAGACGACGCTGCCCCCGTCGTCCCTCCTGGAGCGGGCGCACGCGGTGGAGGAGGCGTTCGACCGGGTCCGCGCGGACCGCTGGGGCGCGCGCACGCTGGACGTCGACATCGTGTCGTACGCGGAGGTCGTGGACGACGACCCGCGCCTGACCCTCCCGCACCCCCGCGCGCACGAACGCGCGTTCGTCCTGGCCCCCTGGTACGACGTCGATCCGGACGCCAAGCTGCCCGGCCGCGGCGCGGTCGCGGAGCTGCTCGGCGAGGTCGGCCGAGAAGGTGTCGTCCCCCGCGCGGACCTGGAACTCCACCTGCCCGCGTAGTCGTTAAGGTCGGTGACGACACTGCGTCCGCGGGAGGCTCCCGCGGACCCCCGGGGGAGCCGAAGGGACACCGTGAGAGAGCTGCGCATCAGGGTGCTGGCCGGCGTGTTCGCCGTCGCCGCGATCCTCTCGTGGGCGGGCGCCCGCCTGTGGAACTCCCTCGGGACCCTCCCCAGCGTGCCGCTGGCCGCCCCCATCGTGCTCGCCCTGATCGCGGCCGTCCTGCTGGCCACCGCGCTCTCGCTGCGCGCCCGCCTCAGGGCCCAGCGCGAGCGCCGCCCCGGCGCCAAGGGCGTCGACCCGATGATGGCCGCCCGCGCGGTCGTCTTCGGCCAGGCCAGCGCCCTGGTCACCGCCCTCGTCGCCGGCATCTACGGCGGCGTCGGCATCTTCCTCCTGGAGTACCTCGACCTCCCCGCCCGCCGCGACCAGGCCATCTACGCCGGCTTCTCCGTCCTCGCGGGCATCGCCGTCATCCTCGCCGCAATCTTCCTCGAACGCGTCTGCCGCCTCCCGGAGGACGACGACAGGGCGAACGGCAACGGAGCGCCCTCGGCGGCCTGAGCCGTCACCAGGGCTGCCGCGCCAGATGGCCGTTGACCAGAAAGCCGGGGTACGGGTCGAGGCGGTAGCTGTAGAAGGTGAAGGGCTTGTCCCCGGCACCACGCCGCCGCACCTCGTGCACCTGGGTCCAGGCGGACTCCTTGAGGTGAAGCGAGTGCCGCTCGGGCCGGAAAGTGCCCCGCGCGGGCCAGCTGTCGGCCACGACGAGCGCTGACGCTTTCCCGTTGGTACGGGGCGTGAACCCGGCTCCGACGATCTGTGCCAGTTCCGCGAGGAAACCCACGTTGGCACTGACCAGAACCCGGGCAGGCCACCTCTTGATCTGGCAGCCGTCACCGTCTCGGTAGCCGTCGAGGAAACCGTCGAAGGTCTCCCTGTCACGCAGCACCACGCGAGGGAATCTCTGCCGCATGTGGTGTGCGTCTCCGCCGACGAACTGCCTCACCACATCGGCCAGGTACGACGAGACCACCCGGACCCGGAAACCGGGAACATCCCGCTGGAGGTAACCGGAAGGGCGCGTCACCGGCTCCAGACGGGCGGGCAGACCCGTTGCCGCCGTGAGACACGCCGCGTAACGCGCTGCGAACGCCTCGTCGTTGACCACCAACGACACGTAGTTCCTGCCGACCGTCCCGTCGGAACAATTGGCGCCCAGAAAATACCCGAACTCGTAGCCAGGCGTCAGAGTCAGCCGCTCGCGGCACAGCTTCCGCGCGTGCGTCCAGGAAAGGACGGGTCTCCTCGGCATCTCGCGCATGGACCCAGCCGTCAGGCGTGCCCGACAACTAGACGGTGAACGGTGGTCTGCACGGTGCGCTCTCCGTCCAGCGTCCAGAGTCGGCAGCCTTCGCTCACGTCGCGTGCTCGCACTCGCCCGCCGACACCGTTCACCGTCTGGTTGCTGGGCAGTCCGTACGTCACCGCGCCCCCCTTGATCAGCGGTCACCGCCACTGATCAAGGACGTTATCGGGCGCCACTGACAATCGACTCAGCGCGCCAGTATCAGGCTCATCGCCTCGGCACGGGTCGTGGCGTCCCGGAGCTGACCGCGCACCGCCGATGTCGTGGTCTTGGCACCCGGCTTCCGGATGCCCCTCACCGACATGCACATGTGCTCGGCCTCGATGACGACGATCGCACCCCTCGCGTCGAGAATCCGCACGAGGGAGTCGGCTATCTGAGTGGTGAGTCGTTCCTGCACCTGGGGACGGCGGGCGAACACCTCGACGAGACGGGCCAGTTTCGACAGACCGGTGATCTTTCCGGTCTCCGCCGGGATGTATCCGACGTGGGCCACGCCGTGGAACGGCAACAGATGATGCTCACACAGCGAGACGATCTCGATGCCCTTCACCAGGACCATCTCGTCATGCCCCAGGTCGAACGTCGTCGTCAGCACGTCCTCGGGCTTCTGCCACAGACCGGCCAGAATCTCCCGGTACGCCCGCGCCACCCGCCCCGGCGTCTCCCTGAGCCCCTCGCGGTCCGGGTCCTCGCCGACCGCGAGGAGGAGTTCGCGTACGGCGTTCTCGGCGCGCTTCTCGTCGAACTCGCCGATGGTGCCCTCACCGTCCAGCGTCACGGGGTCGGTCATGTGGCTGCCTCGTTCCTGTGCGGGTCGCGCGTGTGGGTCACGCACCTGAGCTGCGGGCATACGAAAACGCCGCGCCCCCCAGGCTAGATCCTGGGGGGCGCGGCATCCATTTCGGGACCGGCGTCAGCCGTCGGTGCGGTCCTCGGTGACCGGGGTCGCCGCCGGGGCGGCTTCGGTGGCCGTGGCCTTGGCGGTGATCGCCGCGGCCGAGGAGCCGTTGGTGCCGTTCGTCAGGGCGAGCTCCTTGGGGGAGAGCACCGGCGGACGGGTCGACGGGGTGCGCCGGGAGGAGCCGGTCCACGCGGGGCGCGCGGGCCGCTTGTGGATCGCGGAGAAGATCTCGGCGATCTCCTCCTTGCCCAGCGTCTCCTTCTCCAGCAGGGCGAGGACGAGGTTGTCGAGGACGTCGCGGTTCTCCACCAGGATTTCCCAGGCTTCGTTATGCGCGTTCTCGATCAGTTTCTTGACCTCTTCGTCCACCAGCGCGGCGACCTCTTCCGAGTAGTCGCGCTGGTGAGACATCTCACGGCCGAGGAACGGCTCGCTGTTGTCGCCGCCGAACTTGATGGCGCCGAGCCGCTCGGTCATGCCGTACTGGGTGACCATCGCGCGGGCCGTGGCCGTGGCCTTCTCGATGTCGTTCGAGGCGCCCGTGGTCGGGTCGTGGAAGACCAGTTCCTCGGCCGCCCGGCCGCCCAGCATGTAGGCGAGCTGGTCGAGCATCTCGTTGCGGGTGGTGGAGTACTTGTCCTCGTCCGGGAGCACCATCGTGTAGCCCAGGGCGCGGCCCCGGGACAGGATCGTGATCTTGTGGACGGGGTCGGAGTTCGGGGAGGCCGCCGCGACCAGGGCGTGTCCGCCCTCGTGGTACGCGGTGATCTTCTTCTCCTTGTCCGACATGATCCGGGTCCGCTTCTGCGGGCCCGCGACCACACGGTCGATCGCCTCGTCGAGCGACGCGTTGTCGATGAGCTTCTTGTCGCTGCGGGCGGTGAGCAGGGCGGCCTCGTTGAGGACGTTGCTCAGGTCCGCGCCGGTGAAGCCCGGGGTGCGGCGGGCGACCGCCGCGAGGTCGACGTCGGGCGCGACCGGCTTGCCCTTCTGGTGGACCTTGAGGATCTCCAGACGGCCCTGGAGGTCCGGCGGGTCGACCGCGATCTGCCGGTCGAAGCGGCCCGGGCGCAGCAGCGCCGGGTCGAGGATGTCGGGCCGGTTCGTCGCGGCGATGAGGATCACGCCGCCCTTGACGTCGAAGCCGTCCATCTCGACGAGCAGCTGGTTCAGCGTCTGCTCGCGCTCGTCGTGGCCACCGCCGAGGCCGGCGCCGCGGTGGCGGCCGACCGCGTCGATCTCGTCGACGAAGACGATCGCCGGGGCGTTCGCCTTGGCCTGCTCGAAGAGGTCACGGACCCGGGAGGCACCGACGCCGACGAACATCTCGACGAAGTCGGAACCCGAGATCGAGTAGAAGGGGACGCCCGCCTCGCCGGCGACGGCGCGCGCGAGGAGCGTCTTGCCGGTGCCGGGACGGCCGTAGAGGAGCACGCCCTTGGGAATCTTGGCGCCGACGGCCTGGAACTTGGCCGGCTCCTGGAGGAACTCCTTGATCTCGTGCAGCTCCTCGACCGCCTCGTCGCACCCCGCGACGTCCGCGAACGTCGTCTTCGGGGTGTCCTTGGTGATGAGCTTGGCCTTCGACTTGCCGAAGTTCATCACCCGGGAGCCGCCGCCCTGCATCTGATTCATCAGGAACAGGAAGACGACGACGATGAGGACGAAGGGGAGCAGGGAGAGCAGGATGCCGACGAACGCGTTCTGCTTGGTCGGCGAGACGGTGTAACCGTCGGGGATCTGCTTGTCCTGGTACTTGCTCTGTAGCGTGCTGGCGATGGTCACGCCCTGGTCGCCGATGTAGCTCGCCTGGATCTTCGAGCTGCCCTTGATCTTCACGCCGTCTTTGAGCGTCGCCTTGACGGTCTGCTCGTCACCGGTGGTGATCTTGACCGACTCGACCTGATTGTTGTTGATCGCCTGGACGACCTGGCCTGTGTCCACCGTCTTGTAGCCGCCGGACGAGCCGACGACCTGCATCAACACGACCACGGCAAGGACGGCCAGCACGATCCACATGACCGGCCCACGGAAGTATCGCTTCACGTCCATCCACACGGAGCGGTGCCGCCCCGTCCCTCCTGCCATAGTGAGTTTGATAAGACAGTTCTTCCGACGGTACCCCAGCCTGGGCGGCCACAGCCGCACTCAGGACCCGGCAGTGCCGTCTGCATGCTCCAACGGCGCGAATCCCGCTGGGGTTCCCGAAAACCTCGTACGAGGTTTCAGCCGCCGTAGACGTGGGGCGCGAGCGTACCGACGAACGGGAGGTTGCGGTACTTCTCGGCGTAGTCGAGGCCGTAGCCGACGACGAACTCGTTCGGGATGTCGAAACCGACCCACTCGACGTCGATGGCGACCTTGGCCGCGTCCGGCTTGCGCAGCAGCGTGCACACCTTCAGGGACTCGGGCTCGCGCGAGCCGAGGTTCGACAGCAGCCACGACAGGGTCAGGCCGGAGTCGATGATGTCCTCGACGATCAGGACGTGCCGTCCCTTGATGTCGGTGTCGAGGTCCTTGAGGATGCGCACGACGCCGGAGGACTGGGTGCCCGCGCCGTACGAGGACACCGCCATCCAGTCCATCGTGACGGGGGTGGACAGGGCGCGCGCGAGGTCGGCCATGACCATCACCGCGCCCTTGAGGACGCCGACGATGAGCAGGTCCTTGCCCGCGTACTCCGCGTCGATCTTGGCGGCCAGCTCGACGAGCTTGGCGTCGATCTCTTCCTTGCTGATGAGCACCTGCTGGAGGTCGGCACCCATGTCTTTCGCGTCCACCCGCATCACTTTCGTCGCTCGTCCCACCGGCCACCACCCCCTGGAGGAGGGGCGGGGATCAGCTCTGCCGGATGACCAGTCTGCCACCCTGCCGCTGGGCGACCACCTTGCCCGGCAGGTTGATGGCCTTCTGGCCGCGCCAGCCGGTGATCAGCCGGTCGATCTCCTCGATGTGCCGGGCGAAGAGCGAACCGGCCGGGGCGCCCGCCTCGATGGCCGCGGCGCGCAGGATGCGGCGGCGTACGGCTGGCGGCAGGGCGTAGAGCTTGGCGCACTCCAGGAGGCCCGCCGCGTCCCGTACGGACGCCTCGGCCTGGCGGGCCCAGGTGTCGAGGGCGTCGGCGTCGTCCCGGGAGAGCTGGGCGGTGCGGGCGAGCGCCTCGACGACGCCCTTGCCGAGGGCCTTCTCCAGGGCGGGGAGGCCCTCGTGCCGCAGGCGGGAGCGGGTGTAGGCCGGGTCGGCGTTGTGCGGGTCGTCCCAGACGGGCAGTGACTGGACGAGGCACGCCTTGCGCGCGGTCTGCCGGTCGAGCTCCAGGAAGGGGCGCCGGTAACGGCCGCCGGCCCCCGAGACCGCGGCCATGCCCGACAGGGAGCGGATTCCGGAGCCGCGCGCGAGGCCGAGCAGGACGGTTTCGGCCTGGTCGTCGCGGGTGTGGCCGAGGAGGACGGCGCGGGCGCCGTGGCGGTCGGCGGCGACGTCCAGGGCGGCGTAGCGGGCGTCCCGCGCGGCGGCTTCGGGGCCGCCCTCGCGGCCGACCGTGACGGCGGTGGAGTCGACGGGGTCGAGGCCGAGTTCGCGCAGGCGGGAGACGACTTCGCGGGCGCGTTCGGCGGAGCCGGTCTGGAGGCCGTGGTCGACGGTGATGCCGCCCGCGCGCAGGCCGAGGCGGGGGGCTTCGAAGGAGAGGGCGGAGGCGAGCGCCATGGAGTCGGCGCCGCCGGAGCAGGCCACCAGGACGAGGGGTGGGGAGGGGGGCGCGGGGTGTTCGTCGGGGATTTCGTTGAGGATTTCGTTGAGGATGTCGTTGAGTACGCGGCGGACCGCCAGGCGTATCGCCGCGACCGCAGGATGGGGACCCATGTCCGGTTCCCTTCATGAAGTTTTTTCGGGGGGGGGTGCACCCGAGCTATGTCACTCAGAGTGTGTAGATGGTGACAGAACCCGGCCGTTCCCCGAGCATTGCACGCCTTCCGGTGGCTCACGGTCCCTCGGACGGGTGATTGAAGCGGCGTTTTCCTGCCGTCGGTCCGCGCGTCGGGTCACATGTCCGCCTTGCGGTGCACTCGGGCGACCCAGTCGGCGGGCTTGGCGATCTCCGTCTTCGTGGGAAGCGTGTTCGGGGACGTCCACACGCGGTTGAAGCCGTCCATGCCGACCTGGTCGACGACCGCGCGGACGAAGCGTTCGCCGTCGCGGTACTGCTTCATCTTCGCGTCCAGGCCGAGCAGCCGGCGCAGCGCGATGTCGAGGCGGGAGGCGCCCTTGGCGCGGCGCTGCTGGAACTTCTCGCGGATCTCCGCGACGGTCGGGACGACCTCGGGGCCCACGCCGTCCATCACGAAGTCGGCGTGCCCTTCGAGCAGGGACATCACGGCCGTCAGGCGGGCCAGGATCTCCCGCTGGGCGGGTGACTGGACCAGCTCGACCAGCGAGCGTCCGCCGTCGTCCTCCTCGCCCTCCGGGCGGCCCCCGGCGAGCGACTGGGCGGCCTCCCGGATGCGCTCCAGGAACGTCGACGGGTCGACGTCCGTCTCGCCGAGGAACGACTGGATCTCGCCCTCAAGATGGTCGCGCAGCCAGGGGACGGCCGAGAACTGGGTGCGGTGCGTCTCCTCGTGGAGGCAGACCCAGAGCCGGAAGTCGTGCGGGTCGACGTCCAGTTCGCGTTCCACGTGGACGATGTTGGGGGCGACCAGCAGGAGTCTGCCGCCGCCGTTCGCGCCGGCCGGGAGGTCCTTCGTCGCCGGGGCGAAGGTCTCGTACTGGCCGAGGACCCGGGACGACAGGAACGACAGCAGCATGCCCAGTTCCACGCCGGTGACCTTGCCGCCGACCGCGCCCAGGACCGCGCCGCCGGGTGAACTGCCGCGCCGCTCCTGCATCTTGTCGAGCAGGGGCTTGAGGATCTCGCGGAAGCCCGCGACGTTCGCCCGCACCCAGCCCGGGCGGTCCACCACCAGTACGGGGGTGTCGTGCAGATCCTCGGACCCCATCCGGGTGAACCCCCGGACGTGCCCCTCCGACGCCTTCGCGTACCGCCGTAGCTCCGCCACGACCTTCCGCGCCTCGTCCCGGCTCACCTCGGGGCCGGGCCGCACGAGTCTCGTCGCGGTCGCCACGGCCAGATTCCAGTCGACCATCCCGGAAGAAGCACCGATGCTCGTCATGCCGTCAACCGTACGTGAGGGGTCGGCCAAGGGGCAGTGTGTGGAGGAGGGGAGGGGCAGGTGGGGTGCCTTCCCCGGTCCCGGACGGCGTCTCAGCCGCAGCCGCAGCCCGCCAGCGCCGACGCCGCCCTGTCCAGGGCCCCCTGGGCAGCCCCGGCGTCCGTCGTGTCCGAGGCGAGGAAGGCGAAGGCGAGCTGGCGGCCCTCTCGGTCGACGACGGTGCCGGCCAGGGCGTTGACGCCGGTCAGGGTGCCCGTCTTGGCGCGGACGACGCCGGCCGCGGCGTTGGTGTAGCGGGTGCTCAGCGTGCCGGTGAAGCCGGCGATGGGGAGGCCCGTCAGGACGGGGCGGAGGTCGGGGTGGGCGGGGGAGGCCGCGGTGACCAGGAGGGACGTCAGGAGGTTGGTCGTGAGGCGGTCGGCTCTGTCCAGTCCGCTTCCGTCTTTGATCGAAACGCCCGCTACAGGGAGGCCGAGTTTCTTCAACTGGGCCGTGATCGCCGTACCGGCGCCGGCGAAGTCGGGGCGGACGCCGGTGGCGAGGGCGGTGTGGCGGGCGAGGGACTCAGCGATGTCGTTGTCGCTGTTGGTCAGCATGCGCTCGACGAGCGCGGAGAGCGGCGGCGAGCTGACGGTGGCGAGGGTCTGCGCGCGGGCGGTCGCCTTCGAGGGACCGGGCGCCTTCGTCGCGATCCCTTCGGCCTCCAGGAACCCCGCGAACCTCGCCGTCGCGTCGGCCGCCGGATCGGGCACCCGATCGACCTCCCCCCGCGTCGAGTCGTCGGGCCGTCCCTCGTCGGCGGTGAGCGGGGTGACCCGCGCGAGGTTGCCGTTGTTACCGATGACGTGGAGATCGGGACCGGCGTACAGGGTGGTGTCGTACGACAGCGTCACGTCGGTGAGGTTGCGCTTCTTGAGGGCGGCGGCCGTCGACTTGGCGAGGGTGCGCAGGCTTGCCCAGCCCTGCGCGTCCGCGCGCGCGGTGAGCGTCGGGTCGCCGCCGCCGACGAGGACGAGCTCACGGGTGTCGGGTTCGAGGGCCGCCCGGGTGACGAGGCGGTGGTCGGGCCCCATCGCGGAGAGCGCGGCGACGGCCGTGGCGATCTTGGTGGTGGAGGCGGGGGTGAGCGGGACGGCCGGGCCGGCGCCGTACAGGAGCTTGCCGGTGGAGACGTCGACGACCGCGGCGGCGCGGCGGGAGCCGAGGGCCGGGTCGGCCAGGAGGGGGCCGAGAACGGCAGTGAGGGCCCCTGTGGCGGGCGCGGGGGCCTTGGCGGTCCCCGCGGCGCTCCCGAGGCCCGCGAGGACGGAGAGGGCGCTGGGAGCCGGTTTCGGCGCCTGGGGCGTCGTCCCGGAGGAGCCGGCCGGGCCCCCGCCGTGGTCCGCGCCGCCGAGCGCGGCGGCGTGCTCGCGCTCGGCCGTGCGCTGGCCGCTGGAGTCCCACGGGCCCGCGAGGGTCGCCGCGCCGACGGCGAGCGCGAGGCCGGCGCCGGCCGCGCCCGCGCTGTAGCGCCAGGTCCGCCGGGGCGAGACCTCGGCGGCCTTCGCGAGATGCGGCTTCGCGGCCTTGAGCACCTTGGCGACGTGCGGGGAGACCGCCCGCGCGGCCCGTCCCACCTGGGGCCGCGCCTTCTCCACCGCCTTGGCGAGACGGGGGCGTACGGCCCCCGCGACCCGCTCCACATGCGGTCGCGCGGCCTGCCACGGTCTCAGCTCCACCACGACCACCAGCCCCTTTCGCGACCACACATCGGCGTGAGGGACACTTAACCACCCGAAGTACATGCTGATCATGGAGGAGCCACCGGTGGAGTTCGACGTCACGATCGAGATCCCGAAGGGTTCGCGCAACAAGTACGAGGTGGACCACGAGACCGGTCGAATCCGTCTGGACCGCCGGCTCTTCACCTCGACCGCCTACCCGACCGACTACGGCTTCGTCGAGAACACCCTCGGCGAGGACGGCGACCCGCTGGACGCGCTCGTCATCCTGGACGAACCGACGTTCCCGGGCTGCCTCATCAAGTGCCGCGCGATCGGCATGTTCCGGATGACGGACGAGGCCGGCGGCGACGACAAGCTGCTGTGCGTCCCGGCGACCGACCCGCGCGTGGAGCACCTGCGTGACATCCACCACGTCTCGGAGTTCGACCGCCTGGAGATCCAGCACTTCTTCGAGGTCTACAAGGACCTGGAGCCCGGCAAGTCCGTCGAGGGCGCCGACTGGGTCGGCCGTACCGAGGCCGAGGCCGAGATCGAGCGGTCCTACAAGCGTTTCCAGGACCAGGGCGGCCACTGAGCATCCCGTAGCGAGAAGGGCCGCGCGCGTGCGTACGCGTGCGGCCCTTCTCGCTGTCTGTGCGCATACTGAGGCCCTACGGAAGGTGTCGTTCCAGGGAGCGTTTCTCAGTGTCGGAGCCGGTGTACGACCCGGAGATCACCTCCGAGTTCGCCCTCCCCGCAGGGCTCGACGTCCCCAGGGCGAGCGAGTCGGAGACCACGTCGGAGTTCGCCGTCCCGGCGGGCCTGGACGCCCCGCAGCCGCCCCCCGAGCCGGAGGGCTCGGCGTTCAGCACCCCGCACACCTACAGCGCCCAGGACGCCCCGCCCGCGTTCACCCCGGCGGGCGGCGTCCCCCTGGTCAGCCTGACGAAGGACGCGCCCTGGCAGGACCGGATGCGGACGATGCTGCGCATGCCGGTGACCGAGCGGCCCGCCCCGGATACGGCGCCGAAGCCCCCGGACGACGGCGGACCGGCCGTCCCGCGCGTGCTGGACCTGACGCTGCGCATCGGGGAGCTGCTGCTGGCCGGCGGGGAGGGCGCGGAGGACGTGGAGGCCGCGATGTTCGCGGTGTGCCGGTCGTACGGGCTCGACCGGTGCGAGCCGAACGTCACCTTCACGCTCGTGTCGATCTCCTACCAGCCGTCCCTGGTCGAGGACCCGGTGACCGCGACGCGGATCGTGCGGCGCCGGGGGACCGACTACACGCGTCTGGCGGCCGTCTTCCGGCTCGTCGGGGACCTCAGCGACCCCGAGGCGCATCTGAGCCTGGAGGAGGCGTACCGGCGCCTCGCGGAGATACGCCGCAACCGGCACCCGTACCCGACGTGGGTGCTGACGTCCGCGAGCGGGCTGCTCGCGGGGGCGGCGGCCGTGCTCGTCGGGGGCGGGGCGCTGGTGTTCGTCGCCGCCGCTCTGGGGGCCGTGCTCGGGGACCGGCTGGCGTGGCTGCTGGCGGGGCGCGGGCTGCCGGAGTTCTACCAGTTCCTCGTCGCCGCGCTGCCGCCCGCCGGGATCGGGGTGGCGCTCACGCTCGCGCACGTCGACGTCGCCGCGTCCGCCGTCATCACCGGCGGGCTGTTCGCGCTGCTGCCGGGGCGGGCGCTGGTGGCGGGGGTGCAGGACGGGCTCACCGGGTACTACATCACCGCCGCCGCGCGGCTCCTGGAGGTCCTGTACTTCTTCGTCGGCATCGTCGTCGGGGTGCTCGCGGTGCTCTACGTCGCCGTCAGCCTGAACGCGCATCTCAACCCGGACGCCGCGCTCGTCTCGGCCGACCGGCCCGGCTGGCAGATCGGGGCGGCGATGCTGCTGTCGCTGACCTTCGCGGTGCTGCTCCAGCAGGAGCGCTCGACGGTGCTGGCCGCGACGCTCAACGGTGGTGTCGCGTGGTGCGTGTACGGGGCGATGCATCACGTCGGGGAGGTGTCGGCGGTGGTGTCGACGGCCGCCGCGGCCGGGCTGGTCGGGCTGTTCGGGCAGTTGCTCGCGCGCTACCGGTTCACGTCTGCCCTGCCGTACACGACCGCCGCCATCGGGCCCCTGCTGCCCGGGTCCGCCACCTACTTCGGGCTGCTGTCGATCGCGCAGCACGAGGTGGACCGGGGGCTGGTGGGGCTGTCGAAGGCGGCGGCCCTGGCGATGGCGATCGCCATCGGGGTCAATCTGGGGTCGGAGATCTCGCGGCTGTTCCTGCGGGTGTCCGTGGAGAAGCGGAAGTCCGCGAAGCGCACGCGCGGGTTCTGATCCCGGGGCGGCCCCGGGGGCTCAGCCCTGGGGGTAGCCGTTCTGGGAGTAGCCCTGCTGCTGGCCGGGCTGCTGGGGCTGGTACGGGTACTGCTGGCCGTCGCCGTAGTAGCCGCCGCCCTGCTGGGCGCCGTACGCCTGCTGCTGTTGCGGCTGGCCGCCGTAGTACTGGCCGTTGCCGTGTCCGTTGCCGCCGTTGTCGTACGGCTGCTGCTGGGGCTGGGCGTCCGACTGCGGGATGCGGCGCAGCTGGGTCGTCGCGTCGTCCATCTGCTGCTGCGGGGCCTGGAACGGGGGCTGCTGGGCGGGCTGTTCGGCCGCCGCGCGCTTCTTCTTGGAGCGCTCGCGGAGGAACTCGATGATGATCGGGACGACCGACAGCAGGACGATCAGGATGAGGATCGACTCGACGTTCGTCCGGATGAACTCGATCTGGCCGAGCCAGTAGCCGGCGAGCGTGACACCGGAGCCCCAGGCGATGCCGCCGATGATGTTGTACGACAGGAATGTGCGGTACTTCATACGGCCGGCGCCGGCGACGATCGGGGCGAACGTCCGGACGATCGGGACGAAGCGGGCCAGGACGATCGCCTTGGGGCCGAACTTCTCCATGAACTCGTGCGCCTTGTCCAGGTTCTCCTTCTTGAAGAGCTTGGAGTTGGGGCGGCTGAAGAGTTTCGGCCCGAGGAACTTGCCGATCATGTAACCGACTTGGTCACCGATGATCGCGGCGGCCACGATGAGCGTGCAGACCAGCCACAGGGGCTCGCTGATGTACTTGCCCTGGGCCACGAAGAGGCCCGCCGTGAACAGCAGGGAGTCACCCGGGAGGAAGGCGAACAGTCCGGACTCGGCGAAGACGATGAGCAGAATGCCCGGCAGGGCGAACGTCTCGATCAGGTAATCCGGGCTGAGCCACTCGGGGCCGAGCGCAAGCGTGGTCACCGTGTTCACGGGGATGTGGCTCCTGCTGTGAGGTACGAAACTGGCGGGGTGCGGTTCCGGGGTGCGGTTCGGGACCGCAGTCCCAAAGTATCAACGCAGCCGACTCGGGCCAGGTTCCAGGCGGGTCCCCAGGATGCACTGTGCGGACGCTGGGGCAAAGCTGTGGACATGAGTATCGAGGACTACGGCGGCGGGCAGGGACCTCAGCCGGACGTATTGGTCGTGACCACGAACGATGTGCCCGGATATCGGGTGGAACAGGTGATCGGCGAGGTCTTCGGCCTCACGGTCCGCTCCCGCCATCTCGGCAGCCAGATCGGCGCGGGCCTGAAATCGCTCATCGGCGGCGAGCTGAAGGGACTGACCAAAACGCTGGTCGAGACCCGCAACGAGGCGATGCAGCGCCTGATCGAACAGGCACACGCGCGCGGGGCGAACGCGGTCCTCGCGTTCCGCTTCGACGTGACGGAGGCGGCGGACGTGGGGACGGAGGTGTGCGCGTACGGGACGGCGGTAGTGCTGGCGCGGGAGTAAGGGGGAGGTGGGGGTGCGCGGGCGGCTGCGGGTCGTATGTGGTCGCAAAAGACGGCGGTGCACCCGCGTTTTTCAGGGGCGCGGGGAACTGCGCGAACGGCCACGACGCACCCGCAGCCGCCCGCGCACAGAACCCCCCGCGCTACTCGGCGTGCCGTCCCGCGTTCGCCCTGATCGCCGCCCGCAGGTGCTCCGCCACCCCTTCCCCCATCCCGTCGTAGTACGCCCTGAACCGCTCGTCGGAGACGTACATGTCCGCGAAACAGACATGCAGCTCGTAGGGACAGTCGAAGTACCAGGCACCGATGTGCCGCCGGTGCTCCTCGGCCAGCGCCGTCGCCGCGTCGCTCTCGGGGCCCGTCCCCGCGGCGACCAGGGCGGCGTAGCGGGCCTCCCAGGCGTCGGTCTCGGACTTGATGCGCTGCCAGTCCTCCTTGGTGTAGCGGGACGTACGGCGCGCGCTCTCGGCGTACGTGTCGGTGCCGCCCCAGCGCCGGGCGGCCTCGTCGGCGTACCGGTCGGGGTCCTTGTCGCCGAAGACCTCGAAGCGTTCCTCGGGGGTGAGATCGATGCCTGTCATGCGTGCCTCCAGGGCGTGTCGGACGGCGGCGGCCATTTTCTGGAGCCGGTCGATGCGCGCGGCCAGCAGATCGCGCTGGCGGCGGAGATGGTCGGCGGGGTCGGTGTCGGGGTCGTCGAGGAGGGTGGCGATCTCGTCGAGGGGGAAACCGAGCTCCCGGTAGAACAGGAGCCGCTGGAGCCGGTCGAGGTCGGCGTCGGTGTAGCGGCGGTGGCCGGTGGGGGTGCGGGCGCTCGGCGGCAGGATGCCGATCGCGTCGTAGTGGTGGAGGGTGCGGACGGTGACGCCCGCGAACCCGGCCACCTGTCCCACGGAGTGGTGCACGTCCGGCTCCTGTCTCTCTCGGTCGGGATTCACTGTGACTCCTCACGTTGCGTGAGGTTCAAGTCTCTTTTCGGGAACCAGGCATTCGGGATGAACGTTCACAGAGCAGACGAGCAGGTGGGAGGCGGTCATGGCGTTGCATGAGGGCCCGGGGAAGCACGAGGAGCGGCCGTTGTCGGTGAACCCGTTCTTCGGGGAGGCCGATCCGGTCGGCGGGATGACCGAGGCGCCCCCGAAACACCGGCTCGCCGACGGCCCGACGGCCCCCTCGACGGCGTACCAGCTGGTGCACGACGAGCTGATGCTGGACGGCAACTCCCGCCTGAATCTGGCCACGTTCGTGACGACGTGGATGGAGCCCCAGGCGACGGCCCTGATGGCCGAGTGCCGCGACAAGAACATGATCGACAAGGACGAGTACCCGCGGACGGCGGAGCTGGAGCGCCGCTGCGTGGCGATGCTGGCGGACCTGTGGAACGCGCCGGACCCCTCCGCCGCCGTCGGCTGTTCGACGACCGGGTCGAGCGAGGCGTGCATGCTCGCCGGGATGGCGCTCAAGCGGCGTTGGGCGGCGCGCAACGCGGACCGCTATCCGGGGTCGGCGCGGCCGAATCTCGTCATGGGGGTCAACGTCCAGGTCTGCTGGGAGAAGTTCTGCAACTTCTGGGAGGTGGAGGCGCGGCAGGTGCCGATGGAGGGGGACCGGTTCCATCTGGACCCGCAGGCGGCGGCCGAGCTGTGCGACGAGAACACGATCGGGGTCGTCGGCATCCTGGGCTCGACGTTCGACGGTTCGTACGAGCCGATCGCGGAGCTGTGCGCGGCGCTGGACGCGTTGCAGGAGCGGACCGGCCTCGATGTGCCGGTGCATGTCGACGGGGCGTCGGGCGGCATGGTCGCGCCGTTCCTCGACGAGGACCTGGTGTGGGACTTCCGGCTGCCCCGGGTGGCGTCGATCAACACCTCCGGGCACAAGTACGGGCTGGTGTACCCGGGGGTGGGGTGGGCGCTGTGGCGGGACAAGGAGGCGCTGCCGGAGGAGCTGGTGTTCCGGGTGAACTACCTGGGCGGTGACATGCCGACGTTCGCGCTGAACTTCTCCCGCCCCGGCGCGCAGGTCGTCGCCCAGTACTACTCGTTCCTGCGGCTCGGGCGGGACGGTTACCGCGCGGTCCAGCAGTCCACGCGGGACGTCGCGCGGGGCCTCGCCGGGCGGATCGAGTCACTCGGGGACTTCCGGCTCCTCACACGCGGGGACGAACTGCCGGTCTTCGCCCTCACGACCGCCGAGCACGTCACGTCGTACGACGTCTTCGACGTGTCCCGGCGGCTTCGGGAGAGCGGGTGGCTGGTGCCGGCCTACACGTTTCCGGCCAACCGGCAGGACCTGTCGGTGCTGCGCGTCGTCTGCCGCAACGGCTTCTCCCAGGACCTCGCCGAGCTGTTCTTCGAGGACCTCAGCAGACTGGTGCCGGAGCTTCGGAGGCTGCCGCATCCCCTGACGTGGGACAAGGAGGCGGCGACCGGGTTCCACCACTGAGGCCGCGCCCTCTCGCCGAACCGGCGGCTCACCCGCTCAGTCGGCCGAACCTCCGTACCGCCAGCGGGAAGAACACCGCGAGGAGGCCCACCGGCCACGCCACGGCCGTCCAGAGGTGGTCCGCGTGCGCGTCGGGGGCGCCGAAGAGGTCGCGGACCGCTGTGGCCGTCTGGGACATGGGGTTCCAGTCGACGACCGTGCCGAGCCAGCCGGGCATGGCCTCGGGGGTGGCGAGGGCGTTGGAGAGGAAGCCGACGGGCCAGACGAGGATCTGGACGGCCTGGACCATCTCGGGCTTGCCGGCGACGAGGGCGAGGTGGATGCCGATCCAGAGCATCGCGAAGCGGAAGAGGAGCAGGAGGGAGAGGGCGGTGAGGAAGGCGACGGGCGTGGTGTCGGGGCGCCAGCCGAGCGCGAGGCCCACGGCGAGGAGGCAGCCGAGTCCGATCGCCGAGCTGAGCATGTCGGCGCACGCGCGCCCGACGAGGACGGCGCCGTCGGCCATCGGCAGCGAGCGGAACCGGTCGACGACCCCCTTCTCGAGGTCCCGGGTCACCGCGACCATCGTGTTCTCCAGCCCGAACGCCATGGTCAGCGCGAGCATCCCGGGCAGGAGGTAGTCGAGGTAGTCGCCGGTCACCCCCCGCCCGCCGCCCATCAGATAGCCGAACATCAGCAGCAGCATCACCGGGAAGAGCAGCCCGGAGACGAGCCGGCCGGGTTGCCGTGCCCAGTGGGCGAGTTCACGGCGGGTCATGGTCCAGGAGTCGGTCAGGGCGTACCCGGTCACGCGGCGACCTCCGTGTGCGCGGCGGCGGTACCCGTCGCGTCCGTCTTCGTACCCGTGATGTGCAGGAACACCTCGTCCAGCGTCGGCCTGCGCAGTGCGATGTCCTCCGCCTCTATCCCGGCGTCCTCCAGCACGCGTACGACCCCGGCGAGCGCGCCCATCCGGTCGGTCACCGGGGCGCTGAGCAGCCGGCGGTCCGCGTCGACGGTGAGGCCGGGCAGCCGCAACAGGGCGACGGCGTCGCCGAGTCGACTGCTGTCGCGCAGGACGACGTCGATCCGGTCGCCTCCCGTGGACGTCTTGAGCTCGTCGGCGGTGCCCTCCGCGACGACCCGGCCCGTGTCGACGACGGAGATGCGGTGGGCGAGCTGGTCGGCCTCCTCCAGGTACTGGGTGGTGAGGAGGACGGTCGTGCCGGCGTCGACGAGGGAGCGGACGGAGGCCCAGACCTCGGAGCGGCCCCGGGGGTCGAGGCCGGTGGTGGGCTCGTCGAGGTAGAGCACCTCGGGTTCGGTGACGAGCGAGGCGGCGAGGTCGAGGCGGCGGCGCATGCCCCCGCTGTACGCCTGGACGGGCTTGCGGCCGGTGTCGGTGAGGTCGAAGCGGGCGAGGAGTTCGGCGGCGCGTTCGCGGGCGCGGCGCGCGCCGAGGTGGTGCAGGCGGGCGAACATCTCCAGGTTCTGCCGGCCGTCCAATTCCTCGTCGAGAGCCGCGTGTTGACCGAGGAGGCCGATGCGGCGGCGGACCTCGCGGGGGTGTCGTACGACGTCGTGGCCCGCGACCTCGACGTGGCCGGAGTCGGGGCGCAGGAGGGTGGCGAGGACGCGGACGAGGGTGGTCTTGCCGGCGCCGTTGGGGCCGAGGATCGCGTGGACGCGGCCTCGGGCGACGGTGAGGTCGAGGCCGTCGAGGGCGGGTTTTCCGCCGTACGCCTTGCGGGCTTCGGTGACGGTGATGGCTGGGTCGGCCATGAGCGCTCCCCTTATTAGTCAAAGTTGACTAGCTGGCGGGGTCGAAGGTAGCCCTCGCGGGGCGATTGGTCAAACTTGATCAGTGAAGAGCCGCAGCCGGGTCAGCGGTTGTCGCCCGGGTGCCGCTCCCCCGTCGCGTACGGGTTCTCCTGGCCCTCGGCGAGCACGCCCACGAACGGCTTGCCCTCCCCCGCGAACGTGTACGCGCCGCCCTCGATCCGGCCGATCAGCCCCCGCGTCCACGCGGCCTCGGCGTCCGCCGCGTGGACCCAGGAGTTCATGATCTCGCCGATGTGACCGAGCTGTTCAGGGCCGTCCTCGGGGACGTAGTACTCCGTCACGGACGTCCGCCAGCGCTCGATGCGCCGGACGCGCTCCTCCAGGAGGGCGACGACCTCGGCCCTCGGGAGGTCCACCATCCCGCCGATCGCCGCGGATTTGACGTCCGTCTTCTGGTCGTACGAGGTGAGTGCCTCGCGGAGCAGGCGGAGGTACTCCTCGGTGCCGGCGGCGGTGATCTCGTACTCGGTACGCGGGGGGCCGCCGGCCGTCGAGGGGGCGATCTCGTGCTCGTGCAGGAAGCCCTGTTTCGCCAACTGCCGCAGGGCGTGGTAGATCGAGCCGGGTTTCGCGTTGGACCACTCGTGCGCGCCCCAGTACTCCAGGTCGCCGCGGACCTGGTAGCCGTGGGCCCGGCCGTGCTGACGCACCGCGTTCAGCACGAGGAGGCGGATCGCTGACATGCGGTCCAGGTTATGGGGTCAGCTTTTCGCCGCGAGCTCGACCAGCTCGAACGCGGTCTTCCCGTCCAGCGATTCCCGTACGACGTCGGCGTGCCCGGCGTGCCGCGCGGTCTCCCTGATCAGGTGCAGCATCACCCACCGCAGCGAGACGCGGCCCTCCGGCGGGAACCACGGCTGGTCGGGCAGCGCGAAGGTCTGGTCGAGGCTCTCGGCGCCCCTGATGAACGCCTCCGTCTCGGCGGCGACCTTCTCCCAGTAGGCGAGCTGGCTCTCCACGGTCTCGTCCCCCACCAGCACGAAACACTCGTGCCAGTTCGAGAACTCCCTGTGCACGGCCGGCTCCTCCCCCTTCGCCCGCGCGATCCAGCTCTGCTCCACCTCGGCGACATGCTTCACGAGCCCCCCGAGCGACAGCTCACTCGCACTCGGCTTCGCCGCCGCCTGCTCCGCCGTCAGCCCCAGCACCGACCTGCGGATACCGCCACGCTGCTCATCGAGAAACGCGATCAGCGCACCGCGCTCGTCGCCGGGGGCCTCTGCGGGGACGTGCATGACCATGGGACTGCCTTTCGTCGGGCGGGTCGGGGTGACGTCTTCGACGGTACGGGGAATGTAGGTCAGGTTCTGTCCGCGATGAGCGTCCGATCCGAGACCGCGCATGTGTCTGCGATCGCCTGCCCGGACGAGTACCGTCGGGGAACAACGGCCACCCGGCACCAACCGCCTCACCTGAGGAGTACGACCACATGAGTGCGCAGCAGGAAGAGCCGCCGGTCGCTGTGCTGCCCCAGCCTCCGATGACCCGCGAGGCGCTCCGCGCGGCGGTCCGGCAACTGGACCTGACGAAACTCCCTGAGTTCGACCGCGATCTGGGCCAGGCGTTCGACCAGGCCGTGCAGCTCTCCTCCACCACTCCCATGCGGCTCTTCCTGGAGAAGTGGGCCACCCTCGTCGCGATCCTCCGCCATCCTGACCGGGCGCGTCGGCTGCTGGCGGCGGAGAAAGCGCTGGCCGACCCCAGCATTTCGAACGACGCGTTCCGGGCGGCCCGGGAAACCGTCGCGTCCGTCCTCGCTCTCGCTTCCCGCGAGGTGCTGGGCGGGTCCACCCCATGAACGTACGCGGTGAGGGCGTCGAGGACGAGTCGACCGGGTGGGCCTGGGAATTCGACCCCGGCGCGGAATGGGTCCTCGGTGAGATGAAGGAGCCGGATCAGGAGGCGGTCCGCGTCATGGCCTCCGCACTCGCCGATCTCGCCGCGGCCGGCCTCACGGTGGACGGGCTCCTCGCGGACGACCCGAACCCGCTGCGTCTGCGGACGTACTCCAGCGGGCTGATCATGCTCTGGTATCAGGTGGTGCCGTACCGGAAGCGCGTGTATGTCCCGCGGGTCAATCTGTAGGACATCGCGCCGACGGGCAAGCGGTCAGGGGTGGAGCGAGGAGTTCCTGACGGCCTCGATGAACGGGGTCCAGGCGGTGGGGGTGAGGAGGAGGGTGGGGGCGTGGGGGGCGGTTTTGGAGTCGCGGACGGGGACGGAGGTGGGGTGACCGTCGAGGACTTCGAGGCAGCTGCCGCCGTGATCGTCGCTGTACGAAGACTTACGCCAGGTGCGGTCATTCACGGTGGTCGTACTCCCTTGCAGTGGCCCTCAACAGAGCCAGTGACTCCTTGAGCGGCAACGCATCACTCAACGCGCGGTCGTAGCGATGTTGCCACTTCTGGACCACGGATGGGGAATCGTGCAGCCTTCCGGACACACCGCCTTCGCTGTACGCGAGCGGCGGTTGGTCCTCGAACCACATGAGCGCGAGCATGCTGCTCATCAGCGGGTGCCGACCTGCCGCGAACGGCAGCACGTGGGCCCGAATCCGCTCAGCCTCCGCGAGATCCACGACGTGCCTGATTTGTTCCGCCATGACGTCCCCGCCGGCCACCGGGCGCCGCAGCAGGGTCTCGTCGAGGAGCGCCCAGAACACCGGGGTTGTCGGGTTCTCGAACAGCCTGGCACGCTCAAGGCGTGTGACAAGGAGCTTGTCACGCCGCTCCTCAGCGAGCGGCGGGAACGCTCCGCCCAGCACCGCCCGCGCATACCTCTCCGTCTGCAACAGCCCCGGAAAATACGCCAACCCGAACTCCCGGATCTGCACCGCCTGTTGCTCCAGCACCAGTACCGCGCTGAAGTAGTCGGCGACCGCCTCCTCCTCCCGTCCGGGCCGGAAGAGAATCAGCGCCCCCTGCATCCGGAGGACCCGGTCCAGGCGCCGCGCGTCCTCGTCCGACGGGACCCTCCGGCCCGCCTCGATGTGCGCGATGTGCGTGCGGGTCATGATGGCCTCGCCCGCCACCTGCTGCTGCGTCAGCCCCAGCTCCTCGCGGCGCTCCTTGATCCACTGGCCGTATGTCTTCGTATCCATGGATTCGCCCCCTTCCGTGACAGAAAACAGGTCACCGCCTTTTGACTGGCGAGGCTAGCCCTCCAGACCGCACAGTGTGACCAGTTCGCCACAGAAAGCGAGGCCCCCATGTCCGACGACCTCACCCCCCGCCCCCGGCTCCTCCCCTGGGCCAACGACTACAACAAGCCCTGCTATCTCGTCACCGGCAGCAGGCCAGGGTATGTCTCGCGGCTGGCGGACCGTGTCGAGGCCGCGCAACTCGACATGGCCGACGGGCTGTTGGAGCACGCTGAGGACCTGGTGGACGACGAGAAGACGACGCCGGACCAGTTGAGGTTTCTCGTCGCGCGGATGGGCGAGGCGTTGACGGACGTGTGCCGGATCGCCGTGAGTCGGGGGGAGCGGATTCCCGGACCCCCCGAAGACGACGACAACTGAGCGGTCAGAAGGGGAACTTGCTCCGGCCCCGCTGGACGGAGATCCACTTCAGGGTCGTGAACGCGTCCAGGGTCGGTTCGCCGTTGAGGCGGCCTATTCCGGAGTGCTTCTCACCGCCGAAGGGGATCAGCGGCTCGTCGTGGATCGTGCCGTCGTTGACGTGGAACATCCCCGTGTCGATGCGCTTGGCGAACATCACGCCCCGCTCGACATCGGCCGTGTGGACGGCGCCGCTCAGCCCGTACGGAGAGTCGTTGACGATCCGGATCGCCTCCTCCTCCCCGTCGAAGGGGACCAGCAGCGCGACGGGGCCGAAAATCTCCTTGTGCAGGAGCGCCGAGTGGCTCGGGACGTCCGTCAACACCGAGGGTTCCACGAGGTTGTTGGTGGTCTCACCCCGGACCAGGACCGTCGCCCCCTCGGCCACCGCCTGGTCCACCGCCGCCGTCACCGCGTTCGCCTGAAGGGAGTTGATGACCGGACCGATGACCGTCTGGGGGTCACTGGGGTCACCGGTCTTGAGCGTCTTCACCTTCGCGACGAACTTCTCCGTGAACTCTGCGGCGACCGACCGGTCGACCAGCACCCGGTTCGCGGCCATGCAGACCTGGCCCTGGTCGACGTACCGGCTGAACACCGCCGCGTCCACCGCGTAGTCGATGTCCGCGTCGTCCAGCACGACGAGCGCGCTGTTCCCGCCCAACTCCAGGACCGTCCGCTTGAGTTGAGCCGCGCAGACGGTCGCGATGTGGCGGCCGATCTTGTCGGAGCCGGTGAAGGAGATGACCTTGGGGACGGGGTGCTCGATGAACGCGTCACCGATCTCGGCGATGTCCGTCAGGACGACGTTGAGCAGCCCGGCCGGCAGCCCCGCGTCCTCGAAGAACTTGGCGATGAGCGTGCCGCCGACGATCGGCGTCTCCTGATGCGGCTTCAGCACCACCGCGTTGCCGAGGGCGAGCGCCGAGGCGACCGGCTTGATCGACAGCAGGAAGGGGAAGTTGAAGGGGCTGATGACGCCCACGACCCCAACTGGCTCCCGGTAGAGGCGGTTCTCCTTGCCCTCGATGGGCGACGGCAGCAGCCGGCCTTCGAGGCGAAGCGTCAACTGGGCGGCCTCGCGCAGGAATTCCTTCGCGAGGCCGATCTCGAACCGGGCCTTGAGATGCGTGCCGCCGAGTTCGGAGACGATGAAGTCGGTGATCAACTGCTCGCGGTCCTCGACGAGTCGCAGGACGCGTTCGAAGATGTCACGCCGGGTGTAGGGGTTGGTCACGGCCCATTCGCGCTGCGCGCGCTCGGCCGCCCGGTACGCCTGATCGACCTCGTCGATCGTCGCGATGGTGATCGACGCGAGCTTGACACCGTCGTACGGATTGACGTCGATGATGTCCCACGAGCCGGTGCCCGTGCGCCACTCGCCGTCGATGAACTGCCGTGCCAGGTCGGTGAAGTCGGAGGACGACATGTGACCCCAATCCCTTGCCGCCGAAGCAGTGGAGGCAGACCCCCGCGATCCGTCTCCGAACAGCCGTTCAAGCTGATCACACGTCATCGTACTGACGAATGCGGGCCGTTGGAGTAGACGTTGTTCAACAGGCAAGCAACCACGCCGTGTTTATAGGGTTTTCCCTATCGCACGGAGGGTGTTGCCGAAAGGTTCAACTGACATGCGTGTTACGAGAGTTGCAGCAGTCCGCGCAGCAGGTCCCGGCTCTCGGCGGGCGACGGGCTGTCGTCCTGAAGTTCTCGCAGAACCTGCTCGTACTGCGCGACGTCCTCACGTTTGTCGAGGTACAGGGCGCTGGTGAGCTGCTCCAGGTAGACGACGTCCGAGAGGTCGGACTCCGGGAAGCTGAGGATGCTGAAGGCGCCGGACTCCGCGGCGTGCCCGCCGTAGCTGAACGGCATCACCTGGAGGCGGATGTTGGGCCGTTCGGAGAAGTCGATGAGGTGCTGGAGCTGGCCGCGCATCACCTCGCGGTCGCCGTAGGGGCGGCGCAGGCCGGCCTCGTCCAGGACGATGTGGACGTCGGGCGGGTTCTCGGAGACGAGGTACTTCTGCCGCTCCAGGCGCAGCGCGACCCGGCGGTCGATGTCGGCGACGGAGGCGTTCTTCATGCCGCGGGCGACCACGGCGTGCGCGTACGCCTCGGTCTGGAGGAGCCCGGGCACGAACTGGACCTCGTAGGAGCGGATCAGGGAGGCGGCGCCTTCGAGGCCGACGTAGGTGGGGAACCAGGACGGCAGGACGTCGGAGTAGCTGTGCCACCACCCGGCGACGTTCGCCTCGCGGGCAAGGCCGACGAGGGCGGCACGCTCGGTGTCGTCCGTGATGCCGTACAGCGTCAGCAGGTCCTCGACGTCGCGCGTCTTGAAGCTCACCCGGCCCAGCTCCATCCGACTGATCTTGGACTCGGAGGCGCGGATCGAGTAGCCCGCGGCCTCGCGTGTGATGCCGCGCGACTCACGCAGCCGCCTGAGTTGCGAGCCGAGCAGCATGCGTCGCACCACCGATCCGGGCTCTCCCGCGCTCACGTTCGCCAGCCTCCCCAACCGTCTCCAGGGGCCGAAGTCTGCCACTAAATCACTCCGAGCAGTACTCACCTGATTACAGAGACGGAAAGAAGCCAATGCTTACGCACGGGACCCCGCAAGGGAAGAGGGGAGGGAAAGCAAGGTTGGCAGGAGGGATGTGTGAGAAGTTGGCGGAAAAAATGACCAAGAACCCCCACGGGCGACTCATTTCGGTCACGTGCACGTGCATCTGCCCTTGCATCCGCCGGTCGCATCCGAAACCATGGTCTCGCGCCACCGCTGCATCGCAACGACCGCGAATTCCCGGGAGTGCCTCGCATGGGGACGAATGGATCGACCATGCTCAAGCCATTACGGCAGGGCCTTCCGCCACTGGACCCCGCGGCCGTGTCCAACGCCGCGTCCTGCGCGCTGCCCGCCCGCCTCGAAGCGGTGCGCGAGGCACGGCAGTTCACCCGGCGCACCCTCGGACAGTGGGACGTCGGCGACCGTTTCGACGACATCTGTCTCGTCGTCTCCGAACTGGTCACCAACGCCCTGCGGCACGGACTGCCGTCCCCCCAGGCCGAGTCGAACGGCTCGGGCGACCACCAGCCGCCCGTGCGGCTGCACTTGATGCGGTGGACCGGGCGGCTCGTGTGCGCGGTACGCGATCCCGGGCGGACGACGCCGGAGGCGCGCGAGACCGACGACTACTCGGCGGAGTCCGGCCGCGGACTCTTCCTGGTCGACTCCTTCGCCGACAGCTGGGGCTGGCACCCGCTGGCCGGCGCGCTCGGCGGCAAGGTGGTGTGGGCCCTGTTCGGGCTCGGCACACCCACCGAGTGACAGCTCCATGAGTACGGCCCCTGGTGCGCGAGTTCTACGCGCGTCACGGGGCCGTCGTCTGCCGAGGCGGCCGTTCTCGTCCGGAACGGCCGCGCTCAGCCCACGATCAGGTGGTCGAACTCGCCGTCCTTGACGCCGAGGAGCATGGCCTCGATCTCCGCGCGCGTGTAGACCAGCGCCGGGCCGTCCGGGAAGCGCGAGTTGCGTACCGCGACGTCGCCGCCCGGCAGCCGCGCGAACTCCACGCAGTTCCCCTGCGAGTTGCTGTGCCTGCTCTTCTGCCAGGCCACCCCGTGCAACTGCGTGGCCGCCATGCCGTTGTGCACTCCCCCGCCGCCGTCCATGCCGCTGTACATGCCGCGTCCCCCGTCAACGTCGTGGTCCACAGGTCGCTCCCTGGTGGTGCACTGGCTCATGCGGCCATTGATGCAGTGGTCAACTGTCCGGATCATAACTCCGTTCATGTGCAGGTGCATGAGCAGATGCACGTGCACGCGGCGTGCCGTCGCGGTTACAGGTTTTGACGCACGTTTTACCGAGCGCGTTCCAGGGCCCTCGCGGCCCACTTGATCCCCCGTACACAGCCCGTGCCAGAAAGCCCGTGCATCTACACAGACGCACGGGGCGGTTCAGGTGTTCCTGTCTTCAACCGATTGGTCCAGTCCGGTTGTTGGCCGGATCGGGTCCGTCCGGCGGACCGGGGGCGTCCACTTGCGGCACCATACGGCTCCGCACCCGGGAAAAGGGGTGCGGTTGAGGTGCGGACGTGGTGCGGGTGCTGTGTGGACCGACGCGGGGTACGGCCGTTGCCGGGGGCCCGGGTCGGGCGGTCGGCGCAGGGGTTACGGGGCTGTTCAGGCGCCGGTGCCAGGGGTGTCGTACCCGGGAATGACGCGAGGGGCGGGCGGCTCGACGGGACAACTCCCGTAAGCCGCCCGCCCCTTGGGCGGTCGTGCCGGAGGCTATTTCGACGCCGCGTACGGCAGGAGGGCCATCTCGCGGGCGTTCTTGATCGCCTTCGACAGGGCGCGCTGCTGCTGCGCGGTGACGCGGGTGACCCGGCGGCTGCGGATCTTGCCGCGGTCCGAGATGAACTTCCGGAGCAGGTCGGTGTCCTTGTAGTCGATGTACGTGATCTTCGCCTGGTCCAGCGGGTTGGGGCGGGACTTCGGGGGCTTGCGGTCGAACTTGCGGGGCGGCATCAGATCTCCAGGAGGGTGTCGAAGGCGGGGGGCAGGTGTTTCCAGGCGGTGCGGCCCGCCGCGTACTCGGCGTCCGTCAACAGGCAGTGCTCCAGGAGGCGTTCGAGGCCGTCGCGGTCCAGGCCGGGCGAGGTGAACACCAAGTGCTGGCAGCAGTCGCCGTGTTCGGGGTGCCAGTCCAGCGCGGCGGCTGCCCTGCGGACCGGCGGGACCATCTCCCAGGCGGCGTCGGGGAGGGACGCGAGCCAGGGGCCTGCGGCCTCTACGCAGAGGGCTCCGCCGGCGGCGTCCCAGTGGAGGAGGACGTCCGGCTTGTCCGCCAGCCAGAAACGGCCCCTGCTGCGGGCCGCCGCGCAGGTCAGGTCCTCCAGGGCGTCGTACAGGCGCTCCGGGTGGAAGGGGCGGGATCTGTGCCAGACGAAGGTGGAGACGCCGTGGTTGTCGGCTTCCGCGGGGAGGAGGGCGCAGGCGGGGTGTTGGGCCGCTGCGGCGGCTTCCACGTCGAATCCGGCGAGGGCTGCGCGGGCGAGGGGGGTGGGGGGTGCGTTTTCGGGTGCGGGTGCGTTGTGGTCGTTCGCGCAGTTCCCCGCGCCCCTAAAGGCGTTCGTGTCATCCGCGTTCAACAGCAAGGCGTCCCAGTCCAGTTCCACCTCCGGACCCAGCCTCAGCTCTTCCGCGCCCGCCAGGTCCCCTACTAGGTGGCCGCCCGACACGGGGACCTGGCGGGCAGTCGGGTGGAGTTGGGTGAGCAACTCGCGGTCTTCGTCGTCGGCTTCGGGGGAGTCGAGGATCGCCAGGACGGGGGCGTACTCCAGTTGGCGGGCGAAGGTGTCCGCGACCGTGCGCTGGTCGGTGGGGGCGGCGGCGAGGCCGCGTTCCGCGAGGTCGTCGCCGTTGCCGAGGTAGGGGAGGAGGAGGGCGGGGTCGACGGCCGTGATGACGCCCGTCACGGTCAGGCCGCCCGCCGCGACGACCTCCGCCATCGCCTTCGGTTCGACGGAGTCCCAGAGTTCGACGATCGCCAGGGGCGTCGTCCCCGCGTCCGCGAGGCGGCGGAGTTCCGGGACGAGGTCCTCGCGCAGGGCGCAGCAGGCGCAGTCGTTGGAGAGGGGGGCCTCGCCGGCGGAGAGGAGGCCGGTCGCGTCGTGGATCGTACGAACGACCGTGCCGGCGACGGCGGTTGCGAGGTCGTGGTGGAGGACGACGCTCCCCGGGACGTCCGCGAGGAGCTGGGCGACCGTCGCCCTGCGGGCCGCGGTGTGCAGCCCGCCGACGATCACGACGGACAGGCTCACGCGCCGGCCCGCTTCCCGTACCGCTTCTCGAAGCGCTCGACGCGGCCGGCCGTGTCCAGGACGCGGGCCGTGCCGGTGTAGAAGGGGTGGCTGACATTGGAGATCTCGACGTCCACGACCGGGTAGGTGTGGCCGTCCTCCCACTCGACCGTCTTCTCGCTCGTCATCGTCGAGCGGGTCAGGAAGGCGTAGTTCGCGGCACGGTCACGGAAGACGACGGGCCCGTACGCCGGGTGGATTCCCTTACGCATGGTTCTAGCGCTCCTCTCGGAAGTCGACGTGGCGGCCGACGACCGGGTCGTACTTGCGCAGGGTCATACGGTCCGGGTCGTTGCGGCGGTTCTTGCGGGTCACGTAGGTGTAGCCGGTCCCCGCCGTGGAGCGGAGCTTGATGACCGGGCGGAGTTCGTTGCGTGCCATGCTGGTATCTTACTGAAAATGAATTCCATTAGCGACAGTCGATCGAGAGAGGTAGGTCACTCATGTCGGCGCACTGCATGCTGACCGGGGCGCAGCCGGGGTTCGGGAATCGCATCTCGCACTCGCACCGGCGCACTTCGCGGCGGTTCGACCCCAACATCCAGTCGAAGCGGTACTGGCTGCCCAGCGAAGGGCGGTACGTGCGGCTGCGGTTGAGCACGAAGGGGATCAAGACGGTCGACACCATCGGGGTCGAGGCCGCTGTCGCCCGGATTCGGGCTCGGGGGGTGCGGGTCTGATGGCGAAAAAGAGCAAGATCGCGGCGAACGACCGGCGCCAGGAGATCGTGGCCCGATACGCCGAGCGGCGGGCCGAGTTGAAGGAGATCCTCCGGCGGCCGTCGTCGTCGGAGGAGGAACGGGCCGCCGCCCAGCGGGAGTTGGGACGGCAGCCGCGGGACGCGAGCGCGACGCGGGTGCGGAACCGGGATCAGGTGGACGGGCGGCCCCGGGGGTATTTCCGGGCGTTCGGGCTGTCCCGGGTGAGTCTGCGGGAGCAGGCGCACGCGGGGTATCTGCCGGGGGTCCGCAAGAGTTCCTGGTAACTGGGCGAACTCACAGTCGGGGCTTGGGTCCCGCCTGCGGCACTGCTGGTAGCTTGCCGTCGTTCTCGGGCTTCTAGCGCTTGGAGTGTGCCGTGCGTTCGGTGGGGCTGTCTGGGGTTGGCGTGCTGGTGGGGGTCGTCGTGCTGGCCGGGTGCAGCGGTGAGGGGGACTCCTCGCCCTCGCCCAGCCCTACGACGGCCTCCGCAAGCGCGTCTGCAAGTGCAGGTGCATCCGCGTCGCCGTCGGCCTCCGCCACCCCGCTCGCCGGGAGCTGGCTCGGCACCGGGGGCGGGCAGGCCGTCGTCCTGATGGTCGAGGGCGGGAAGGCGTCGCTGTACGCGACCGGTGGGACCGTGTGCAACGGGACGGCCGGGGAGGAGGCCGGGATGCAGATGATCCATCTGACATGCCTCGCCGGGAAGAAGGACCGGACGACCGGGATGGTCGACTCCGTAGACGCGGAGAAACTGGTCGTGACCTGGACGGGAAGTGTGGGCAAGGAGACCTACACCAAGGCGGACGGGGCCGTACTGCCGTCCGGTGTGCCGACCGGGGCTCTCGGGTAGGGGATGATCCCCCTGGGTATCGTCACTCGTTCCTAGGGATCAGTTCATGCGCGCCGTTCCGCTCCGCCTCAGCGTCGCCGCTCTCTCCGCGGCCCTTCTGCTCTCCGCGTGTTCCGGGGGCGGTGACGACTCGGACGACAAGAGCGCCGACAGCGGTACGACGCCGTCCGCGTCCGCCGGGGGCGGGTCGACCTGCGCCGTCGACAAGCTGGACACGCAGGCCGGGGCCGTCAACGCGGCGCCGGGTGCCGGGGACAGCGGAAACGTCACCTTCACCATCACCAACACCGGCGCGGAGTGCTCCCTCGCCGGCTTCCCCAAGGTCCAGCTGAAGGCGGACGGCGCCGCCGTCGCCGTACCGCAGGACCCTGCGGCCGTCGCCCAGGCGGTGACGCTGCCCGAGCAGGGGACCGCCTCCTTCACGATCACCTACACCCGCGGCGACGGCGACAAGGCGATCAAGGCGACGAAGCTGGAGTTCGGGCTCGCCGAGGGGGCGGGCAAGGAGTTCGACTGGTCGTACGGGGATGTCGTCCTCAAGGACGAGAAGACCCCGGACGCGACTGTCAGCGGGTTCCAGCAGGCTGGGGACTGAGGGGGCGCTGGGCGCGGCCGGGGCCGGGGGTCGGGGCCGCGCGACCGGGGGCCGTGCGAAGGCGCGGGTACAAGACGGCGGCCGTGACCGGGGGCCGGGGCTGGACCGGCCCGGTCGGCTCGGTCGGCTCGCTCGGCCCGGTGGTGTGCCTGCGCCGGGGTTCAGCGTTCCGGCAAGCGGGGGCGGTTGCCCACGGTCGCTCGGTCGGCCGCCTCCGCGCCCTCCACCCAGCCCGCCTCGTCGGTGACGCCTCGGAGGCGGGTGGTCGTGGTGTGGGGGAAGAGGTGGTCCATGGTGTGGGTGACGGCGACGTCGCGGGTGGCGAGGACGGGGAGGTAGTCCTCCGGGAGCTGGGTGCGGGTCGCCTCCGTCAGGCGGGTGCCCATGCGGTGGGCGTAGGCCGCGAGGAAGGACTGCCGGAACGTTTTCGTACGTTTGCGGCCACCCGCCCGCTGCGCCGCCTCCGCACGCGTCATCGCCGTCTGGGCCTGGATCAGCAGCGAGGTGTAGAGCAGCTCGACCGCCTCCAGATCGGCCTCGAAGCCGACGACCGTGGAAAAGCAGAAAGGTTCGTTCCAGACGGCCTTGCAGTGGTTCGCGTCGGCCACCGCGTCCAGGAGGACCGCCTTGGCCTGCTCGTACGGCGGCTCGACGCCGATCCGGCAGGCGCCGGGGGCGTCCGGGGCCGGGGCGGCGGCGTCCAGGAGGGCCTCGTCCACGCTGTGGCGGGCCATCAGCTCCTGCGCCTTCGCGGTGAGCGCCTCCGCCTCCTGCGGGTACGTCGTCGCCTCAGCCTTCGCGAGGAGCGCGCGGATACGGGTGAGCGTGCGGTCCGTGCCGGCTCGCGCGGGCCTGCGGGGTTCGTCCAGGGGCTCCAGCGTGGGCAGGCGCAGGAGGAGGCGGTACAGCTCCAGGAGGGCCGTGGCCCGGGTGAAGCGGTCCGCGCGGGACGGGGGGTCCGTGGGGAGGGCGTCCAGCTGGGCGCGCCAGCGGGGGCCTCGCGCGCGGTCGTTCTTCGCCTGGGCGCGGATCAGGGCGGCGAGGTGGTGGACGTGAGGGTCGTCCAGGTCGCGCCGGGTGAGCCGGACGAGGTCGGCGGGCTGCCAGCCGCGTCGCCAGGCCGTCGCGGTGAACTCCTCGCCCTTGGCCTGGAGTTCGGGGTCCGTGGTGGGGTCGGCGGCGAGGAGGGAGGCGGCGGTGTCGAGGGTGGCGTCGGTGGTGTCGTACAGGGCCGTCTTGAGGGCTCGGGCGACCGTGGGGTGGGGCTGGCTCACGGAGTGATGGTGTCACGCGCGCGGGAGGGGGGTTTCGGGGTGCTGATCGGGCACGCACGCGTGGAGGGTCGTTTTTGTCAACTCGGGGTTGACGGTCGAGGGGTGTCAACCTACGGTTGACGCATGTCTCAGTCCGAGCACATCACGTCGTCCGTACGCCTCGACGACCTCATCAGCGCCATCAAGAAGGTCCACCCCGCACCGCTGGACCAGCTCCAGGACGCCGTCCTCGCCGGGGAGCACCTCGGGGACGTCGCCGACCATCTGATCGGCCACTTCGTCGACCAGGCGCGGCGCTCCGGCGCGTCCTGGACCGACATCGGCCGCAGCATGGGGGTCACCCGGCAGGCCGCGCAGAAGCGGTTCGTCCTCAAGGACTCCGGGGACCCGGAGATCGACTTCAGCCGCCTCACACCCCGCGCGCGGAACGTCCTCGTCGCGGCCGACACGGAGGCCAAGAACGCCGGTTCCCCGGAGACGCTCCCCGCACACCTCATCCTCGGCCTCCTCGCGGAACCGGAGGGGATCGCGGCAAAGGCCCTCATCGCGCGGGGCGCCCCCCTGGACGCCGTCCGCACCGCCGCCCTCGCCGCGCTCCCCCCGGCCGCCACCTCCCCCGACCCCCTCCCCTACAGCCCCGCCGGCAAGAAGACCCTCGAACTCACCTTCCGCGAGGCCCTCCGCCTCGGCCACAACTACATCGGCACCGAACACCTCCTCCTGGCCCTCCTGGAACAGGAGAACGGCGAGGGCGTCCTGAGCGGGCTGGGCCTCACGAAGGAGGGGGTCGAGGAGTTCGTGCGGGAGGTGTTGGCGGCGGTGACGGTTCAGAAGCAGGGGTGAGGGGGGGTTGGTCCGGGGCCGAGGAGCGGTCCGGGGCCGAGGGGGCGGTCCGGGGCCGAGGGGCGTTCCGGGGCGGGCTGGTTCGGGGCGGGGGTCCAGGTCAGGCAGTCGGGCAGCGGGCGGCCGGGCGGCGCGGATCGGGAAGCGGGGGTATCGCCGGCCCGGTGTCGCGGATCAGGGGGCGAGGGGATCGCCGACCCCGCTGTCACGGATCAGGAGGCGTACGGGGTTGTCGTCGACCCGCGCGCGGGTGCCTCCAACACCGGCGGGACTCGCGGCGGACGGCACATCTGCCGCCGCCCCGCGCCCGGGTCACCTTCGGGGCACACCACCCTGGCCACCTCCGACGCCGACCGCGCCGCCCCGGCCACCTCACCGCGGCTCCCGCGCGGGTCACCTCGCCAGGCCCCCCGCCCTCCGAATCCGCTCATGGGATCGTCGTACCCGTGACCGAGTCCTGGGTGATCGCCGACGACAGCCCCGCCCCCCTCCCCTTCGAGGCAGTCCCGGAGGCACTCCGCTCGCGCATCGCCCTCGGGCACCTCGAAACGTGGCTCACCAGCTCCTCCGGCCGCTCCCTCGCCTTCGTGACGAACACCGAGCGCGCGATGGTCGTCCTCCTCGAAGGCCCCGACGACCCCGGCGAACACGCCGTGACCCCGGACACCGAGGGCACCAGCGACGGCTTCACCCTCTCGAACGGACAGGTCGACGAGTACCCGGACGAGGACACCGTCCCCATCGAGGAGGCGCTCCGGCTCGTGCGGCATGTCGTGGAGACAGGGACCTGGCCGATGGACGGGCGTTGGGTGACCGATCGCTGAGGGGGCCGCCGGGCCCGGCCGTCCGCAGCACAACCCGATCAGTGACGGCGAGCCGAATCACGAGAGAGCACGCGCAACGGCCACCGTCGCCGCCCAACCCGCCGACCACCCGCAGCCAGCACCACACCCACCCCACCCACCCCACCCAACCCGCTACAACCCCCACCCGGCATCAAAGCCCCACCCCAGCCCCCCTCCCCCGCCCGCCCAACACGCACTGACGCCCCCCCTGACTCCCCGCCCCCTGAACCGGCCTCGGGCCTCCGGCCCGAAATGCTCACAGCCTTTTGCCCAACTTACGCACGATTAGGGCCGCTGTCAGTCCCCCCTGGCACACTCGGGACATGAGCGAGCGATGGGCGATGGTGTCGAGTGAGGGAGGAGGTGTGGAGGTCGCGCCTCTCGGGGATGGCGGAGGGCTGGCGGGGGACGTCGTGCGGGAGGCGAGCGCGGTGGAGGCCGTGAGGAAGAGGGGGACGGTCGGGAGGTGGGTCTGGCGGAGCAGTGCGGAGACGTACGCCCCGCTCGTGACCGCCGGCGCCCGGGTGGACCGCTGCTACGACATCGAGATCGCCGAGAACCTCCTCCTGGGCCACGAGGGAAGATTCGGCGCCCCCCGCTCCGCCTGGGCGGCCCTCGCCCGCCTGCGCGGCACCGCCGTCCCGCCCGACCCGCCGACGAGGGCGGTCGACCCCGGCGGCCAGCCCTCCCTGTTCGAGCCGAGGGACGCCCGCGCGAGGCTGTCGATCGAGGAGCTCGTGGAGGTGTACGGCGAGCAGCTGCGGCGGCATGAGCGAGCCGAACACCCCGCGAGGATGCGCCTGTTGACGGCGGCGGAGTCGGCGGGGACGCTCGTCGCCGGAGAGATGAACGCGGCGGGACTGCCGTGGCGGGCGGACGTCCACCGCGAGGTCCTCCAGGAGCTGCTGGGCGAGCGGTACGCCGGCGGCGGCGAACCCCGCCGCCTGGCCGAACTCGCGGACGAGGTGTCGACCGCGTTCGGCCGCCGCGTCCGCCCCGACCTCCCCGCCGACGTCGTCAAGGCGTTCGCGCAGGCCGGCATCAAGGTGAAGTCGACCCGCCGCTGGGAGATCGAGACCATCGACCACCCCGCGGTGGAGCCCCTGATCGCCTACAAGAAGCTGTACCGCATCTGGGTGGCGCACGGCTGGAGCTGGCTCCAGGACTGGGTCCGGGACGGCCGTTTCCGCCCGGAGTTCCTCGCGGGCGGCACCGTCACGGGCCGCTGGGTGACCAACGGCGGGGGCGGCCTCCAGATCCCCAAGGTGATCCGGCGCGCGGTGGTCGCGGACCCCGGCTGGCGCCTGGTCGTGGCGGACGCGGACCAGATGGAGCCCAGGGTCCTCGCCGCGATCTCCCGCGACCCGGGGCTGATGGAGGTCGCGGGCCGGGCGAGCGACCTCTACCAGGCCGTCTCGGACCGCGCGTTCTCCGGCGACCGTGACCAGGCCAAGCTCGCCGTCCTCGGCGCGGTCTACGGCCAGACCTCGGGCGACGGCCTCAAGAACCTCGCGGCCCTGCGCCGCCGCTTCCCGCGCGCGGTGGAGTACGTCGACGAGGCGGCCCGCGCGGGCGAGGAGGGCCGGCTTGTGCGGACCTGGCTCGGCCGCACCTGCCCGCCCGCGGTGACCTCGGGGGACGCGGACGAGGAGGCGGGCATCCCGGTCGACGCGCCGGAGGGCGAGGAGTCGCCGTCGGCCTGGGTGCCGGGGTACGCGTCGAGCAACGCGCGCGCGAGGGGCCGGTTCACGCGGAACTTCGTCGTGCAGGGCAGCGCGGCGGACTGGGCGCTGCTGATGCTGGCCGCGCTGCGGCAGGCGTGCGCGGGGATGGCGGCGGAGCTGGTGTTCTTCCAGCACGACGAGGTGATCGTGCACTGTCCGGAGGGGGAGGCCGAGGCGGTCGTCCGGGCGATCGGTGAGGCGTCGGAGACGGCCGCGCGGCTGACGTTCGGGGAGACGCCGGTGCGGTTTCCGTTCACTACGGCGGTGGTGGAGTGTTATGCCGACGCCAAGTGAAATTTTTAACCGAGCCTCAAACAATGCCCAAGCCTCAAAACGTGACCGAGCCTCGAACAATGACCGCGTCTCAGATGATCGGCGGGCGGCCCAGGCGGGTCAGTTTCCACACCGTCCGCCAGCGCATCGGCCGCCGGGGTCCGCCCGACTGCCGGACCCCTTCGGCGAACCCCGCGAACCAGGCGCGCAGGCCCGCCACCGAGCGGGTGCGCAGGAGGGTGACCGCGATCCAGATGCCCAGGTGGAGGGGGATCAGCGGGAGGGGGAGGTTGCGGCGGACGAGCCAGACGCGGTTGCGGGCGGTGACCCTGTAGTAGATCGCGTGCCGCGCGGGGGACGTCTTGGGGTGCTGGAGGAGCAGCTCGGGCGCGTACAGGATCTTCCAGCCCGCGTCGGTCGCCCGCCACGCGAGGTCGGTCTCCTCGTGGGCGAAGAAGAACTCCGCGGGCCAGTCGCCGGTCTGCGCGAGCATCCGCATGCTGAGCGCGTGGCCGCCGCCGAGGAATCCGGTGACGTAACCGCCCTCCATCGGGTCCGTCCGCCCCGGGCGCGGGACGTGCCGGCGCGCGGTCTCGCCGTTCTCGTCCGCGATCCGGAAGCCGACGATGCCGAGCCGGTCGTCCGCCGCGTACAGATCGCGGACGCCGCGCAGGGTGTCGGGGTCGGGGAGGAGACCGTCGTCGTCCAGATCGACCACGACGTCGACGTCGCCGTACTCCCGGAGCTTCGCCAGGGCCTCGTTGCGGCCACCCGGGCAGCCCAGGTTCTCGTCCAGTTCGATGAGCGTGACCTCACCCGGAAGAGCGAGCCGGTCCGTGAACTCCGGCAGCCGGCAGCCGTTCCCGACGATCACGATCCGCGCGGGCGCCAGGCTCTGCTTCGCCACGGACTCCAACAGGGCGTCGACCTCGTCCGGCCGGTTTCCCATCGTCACCACGGCGACCGCGATCCTCGGCTCCACTACGGCTCCACTCCCTGTCGGCGTCCCTGTGTCCGGCAGCCGCGGTCCTCCACGGCCACCACCGGGCAGGCGCCCCCACCGTCACCGGCGCCCACCGTTCACCAAGATGTTGCCTCACGGGACCGCGTTGTCGAACGAGCGGCTTGCTTTGCCTCGTTTTTGCCCGAGTTGGCCGACCGGGCCCCTGACCACCCCCTCTCCTCAGCCGGAACGACCACCCCCGGCGCCCCTCACCCCGCCCCTCACGGCCGCGGTTTCTCCGGATCGCGCACCGCCCCGATGTGCCGCACGCGCCCCCTCACCCCGTCGCCGTGCCCCCACCCCCCAACGCCTCCCGCGCCACCTCGACGAACCTCTCCTTCACGCCCTGAAGCTCGTCCGGCGACGCATGCCGCCGCAGAGCCGCGGAGATCGCCTCGGCGGCGGCGACCACCTCCGGGGGCCCTTCGAGGAGGACCGCGCCGAGGGTGCGCTGGAAGTGGGCGGGGTCACCGGGGTCGCCCACGCCCGAGCGCTCCGTGAGGACCCTCGTCTCCACCGCCGCGAGGAACTCCGCGTAGACGCGCCGCCGTTCGGCGAGCGCACGCTGGCCGGCCTCCGCCCGGACGGTGATCCGTACGGATTCCAGGAGCGCGTCGGCCTGCCGCTCACCGGCGTGGCGGGCGGCCTCGGCCTGGCGGATGCCGGCGCCGCGCGCGTACCAGCCGGTGACGATGCTGCCCGCGACCGCCGAACCGGCGGCTATCAGGGCGACTCCCCATTCGCTCATGCGGTCATCCTTCCCGATCTTCCGGCACGCACGCGAGGGTTACGATCGACTCATGTCCCCGGCCCCGCAGGACCCCCGAAAACCGGCCCCCACCTGCGCAAACGCCGTACACACCAGCCCTCCCACCGGTAGACTGGACAATCCCGGCGACGGGCGACGGGCGACGGGCGACGGGCGACGGGCGACGGGCGACGGGCGACGGGCGACGGGCGACGGGCGACGGGCGACGGGCGACGGGCGACG
>NZ_JBEXLS010000027.1:0-118869 GCF_040610055.1 Streptomyces sp. NPDC004539 | reverse complement strand
TGGCGACGGGCGACGGGCGACGGGCGACGGGCGACGGGCGACGGGCGACGGGCGACGGGCGACGGGCGACGGGCGACGGGCGACGGGCGACGGGCGGTCGGCAATGAGGAGCGTCCTGTTCGCCGCCCGCTCCGCGGTCGCCCTGTACCGCCTGCTGGACACGGCCCCGGTCTTCGCCGGCGACCCCCGAGTCTCCCGCCACTTCACCCTCGTCCCCGGCTCGGACTTCGGCGTGGACGCCCTCTCCGTGGTCGACGCCCTCGGCGGCCGGACGGTGCCGTGGGAGGAGGCCCGGCGCAGTACGTACGACCTTGTCGTCGCCGCCAGCCCGAAGGGCGAACTGAGTCAACTGGGCGGCACACGCGTGCTGTTGCCGCACGGCGCGGGGTTCAGCAAGACGATCCGTGACGAGGGCTCCGCGGACTCCGCCTCCGGACTCGACCCCGTCCATCTGCGCCGCGCGCCCATCGCCCTGCACGCCATGGCCCACCCCGGGCAGATCGCCCGCCTCGCCACCGCCGACCCCGAAGCGGCCAGGCGCGCCAGGGTCGTAGGGGACCCCACCCTGGAACGCCTCCTCGCCTCCCGCCCCCTGCGCGACCGCTACCGCGCGGCGCTCGGCACCGGCGCCCGCACCCTCGTCGCCCTGACCTCCACCTGGGGCCCGGAGTCCCTGCTGCGCCGCCGCCCGGACCTCCCCGCCGAACTGGCCGCCCATCTCCCGTACGACGCCTACCAGTTGGCGCTGATCGTGCACCCCAACGAACACAGCCTGCTCGGCACCTACGACCTCACCGAACGCCTCGCCCCCGCCCTCGACGCGGGCCTGATCCTCGCCGCGCCCCGCGAGGAGTGGGCGTCGGTCCTGGTCGCCGCCGACGCCCTGATCACCGACCACGGCTCGACGGCCCTGTACTTCGCGGCCCTGGGCGACCGCCCGGTCCTCGCGGCGGAGAGGGGCGGACCGGAGCTGATCCCGGCCAGCCCGATGGACGTACTCCTGCGCGCCGTACCGGAGTTGGGCAGTTCGACGGACCATGCGACCGACCTCGCGGCAGCCCTCCACGCCTACCGCCCCGGCGCCACCCGCCCCGCCGCCGAAGCCGCGTTCACCCACGAGGGCCACGCCCTGGACCGCCTCCGCACCGAGCTGTACGCCCTCCTCGACCTCACCCCACCCCCCTCACCACCCCCGCTCCGCCTCCTCCCCACCCCCACCCCCGCACTCCGCGTCCCCACCGCCTTCGACACCCACGCCGACCTCACCCCGGCCGGCCTCCACCTCACCCGCCACCCCGTCGGCCTCGCCCCGCCCGGCCACCACCTCGCGGTGGAACACGGCACCTCCACCGACCGACTCACCGACACGGCCGGGGTGTTGTACCGCCGCCCCCTCCCGGACACCCCGACCTGGACCTCGGACGGCTGGACCCGTCACGCCCTCGACGACCACCCCGCCTGCCGCACCGCCGGCGCCCTCCACCCCACCGGCGAGGCCCTGTTGAGATTCCGGGGCCGCCAACTCCCGTACACGTCAAGGATCGAGCCCCGCACCGAGCCCGACGGCCGCATCACGACCGTGGACCCGGCGCTCGCGGTGTCGGCGGCGCACGTGTGGACGGGCGCGAACCGGGGCTGGGGAGGGGAGCCGGTGGAGTTCAACTGCCGGGTGGGGCAAGGGGAGTTCATGGTGCGCCTACGGGAGGCGACGAGCGACGAGGCCGACACCCCCGTATAGCCGACGCCCCCGTACAGCGGAGCCCTGCGCAACGGAGCCCCCTGAAGGCAAGCCCTGAAAGGCAAGCCCCGCCTGG
Organism: Streptomyces sp. NPDC004539; assembly: GCF_040610055.1. Classification (NCBI taxonomy): domain Bacteria; kingdom Bacillati; phylum Actinomycetota; class Actinomycetes; order Kitasatosporales; family Streptomycetaceae; genus Streptomyces; species Streptomyces sp. NPDC004539. The sequence goes on along the minus strand of NZ_JBEXLS010000027.1, from coordinate 117,055 downwards.
AACCGCCCCCGCCCCTCACCCGATCCCGTTCTTCCGCCGAATCCTCTCCACCGCCTCCCGATGCCCCGCAGCCGCTTCCGCCCGCCCGGCAGCCTCCTCCAGCTTCTCCAACGCCCCATGCACCCGCACCTGTTCGAACTCCGACCGGCGCCGAAGGGCCCGCTCCAACGCCCCCTCGTACAACCCCCGGGCCTCGTCCACCTCCCCCACCTCCCGCAGAACTCCCGCCAACGCGAAGGAGATCCGCGCCCCGATCCGCTCCCGCCCCTGCGCGACAGCCCCTTCCCGAGCCTCGCTCAACAACCCCCGGGCAACCTCCAACTCCCCCAACCGGGCCCGCGCTTCTCCCATCCGATACGTCTGGAGCAGCACACCGTAGGGATTGGGAATCCCCGCGTGGATCTCCCGGGACGCCTCGAACTCCCCGACAGCCGAGGCCCATTCCCCCCGCACCCCGAGCAGCATCCCCTTGAACTCGGCGACGGACCCCCGGAGTTTGGCGTCGACCTCGCCCTCCCCCAGCAGCCGGGCGGCGGCCCCCGCGGCGACCAGCGCTTTCCCCGCCTCCTCCAGCCGCCCCGACTCCCAGAGCGGACGCGCCAGTTGGAGCTGCGTCCGCACGATCCACGCGGCCCGCGCCCCGTGCCGTACGGCCGACGCGACGGCGAGCCGGAACACCTCCACCACGTCGGACTGGTGGGGATGATCGAGCGCGTACGTCCAGATCGGCTCGGCGAGAGCCACCGCCTCCGCGTCCAACTCCCGCTGATGCGCGAGCCGTAGACACGCGAAGAGGGCGTGCCGCTCGTCGTACAGCCAGTCCGCGCCGACCTCGGCGTCGAGCGCGGACTCCGAAGCCCCGAAGGTGTCACCGACGATCAACCGGGGCCCGGCGACCGCCAGATCGGCCCGCTGCGCCTGCCGGACGTACCACCGCAGCACCCGCACCCGAGCGGTCGCGACGAGTTCGCCGTCCTCCCGGGAGCGCCGCAGCGCGTGGGCGTGCAGCGGCCGGGGGAACCGCAGCCGCGCACCGGTCCCGAGGTCCAACACCCCTGCCCGGTGCAGCTCTTCGAGCGCCGCGTGGCAGGTCTCCTCGCCGAGCCCGAGGAGCGCGGTCGCGGAGTCGGGGGTGAAGGTGGGGCCGGGGTGGTGGGGCAGCAGCCGGTAGAGGAGGGACGCCGGGTGCGACAGCGCGTCGTACGCCGTGTCCCAGACGCGTTCGACGCCGGGGACGCCCTTCTCGTCCCACTCTCCGCGCAGTTCGGGGATCAGCCGGGCCAGCGGGCGCAGCCGGTGCGCGCGCAGCCAGCGGCCGGCGACGTGCAGGGCGGCGGGGAGGCCGTCGCAGAGGTGCACGAGGGCCCGCACGGACTCCGGGTCCTCGGCCAACCTCGGGTCGCGGACGACGAGTTCGAGCAGTTCCGTCGCCGCGTGCTCGTCCAGCGGCGGCAGCGCGAGGCCGACGGCGGCACCGTCCTCCAGATCGTGCAGCGGGCCCTGGCTCGCGACGAGGACGACACTCCCGCCGGACGCGGGGAGCAGGGGGACGACCTCCGAGGCGTACCGGGCGTTGTCGACGAGGAGGACGAGCCGGGAGTCGGCCGTGAGGTTCCAGTACTGCCGGCAGCGGGCCTTGAACTGCGGTTCCACGAGGGCGGGTTCGACATCGAGCGCCCGCAGCAGTTGCGCGAGCACGTCCCCGGGGTCCAGCACCCCGCCCACCCGGTGGTCGTCCAGATCGACCGTCAGCACCCCGTCCGGGAACCGGTCCCGCACCGTCCGCGCGATCAGCCGCGCCAGCTCCGTCTTCCCCAGCCCCGCGGGCCCACTGAGCGCCACCACCAACGGCCGCCCGCTCCCCCGCCACTCCGCCACCGCCCTCGCCGCCCGCTCCCGTTCCCGGTGACGGTTCACGAAGTGCACGGGCTCCGGCGGAAGTTCGACCCTCATACGACGCCTCTCGTGTTCCTGTCGGGTGGTCCATTGTCGCGTGCCGGGGCCGGGGAGGGGGCTGGACACTTCGGTGGGAGCCGCACGGACTTCTTCCCCGTGTTCCGGTGCGCCGACAGGGAACCCCGGGCCCGCGTCGCGCGTCCTCCTCCGAAGAGCAGCACCGTAGGATCGCCCACACGCTCCTCAACAGGCAGTGGGCGAAGGGGCGTTGGGCGGGCTCTGCCGTCCGTCTGTCCGGCTCCCCGAACTGATGAGGAAACCACGGTGTCCGACGAAGGACGGCTGATCGCCGGCCGGTACCGCGTCCTCGACCGCATCGGCCGCGGCGGCATGGCCACCGTGTGGCGCGCGCGGGACGAACTGCTCGCGCGCGTGGTCGCCGTGAAGCGCCTGCACCCCCAGCCGCAGCTCGACGAGACGGACCTCGCCACCCTCTACGAACGCGCCCGCCGAGAGGCCCGCAACGCGGCCCGCGTCAGCCACCCCAACGTCGTCGCCGTGCACGACGTCGTGGACGACGACGAGGGCCGCCCCGTCATCGTCATGGAGTACGTCCCCTCCCGCACGCTCGCCGAACTGATCGCGGCGGAAGGCCCGCTGCGGCCCGCCGAGGCCGCCCGGATCGGCCGGGGTGTCCTCGCCGCGCTGCGCGCCGCGCACGGGGCGGGCGTCCTGCACCGGGACGTGAAACCGGCGAACGTGCTGCTCACCGAGGACGGCCGCGTCGTCCTCACCGACTTCGGCATCGCCCAGGCCGTCGAGACCCCCGGCCTCACCCGCACCGGCCAACTCGTCGGCTCCGTCGACTTCATGGCCCCCGAACGCCTCGTCGGCGCGCCCCCCGGCCCCGAGGCCGACCTCTGGGCGCTCGGCGCGACCCTCTTCCAGGCGGTCGACGGCCACTCCCCGTTCCTGCGCCCCTCCGTCACGGAGACGATGTACGCCATCGCGATGGAACCACCCCCGGAGGTACGCGACGCCGGCCCGCTGACCCCCCTGATCAGCGGCCTCCTCGCCCCGAAACCGGCCGACCGCCTGACCGCGGACCAGGCGGAGAGGCTGCTGCGGCCGGACGCCGTCCCGGAGTCAGGGTCGTACGGGGCGGTGATACCCAAGACGGACGCGTACGACGCCGGCGCGCCGGTCTCCCCCGTGACGACGGCCTCGTCGGCCGCCGGCGTCGTACCAAAGGACTACCCGGGCCCCCCGCCGGACGTCACCACGGACCTCCAGGCCCCCGCCCCCCGCCCGCGCCGCCGACGGCGGACCCTCCTTCTCGCGGTGACCGCCGCCGCCGTCGCGGCCCTCACCACGGCCGCCCTCTTCCTCACCACGGCCGAGAACCAGGCCCCGGCGGCGGCCGACCCCCTCCCCACCACCGCACCGCTCCCCCCGGACACGCCCCCGCCGTCCCCCACCGCTTCCCCGTCCCCGTCTGCCTCCCCCACCCCCTCGAAGAGCGCGACCCGGGAGCAGAAGGCGCAGGACGAGCAGGAAAAGGAAACGGAAACGGAGGACGAGCAGCCCACCCCCGGCCGAAGCGCCCCCACCCCCGAGCCCCCGCAGGGCCACGCCCTCAAGGTCGCCGCCTCCGGCAAATGCCTGAGCAGCGGCGACGGCGGCACCGGCACCCAGCTCGTCCAGTCCACCTGCGACGGCTCCCCCGCCCAGCGCTGGCAGTTCACCGCCGGCACCGCCCGCTCCGCCGGCCAGTGCATGACCGTCGCCGGCAACTCCACCGAAGACCGCACCGAGATCCAGCTCACCCCCTGCACCAACTCCCCCAGCCAGCTCTTCCAACTCTCCGGCACCCGCCTCCTCGCCACCTCCTCCCAGAAATGCGTCGACATCTTCGGCGGCGCGAGCGGGACGGGGGCGGTGCTGTGGGAGTGCAACGGCCGGGACAACCAGACGTGGACGGCGGCCTGAGGGTCCCTCAGCCCGACACCCCTGCGGCCCTGAGGATCGTCGGGAGCAGCACGCTGTCGGACCGCACCACCACCAGGGCGAGCGCGACGGCCATCCCGGCGGCCAGGACCGGCGCCGCCGCCCTCTCCCACCCGGCCCGGCGCACGAGCGCGGGCAGCAGGGCGAGGGGGAACGCCAGGAGGACGAAGAAGACGGCGAGTTGGGCCAAGGGCGTGCCGAAGTACCGCCCGGCGTCGACCGGTTCCTCAGGGTGCGTCCAGAATCCGGAGCGTGACAGCCACAGGATGCCCGAGGTGAGGGCGGTCGCGAGGGGTGCGGCCCACAGGGCGCGGCCGAGTTGTTCCCCTCCGCCGACCGCGCAGATCGCCACCAGAGCGGCGAGTCCGGCGACGGCGGCCACCCAGCGGTCGTACTGAAGGACGGCATCGAAGTCGGCTCCGGCCGGCAGCGCCCCCCGGATCGCGGTCGCGGCGACCGCCGAGGCCACGGCCGCGGAGAGCGGCACGAGCCAGGCCCGCCCCGTCCCGCGCAGGGTCCACCCCAGCGCCGACAGGGCCAGACAGACCAGTCCGACGGCCGTGCTGGTGGCGCTCATCGAGTACACGCCCGCCAGGGAGAGCGCCGCGTCGAAGGACCGCCATCCGAACACGCCTGTCCACAGGGCGAGTTCCTGAGCGACCCGCAGGACGCCGACGAACAGCGTCGCGTTGACCGCCACGGACGTACCGAGGACGGCGAGCGCGCTCGGCGCCGTCCGCCGCGAACGGACGTACATCCGCGCCAGAGGAGCGCTCAACGCCCCCGCCGAGGCAAGTGCCAGCGGGAGCACGACCAGCGGCGAACCGGAACCGTTCAAGTGGTCGCTGGTGCTCTGGAGGTGTACGACGAGCCCCAGCGCCGTTCCCGCCGCGAGGGCGAGCGACGTCCGGCGCGGAACGGTCACGTCCCCCTCGGTGGCCGAGACACTCCGCCATACGGAGGCTCCCCAGGCCAGGGACATCAGCGTGCCGGCCGCGAGGGCTCCGGTGAGGAGGGCGTACGGCAGCAGGGGGGTGCCGGTGAAGCCGGTCTGGGCGAGGGAGGTCACCGAGTCGAGGGGGATCGCGCCGAGCAGGCCGGTGGTGGCGGCGTCCAGCCAGGTGGGGGCCAGGTGCGGGTGGGGGAGGGTGAGGACGGTCAGGCGGTGGGCGAGGGGTGGGTGGTTGGCCAGGGCCCGCTGCCACCAGGGGTGTTGTCCGGCGGGGGTGTGGGGTGTGGGTGCGGCGGGGGTGCCGTGCGCGTGTTCGGTCCGGCTCCGGTGGGCCGGCTCGGCGCTTCGGTACGCCGCCTCGGCGCCTCGGCGCATCTGTTCGCCGCTTCGCCGTGTCGGCCCGCCGCCTCGGCGTACGTGTCCGACGCGGCTCCGGCACGCTCGTTCCGCCTTGGCCAGCCAGGACGTCAGCCCCTCGGCGGACCGGCCGCGCACGGACAGCAGATCCGCCTCGTGCTCCCGCGCTCGCAGCACCATCTGGGAGAGCAGCAGGACGAGGACGACGAGCAACAGAGCCCGGCCCCCGTACTCCCCCCAGAACAGGTTCCCGACAGCGCTCAGCGGATGCCCGCCGCCCGACCACTCCCGGCCCACGAGAGCGGCCGGCGGCAGGAGCAGGACGAGCGCGGTCGCCGCCAGCGCACCCCTGGTCAGCCATACGAGGCCGACGTCACCGGCGGCGATGTGCGCGACCTCGTGCCGGATGACGGCGTCGGCATGCCGCTCGTCCAGCCGCCGCATGCCGCGCGGGAGGACGACGGTGACGGCGCCGGGCCGCCCCGCGGTGAACGGTTCCTCGTGCTTCTCGCCCGCCCACACGGTCCTCGGCGGACGCCGCACCCCGAGCTCGGCGGCGGCGCCCGCGACCCGCTCCTGCCAGTCCGGCGGGGCGGGCTCCAACGGGCCCGCGCGCCGCAGCTCCCGCCCCGGCAGGACCCACAGCCCGGCCGTCCCCAGCAGGACCACCAGGGCCGACCCCGCCAACGACACGCCGAGCAGCCGCTGTTGGAAGGGCCTGACGCACCTCTGCTCGTACGCGTTCCGCGCGATGCTGTCGCCGGGCACCCGCTCCAGTGCCTCCTGCGTGCAGTGCGCCACTCCGGTCGCCCACTCCGTGCCGAAGAACTGGTTGTGCACCAGCGTCCCCGCGAACGCTCCGGCGAGGAGCAGGGCTGTCACCAGGAGGAGATACCGGGCGCCGGTCGGGGAGACGGCTCCCGAACGGAGGCGGTCGGTACGTGCCGGTGCCCTGTGCCGGGAGGACGGTGGCAGCCCCCCGGAGGCGTTCCCCCCGGTCACGACGCACCCGGTGCACGGGGATTCACCATCGCCGCGACGACGGACTCGGCGAGCGCCTGCGCGTGCTCACCGTCCAGTCCGAGCCGCTGCTCGAAGACGTACGTGAACGCCGTGACGAGCGCCGTCCTCTCCCCCTCGGACACGGCGTCGTCACCCTCCGGCGCCGACTCCGCACCGGCACCGGCGGCCCCTCTCCCCCGCCGGGCCTCGACGAGCCGGGCCACCTTCCGCCGAGTCGCCTCACCGACCACGTCCATCACGCTGTCGGCCACCCGCTGACTCACCATCCCCAACACCCAGGCGACAGCGGGAAACACGTACGCGGCCAGGTCCGGCACGCTCGTCCCGATGCCCACGGCCGGCCGACGCCGCGCCCCGGCCATCGCCTGCGGATCGGCCCTGAACGCCCTCAGCAGCTCATCCCCTCTGGCCGCGTCCTCCGCAGAGAGCGCCCCCAGCACCTCCCGCCCGACCCGCTCCAACACCCCCCAGCCGCCCCCTTCCTCCCGAGGCACCGGAACCCGATACCCCCCTCGCAACCCCCTGAACATCCCCAGCATGCGTCTCCCCCCACGCCGCCCCACAGATCCGAGTACGCCACCGTAGACACCCACCCCCACCCCGAAGCCCAGACCTCGGAAAATGCCCACTTCAGACAATCCCCGACCGCCCCAACACCACCCCAGAACGAAAAAAGGCCCCCCATGACATTCATGGAGGGCCTTCGAGCCTCTGAACGGGGCTCAGTCTGAGCCGCCTTCGGGATTCGAACCCGAGACCTACGCATTACGAGTCTGCACATGATCTTGTCCGACCGTCGCAATCTTACTCACCCTGCGTGATACCAGCAGCTCAGGCACCCTCTGCTTGCTCGGCCCTTCTCGGTCTTTCTCGATCGTTCTTAGTTCTCATGTTCCCACCACGTTCCCATCGGACCCTGGGAACGGCCCTCGGACACCCCACCGAGACAGGACGTCACCCCGATGAGCGGCCAGATCCGCCGACGGGTCGAGAGGTTTCGAAACGGGGGGCTACACACCCGCATTGGGATGAGAAAGGGATCCTTCCCCCTTCACCCGGGGCGGAGCCGATGACCGTTCTCGCAGGTCAGCCGCGTGAAAACAGCGTAGCGCACCAAGCTCTAAGCGATCCGGAGTCACCAGCATCGGTCCCGTTCGGACTACCGCGGCCCCGCATCGCCTGCACGCTGGCAGGCCAGACTATTCGTGCTGCAACGAGGTTGCTCCTGGTTCCTCCGTCCGTCCCTCAGAAGTGAAAAGCAGTAGTGGGCGGGATACCCGGTTGCCATCCTGATCGGGTGGACGAAGCAGAGAACTGGTTGAGCCTGCCCCGGCCCCAGTGGTCGCATCATGAGATCGCCATCTGGGGCGGGGCCAGTGAAGATGATCTAGCCATCGCGAACGGCTACCTGGAGGTGGCCGAGATCGCCGCGCGGCACTGGATCGCCCACGGCCCGAACGACTTTCTGCCCATCCCGATCCTCTACAACTACCGGCACAGCATCGAACTGACGCTGAAGTGGCTGATCCGTACTGCGGCTGGCTGCGCGGTCCAGGAGGGCTATGGGGGTCCCGAGGACCTGAGCCCTGCCAAGCTGGATGAGCGGCTGCGCACCCACAACATCAGGAAACTCGCGGACTGCCTCAACCGCTACCTTGCGCTGCTGGATCTGCCGAAGCCGGAGCGGCGCATCGACCCGGAGTCCTGGAAGCAGCTGAACTGGCTGGACAGCGAGGACGCGACGGGTGAGACCTTCCGCTACGCCGTGGTCGGCCATGGCCCCCACCGTGCTGCCGCCCGCCCTGTTCAGCAGAACGTGAACTTCTACGAGCTGGTGAACGAGCTGCACAAACTGGCCCACCTGCTGTGGGGCGGTTACGCCTCTCACCTCAGCGTCTACGAGTACTGGCAGACGGAGTACATCGAGGAGATGCGCGCCGCCGGGTATTGAGCCACTCGCAACCGTCGCTACGGCGTCGGCTTCTTGTGGCGGTCGAGCAGTTCGGTGAAGAAGTCGGCGAGGACCTGCGGGCTGTCTGACTGGGTGAGTTCCCAGCCGCCGAAGCGGTAGATCTCGTAGCCGGCCAGTCGCAGGCGGCGGTCCTCGGCGACCATCTCCGAATACAGCCTGGGCGAGGCGGTGTAGGTGACTCGGCCGTTTTCGTCGGGCGGGTTCTTGGTGCCGTAGTGGTGGGCGCCGTCGACCTCGATGACGATGCGGGAGCGGTCGGGTGCCAGTAGGAGGAAGTCCATGCGCTGCCGGTACAGGGCACCACTGTGTTCGCTGCTTTTGCGGGTGTAGGGGTCGTAGTGCAGGTAGACCTGAGGGATCAGGGCGGGCAGGTCGAACCCGTCGGGTTCGGCGTAGCGGGCGCAGTAGGTACGCAGGAGGGTCTGTTCGGGAAGGGAGTCCAGGGAGCGGTACAGCCGCCGGTACAGGGCATCAGCAGCGGCTGGTTCATCGGCGGACGGCAGGTGGTTCGTCGCCCACCAGGTGACCATCTGTCGCCAGGTCAAGCCGTGTGCTGGCAACGGGTCGCTGTACACGAGGCAGTTCTCTGCGTTCTGGACGATCTCCACGTCGTTGTTCACGGCGTCCCGGAGCACGATCTTCGGTTTCGGGCCGACCGCTGCGAAGATCAGGTTCTTGAAGGTTCCGCGGGGCCCGTTCTTGAAGCGTTGCTCGTATTCGATCTCCTGCAGTTCCTCCAGGGCCTCGCGTGTCGGCCCGAGAATGTCTTCGATGCACTCGCGGCGCGCCTGCCAGCCACCCCCGCCGGACATGTCGTTCTTGCGCCAGTAGTCGTAGAACCCGCTGTGGTGCCGGAACGGCAACTGCGGAGGTTCCAGTCCCAGGCGGCTGAGGACCGCCCGGTGCGCTTTGACGGCGAGGACGACCTCCTCGTCGTTCATGCGCTCGTCGTGGCTGGTGCCCCTGGCGACGAAGTCTTCGTGCAGCAGCCGAGTCAGGGCCACGGCCACGTCCAGGTCCGGTTCGGCGGGCAGTGGACCGAAACGCAGACACTCCATCAGTTCGACATCGAGCCGCCAGAGCTGACTCATCCACTCGCCGGGCCGATGCTGGGCCCAGTTCACCGTGTCGTCGGGCTTGGTGCCGAAGAAATCGTCTGTGTGCACGCCTGCGCCTCCCCATACCGTCAGCGATGTGATTGTCTCCGCCTCCACTGACAACGCGAGACCGTTCTCGCCGATGGACCCGATGGGACGGTGGATCGCTGCCGCTCCGCTGTTCCTCGTGCGGCCGGGTCCTATGCAAGCAGGCCGACGATCTCGCGGGCGGAACACCCAACCCCGATGAAGGTGGCGGAGGGGGGGCCGGTCCAGTCGCCGTAGCCGAGCTGGTGCAGGCGTGGCTCGTCCTACCTGGGATCCCTCGATGACGACGTAGCCGCGTTGGCCTCAGAGTTCGCGCGGCACGAGGTGGGGCAGAGCGGCCCGGAAGCCTGGTTGCTCGTTGATGCCTCTGGGACCAGGGTGGAGGCCCCAACCGATCAAAAAACGAGCACGCCGCCCGATCATGAACGCTTGATCTCTCAGAAGTCGACGCCCAGCACCGAGAGCGGCTGGCGCTCCAGGGTCGCCCGCCGAACCTTCTCGCGCAGCCACTCAGCAATATCCCGCTCTTGTTCCAGGAGCAGGAGCAGTTCGCGCACTTCTCCCAGGACCATCACACGTTGGCTGAGGGCGCGCTGGCATTCCTCGATGGCTGGCGCGGCGAAGCCTGATGCCGAGATCATCAGTCCCCGTACCTCTGCCCTGCTGAAGAGCCGGACGAGGTGTTCGGACACATCAGGACGCCCCAGCGGTTTGGCCCACCACTTCACTTCGACGGCGTACTGGGAGCCGTCCAGCTCGATGGCTCCGTCGATCTGTTCGGCTGCCTGGCCGTCCTCTCTCCTGAGGACGAACGAGTCCCTGATGGAGAGGCCCTCTGCCGCGAAGATCTTGTTCAACAGTGTTTCCAGAGCCGTTCCGCGCTTCTGCGGGTTCGGTATCTGAGAGAGGGCCGACAGCTCAGCATGAAGGCTCTGGTATCGGCGCCGGCGTTCCAAGGCTGCCGCTTCCTTTTGCTTCTGCGCGGCCTGCCGTTTGTGCCGTTCGGCCTCACGTTCTGCTTCGCGCTCCTGTTGGAGACGCGTGAAGGAGTCTTTTACGTTCACGACCCTACGGATGTCCGCCACCAGGCCTTTGGCCTTGAGCTGGTCGTTGGGCCAGCATGTGGAGAACTCTTCGAACTCGGTCACGCGCCGGATGACTTCGCGCCGAGAGGCCAGGCCGCGGTCGCCCTGCTGGTTCAGCTCCGCCAGAACTGTGCGGGCAATCTGGTACTTGTTGACTGATGCTCTGTCTTCCGACAGTCGGCGCTGAAACTCGCCCAGTGTCGTGGCATTGGCCCCGGCACCACGTAGGAAGCCAAGGACGTCATCCTTGCTTCGGCACAGCAGCGGAATGACGTCGACCAGCAGAGCCATGAGTTCGGGTGGCCACTGATAGCTGTCGTCCTGCATCGTCATCCTCTGGCCCACCCTGTCCACGCGCTTGCCGACCCGTACCCCACGGGACCTGACCTCAGCATGATGACGCACAGGCTGGCACCATGTACCCAGAGCGTTCCCATCGGCTCACGCAGCCTCACGCCCAAGCTCTTCGTGATCGCCGCAGAGTGTTGTGACACGAGAGTCGCTCCCGTTCAGCCCACCGCAGTCCTGGCGTCTCGGTCCGCTCCAAGGGGACAGGTTCTTCCCGGCGCCAAGAGCAGGATTTTGGGCCCCCTCGCCTGACTTCCTGTAGCGTCCTCAGGCGCGGAGCTGGGATGCTGGCGTGTAGAGAATTCACGCGGATCGGAGGGGGTGGACCATGGCGTACTCAACGCGTATGGCGGCGGCTCTCTCCGGAGCTACGACGGGGCAGCTGCGGTCATGGCGGCAGGATCGTGGCAACGGTCCCATCCTTTGTCCCGAGCTTGCGGCCAAGCCAGCCCTGTACTCCTTCCGGGACGTGCTGGCGCTACGCGCGTTCGCGGTCCTCCGCCAGGACGTATCGCTTCAGAAGATCCGCAAGGCTCTGGCCACGCTGAAGCGGTTCGGCGAGGTCGAGCACCTGTCGGCTTACTCTCTGGTGGCTGAAGGTGACTCCATCGTCCTGGTAGGCGACGGGACTGACGATCATGCGACGGACCTCGTCAAGCATCCCGGGCAGCGGGTGATCGCCACCATGGCTGACATCCTTCAGGAGTTCGCGCCCCGCGCCGGCGTCGTGGTCCCGCACCTTCTGCGGCCCAAGCAATACGTCAGCGTCGATCCTGCTACCCAGGGCGGGCAGCCGGTCATCACCGGCACCCGAGTGCCCTTCGATGCTGTGGCCGAGCTCGTGGAGGACGGCATCCCTCCCGAGAAGATCGCTGACTACTATCCCGGCGTGACAGCGGAGGCCGCCCGTGACGCGGTGTCCTTCGCCCTCTATGTGGACAGCTACAGCCCGGGACCACGCGCTGCCTGATGCGAATCCTCATTGACGAGAACGTCCCGGTTCAGATGCTGGAAATGCTCAGGCGGCTGCTGCATGAGCATGAGGTTCGCCATGTCAGCGAGATCAAGTGGGCAGGGAAGAAGGATCTTGCCCTTCTCCCTGACGCTGCGAAGAGGGGTTTCGAGGCTTTCCTGACGAAGGACGGGCGTCAGCTGGAGGATCCGTCGGAGACGGCCGCGATCAAGAAGTCCGGTATGCATCACATCCGGTTCAGCCATGGTCACAAGGGCATGGTGGGCCTGGGCCTGGCCATGGGAGCGGTGATCGCGTCGATGCCGCTGCTCATCCGTGAACTCGATGCAGCGGAGGGCCAGCAGCTCGTTCACATCAAAGGGCTGAACCCCGGTAGCAAGCAGCGGTTCGATCTGGTTGACCCTGCTAAGGAGCCACCCCGCTACTGGCCGCGATAGTCGTCTCTGGCGATGCTGCTCCATGCGTCCCTGAACGGGGGGCAGGTCGGCGTTCGAATTCAACTAAAACCGAGCTCTTCCCACGGAATCAGAACACCAACAGGGCCCTTATGTTTCCCAATGACGATCTTGGCATTTTCATCGAGATCGGCAACCCACTCCAGCCCTTTAGTTCCCGATCTGAAACACTTAAAAGCGACCGTCCCACTCCGCGAATGATCTGCCAAGTCACGAGAATACCAGAGTTGCGCATCCAAACATTCCACAATCGCTTTGAACCTAGAATGGTGCGCCTTCCTTCCCATCTTTTTCACAGGAAGTGGAATCTGGGCAATATAGGCGTAGCCATCCTCTTCCGCCTCGGCAACGGCCTCCCCAAATATCATCAACCCCGGGGAAACGCCTGCCGCCTCATGAAGCCGTGCTCTTAGCGCGGCCAGCACACCATGCGAGCCAGCAGAATCCAAAAGCATCACCCTGCGGGTAGATACTCTTGAGAACGCCTTCATAATTCCGGATGACTCGTTTAGCAGAGTGGACTGAACAAGCAGATGGGAGGGCACTCTTGAACGCATCAAGTTCATAGCCGAGTCGTGAAATTCAGGTGGCTCGAAGGTGGTTAGTTCATACCCGCATACCGCCGCAGCAGCGTCCAACCTATTACCGACTTCTGCAGCAACATTTGATTCAACCAGCGCCACTACACCACTTCGCCGTCCTGCGCGTTGCGTCGCCGAGGAGGCACGAAGAAATTCTTCCTCAAGAAGTCCGATTAATTCTGCACTAGAAGCTACCCATTGAGCGGAGAGCCACGCATTTACGGAGATCGAGGAATTATGTTCCGATGTTTCAATAAGGAGTCGACCTACACCAGCAAGCGGGATCGAGTTGAGCCCGCCATCCGCAAGTACCATTCCACTCGGTCTTACAACTACAGCGATGACGAATTCGCGGAGCCGCTCCGCTGGCAGTGAGGTGGGCACCAGGAGCCCTGCCGCCTGCATGCGCTCCGGTGCTGGTCTTTCTAGTTCCGCGATAAGCCCCGGATGGCCCAGAAGTTGACCCCAGGCGGATTTCGCCAAACCGGGCCCCAGCAGTGGAACGGGGAGCGCAGTAATCTCTTTAAGGAATCTCAGCCCGTCTGGCGCCTTAGGGAGACGAGCTACGCCAGCGCGTACCTTGTACTCCTGTTTGAATTGAATACCCAGGCCAAGTGGATGTTGCCTTGCTGGCGAATGGGTTGTTTCCGTGATCACACGTGCGTCCCTACAAAGGCGACGCAGACTGAACTCGTCAGGGGCCAGGCCACTCATGGACGCAAAGCGTAGACGATCGGTACGCGGATCTGAAGAAGTTCTTCCGTGCTCAGCTCAGAAAGGACTGCGAGCAACTGGGTTCGGACGTCCGCCGTTTCACTATGCCGTTCCGCTTGTTCACGGGGCCTCCGATCCGCGTTCGGCGAGGTTGGCAGCCCTGAGACTCGCACCTCATCGGCCTTAGCAGACCGTCCGCCGGAGAGGGGGGTCTCCATCAAATCCATATGCAAATCATTCAAATCCGACCAAGCTCGGATCGTCTCAAGGACTAGTCCGGACAGTCGAGAGCGCCAGGCTTCACTGACTGCCGGATCACTGCGCAGGGTGCGAGAGAACGAGGCGGCCGGCCGGGGTCCATCCAAGCATGCCCGCAGGTCAGGAGCCTGAGCTGACACTGATTCCGCGAACTGCCGCATCCAGCCGATCTGCTGCTCTGAACTGATCGGTTCGATCACGACGAATTCTTCGGGTTGCCTGGCGTACCTATCTCTAAGGACTGTGAGCGCGGGAGGCTCGCTGGCGGTAGCCACCGCCGGAAAGATCACCGCCCTTTCCGCTCGCCGATCCCACAGACGAACGAAGGCCTGGTTCCAGTCCACGAACGCAGTCCACAAATCGGGCCGGATGCGGCGCTTCAATGGGCGGGCAAGCCGACTGTGGCCCCGAGTGGCCATCTGGCCACTCAATGTGACTAGCACATCCTGCCCGGGCCCTGGCAACGGAAGGTCTAGCGCCACTACGCCAGCCCCTTCGGCTGCTTCTAGGAACGCCCTGAAGGATGTGAAACCAAGGTTGCCTTCGTGGAACTCTCCAGCCGTTAGTCGCTGCAGCTCAGACTTGACACCCGCGGCCGTCGTCCGTGCGCCTCGTCCACTCAAACGGGTGACCGCTTGGCTTAGTAGTGCGAACCTACCGCCAGTGTCATCAGCAGGAGCTTCTGAAGGTCCAACGAGGGTGGAGGTTGAATCGCCAGCGAAGGCGCCAGACGCAGGTGCCGCAGCCTCTACCTCAGACGCCTCCGCCGGCGAGGCAGGAGAAGGGTCGCGAATATCCGCAGCTCGATCGCCGCTCTCAGCAACCACACGCTCGTACTCTTCAGCCACCCAGTGCTCCTCGTAGGTATGGGTCAGCCCCATTAAGGGTTGACCTGTGCAGAGGAGTACACCAGTAACATCACGCTCGCCGATTTTGGCCTTGTGACCGCGGGCCATACCCCTCGCCCCTGTTACAGAGGCGAGCGGACTCTCCCGCTCTCGGCAAAGCGCTTTCCTCCATGTCTACCTTGCGTCAATTTGAGCAAGCAGTAGTACATGGCCATCAGTGCCTCACCAAGTAGGTTACATGATCACTCCACCTCGGTCAATCAACGATGCCGTGGCTCACGCAAACCGTCCCCCGTTGCAGGTCAGATGCGGCCCGCCTACCTGATGTCGCCATCTGGCCGCGCGGACGGCTTGGGAGCGACTGCCATCAGTCAACACCCGGCTGTAGTTGTCTTGCTTGCCGAGGGAGTCGACGTAGGCCTCCCAGAGGCCCTGGCCAGGCCCATTGTCCCAGACCTTGGCCTAGGGGGCACAGCAACGGATGTGTCATGTTCCACGTTTATGATCACGCATGGGACCAGAGCCTGCCGCCCGTGCCGGTTAGGTCGTCTGCGCGGGAGGCTTGTGGGGCTTGGCACGCCACGGGTCGTTGGCTCCGGGAAGACGGCAGTCGAGAACTTTCGCCGCGACGATGGCACCGTACTGGTCGCGTTGCTCCCGGGCGCGTGCATCCTGTTCGTGCTGCAGGTCGCAGATAGTGTGATCGTCTGATGCGTGGTGTCGCTTCCTGCGCATTTCGCGGTTCCAGCGGTCGCAGTCGAAGTAGCCGATGAGATAGATGCCTGCGGTACCGGGGATGCGCAGGTAGTCGCGGACAAGCTGGTCGGCCAGGGCAGTGGACAGGTCTCGGTGCCAGCATCCTTTGCATTCGATGACGACGGTCAGTGTGCCGTCGCTGCTGCTGGTGGATGGGGCCGTGGCTTGGATCTGAATGTCGGTACGTCTGCCGGGAAACCCGGGGCGGTCGACTTGGACTTCGCGGTTGATCACGACGCGGTTTCCGCCGATGTCCTGGCGCAGGAGAGCTGCGACCATGTCGCTGAAGTCTTCTTCCCAGCACGGCCACCAGTCGGTGTGATCCACTGTCCAGTTGTTCCGGTTCCACAAGTTGACCACAAGGCCGTTGGACCCCTGAAGCACCGTCTGAAGACGGTCGAGGCTGGCCAGCACGATGTCCTGGAGATGGCGTTCATCGGTAACGGCGCGCAGATTGGTGTCTGCGGCCAGGCGCCGAAGTTGCTCCGGTACCAGGGGTTGAGCCTGAAGTTCGGCGACTTCGCGGGCCGTGACCTTAACGTGCCGACGCAGGTCTGCAAGTTCGGGATAGCGAGTTGCGAGACCGGTCAGCTCCCGGACCGCTTCCGGGCTGGTCTTGGAGATCAGCAGACCCAACAGCCGTCGGTGCAGATTGCTGCGAGCATCGGTATAAAAGCCACCCTCGAACTGGTACTCCAGGAGCCGGGTGATGCCGATGTGGTCGGTAACCATGGTGTACAGGTCAGCGAGGGCAGCCTCGGGCAACTGGCCGGTCCCGGACGGCCAGGTTCCCTTGGGGTCAGAGGCGATAAGGCGCTCCAGGAGGGCAGCCAGAACTCCGGGGGTCGCCAGGGTTGTCCTGATGGCGGGCCAGATTTCGGGCAGTTGTGGCTGTCCCATCAGCGCCGCGACGGCGCGGGTCCATCGTGAGCTGCTCGGCGCGGCGTCTCGTTGAACGTCGGGGTCGGTCACTGCGGCGGACACGATTTCTTGGGCCGGTCGGTCTCCTGCCAGCGCGAGTGAGGTCAGAACGCCGGCCCACTGCTCGTCGGTGCGGCCCGGATCATTGGCCCAGTCTCGCAAGGTCTGAACCGCATCAGGAACGGCGGTACGGGCGAACGCGGTTGCCAGACTGTTCAGTTCCGGCTCGCTGCAACCGTCTAGCGCCTGGCGGAGCAGGGTCGGCAGTTCGTGGCCGGCCAGTCGGACGCACTGTGTGATCAGGCTGTGCCGTAGTGCGGTGTCGTCGGAGTCGTGGCAATCGTGGGCCGCCAGCGCCACGGCGGCGACAGCCGCTCGACGGGGCTGGCGGCCGAATGCCTCGGCCAGGTGCGAGGCATCAAGCAGGGCCAGCGCGGTCAGAGCAGTGGCTGCCCGGTTCCAGTCTGCTGTGGCTGGAGTGGCCGCTGCACCATCCAGGGCTGCTGAGCGGATGGTGACAGTGACAGCCGCGTCCAGCAGCAGACAGTGCAGGTCACTGCGTTCATGCGGGAAAGACGGTGCAGCAGCCACGACGCCCAGCCTGTCCTGCGGCGCTTGACTGCCGTCCGCGGTGCGGTACAGCTCGGTGGTGATGTGTTGCCACAGCCGCTCGGGGGGTCCCTCTCCGGTACTGAGCGCGGTGAGGGCAAACCGTAGGCGGGCTTCGTTGAATGCCCGGCGGTGGCGCTGTTCTTCCTGCTCGCGCTGTTGCTGGGCTTCTTCCTCCGCGCGGGTGTCCCACCGTGCGGTGGCGGCCTTCAGGTCCGGGTGACGCTCGCGCAGTTCAAGGGCGGACGGCAGGTCCGGATCCGCTGGATCGGGCCACGCCGTCACCAGCAACTCAGCGTGCCGACGTGCGTGAGGGCTCAGTGTGGGCCACTGCAAAGTCCAGTACACCGAGTCATTAGGGGAGAACAGGGCAGGACTGCCTGGCCAGGATTGGAGCCGAGTGACCTGGTGGTCATCACCGCGGTCCAGGACACGTCGGCCCAGCTCTCGGCGGATGCCCAGCCGACTCAGCAGCACCTCGCCCACCGGTTTCGCAAGCTGGTGCCGGTCGTCGAAATCAGCACGACCCGCCAGAGTGAGCAGGGCATCGGCGATTTCGTCGAGTCGTCTGTTCCGTTGTGCAGGGTCGTTGTCGGTGTCGTCTTCGTCGAAGAGCGCGATCGCCTGGGCGAGGATGCGAACCGGCAGTCGCACGGACAACTGCGACTCGCCGGACTCGGTCAGGCCGGCCCTCGGGTGCCGCGAACCCAGAGTCCATGTCGTCCACGCTACGGCTTCGTCGACGTCTTCGGGTCTCAGGAGGTTCGGAACGTTATGGATCAGGAGCCATGCGGAGCGGACCTGCGTGGGGTCATCGGCAGGCGGGATCTGGTCCAGAAATTCGGGCAGCCGCAGATACTGCGGCCACAACCGCTCCAGCGCAGCCGCCGCCAGGTCCGCATCACCGCGCCAGGCCAGCGCCCTCAGCAAGGCCAGCCGCTCCGGGTCTTGTTCCAGGACCGCCAGCCGGCCCAGGTCCGCATCGTTGTGCTCGGCCAATGCCCTGAGACGGGCCGCATGGTCGGCGTCCAGTTCGTCGCCGAGTGCTTGGACGGCTAGGCGGCGCAGTTTCGGATCTAGCCCCTGCGTCTCGGCCACTGTCAGCAACTGGTCGTTGAGCTCAGGCAGTTGGCAGGCTCGCGCGATGCGGAGCACCGTGGAGAGCAGCGTAGGTGCAGCCGGGAAAGACAGATGGGGACGCAGCTGAGAGGACAGCCCTGGGTGCTTCAGGCGGTGCAGCACCCCTCGGTCCAGTTGGACCGTGTCATCGCTGGCCACTAGGTCGAGGAGCCGGTCCACCACGGCCTCGCGCTGCTGATCGCGGAGTGCCGTGAGGTCAGCCAGCAACAGCACTTCGGGGTCGTGCCGCAGGACTTCGGCGAACAGCTCCGTATCGTCCACTACTCGCCACGCGGCCACCTCGCGGTGTCGTGCCACAACATGACGGGACGTTCCGTCACCGATCCACAGCAACTGCCCCTGCGCAGCGTCGTGCATGTGGTGCCGTGCCAGGAACTGGGTAGCCAGGTACTGCTGGTAGCTGTCATGGGCGAAGGCCCAGCGACGCAGCCCGACCTCGACCATCAGCCCGGAATCCACCAACGCCAGCAGTTCCTTCATCCCGCAGTGGTAGGAATCCCCCGCCGCGCCTGGCTCGTCACCGCCGTCAAGATCAGCCAGTGCCACGTCAGCCTCAATGGCACTCGGGGTGTCATGGACCGCCGCATAGTGGCCGAACTGCATGGCGGCGGCCACTCGGCTCGCGAGTGCCGTCAGGTGATCGGGGGCCAGCGGACTTCCGTCGCGGTGGCCGTGGGAGCTCAACTGCCGACAGGCAAGCCGGTAGGCGTCAGCCACCGTCGAAGGCAGGCCCCATCCCTCCCGCTCGGCTTCCAGCAAGGGTTTCAAGGTGATCGGAGACCAGGCCAGAGCCACCGCACCCTTCTGCTCCAGCCGCCGAGTGACTCTACGGCCGTCGAGACCATCCCAGGCGGCAGCCGTCTCCACGTCGGACCGGGTCAGCGGCGTCACACCAACTACCGAGACCTCCTCAGGCGCCCACAGCAACTGGAGATGCCCTTCCAGACCGCGGGGCCACCGGCCCGAACGGCAGGCGATACGCAGCCGTAGCCGACTTCTCCGCTCACGGCCGAGCTCTTCCAAACAGCCGACCAGAATGTCATCGAGAACCCCGAGTCGGTCCAGACCCTCGTCAAGGCTGTCCAACAGGACGTACC
The DNA here is from genome assembly GCF_040610055.1 of Streptomyces sp. NPDC004539. Classification (NCBI taxonomy): domain Bacteria; kingdom Bacillati; phylum Actinomycetota; class Actinomycetes; order Kitasatosporales; family Streptomycetaceae; genus Streptomyces; species Streptomyces sp. NPDC004539. Next base: position 97,918 of record NZ_JBEXLS010000027.1, on the reverse strand, counting down.
CCGGATCACCCTCAGAAGCGGCCCACTCCAGGACTGCGCCCAAATCCCTCCGCGCGCTGACCGCTTCGTAGAACCGTCCCCGCGTACTCAGGTCGACCAGCTCCGCGACGTGTCCCTCGGACTGCAGCGCCGCGGCTTCCTCAATGATCAAGTCACTCTTGCCACACCCACGCTCGCCCAGTACCACGAGCAACCTGTCCTCGCGTCGCCCCGCAAGCGGGACCCCTGCTCGTGCCCACGGCAGGTCTACCAGCCAGCCGAAGCGATCAACTTGGGGCGCCGAGCCAATCGCATGCACACGGCGGATCCAGGGGTAGCGGCCCCCGTCTTCCCCGACCCCGGCCGTACCTCTTGCCCCGTCCATATCCGCAGACATTACGCGCGGTATGACCCCATGGGGACCAGAAGCACCGGATCGTTCTCCACGCCCGGAGACAGCGCACCCTGCCCGTCGCCTTGCTCGGCTTCGCAGCCGATACGAGCGCAAGGCGACTCACCCCGCGCGCACGGCCCTGCTCTCGCGCCATGTCGCATGCCCAACAGGAAAACCGACGGGACATAGGGGACTTTTAGGCAATCCTCCGTTCCCAGAATGTTCCCATCCGGGCACAGAAAAGGCCCTCCATGATCTCCACGGAGGGCCCACAGGCTTCTGACCTGCACTTTCTTGAGCCGCCTTCGGGATTCGAACCCGAGACCTACGCATTACGAGGACACTTGATCATCCGCCGACCAGTCCCAACCGGCGGCCTCCCGTCCCAGTTTTACCTGGTCAGGGCACATCTAACCGTGACGACCAGTCCCATGCGAGTCGGTCAGTCCCAAACGGTTATGGATACTCCCGGGCAAGTTCCGGGCAAGTTGCGCCGGAGGAATCCCATAACCTCTCCCTGCTTCCTCCTGCTCGGCCAGCGCAAGGTCTGTTACTCAACGTGTTCGATGTGACCGGCCGAAGGCTTCCCCCATCAGTCACGCTGCGTGATGCTGGGCGGCACGCGCGAGCGCGCCGTAGCGACACTGGAACGCTCTCAGCTCGGTCACGTACCGCGCTATCCGCGCTTCCAGCCCTGCCTCGTCCAGCGCCTCCTCCTGCATGCCCTCCGCATCGACGGACGACAGGATCACCCCGGGCATCTCCGGGCCACCTTCACCAATGAGCGCGACCTTCAGCCGCAACGGCCCGGGGCGCCCCTCCCTGCCCGAAGCGACCGAACCAGTCACAGCGGAGTTCGCATACGGGTTAAGGGGACTTTCTCGACTCGCTCCTGCTGCGCGCCGCATTGGCCAGGGGATCAGCTTTCCAGGGCCGGATAGGACATCCTGGTGAGGTGAGCAGGTACGCCGAGGCCAAGCCCTACGCCGTCCCGGACATCCTGTCTGAGCTGACAGGCCCGGTCCACGGCCTCGTCCGCCTGCCCCGACACCTCGACTGGGGCCCGGCGTACACCTACGACCTCAACGACGACGCAGACCTCGCCGTCATGTACGAACGCGTGGTCCGCGAAGCACAGTCAGCAGCGGACCTACGGGATCACCTCGACGGCGCCATTCTTCAGCGGCTGTGGCCACAGCTGATCATCCCCGTGCCCGCTCGGGCCCGCTGGGAGCAGCGCTTCCCCCAGCTCCGCCGACAGGCGACGGCCACGTAGCGGACGAGCTGCACGCACGCCTGATCCGGATCTGCCTCACCGCCCTCGCCGACGGCTTCGGGTTCGCCCTCGTGGGCGGCTACGCCGTCCAGGCCCACCAGATCGTCAACCGGCTCAGCAACAACGTCGACCTGTTCACGCCATTCGACCGCAAGAACCAGCTGCCGGCCGCCGCAGCGCGCGTCGTGGCCACGCTTCAAGACGCGGGCCTGGACGCGGAGGCCGTCAGCATCCAACTGCACTCATGTGATGTGTGCAACATTCACTAGACAGTGGAGTGTCTGTGCACTCATAATGACCCGCTTGCGGATCATGGGCCGCTGCGTGAGGGGGATTGTTGCTGCAGGTTTTCCGGGTGACGGATGGAGCAGTTTGTAGGATCGCGGGCGGGGCGGTGGAGCTGGAGCGCCACCTGCAGGTACTGGTCGAGGCCAACATGCCGGAGATGCTCGGTATGCGGTTCCTGGCGCACGAGTACTCGACCGGGCCCATTCATCGTGGGCGGATCGACACCCTGGCTCTGGACGAGGACGGCTCGCCCGTGATCGTGGAGTACAAGCGGACGGGCAGCGCCAGCGTGTTGTCGCAGGGCCTCTTCTACCTCGCCTGGCTGGTGGAGCACCAAGACGAGTTCGAGGCGCTCGTCGCACAGCGGCTGGGCAAGGATACCGGCCGCACTGTCGACTGGAGCAACCCGCGGATCGTCTGCGTGGCGACCGAGTTCACCCGCTACGACACCGTGGCGGCCGGCATGTCGCACCACCGGGTCGACCTTCTGGTGTACCGGCAGTACGCCCAGGACCTGGTCACGTTGGAGCTGGTGGCCTCCGTCGCAGGAGGCTGCGGGACCCGGACGGCCCGGGTGGGTTCATGGAGTCGGCCGGAGGGCACCGGGCGAAAGGGTGTCCGCCAGTTGCTGGACTCGGCGTCGACCGAGCTTCGGGACCTGTTCTCCGAGCTGGAGGAGCGGCTGCTGGACCTGGGCGACGGCACGTGCATTGAGCTGCAGCACTACCTGGCGTTCCGGCGCCGACGGAACTTCGCGTGCGTGCGCGTCACCCGCGAGGCTCTGATCGCGGTCCTGAACGTCGACCCCTCGACCATCAGCCTTGACCCGGGCTTCACTCGGGATCTGCGTGGCGTGGGCCATCTCGGAACCGGCGATCTGGAGGTGCGGATCGCCTCGGCGGCCGAGCTGGATAGAGCCGAACCGCTCTTTGCCGCGGCCTTCGCTGCGGCTGCCTGAGCAACGAAGGCGGGCCGGACAACGTGGTTGTCCGGCCCGCCTTCGTTGAGCACCTGGGCCGCTCGGAAGCAACCCTCGGGCCCGATCCGCATAGTCGGCAGGTCACGGCGTAGCGGCTGCGTCGTATGCCGCCCGGAACTCCTGAGCTCTCAGGTTGGCGCCGTCCCGGACAGCACGGCCGAACCCACTGGTCATCGCTTGGGAAACCGCTTCGGCGGCGTCTCGCATTCGGGCCAGCTTGTGGCTCTCGACGACATCGCTGAACTCCTGGGGAATCTCCCGCTTGTCGATGACACCAACCAGAGCCACACTCCCGGTACCCGTGCCGTAGGTCTCCAGTTTCGACCAGCCGAGTTCCTTCGCCGCCTTGCGCATGGCCGACCGGATCAGCAGGAGGCCACCCAGGTCTTCGGCTTCACTGGATGCCAGACGCAGCTCGTAGCTTCCTCCGTAGCCCCCCGCGCCCGGCGGGCATGTACGGCGCAAGAGCGGGACCAGTACGCTGACCAGCTTCTGGTGGCGCGGATCGTCCGCAAAGGATGCCATGTACTGAGCGTAGTTCGCGGTGCGTGTCGGGGCACGTTCACCGTCAAGGCCGTTGGGCGGCAGGACTACTGGCTGGCGAGGCAGTGAAGGTGCGGTTCATCGACTTCCTCCCAATCAGCGGGGAGGTGAGGGGAGCCGGCGCGTCACCCTCCGCCTAAGTGCGTTGCGGCAAAGGGATTCCCTGTTCGATGAGCAGGGGCTTCTTCGTGTGCGGGGCATGATCAGCGTGGGGTAGGGGCAGGCAGCGGGCGGCTTGTTGTGGATCGAGGAGGGTGCGATGCCGTCGGTGCTGGGGTTGATGGAACAGCGTGAGGCGCGGGCGAGGCAGGATCTGGAGTCCTGGATGGAGGTCCTGGAGCAGGCTCAGGCGGAGGTGGATGCCGCGCGGGAGCGAGTCGAGCGGGCCCGGGTGGGGCGTGAGGAGCTCGTGTCGGTGCTGGCCGGGGAGGGCCCGGTGAATACGCCGGTTCCCGTGCCGTCTGATGGTGAGACGGCTGCCGCCGGGGGATCGAGCAGCTTGGGCGCGGGGTATGGCGGGTCTTCAAAGTTGAGCGGTGCGGAGGTGTCCGCGGGCCCGGCGGGTTGTGACGCAGCGTGTGCGTAGCCGCTGGTTCGTGGCGTTGCGGAACCCGAAGGCGGCGCGGGCGACGAGCTTGATCACGCGGTTGAAGCCCTCGCTTTTGGCGTTGCTGTGTCCGGTGTCGATGAACGCGGCGATCTCGTTCCACCAGCGGTCCACGGTGGTGGCGAGGGTACGCACTTCCGGGATGTCGGCGTCCGCGCGCCAGGTGAGGAACTTGTAGCGGGCCTGGCCGATATGGTGACGGTCGGCGCCGGTGCGGGCCAGTGCAAGGAGGGTGCACAGGCTTTCCTTGGCGATCCAGGCGGTCAGCAGAGTCTGTCCGATCTTCCCCTCGTCCAGGAGCGGGTTCCACATCTGCGCGAACTGCTCGTCGGTGAGGTCCTCGCGGTTGCGCAGGAGTCGTCGGCGGGCCTTCCACTCGGGGTCGGTGGCGCGTCCGCGTCGTCCGCGGACCTCGGCGGTGGTGCGGCGCCGGACCAGGGACAGCATCTTGTTGGCGAGCTGCACGATGTGGAAGTGATCGACCACGACGACTGCGTTCGGCAGGCCGGTGCGGATCGCGGCCCGGTAGGTGGCCGACATGTCGATGGCCACGTGCCGGATGCTGTTGCGCCAGGTCAGGGGTGTGGTGGACAGCCAGGCCAGCACGTCGGCGACGGTGCGGCCCTCGACCTGGCCGAGCAGGCCACCGACACCGAGCGCGTCGACGAACCCGGTGTGCCACCGGTCCCGCGTCAGCTGCCACTTGCCCGTTTCAAGGTCCTGCTCCCAGCGGGTCCTGCCGCGCCGGGTCTCATCGATGCCCAGCACCCCGACCTCGGGCAGCGGCGCCTCGACGACCTCGTGGGCAGCGGTCCTGAAAGCGTCCATCACGGTCGACCAGGACAGATGCAGATCGCGGGCGGCCTGGATGACCGTGGAGCCGGCATCACGTATCCGACGTCCGGCCGTACTCCGTAGCCTCCCGGTCAGCCGCTTGCCGGCCGGGATCTGCGGGATCTGCTCGGTGAACGATTTCCGGGGACAGGCCGGTTCGCGGCACCACCAGCGCCGTTTGTGCCACAAGAACTCCAACCCGCGCTCGCCATAGGGGAGATCGCGGGGCCGGGTGGTCGCGGAGCCTTTCACCCGGGACGCGAAGACCCCACAGACCGGGCAGGCCCGGGCCGAGGCATCCGCTGTGGCCAGGTGGACCCGGCGGCCACCGTCCTCGCACCGCTCGACCCGTATGACGGACACCCCGTCGAGGTCCAGCAGCAACGTCGTATCGTTGACCAAGCCCGTGGCTCCCCAGTGATCCTTCTGCGTAGAGAACAGAAATGATCACCCAGGACCACGGGCGCCTTGTATCAGAGACCGGCAACTGCCACAACCGTCACAGACTGTGACAGTCAGTCAGCGCACACGCAGAGGCACACCGCCCAAGTTCGAAGACCCCTGGTTCACCTCGGATCCATGGGCGGCGGGTCGGGGTCGCCGTCGGAAGGAAAGGGCGCGAACACCGTCGCAGTCTTGGCCGTGGCGGGAGCTAGGGTGTCCGTGTCGGCCACCACATCGGCCAGGGTGCCGACGCGGTCGAGGATGCGGCGTACGGAGGCCAGACTGTCGACCGGGGCCCTGGCGCGGCGGTCGATCACTTCGCGCAGCCCCGAGGCGAGCCGCATCCGTTCGCCCGACGGAGACTGCCGTTGCTGGGCCAGGTCTCCGGCACTGCTCAGATACTCGTAGACGACCTGATCACCCTCGATGCCCACGAAGCCAGGCGTTACCGGAACCGCCAACTGCTCAGCTTCAGGTTCAAGGTGCGCATCACCGCAGACGCAGCAGTTCTGTGGCGATGTGCTGCGCGGGGCCTGCGCCGCCGGGCGCTTGCGTCGGTGGGACAGACCTGTCCAGCCGTCTTGTTGGTCGGCGTGCAGGCGTGTGAGCGAGACCAGGGCTGCTCCGCGGCGGGCGCCGTTTCATGTGACATTCCGAAAAACCACTGCGAGTGAGTAATGTGCTAGAAGTTTCAAGTAGCGTCGGAGTGAGTCACCCCCACGGCTCCGCACCCTCTCTCACGTGGAGAAATCGTGCACGATCAAAACGACTACCGAACTGTCCCGGTCGATGCGACAGCGTCACCCATAGCTCTCTTCAGCAGGAACAGCGTCATACCGGCCCCCCTCGCCCAACTCGACGTCAGGCTCGTGCGAGAGCCGAGTGACATATGTCCGAGCGACGGCGTCCTGCTGCTCCATGGCATCGGTATGGCGCAGGAACTGAAGCGCTTCGCAGCCGAGACGGAGGGGCCCCTGCCGCCCGCCGTGGTACTCGCGCCCGGGCTCGACTGGGACGACGTGTCCCTGGCACTGGACCTCGGGGCGGTGAGCTATCTACTGGAGAACAGGTACCTGTATCTGCTCGTGGAGGCACTTGCGGGCACATACCGTGGCGCCAGCTTCCTCGACCCGGCAATCGCCGCGGAGCAGATCAGGCTGGCAGCCGGGGCCAGGTCCAGAGCAGGGAAGGAGCATGAAGAACCCGCCGCTGCGGGCGTCGTGATGTCTGGCTTGCGGCCACTGCTGTCGCCGCGGGAGTGTCAGGTCATGGACCTACTCACCTCCGGCCGCAGGGTCGGGGATGTGGCCCGCGAACTGTTCCTGACCGACAAGAGCGTCAGGAACTATCTGAGCCGCATCTACCGGAAGCTCGATGTGCGGAGCCAGTCGGAGGCGATCCTGCGCTGGCTGGGGCACCTCGAACCCGCTGCGCCCGGTCGTCCGTGACGTCAGGGCGAGCCCGGCAAAGAGCCGACCGGTTCGCATGAACCGGCCGGCTCCGTCTCTCAGGGGCGCCACGGGCAGAGCCCGCGGGCGGGGATCAGGTGATGTTCCAGGTGGTCACGTTCGGCGCGACGTAGGAGTTCGTCCGCAGTATGGACTGCGGGCCGCAGTTGTTCTTGTGCCACTCGAAGCGGACGGTCTCACCGGCATTCACCGGGAAGCTGCCGGTCTGGAAACTCCCGCCCACGTTGAAGGACAGCGCGCTGCTGATCCGGCCGGAGCCGGACGGGGGCTCCGCCGTGATGTAGACGCAGTTGGCCCCACTCGGAATGGCCGACGTGCTGACGTTGATCTGGCTGACGGCGGCGGAGGCGGGCGAGGCCGCCAGTGCCACGGCGGATACTCCCGCCAGCAACGCGACGGGAACGATACGGCGCGCGCGAGTGAGCATGCTCATTGCGGTTCCTTACTTCGAGTACGAAATGGAGAGAAGACGGCAAGAACGCAGAACCAGTGGTTCTCGGAACGTACGGATGTTCAGGCAGCCCGGCATGTGGCGACGTTGCCGTCGGTCCAGCCGCTGTTGGAGCAGACGAAGACGGCGGCGTTCTGTCCCCTGACCAACACCTGCGAGAAGCTGCTGCTCGGGTTCGGCCCGTTGTAGCTCAGCCTGTAGGCGATGCCGGGCCCGGTCTGTGTCCCCTGGCATGCCCTGTCGGTGTACGTGTCGATCGTGATCTGATTGCCCTCTCTGACCTGGAAGCCAGAGTTGATGTTGTTGGTGCCGTTGACGGCCGTACAGATCGAACCGGCCCCTGTGAGGGTGACCTTGACGCTGTTGGTCCCGCTGGGCAGGCTGGCCGGCCCGCCCTGGACCGTCAGCGGGACCAGGCCCCCGTCGGGCTGCTGTAGTGCGGCATCGGCGGAACCGGCGGAGACGGCGAACATCCCGAGCCCTGCCCCAAGGGCGAGGAGCATCGCCAGGGGACTGTTCAGAGCACGCTTTGGTGGTTGCTTTGTCATTGGCAAAGTGATTCTTCCTGCGTGGGGGGGGGCTGCGCCGGTACCGCCTTCGGGGCAAGCCGCTGCGTGGATCAAGTGTTTCTCTCAAGGAATGGCCTCGGATAGAGCCAAATCACCTCAGCCCCGAGGACTGAGGCCGGGCCGCCCTCAACCTAAGGTAAGTGGATCGACTTGCCATGAGGGTGGTGCGGGAGCTATCTTCACGAAGGTAAGTTCATCGACTTATCTTGCGGCTCGGCGAAGAACAATCACCGCCCATCACTTTGCGTGCTGGCGGCCGTTCGAGGATCACGCGGAGGACAGGTTCGGCCGGCTCTTCGGCATCAACGTCAAGAGCGTCTTCTTCCTCACCCAGGCCCTGGCACTTAAGGCCGCACCGCCGTCCGGTGGATCCCCTCGCGTGTCCAGGTGATGCAGCAACTCGCCGTCCCGTGCAGCAATTTGACTCAGCAGGAGACGCTCACATGAAACGACGTACGTTCCTCGCGACGACCGCCGCGTCGCTGGCCGCCACGCAACTCGCAGGGCCTGCCGCCGCCGTTGCTCCAAACGGTCGTCCAACCGGCGCACAGCCCACGGTCGTTGCCCGCTTCTGGGGACCGATGCCGACGGGTGTCACTGTCTCGCGCCACGGCCGTATCTTCGTCAACTTTCCCCGCTGGGGGGACGACGTCCCCTTCACCGTCGCCGAGATTCGGGGCGGGAGACCGGTGGCCTACCCCGACGCCAAGGTGAACCGCCAGGATGCCTCCGACCTGGCCGGACACCTCCAGTCGGTACAGAGCGTCGTCGTCGACGGGGCCGACCGGCTGTGGATCCTCGACACCGGAAGCCCACTGTTCGCCGGTTCCTCGTACGGCGGCCCCAAGCTCGTGGCCGTCGACCTGCACACCGACCGGATCGTACGGAAGATCCTCTTCCCGCGCGAGGTGGTGCCGTCAAACAGCTACCCCAATGACGTGCGCTTCGACCTGCGGCGCGGAGCCGAGGGCATGGCGTTCATCACCGACTCGGGCGGCTCCAACGGCATCATCGTGGTCGACCTCGCGACGGGCCGCTCCTGGCGGCGGCTGGCCGGCCATCCCTCGGCGCTCGCGGACAAGCAGTTCCTCCCGGTCATCGAGGGCGAGCCGTTCATGTTCCGCCCTGCGGACGGCGAGCCCACGTACTACGAGATCGGCTCCGACGGCATCGCTCTGAGCGCCGACGGCATGCGCCTCTACTACTGCCCGATGTCCAGCCGCCGGCTGTACAGCGTGGCCACTGACGCCCTCGCTGACCCGGACGCCACGGACGCCGAGGTGGCGGCGACGGTAGAGGACCTCGGGTTCAAGCCCATGGCTGATGGCCTGGAGAGCGACGACAAGGGGCGGCTCTACGGCGGAGACCTGGAACACAACGCCATCTGGCGCAGGGACCCGAACGGCACCTACCGGACCCTCGCCCAGGGGCCCGGCCTGGTCTGGGTCGACACCCTGTCCGTCGCATCGGACCGGCACCTGTACGCCATCGCCAACCAGGTCAACCGGCAGTCGGCCTTCCATGAGGGCAAGGACCTGCGCCGCAAGCCCTATCTCCTGGTCCGTCTGCCGATCGACGCCGGGCCGGTCAGGCTCGTGTGACCCCTGCTCGTCGTCGGGGCCGCCGCGGCAGCCCCGACGACGAGCACGAGGCGAGGAGAAATGTCGCCTGGTGACCACCGGGTGGCCGCCGCTCGCCGAGCGATTTGCCGGATCCCAGGAAACGATGGGAGACGTCCCCGCTGGCAACCAGCCGCCGACACGCCGCGCGCAACACCCGAACCGCACCGGAAGGAATCTCACGCCATGGCCGAGACCACGCCCAAGGCTCCGACGACCCCAGGGGTGCGGTCCTGGTGGGGAATCCCCTACGCCACCGCCGAGCGGTACCGCCGCCCCGTGGTCGCGGACTTCGATCCGAGTCTCCCGTACGACCGCAAGGGCGTCGTGTCCATCCAGCCCGACAGCGGCGACTGGCTCGAAGCGGACAGCGGGATGGGCGAGGACTGCCTGAACCTGAACGTGTGGGCCCCCGAGCAGCCGGCCGGCAAAACGCTCCCGGTGACCGTGTACATCCACGGCGGCGGGTTCGAGTACGGCGCGAACACCCAGATCACCTCGAACGCCGCCGGTCTCGCCGCGACAGGGCGCGTGGTGGGCGTGTCCATCAACTACCGGCTCGGCGCCCTGGGCCCGCTCTCGCTCTCGCAGTACGGCGGGAAGCTCGCCGAGGCCAGCAACCTCTTCCTCCAGGACATCATCGCCGCCCTGACCTGGATCCAGCGGAACATCGGCCACTTCGGCGGAGACCCCGACAACGTCACCGTCTACGGCCACAGCGGCGGCGCCTACTCCACCTTCGGGCTGCTCGGCGCCTCCTCCGCCGACGGCCTGTACCGGCGCCTGGCCGGGTTCTCCGGCGGGCCCGCGCGCTCCATCCCGGCCTGGTGGGCCGAGGAACTCGCACACCTGTTCGTCACCGAACTCGGCGTCGCGGACAACCCGGAGAAGGTCCTCGACCTCGACCCCCTCTCCCTGCGGGACGCGCTGCGCAAGGTCCTCCCGACGGACCTCGGAGTCCGCGGCGGGGTGGACAACAAGGCCACCGGCGTCGTCCTGGACATCGGGCAGCCCGGCGCGGTGGTGCACGCCCACCCCATGGACGTCCTCGCCTCGGGTGCGCACCGCGATGTCGACGTGCTGCTGAGCATGGCGAGCGACGACATGGGCTGGTGGGTGGCGAACGACCTCGACCGGTTCGACCCGGGCACCGTCGACCGCGTCGTCGACGAGGTCGCGGGGTGGCGCATCTCCCGCTCCCGCGCGCAGAAGATCGTCGACGCCTACGACCAGGGCGGCCGTACCCCGGCCGAGGTCCGCGCCGCGGTCATGGCGGACTACCTCTTCGCGATCCCCGCCGCCCGCGGCGCCCTGGCCCACGCCGCCGCCGGCGGCAACGCCCGCCTCCTCGTGATCGGCCCTGCCGAGGGCGCGCCCGCCGTGCACGGCACCGAGATGTACGCCCTGGTCGGCCAGGAAAAGCCGGGCCGCAGCGCGGAGCAGGCCGGCCGGGACACGCGTATTCGCGACATCGTGCTCGACTTCGCCACCGGTGAGCACTCCCGTCTGTGGCCCGCGGTCACGGACAAGCCCACCTCGGAAACCGTCGGCAACTCTCCCTTCGAGGGAACCGCTCACTACCAGCAGGTCCTCGACCTGTGGGAGGGCATCGACCGTCCCTGACGGCCGGCGGGCGATACGGACGACGCAGGGAAGACACGGAGTGAGGTACTCGACATGAGGCAATCGACAGCAGCCGGCGAGGCCGCACAGGCGACGATGAGGGCCGTCGTCGTCACCCGGCCCGGCGGCTTGGAGGCACTGGACATCAAGGACGTTCCGGTGTCTGTCCGCAAGCCCGGCTGGGTGCGGATCAAGGTCAAGGCATTCGGCGTCAACGAATCCGAGGTCACCACCCGCAAGGGCGAGTCGGACGCGGAGGTCACCTATCCGCGGGTGCCCGGCATCGAGGGCGTCGGCGTGGTCGACGAGGCCGACGAGGACAGCGGTCTGCGGCCGGGACAGCAGGTGGCCACGATGATGGGCGGCATGGGCCGCGCCTACGACGGTGCGTATGCCCAGTACGTGACCGTCCCCGCGGCGCAGGTCATCCCGTTCGAGACCGGCCTGCCGTGGGAGATCGTCGGTGCGCTGCCGGAGATGTTCCAGACCGCTTACGGGTCGCTGACCACCGGCCTGGACCTCAAGGCCGGGCAGACGCTGCTGATCCGCGGCGGCACCTCCACGGTCGGGCTGAGCGCGGCCACGATCGCGAAGGACCTCGGAGCCACCGTGCTGTCCACCACCCGCAGCGAGACGAGGTCGGGGGAGCTGCGGGCCGCGGGCGTCGACCACCCCCTCGTCGACAACGGCACCCTTGCCGACCAGGTGCGCGAGCTGATCCCGGACGGCGCCGACGCCGCCCTGGAACTGGTCGGCTGCTCGGTCCTCCCCGACACCCTCCGTACCGTCCGCCGACACGGCACGGTCTGCTTCACCGGAGCCCTGGCGGGCCAGTGGACGATCCCCGACTTCAGCCCGTTCATGATCCCGGGCGGGGTGCGGCTGACCTCCTACGGCGGTGAGGCCGCCGACCTCCCGGCAGACGTCTTCGCCCACCAGCTCCAGGCCATCGCCGCAGGGCGCCTCAACGTGCCGGTCGCGAAGGTCTACCACGGCCTGGAACGGGTCCGTGACGCCCAAGCCGACGTCGAGTCCGGCACCACGCCGGGCAAGCACGTCGTCGTCCTGGACGACTGAGAACTGATCGCGGGGCGCAGCAAGGCTGCGGCACACATCGTGCGCAGTGGTTCCTCAGCCCAGCGGCGAGCCTCAGCGGTGCCCGGGTATCCGAAAGAGAGAACAGATGACAGAACAGACGGAGCCAGACTTTTTCGGCGCCACGACCATCCGGCCCCCGCTGGACCCGGAGCTCGCGCCCGTCGAGGAGGCGCGGGGCGCTGTCTTTCCGGCCCTGACGGATCAGACCCTGCCGGAGATCCGGCGGCAGATCGCCGCGGGTTCCCCTGCATTGGATTCGGAGGCTCTGACGGCGGGCGGCAGGGTGCGGGTGGAGGAGCGCCAGGCACCTGGGCCGGAAGGCGAGCCGGACATCACGGTGCTGATCCTCAGCCCCGTCGAGGACCGAGGCCCCAGGGGAGGCATCCTCAGCCTCCACGGCGGCGGGATGATCATGGGGGGACGCCGGGACCACGTGAGTCATCTCCTTCCCCATGTGATCGAGGGGAGTGCGGTCGTCGTGTCGGTCGAGTACCGGCTGGCGCCGGATCACCCCGATCCCGCGCCGGTCGAGGACTGCTACGCGGGGCTGGTGTGGATGGCGAAGAACGCGGCCGAGCTCGGTATCGACACCGAGCGCCTCCTGATCGCCGGAGTCAGTGGCGGCGGCGGCCTCGCGGCGGGGACCGCGCTGCTCGCCCGCGACCGCGCTTTCCCCAGGCTCAGCCACCAGATTCTGATCTGCCCCATGCTCGACGACCGCTTCGAGACCCACAGCAGCCGCATGGTGGACCGCGAAGGCGTATGGGACCGCCACAGCAACCTGTACGCGTGGACCTCCGTACTGGGCGAGCGGCGCGGCGGCCCGGACGTGTCGCCCTACGCCGCGCCGGCCCGCGCCGAGGACCTCAGCCGGCTGCCGCGCACCTACATCGACACCGGCTCAGCCGAGGGGTTCCGCGACGAAATCCTGATCTACGCCGGCCGCCTGTCCGAGGCGGGAGTAAGTGTCGATCTCCACATGTGGGGCGGCGGCTTCCACGGGTTCGACATGACGGTGGATCATGCGGCCGTGTCGCGCGCTTCCAGCGCGACCCGTGAGGAGTTCATCCGGAGGGCACTGGGAAGGTGAGCGGTGGAGGCTCCGCAGCGCGCCCGGGATGCCGCATGTCCCCAACTTGGTCTGACCCTAGCCCGAGTGGCCCTCCGCCTCCACTTGGCAGCCCCGCACGGATGGGGCCAGGGACTTCCGTCGCGCTCTGTTCGGTGCAGTTCGCGGAAGTGCAGCTCCAAGACGTCCAGGAAGCGCCCGTACCGGTCGACGCGACCCGCGCCGACCATGTTGGGCACGTCCCTAGCCAGCCCCAAGCCGAATGGTAAGTTGACGGACTTGCCATCTTGGCGTTGTGAACGTTACCGTCACGATCCACGCCGAACCGACCTTTGCGGCCCGATGGATGTGGCGTACGCGTCGGCTGCCGACCATCACTCCGACAACACCCCAGAGAGCAGAACCCCTATGCGAATCCGACTGACGGCCGGAGAAACCGTCCTCACCGCAACCCTCGACGACAACGCGACGGCACGCGACTTCGCCTCGCTGCTTCCGCTCACGCTGCAGATGAACGACCTGTTCAAGCGCGAGAAGTACGGCCACCTGCCTCGGTCTCTCGCCGCAGGGGGCACGCCCCGGTTCAGCTACGAGATCGGCAACATCGTCTACTGGTCACCCGGTCCCGACATTGCCGTCTTCTACGCCCACGACGGTGAGTCCATCCCCGAGCCCGGCCAGATCATCCTCGGCGAAATCGACTCGGGGGCCGATGCCTTGAAGAAGTACGACGGCGCGGTTGACGTCACCATCGAGGCTGTCGACTAAGACCCAGCCGGAAACAACCGGGATCGTCAACCAACGGGCGGAGTTGCCACGTCCAGGGCCCTGGCCCACCGGACTGACCGACTCCTGCCCCGCCCCAGGCTTCGTTGAACAGGGCGACCAGGTGGTGCGTCCGCACTGCCACACCGAGCCCTCGGCGTGCACCTTCCAGCTGCCCGCCTGGAAGGTGCCGACCCAATCTCTGCAGCACGGACACGAGCGGAGCCGACCCGCGGCAGGCGGACGCCGTCGAAAGGCACTGGGTTGTCCGTCCCTGACCATCATGTGTCTGCAGGCCACGGGCCGAGATGCCCGGTCCCGGGAAATCATGGCTGGTGAGGCCCGGACAGCCGCAGGGCAGCGTCTGACGATTGCGCAGGCGCACGCCGGGCGGAGACCGCCGGCCAGCGCACCACCGAAAGGGATGGGATGAGCGTCAGCAAGGACGAGATCACCAAGACCGTCATCGAGCTGGAGAAGTCCTTCAACGAGCGGTGGAGCATCGGCGACAACCGTGGCTACCTCGACGCGTTCGCTGAGGAAGTCAGCTATTTCGACCCGATCCTCAAGAACATGGTGGTCGGTCGGGACAAGGTCATCGCATGGATCGACTCCATCTACTCCAACCCGCACATCGTGCGCAGCGAGTATCTCAACCCACAGGTTCACGTCAGCGACAGCAATGACTTCGCCGTCCTGGCCTACAACCTGAACACCTTCGTTCTCGACGAGAACGGCAAGGAGAAGCAGCTCCGCGCCTGGAACGCCACGCACGGCTACCGCCTCAAAGATGATCAGTGGCGCATCGTGCACTCCAACTGGGCATTCGCCCAGACCGTTACGGAAAAGATCGCCTCCTAACCGGGGAAGTGCCGCCCGGCCATGGGTGCACCCCTGCGCCGCGAGCAGAGGCTCCTCGTGAGTGTCTGCGAGAACAGGGCCGGAGACGGGTAACCCTCGGCCTGCCGCTGCTGAGGGACCCTTCATACATGGGCTAAGGAGCTGAACAACGTGAACGGAAAGAAGCTGCAGCAGACGGCCGCCGAGTGCGCCGAGGGCCTGCCCGGCACCGCACTTGAGCATCCCTTCGGTGAGGGATGGGACGTGCACAAGGTGCGCGGCAAGGTCTTCATGCTGACGACCGACGTCACCGGGGAGCCGTTGGTGATCCTCAAGTCCGCTCCCGACGAGGCGGCGGCGCTACGAGAGCAGCACGCCGAGATCACCCCTGGCTACCACATGAACAAACGGCACTGGATCACCCTGCATGGTGGCGACTCCCTCGACCCCGGCCTGGTCGAGGAACTGGTGACCGACTCCTACCGGCTGGTGGTCGCGGGACTCCCGAAGGTACAGCAGCCGGTGGACCCGGCGACGTACGCCCGCGGAGACCGGGCCCCGCGATGACCCTCACCGGGGTACGGCTGCAGCAGACGGCACGTCGCGCGGCCGGTGCGTTGCCCGGCACCGGCAGCAGCCGCCCCTTCACCGAGAAGCTGGACGTCTACAAGGTCGCCGGGAAGGTCTTCCTGATCGTCACGGACGATCCCGGTGAGCGGATCATCACGGTCAAGGCGGAGCCGGAGCACGGGCGGCGGTTGCGGGAGGAGTACCCGTCGATCACCGCCGGGCGGTATCTCGACAAGAAGCACTGGATCTCGGTGAGCGGCGGCCGGGATGTCACCGCGGCCTTGGTCGAGGACCTGGTCACCGACTCCTACGACCTGGCCCTCGACTCGGCGCCCCGCAGCCGACGCCCCGCCGCGCGGACCTGACTGTCCGCCCGGCCACCGCCACCTCCCAGAGAGCCCAGCCCCATGGACCACAGCGAACCCGCGCTCGCCCTGTTCGACGACGATCCCGGCCCCGTCAGCACCGGCACGAGCGACACCACCGCGCCGGCCGTGGACGACCTCTCACGGCCTCTCGCCGACCGGCTGCGCCCGCGCACCCTCGGTCAGGTGGTCGGCCAGGAGCACCTGCTGGGCGTCGAGGCGCCGATAGGGCGGATGGTCGAGCGGCAGCATCTGGTGTCGATGGTCCTGTGGGGGCCGCCCGGCTGCGGGAAGACCACCATCGCCCGGCTCCTCGCCGATGCCGCCGCTCTGGTCTTCGCCTCGCTGTCGGCAACCTTCTCCGGGGTTGCCGACCTGCGCCGGGTGTTCCGCGACGCCCAGCAGCGCCGCGCCCGGGGGCGGGGGACACTCTTGTTCGTCGACGAGATCCACCGCTTCAACCGCGCCCAGCAGGACAGCTTCCTGCCCTACGTGGAGGACGGCACGGTCGTGCTGGTCGGCGCGACCACCGAGAACCCGAGCTTCGAACTGAACGGCGCACTGCTCTCGCGCAGCCAGGTCTTCGTCCTCAAACGCCTCGACGAGCAGGCTCTGCAGACCCTCACCACCCGCGCCGAGGAGCTGACCGGGCGCCGGCTGCCGCTGACCGTCGAGGCTCGCCAGGCCCTGCTCGCCCTGGCCGACGGGGACGGCCGCTACCTGCTCAACATGGCCGAGCAGCTCCAGTCCCTGCCCACCGGCACCGGCCCGCTGGACGTGGCCGGGCTGGCCCGGCAGGTCCAGCAGCGGGCCCCGCTGTACGACAAGGCCCAGGAGGGCCACTACAACCTCATCTCCGCGCTGCACAAGGCAATGCGCGGCAGTGACCCGGACGCTGCCCTGTACTGGCTGGCGCGGATGCTGGACGGCGGCGAGGACCCCCTGTTCATCGCCCGCCGGCTGGTCCGCTTCGCAGGCGAGGACGTCGGCATGGCCGACCCGCACGCCGTCCAGCAGGCCCTCGCCGCATGGGACGTCTACGAGCGCCTCGGCTCGCCCGAGGGAGAACTCGCCCTCGCCCAGGCCGTCGTCTACCTGGCCACCGCCCCGAAGTCCGTCGCCGTGTACCGCGGTTTCGGCGCCGCAAGCAAAAGCGCCCGCCGTACCGGCTCCCTCATGCCGCCGCCGCACATCCTCAACGCACCCACCCGGCTGATGAAGAACCTCGGCTACGGCAAGGGCTACCAGTACGACCCGGACGCCCCCGACGGCTTCTCCGGCGCCGAGTACTTCCCCGAGGACATGGACCGTGAGACCTACTACCGGCCCACCGAGCACGGTCATGAGGCCGAGGTCGGCCGCCGCCTGAACCGCTGGGCCCGGCTGCGTGCCCAGCGGCGCCACCCGGACTCCGGCTGAGCCAGGATCAGCCACCCGCGGACGCGCACCCCTTCCGTCGGGCCAGGGACTTCCGTCGCGCTCTGTTCACGGATCGGTCCTTGCTGTGCGGGCGGCATACGCTGCTGGGGTGAGGCCGGTGCGGTCACGGAAGAAGCGGCCGAAGTTCGCGGGGTCGGTGAAGTTGAGGTGGACGGCCACCGTCCGGGCGTCCCACCGGGCCGTTCCCAGCAGGCGCCGGGCTTCCAGCAGGCGCCGTTCGTCGATGAGTTCGCGTACGGGCTTGCCGGTGGCGTCCCGGGCGGCGCGGCTGAGGGTGCGGACCGAGCAGCCGAGCAGGTCGGCGTAGTCCGCGGCCTGGTGCAGTTCACGGAAGTGCAGCTCCAAGACGTCCAGGAAGCGCCCGTACCGGTCGACGCGACCCGCGCCGGCCAGGGCCGTGCTGACGGGAGTGATGCCCGAGGAGTCAGCCAGGCGCAGCAGCAGCGATTCGAGCAGGCTGCGCCGCAGGGCGTGGTGGATGTCGAGGGGGCGGCGCCCAAGTGCGCGGTGTTCGTCCAGGAGTTGTAGTGCCGTCTGCTGGAGCCAGACGGCGTCGTCGGCGTGCGGGGTCAGCACAGCAGGGGCCTCGTGCGTGGTGAGCGGGGCCAGGAGACTGACGAGGTCGGGCCGCAGCACGTCGGGTTCAAACAGGATGAACGGGCCGCGGGCCGCGCCGGGCGGATGCCAGCACTGGACGTGCCCGGGACGCACCCACAGCCACTGGCCGGGCGCGACGGTCCGCGTGACATGGTCGACGTCGTGCCGCAGCTCACCCTCGGTGACCGCGATGAGGTAGTGGAAGGTGGCACGGCCCGGACGGGGCGGGTTCCACGGCCAGTCGTCGTGCTGGTCGAAGAAGTCCTCGACGGTACTCACCTCAAGGCCGTAGGGAGTACCGACCGGGGGCTGGAAACCGTACAGCGGAACCGCAGCTGGTCCGGCCTGCCTGCTCGCCCCGGAGTGTCGCTTGCCGACCATCATGTGTCCGCAGCCTACCGCCCTCCCTGACAGCTTCGCCGGAACAATGGGGCGTGCCACCGCAGCGGGGGCGGTAAAGACGAACGAACATGCTCCGCGGTGACCTGGTGCATCAGCTGAGCCTCCGCTAAAAACTTGAAACTTCAAGTTGTTTCACGGGTGGCCCACCCCCTCCCAAGATGATGATCTATCGCATCCCCCACTCACAATGCGAAGGAATCAACGCAGCCATGCAACGACCTATCGCCACGGCCCTGGCCACGGCCATGGCCACCGCCGCCCTGCTCGCCACAGCCGTCGGCGTGGCGTCCGGCGACAACGGCCAGAGCAATGTCACCCGCCAGGAATCGCCAACGGTTCATACCCTCTCCGCCTGCTGGCCGGGCCAGGAATGCTGGGGGCAGTGGTCCTGACCACGGACTCCGGCAGCGGCAGGCTCGGCTTCCCTGATCGCTCCAACTGATACGACGGCGAGGGGGAGGCCGGTGCACAGCCTCCCCCTCGCCGCAGGGCTCAGCGGTTGCGCGGTAAGCCCACCGTGCCCGTCGGCGCCTCACAGGTCGGGCCGGCGGGGCGTGACGATCTTGCCGCTGGCGTAAAAGTGCGTGCTGTTGTTGCCGAAGACCTCGTGGTCTCCTACGGAGAACGATCCGCGCGACCTGGTCGACATCGTGTCGCCGCTCACCCACGGCGACCGCAACGAGGTGGATCCGGAGCGGGCCGACTCCGCCGTTTCTGTGCCGTTCACGCCGCCACACGGTGTCTCACGGCAGCCCGGACGCCCTCCCAGTTCCGTCTCCGAGAAGTCGAGTCCGCCACAGCCTGACGGCCGGTCATGTCCGCATTTTTTCAGGCAGGTTGAGTCCAATCTTTTGCTCCGTCAGTGAGCTCTCGATTCATGAAGGAATACCTGTGCAATTGAACCCCCCACTGACCCCGCGCTCGAAAGGGCGCAGACGACTGACTGTCGGGGCTCTGGTCACCGCTCTGTTCGGCCAGTTGCTCACAGGGGCCGCCGTGGCCGCTCCCTCGGCCACGACCCCGCCGCTAGGGCACATAGCCTGGGAACCCTGTACGTCACCCTCCGGCCAAGGCACCTTCGAGTGCGCCACTTTCCAGGTGCCCGTGGACTGGAGGCAGCCGCACGGCGCCACCATCGACCTGGCCCTCGCCCGCCACCTGGCCACCGATCCCGAGCGCCGGATCGGCTCGCTGCTGATCAACCCCGGCGGCCCGGGCAACTCCGGTGTGGACTTCGCGCTCGACGCCCCCGACGCCTTCTCGCCCGAACTGCTGGAGCGCTTCGACATCGTGGGCTTCGACCCGCGCGGCGTCGGCCGCAGCAACCCGGTGCTGTGCGACACGGACCTGCTGACGGCCCAGGGCGAGTTGCTCTACCCGGACAGTGACTCGTCCTTCGCCGCCCTCCGCGAGGCGAACCGTGCGCTCGGCAACAGCTGCCGCGATCTCACCGGGCCGCTCGTCGACCACATGGACACCGGCAGCGTCGTCCGCGACATGGACGCGATCCGTGCCGGGCTCGGCGAGCAACGGATCAGCTACTTCGGAACCTCCTACGGCACCTTGCTCGGCCAGCAGTACGCCGAGCGCTACCCGCACCGCGTCCGCGCGATGACCCTCGACTCCAACATGGACCACAGCCTGGGCATGTGGGACTTCCAGAAGACCGAGACCAGGGCGGTGGAGGAGTCCTACGGCCAGTTCGCCGACTGGTGCGCCCGTACGCCGTCCTGTGCGCTGCACGACCGCGACGCCCGCGCCTTGTTCGACTCGCTGTACAAGCGCGCGGAAGCCGGTGAGTTGGTCCTGCCGGGGGACCCGCCCCACACGGTCACTCCCCAGGAGGTCCAGAACCTCATCGTGGGCCCCTTGTACAGGCCGAACACCTGGTTCCAGTTGGCACAGGACCTCGCCGACCTGGACGCCGCGGGCCCGGCGGCGGCACGGTCACGTCAAAGGTTCGGCGAGCCGACGGAGTTCCCCCTCTTCTCGGTGGTGTGCCAGGACTACGACTTCGACGTTCCTTCGTACGCCACCCTCGCGCGCTTCGAACGTGAACTCGTCCGCAGCGCCCCCGTCACCCGCGTCAGTCCCCTCGGCTGGACGGTCCAGACCGGCTGCCAGGACTGGCCGACCGAGGTGACCAACCCGCCGCGCCGGCTCCACGTCGAAGGGACCCCGAAGATCCTGATGACCAACAGCCGTTTCGACCCGGCGACCCCGCATGTCTGGGCCTCCAACGCAGCCCGTCAGATCGGGCGTGAGGCAGTGCTCCTCACGTACGACGGTGTCGGTCACGGCGTCTACTGGCGCAGCCCGTGTGCGCGGGAAGCCACCAACACCTACCTTCTCACCCTGAAGACCCCCCGCAAGGGCACCCACTGCCCCGCGGTCTGGCCGACCGGGCCCTCCGTCCAGCGGGAGTCGACGGGCGGCGGTCTCGTCGACCCGCTGCCCGAACGGCCGGAAACGGGGCCGTACGGGCCGACCACGTGACACGGCCTGATCCGAGCCGGTCCTGAGCGACAGGTGCGGCCCGACCAGGCTCCGGCCGGGCGGCACCTGTGGCGCGTCTGGTGTCACGCGATCCGCCAGCACACGTCCCGAAGCCGCACCGCCGGCCACGCCTGGGCCGCGGCCGAGAGGGCTCCCGGGGCACCGCGTACGCTCTCGCCAGCCGGATGAAGACGGTCCGTCCCACACTCCGCTGATCATGGGAGCAGGTGTGCTGCCTGCCCTCGGCGGCCACGAGGACGGCCTCCTCGCCATGCTCCATTCGTCTTCCCGCTCTGTGAAGTGCGGATCAGCAGCAATCGCCTCGACGTGTACACGGCCGCGGGCAAGGTGTTCCTGACCGTCACCGACGACCCGGCCGAACAGGTCATCGCGGTCAATGCGAACCCGGGCACGCGCAGGTACTTGAGCACGGTTACGCCCCGATTGCACCGGGCCGCTACCTCGGCGGACGCCACGGGATCTCACCGGGGCCGGGGCCCGGCGTCACCGAGCGGCTGATTGCCGGCGTGGCCGAGGATTCCTACGGTCTGGCCGCCGAGCGGCTGCCGCGACGCGACCGCCCGGTGCCCGATGAACGCCGCAGGTCGCCCGAACGGTTGAGCCGCTGCTCGCCAGCGGGCCACGGCTCGCCCACACCTTCTCCGGAGCGGCGGCGCCCGCTCCGGACCGGCGATGGTAAGTGGATCGACTTGCCATTGGGGCGGTGCGGGGCTACCTTGATGTGGTGAGTCCTTCGACTTACCTTACGACTCGGCAAGGAACAATCACCATGAATCGTCTTGCGGGCAAGAGTGCCCTCATCACCGGCGGCACCAGCGGGATCGGCCTGGAGACCGCGCGGCGTTTTGTCGCGGAGGGGGCCGACGTACTGGTCACAGGCATCACCCCGGCCAGCATCGACAACGCGCGGCAGATCCTTGGGGACAAGGTGCGGGTAGTGGAGGCCGATGCGCGAGATCTCGACGCCCAGCGAGGCCTGGCCAAGCAGGTGAGTGAGCACTTCGGGCAGCTGGACGTGGCGTTCCTGAACGCCGGCGTCTCGGACTGGCGGCCGTTCGAGGACCACACGGAGGACAGCTTCGACCGGCTCTTCGACATCAATGTCAAGAGCGTCTTCTTTCTCACACAGGCCCTGGTGCCCGTCCTGACCACATCCTCCTCGGTCATCCTCAACGCTTCCAACAGCGCACACGGCGGCTACGGACGTTCGAACGCCTACGCCGCGACGAAGGCGGCCCTCGGCTCCCTGATGCGGTCGTGGAACGCGGACCTGCTCAAATCGCACGGCATCCGGTTCAACGCGGTCAGCCCCGGCCCGGTGCACACCCCGCTGTACTCCAAGCTGGGGATCGACGACCCCGCGCAGCAGGCGGCGGTTCTGGAGTCGATCAGCTCCGGCATCCCGCTGGAGCGCATGGGTATGCCCGGGGAGATCGCGGAGGCCGTCGTGTACCTGGCCTCGGATGCCTCGGCCTTCGTTGTGGGCCAGGACCTTATCCTGGACGGTGGCCAGACCATCCTCTGACAGCGAGGATGCGGCCGGGAGACGGGCAAGGGGCGTGGGTATGTCGGTGGCGGACCGAGCGGAGACCGGTGGCGATACGTGCCAGGCCGGGGACGACGCGCAGACCAAAGCCGGGTATCACGCGCAGATCAAGGCGGAGAACCGCGCGCGCATCATCCGTGCCGCCCGCGACCTCTTCCTCGCCCGGGGATACGACAAGACCTCCCTGGCCCAGATCGCCAAGGAGGCCCGCGTCTCCACCGGCACCCTCTTCAAGCGGTACCCCTCCAAGGCCACGCTGTTCGCGGCCGTCACCTCCGAGCAGTGGCAGCTGGATGTGGAGTACGCAGAACCTCCCTCGCCCGGTGATCCCCGGTACGGTCTGGATCACATCGGCCGTGACTACGCCTGCCTGGTCGCACGGCCCGGCACAGCGGCGCTGTGCCGCCTCATCATCACCGAGCTTCCCCAGATGCCGGAACTCGCCGATATCGTCGGCACCGGCTTCGCCATCGACCGCGGCCCCTTCTTCGACCGGCTCCGCGACTACCTGGACGCCGAAGTGCAGGCTGGCACACTCGACTTCCGTTCGGCCGACGGACAGCCGCAGTCGGCATCCGAAGTGGCCGAACAGTTCCTCGGCATGATCTGCAGCCAGTTCCTGTGGCCTCAACTGGTACGGACGGACTTCGTCCCGCCCAACCCCACCGACGCCGCGATCGTGGACGAAGCCGTCGCCCTCATGCTCGCCCGCTACAGCACCGCATCCTGAACCCCGACTGCCAGTTCACGCCGCCATGACCCCAAGACGTCCTCCCTGCCAGGACACGCGCAGGTAAAGGTGGCTCGGCCGACAGCAAGCACGGCCGACGGCTGAGCCGGGAGGGGCCATGGCCTCCCGGTAAGGCACCGCGCCCCCGTCGTTGCCCTCGGGGAGCGGGTGACGGCCAATGACCGACGAGGTTCTCCAGCACGCATAAACCGGGCGATGCCGGACCGCCTGCGACGGTATTGGCCTTCCGAGGCATTGGCCACCGCGGCCGTACCAGCGGCTCAGCGCTATCCGCAGACAGCGCGTGACCTGAAAAAGATCATCATCCGCGAGCGTCGCGAAGCAGACGCAGCGTTGCGGGACAGAGCCCCTCTGGTCCTGTCCCATGTGCCTGTTGGCGCTCCCTCAAGAGAACGAGCTGAACGGCATACACGAAATTCGGCTCGGCAGCAGAAATACCATTCAACACGAGGAGTAATTCAGTGAGCGAGCAGAGCATGAAGAAGAGCGCGCTGATCCTGATCGAGTACCTGAACGACTGGCTCGCCCCCACCGGCACCATCAATGGGCAATTCCAGGACCGCGAGCAGGTCGACGCTGCTGTCGCCAACTCCAAGGAGGTGCTGGCCGAGGCGCGTCGCCAGAACATGGAAGTCATCCATGTGCAGATGGTGCTGGAGCCGACGTACCGAGCGCTCGGCGCAGCGAAGTACGGTCTGCGCAAGATGATGAGCGACTACGGCTCCTTCCTGGGCGAGCAGACGGAGTTCTTCCCCGGATTCGAGCCTCTCGCGGATGAGTACGTGATCAGCGAGCGCACCGGAGGCAGCAGCGCGTTCGCCGGCACCACGCTGGACAGCTACTTGCGCCACAACCAGATCCAGGACATCTATGTCATGGGTTTCGCGTTGCGGCAGTGCGTCGAGTCGACCATGCGCAACGCTCATGACCTCGGCTACCACACCAATGTCATCTGGGATGCGTCCGCGGCGTTCACCAAGGAGCAGCAGACCTCTTTCGTGACCGACATCATCCCCTTCTACGCGAATGCGGTCACGACCCAGGAGTTCCTGAACCAGGACTGACAGCGCTCGTGCCCTGCTTCCCGTCGGTGGAGCAGGGCACGATTCCTGGCCAGGGCACGATCGGCAGCCCTGTGACGTGCGCCGACGGTCCACTGACCAACGGCCGACATGACAGATGCGATCCTCGCCCTGGTCAGACACTGAGTGCCGCTCGACTGACCTACTTGAACGAGTCGTCGAGCTCGGGGAGACCGCGAATCTTGCGGGGCTGGACCGCGCACGCCGTGCGTTTCATCGCGCGCGAGGGAGCTGCTGTCGTACCCGGGTCGACCGGGCGAAGCTCACGCAGCGACGCCCCGTCCTGCACCTCTGGACATCACTACTCCGAAAACCACAGAACAGGAAGGTACTCACCGGTGACGACCGACTCTCTCGCCCCGGACCTCAGGCGACTCATCGACCGGGAGGCCATCCGAGATGTGCTCAACCGGTACTGCCGATCAGTCGACAGGCTTGACTTGGACGAGCTCCGGCGCTGCTACCACCACGACGCCTATGACAATCACGGCGCCTACCAGGGCGACATCGACGGACTCATCGCTTGGATCGCTCGCCGACACGAGGCCATCCCGTACTCGCTGCACATCAGTGGGAACATCCTCATCGAGTTTGCAGATGACGACCTGGCCCTGGTCGAGAGCTACAACTCAATCGTGCAGCACTACCCCGCTGACGCCCTCGCTTCCCTCCAACAGTTCCTCGGCGAGGGTGCCGTCAGATCCGATGGGGCGCTCCACTTCATGACATGGGGTCGCTTCGTCGATCGCATGCTCCGCCGAGACGGCGAGTGGAAGATCATCCGCCGCACGGTGATCGCTGGTCCTACGGTCGTTCTGCCGACCGACCGTCCCTTTGAGGCACCGATGGGATGGACGACTGACAGGCGCGACGACCAGGACGTGCTGCACGCCGAACGTCGCGAGCTCGGGATCGGGTGATGTCGGCGTACGGACTTTTCTGGCTCCGGCAAGATTTTCGTGAAGCGGGGTTGTGCTTCCGTGCGCCGGTGACACTCCGTGACGGGTAGCGGCGTCGGAGGTGGGCTATGAGGATCACGCGTTGGCGGAGGAGTGGAACTCCGGCGCGGCCGGCCATGATCCTCTTCTGGAGCTTCAGATCCGTGATCCGGCCCTCGTTCACGCCCGAGTTGAACGCTGTGGTGATCCCCTGCTCGACCGCGCGCTGGTCCTCGCGGAGCGCCTTCGCCAGCCCGGCCATTGCCGGGAGGTGAGTGGCTTCGAGTCGGTCGAGCCAGTTCGGCAGCGGTGCGGCATCCCGGGCATCGAGCATCGCGGCGAACTGCCGCACCAGGAGGTGGGCTTGCTCCAGTTGCGGGCAGTGTGCGAGCAGCCGCCGGAGTGCTTCGGTGGCGTGCAGACCCCGCCGGGCCGGTGTGGTGGTGATCCAGCGGGCGACCTGGCGGGGTGAGGGTGGCCGTTCGCGCGGTGTGTCGATCGGCAGCCCGCGGCGTAGTGGTGCGATGGCCATTTTGACCCGCTGGTAGTGGCCCGAGTAGCCCTTGGCGGCGATCTCCTGGTGCAGCACCGTCGCGGTGTGCTCGCCCTCGTCCCACCGCTGCCGCAGATACTCCAGGTAGGGATCGAGGCTGGTGCTTCGCCGCGGAGGGGTGCGGCGTACGCACTCCTGCCAGGTGGCCGCGCGTGCGTACTTGGCCACCGTGCGCCGGTTGAGTCCCAGCTCGCGGGCCATGGCGCTGAGCGAGCGTCCGGTGCCGGTCACCGCGTGCACTGCCTCGAACAGCCGCTGGGCATGGCGGCGAGCCCGAGTATCGGCCGGCTCGGACCGTTCCGCCGGCGGCGTTGGAGGTGCGGCTGGTTCGGGTTCAGGTACCGCGGCGGACAGGCAGCCACGGTGGGCGGCGGCGATGTCCGACACCCGTTTCGAGAGCCCCTGCCAGAGGTGGAAGCGGTCGCTGACCTGCACCGCGGCTGGGGCTCCGTCGGTGATTCCCTGACGGTAGGTGAGCGAGCCGTCGCGGCACACCACCTCGACGCCTGCATGATCGCGCAGCCAGGCGGCGAGTTGTTCGGCGTCGCGTCCGGCCCACAACTCGATGGGCAGCCGCGTGTCGGCATCCACCAGCAGCGTGCCGTAGACGTCCGCGTACAGCGCGAAGTCGTCCACGCCCAGCACTCGCGGCGGCGGTGCCGACGGAAGCGGCATGCGCATCACGTGGAACAGCACACTCGTCCGTGACAGCGGCGCCTTGAGGATCTGCAGTAGTCGGGAACCCCCGCGGCCGGCCAGCAGCACCCCGGCTGCCTCCACCAGGTCCTGCAGCAGCGGACTGCGACGCTGATAGCGCACCGTCAGCCCCTCGACCTGCTCGGCGAACGTCCGCCGGCCACAGCCCGGAGCATCACAGAACAGCCGCCGCACCGACAGCCCGATCAGCACCGGTTGCCCACCGGCCGCGACGTCGGCAAGCGTGCGGCCATAGCGACTGTGCACGCGCGCTGACCCGCGACCGCAGTCCGGACACGCCACCGTCAACTCTCGTGTACGGGCCGCGATACGGACCACGCCACCCGCCGACCACACCCGTTCCACCCGCACCACGTCCAGGTGCGGAGACACAGTTCGTACGAGGTCATCACACTCACCGACCATCTCGCTACCCGTGACGGAGTGTCACCGGCGCACGGAAGCACAACCCCGCTTCACGAAAATCTTGCCGGAGCCAGAAAAGTCCGTACGCCGACACCGAGTGGACCGAGGCCAGGGTGTGGGCCAGACTCCACCGCCTGGTCCTGGACGAACTCGGCTCGCGGGGCGGGCTGGACTGGTCCCGTTGCGCGATCGACTCCGTCAGCGTCCGGGCCCTCAAAGGGGGCAGCTGACAGGACCGAATCCGACCGACCGAGGCAAGAAGGGATCGAAAATCCACCTCATCGTCGACCGCGGCGGCCTGCCGCTGTCGATCGGCATCTCCGCCGCGAACCTCCACGACAGCCAGGCACTCATCCCGCTCGTCCGCGGTATCCCGCCCATCCGCTCACGCCGTGGCCCGCGACGCCGACGGCCCGGAAAACTGCACGCAGACAAGGGCTACGACAACCGAAACCTGCGGCAATGGCTGGCCTCCCGCGGCATCCGGCACCGCATCGCCCGCAAAGGCATCGAGTCATCCCAACGCCTGGGCAGACACCGCTGGGTCGTGGAACGAACCGTCTCGTGGCTGGCCGGCTGCCGACGCCTCCACCGCCGCTACGAGCGAAAACCGGAACACTTCCTGGCCTTCACAGCCATCGCCGCGACCCTCATATGCCACCGCCGACTCACCAACTGAAATGACGTCTAAGACGGTCGGGACCCCACTCCCGTGGGGCCCCTGTCCGTCAGACGGTATAGACGAGCTGGCGGCCGTAGACGCGCCCGTTGACGAGGTACGCCGGCGCTACGAGGAAGGAGACTGGCGCATCAGGGTCGCACGATGCCCATGCCTCCTGTCTGTCAGGGTCCAGGGGCGCTCCCACGGTGTGGGCATAGCTCCATTCATGTGCGAGCCCGACCTTGGCGATGCGCTCCGTCAGAGTGACGCAGTCGGTCCGCAGCCGGTTGATCGCGGCCTCGATGCCGGGGTCTTCCGCTAGACGAAGGGACTGCTGGATGGACCAGCTGGAGGCTGGCCTTTCGTGCAGGAGCGGTCGGATGAGCATGGACATGAGGTGCGCGGTACGTTCCCGGCGGGGCCGGTCCGTGTCGAGGTCGGTTCTGTCGCTGTAACGGCGGGCGAAGTTCTGGAACTGCTGCTCAATCAGTGTTCGGATCTGGCGAGAGAGCTCCTGGTGCTCGCAGTGCTGTGTTCCCGCGAGATCGTCGCGGCGATCGAGTTGGGCGGCAAGGAGGGTGCCGAGCTGCCGTTCGAGGCGGTTGATGTGCGCCCACATGCGTTGATGCTCGGTGGCCCCGCGTCGTACCTCGAACTCCAGCGCGCCGATCCGCTGAAGGGCGGTCTCCAGGGCTTCTTCTGTGCTTGGTGCGAGGGCCGGAGGGATGTACATGTCCCTGTCGGTCTCTGGCGGCCAGCTGGCAGTCCCCTGCGGGGATTGCTCGGGTTCGCGGAAGATCATGGCTCTCGGATCAGTAGTTGGAGTGGAAGCGGACCTGTGTAGCGGCTTCGCCGCCTCCTTGGACCAGTTCGGAGCGGACCTTGATCTCGGTCTCGCCGAACTTCATGAAGGTGCGTACTCCGCGCTCTTTCCGTTCGAAGCGCATGACCGGTCCGAGGTCGATGGTGACCTCTGCCAACTGGTCGCAGCCGTCGTCGGTGACGTATCGGGGTCCGGTGTCCCGGGTGGCGAAGACGCCGAACGTGATCCTCTTCTGGTCGTCGAACAGAGGGAAGATCACGTGGCAGACCTCGGCGTCCGTCGGCACTGACTGTCCGGCTGTGGTGAAGACGTTGAACCGGTCGACGCACCTGTCTCCGTCAGGTGCGCTCAGCCTGGTCGATTCAGGGTCGATGCCCTCTTCGAAGGGCATCGCGGTGTCGATGCCGTAGGTGAACCGGCTGCGGCGTGCGCGGGTCTGCGGGTCGTAGCAGAAGTGGACGGCACCGGCCAGGACGGCGATGTCGGGGTTCGGCGGCACGACGATGGTGGCCCGGGTCGCGAAGCGTTCCTTGATGGCCTGTTGGAGGTACGGCGAGTTGCTGAAGCCGCCGGCCAGGACGATCACGTTGGGGACGTCGGAGCCGCTCTGATCGGATTCCATCTCGTTCAGCTGCGCCTCGACGAGGTCGAGAGTCCCTGGCACAACGGCGTCGAAGAGCGCATGCAGCTGGGCAGGGACGATGACAATGGCGTCGTCGACCTTATTCTGGCGGCGGGCCAGCCGACGCCGACCCACCGCCCCCATCTTCCGGTCGATCCCGGTGGGGATGAGGAGATTGACATTCTCCTCCTGGTCGAGCCGCACCGCGGTCTTGGCGCGTTCCCACTGGTCGATCATGTGCAGCAGGGCATCGGGGCACGCCTCGCGGATGTCTTCCATGACGTCCTTACCGAAGGCGTCGAGGAGATATTCGTCCTCGACTCGGCGGTTGAGGAAGTCCGAGCCGAGACGGTCGCCCAGGGACCGCCCGATCTCGATCATCTTGCCGTCCTGGTCGTTCTGGTAGGCGGTGATGTCGACTGTGCCACCCCCACAGTCAACGACCATGAAGCGAGCGCCCGGGGCCATCAGCACGGGGCCAGCGGGACCTTGGCGTGGTCCGGATACGCGGGCGTAGTGGGCGGCGGCTTCGGGTTCCAGAGAGAGAAGGACCCGGCCGTCTTCGCCGGGCAGCCCGGCGTTCTTGATCACATCACGGTAAATGGCCTTCTGGTAGTCGGTGAAGCAGGCGGGCACCGTCAGCACCCAGCGGACGTCGTCCTCGTCGTAGCCGCTGGCGATGATCTGCTGAAGCACCGTCTGCACGACCTGACGCAGCAGCAACGTGAGCAGGTTCGCGGTCAGAAGGTCTCGGGAACTCACGCCACAGGCGTTGTCAGTGCGTTCGGGTTCGGAGGCGCCGTCGACCGGGCTTGCGCTCTCCTCCGGCCCTTTGTCCTTCTCTAGAGCGCCGAGGTCCATCTTGAAGCCGTGGTAGTACTTGGCCCCTGCGGTGCGCAGGGCCGCCCCCTGGGTGAGCCACATGCGCCGGGCTTCGTAGCCCCAGGCGATCATCTCCCCGCTGGCGTCCAGGAGGAGTGCCGAGAGGTTCTTCACCGTGGGGCCCGGCTGTGATTCCCAGTTGTCGAAGAAGCGAATCTTTCGCGTTTCGGGAGACTCGTTGTCTGGTGAGGCCGGGGTCCAGCCTCCGCCGATCGCGTAGGTCCCCATGTCGATAGCGGCGAAGGCGCGGGGGTCGAACACTATGCGTTCCTTACTCGGATGGCGCCGCGGGATGAGTTCCCAGGGCGGGTCCGCCAGCGGCAGAGCAGTCAAGATGTCCCAGGGGCGGCTGCGCCTATCAACTCGCAGACCTGGCAGGTGCGCGATGTTCACCCGAGCAGACCAACACGCCTGTGCAATTTTGAGCATTCTGCGCATTTCTGCACAGCGTGTCGACTGCCGTCCGCCGCTGGCGGTTCTACGCTGCCGCGCATGGAACTGGAAAGGCGCAACATGTCGCATACGTGCAGTCCAGGGTCGCCAACCTGGATCGCACCGCCGCCAAAACCTGCGGCCGAAGCGGTGATCCGTACGAAGCTGACGGAGTACCGGCGCATGTGTCAGGAACGGGATCGCCTGATCCTGGAAGCGAAGAAGGGAGGCTTCTCCGAGGTGGCGATTGCCGAGCTCTCAGGGCACTCCCGCAACACGGTGCGGAGCGTCTTGAAGAGCCACGGGATCTCCTAAAGCGCGTTGCCGAAGGCCGCTAGCAGGGCATCTCCGTTGTATGGCTGGGGTGTTGAGGGCCGAGTAGGTGTGGGAGGAAGCATTCACCGGGCCGCATGTGGGGGGAGTTGACCGGGCCGTCGTTGTCGACGGCCCGGTCAACGACGGTGGTCAGGGGGAGGGCTCCGTGTCGGCCGTGCCTTCGCGGACCTGCCGCGCGGCCTCCGCCAGGCGCTTCTCGGCAACGCCGGCGTAGTGGTCGGTGACCTCGATACCGACGAAGCTCCGGTTCTCCAACAGCGCGGCCACTCCGGTGGAGCCGCTGCCCATGCAGAAGTCCAGAACCGTGCCGCCGGGCTTGGCGATCTTGACCAGCTCGCGCATCACGCTGACCGGCTTCTGGGTGATGTGCACCCGGCCCGCGCCCTTGGGCTGCGACGCGGTGTAGAGGCCCGGCAGGTAGACAGGGTTGGCATCGGCGTCCATCGCGCCCTTGGAACCCCACAGTACGAACTCACAGTGCTGGGTGAACCTCCCGCGCTGCGGACGGGCTGCGGGCTTGTACCAGGCCAGTGCGCCGCGCCAGATCCAGCCGCCGGCCTGCAAGGCGTCGGCGGTGGCGCCGAGCTGGCGCCAGTCGGTGAAGACCAGCGCGGTGCCGCCGTCGCGGGTGGCACGGTAGGACTCGGCGAGCAGCTGGCTCAACCAGTAGGCGTAGGAGCGCTGGTCCTTGTTCTCGCCGGGGAAGGACTCCAGCGTGTGGGCGCTGCCTGCGGTGGTGTACTTCTCGCGGGCGGTGCGGGCGGTGCGCTCCTTGGCCGTGCGCCCGCCGCTGTTGTAGGGCGGGTCGGTGATGACGCAGTCCACGGACTGCGAGGGGATGTCGGCGAGCCGGAGCAGGGCGTCGCCGCGGTGGATCTTGTAGCTCAGGGGGGCTCCTGCGTAACGGGGACAGGGTGTCGTCGCCCTCGGCCACCCCGGGGCTCGGGGCGGCAGCGCGAAGCGCGGACCGCGCGGGTCAAGGGCTTTCGCGGGGCGGAAACGGCACGCTAGGCGCTCTCCGGCCGGAAACCTAAAAACGGCCTTGCTTTCCACCGGGCCACGATCTTTTTAGGTTTCCGGCCGCCCGACGCCTAACGTCCTCCACGTCGCACGGAGAACCCGGACCGATATCACCAGATCCCTTTTTAGGTTTCCGGCTTCCCGGCTCCTACTGTGTGACACCCCGGCAGGACCGGGCCCCTCCGCGCCAGGTAACGGCACTGACGGCCAATGGCCGGAGAGGGCCCAGGTTTGCCGGGTCCACCTGACCCTCGGGCAGGCCGAACCCTGCTTTTTAGGAAAACGGCTGCGCCGATCCTACGGTCGAAAAACCACGTCCGCCGAATTCCGTCATGTCGCGGAAAGGACACCGCCATGCCTTTTCGCAGATTACGAGGGCGGCTTGCTGCCGCTCCCGACCCGTCCCGGCCGCGCCTTCGCTGCCGGAACGGCGCCCCGCTCCCGCCTGAAATGGAGACCCTCATCAGCTACCTGAACCCCTGCCTGCCCCGGCCCCCGACCGACCTCCCGGCCGCCGTCGAAGGCGGTCGGCCGACCGTCCGATGAGCTGGCAGAAGGTGGCGTGCGGCTGCGCCGCGTTCATCCTGGGCGTTCCCATCGCGATCGGCTTCCCGGCCGTGGCGGTGATGGCGAACGACGCCGCCACCAAGGCCAGCTGCAACACCGGTGCCCAGCAGGTGGAGGCCGCAGCCGTCGCCGCTCAGGTCCAGCAGATCCTGTCCGGCAAGGCCGGGCCCACCGCACCAGTGTCCGGCCTGGACGAGCCGACGACCCAGATCCCGAACGCCAAGGTCATCGTGGCCACCGGCATCGCGATGCGGGTTCCCGCTCGCGGCCAGGTCATCGCCCTGGCCACCGCGTTGCAGGAGTCCGGCCTCCAGAACCTCGGATACGGGGACCGGGACTCGCTGGGCCTGTTCCAGCAGCGTCCCAGCCAAGGCTGGGGCACCCCGGCCCAGCTGCAGGATCCCGTCTACGCCAGCACCGCCTTCTACAAGGCGCTGCTCCAGGTGGACGGGTGGCAGCAGCTGCCGCTCACCGAAGCGGCCCAGGCCGTCCAGAAGTCCGGCTACCCGGACGCCTACGCCAAGTGGGAGAGCCTGGCCGCCGCTTTGCAGCAGGCCATCTCCAAGGCTCTGGGCGAGAGTTCCGCCACCCCGGCACCATCGCCTTCACCCGGCTCACCGCCTCCGGCCTCGACCGGGTGCGGGACTGACGGCTCAGGCATCGACTGGGGGACGATCCCGCCGGGCACCCTGCCCGCCGGGTACGTGATCCCGACCGACGCGCCGCCCGCAGTGCAGTCCGCGATCCGGTACGCGCTCGGGCAGTTGGGCACCCCGTACCAGTGGGGCGGCTCCTGCACCGCGCCGCACGGCCCCGACCCGATGGGCCGCTGTGACTGCTCCAGCCTGATGCAGCAGAGCTACAAGGCCGGCGGCATCGCGCTGACTCGCACCACGTACACCCAGGTCACCGAGGGCACCGCAGTCTCGGTCGACGCCCTCAAGCCGGGCGACCTGCTGTTCACCGAACCCGGGCCCGAGGGCCCTGGACACGTCGGGATGTACATCGGGCAGGGCCTGATCGCGCAGGCTCCGCACACCGGCGACGTGGTCAAGATCTCGACCCTGGACTCCTGGCGGTCCGACATCGTCGCCGCCCGCCGCATCGTCCCCTGACGCTGCAGGTTCCGATTCAAGTTGTCGGTGTCCGAGCATTCTGTCGGCAACTTGTCGGTTTGGGGACGCCGTTGACTGCCCCGCCCTTCTGACGCGGGACGGTCCACCACCTGGGCATCCTGCCTCTTCGGCAGGCTACCCCTGGTCGGCGGGCGACACACCGAGCTTCGCCAGCTCGCCCCCTCTCCGCGCACTTCGCGCGCCTCTCTCCTTCGCCCTGCCGCGGCCCGGCCGCGTCTACCCCGCCCCCTAGCTCGTGGAGTGTGATTGACCACCTACCTCGCCAACGCCGCCGCCAAGGTCCAGCAGTTGGCGTTCGACCCCGGCATCAAGCCCTCCGAGGGCGGCCTGCCCGGCCTCAACGTGCTCAAGAGCACCGTCGGCTCGATCAACCTCTTCGCGATCATCGCGGTCGTGGGCGCGCTGTGCGTCTCCGGCATCGTGTGGGCGTGGGGCCACCACACCGGCTCCCACGGCTCGGAGCAGAAGGGGAAGCAGGGCGCGCTGGTCGCGGCCGGCTGCGCGCTTCTGCTCGGCGCCGCGAACGGCATCGTCACGTTCTTCTCCAACGTCGGGACGAGCGTTCACTGATGTCCTCCTCACCTCAGCCGTTCAAGCCCGGCGGCCAGTCCCTCATGGTCCGCCGCGTGCTCGTCGGCGTGGTGGCGCTCGTGGTCGTCGCCCTGGTGGCCGGGCTCATCGCCCGGTTCACCGGCGGCGGCCACCGCAGCCAGGCCGCCCCCTCCGCCACCAGCACCGCCGCCCCCGGCTCCACGCCCAGCAGCGCGCCGACCGCCGCTGCGAGCAGCGACCCGACCACGCAGCCCGGGACGTCGACCACCAATCCGGTCGCCCCGCCGCCTCACACCAGCGACCCGGTCGTCTTCGCGAAGGCGTTCGCGCGGGCCCTGTGGACCTACGACACCCGCACCACGTCCCAGTCGCAGCAACTCGCCGGCCTTCGCGCCTGGCTGACCAGCGAGAGCACGTACGCCGACCCGGCCGCCCTCGCCAGCCAGGTCCCCGACCCCACCCTGTGGGACCGGATGCGCGACAACGGCCAGCGGGCCACCGGGAAGGTCAACGAAGCGCATCTGCCGACCGCGTTCAACCAGGCCGTGGCCGCCGACCCCACCAAGCTCACCGTCGCCTACATGTACGCGGTCACCGTCAACGGCTCCCAGTCCATCACCTGGACCGGCGGCGGCCAGGGCGACGAGCGACGCGCGATCACCCTCGCCGTGCAGTGCCGCCCCGGCCACAACTGCGCGCTCGCGTCGATCGCACCGACCGTCTACCCCTGACCCGCCCCCTATAAGAAAGGAGGGGGTGCCTCATCGGCTTCTGTGACCTCCCTCTCGCAGGCGCCCTGTGCGACGTCACCCCCGGCGGCATCACCGACTCGATCACCGGCTCGATCGGCAACTGGATCGCCCGCTCCTGCGGCGACCTCGCCCAGAGTGCCGCCAACCTCGCCTCCCAGGCCGTGGATTCCACGACGTCGGTCGACCTCGGCGCCTCATGGTTCCGCGAGAACTACGCGATCATGCTGCCGATCGGCCTGGTCGCGATCGTCGCCACCTTCTGCCTGCAACTCCTGCGTGCCGCCTGGAGGCGTGACGGCCAAGCCCTGTCCCAGGCCGTGACCGGGACGATCTCAGGCGTGCTGTTCTCGTTCGTCGCCGTCGCCGGCACGGGCATCGCGTTGAGCGTGGTAGACGCGCTGTCGAACGGCCTGTTCAAGGTCGCCAACACCAGCACCTCGGACGCCGTCACCCGCGTCATCAAGGTCGGCATGATCGCCAGCACGTCCCAGCTCGGCTGGGCCGTTCCAGCGCTTGTCGCTCTCGGCTGCGTGGTCGGTGCCGTCATGTACTGGGGCACGATGGTGCTGCGCAAGGTCGCCATCCTGGTCCTCGTCACCCTGGCGGTCTTCGCAGGAGCAGGCGGCGGCTGGGAACCGGCTGCTCGCTGGCGGCGCGCCTGGATCGAGGCGACCGCGGCCCTGGTGTTCTCCAAGCTGATCATGACCGTCGTCTTCCTCATCGGCATCAGCGCCATCGGCAACACCAACAACAAGGACGGCTTGGCCGCCCTGTCGGACATCCTCGCCGGCATCGTCGTCATGATCCTGGTCCTGCTCTGCCCGATGATGACCTACAAGTTCATCCACTGGGCCGCCGACGGCAGTGCCGCCGACCTGCACCGCACCGTCAACGCGGGCATGCAGACCGCTGCGGGCGCCGCCCGCAAGGCCGGCACCATGGCCATGAGCGCGGGCACCGGCGGTGCCGGAGCTGCCGCAACGGCCGCGCCGCAGGGCCCGTCGAAGATCCCCGGCCAGGACAGCGCCGTCGGCAGCACCTCCTCCCCGTCGAGCCCCCCCTCCGACACCGCGGCGCAGGCCAGCTTCGCCTACCCCGGCACGAGCACCGGCGGTGGCAGCAAGGGCGCCGTCTCCAAGCCGCTGATCACCCGCCGCGCTTCCGGTACCGGGCAGCCGCTGATCACCCGCCCAGCCGGTTCCGCGAGCAGCCCGGCGGGCGGCGGGTCCGTACCCGCCTCGGGCGCAGGGAGCACTGGCGGAGTGTCCCCCTCGGCGGCCGTCGCCGCAGCGGCCGGCAGCCCTGGCGCACCGGTTCCGGTCGTCCGCGGCGTCCGCCCGGCCGCGCCGCGCGCCTCCTCGCCTGCACCGGCCGGTCCGGCGACCTCCACCGCACCGGTCACCGGCCCCCCGACCCCGGCGGCGGGTCCGCCGTCCACGCCGCTCGCCTGATCCCGCCCCGGCCGGGGCTCCGCCCCCCTCGCCCCGGCCGGGCTCCCACGCCAGGAGGCGCCCCTGTCCACCGAGTTCCTCTCCACCGTGCGGTTCCCGACACGCTCCCGCCGCGGCATCCTGCTCGGCCTGAGCCCCGCCCAGCTGACCGTCGTCGGCCTCGCCGGCGCCCTGCTGCTGGTGACCATGGTCGCCAGCGGCCTAGTCGGCGCCGTCCTCCTGACGCCCGTATGGGCGCTGGCCGCCGCACTCGTCCTCATCCGCTTCCACAGCCGCTCCGTGGCAGATTGGGCCCCCATCGTCATCCGCTACTACCTGCGCCGGGCCAAGGGCCAGCTGATCTGGCTCGCCCGCCCCAGCTCCCGGCCCCGCCGCGACGGCCTGCTCCACCTGCCCGGAACCACGGCGAGCCTGCGCGCAGTCACCGCCCCCGGCGGGACCATGGGCGCCGTCCACGACCCCCAGCGCGGCACCCTGATCGCCGCCGTCCGCGTCACTTCCCGCGCCTTCGCTCTCCTGGACGCTCCCGCGCAGGCCGCCAACGTGAGCGGCTGGGGCCGTGCCCTGGCAGCCCTCGCCCGCACCGGCTACATCAGCGCGGTCCAGGTCATCGAGCGCACCGTGCCTGACTCGGGCGACGCGCTGCAGCGCTACTGGGCCGAGCACGGCAACCCGGACGCCCCGGTCGCCGGGCCCGTCTACCAGGAACTCCTCGACGCCGCCGGTCCGACCGCCGCTCCGCACGAGGCGTACATCGCCATCGCCCTCGACCTCAAGGCCGCCCGCCGACTGATCGGCGAGGCCGGCGGCGGACTCACGGGAGCCTTCACCGTCCTGTCCCAGCTCACCCCCGGTTTCGAGCAGTCCCTGCGCAACGCGGGCCTGACCCCCTCCGGCTGGCTCACCGGCCGCGAGTTCGCTGCCGTGATCCGCAGCGCCTACGACCCCAAGTCCCTTGCCGCGATGGACCAGTGGTCCGACACCGGCCGCGCCGAAGCCGACCCCGGCGCCGCCGGACCGGTCGTCCTGGTCGAGGAGAGCGAGCGCATCACCAGCGACACCGCCTGCCACGCCGTCTACTGGATCGAGCAGTGGCCCCGCAGCGAGGTGAGCCACGGCTTCCTCCACAGCCTCGTCTTCTCCGCCGGCGTGCGCCGCGCCCTGTCGCTCCACTACGGGCCCGAGGACCTCGACGCCGCGCTCAAGGCCGTCCAGCGGCGCAAGGCGTCGATCGTCGCTGACGCGGCCGAGCGCGTCCGCAAGGGCCAGGTGGACAGTGAGGCGGACTCCATGGAGTACGCCGACGCCAAGGAGCACGAGCGCGAGCTGATCTCCGGCCATGCCGACGTGGACTTCACCGGCCTCGTGGTCGTCAGCGCCGACACCCCCGAGGACCTGCGCCGCCAGTGCGCCACGATCGAGACCGCCGCGGCGAGCACCAGCCTGGACCTGCGCCTCCTCAAGTTCGAGCAGGCCGAGGCGTTCTCCCGGGCCGCCCTCCCGCTCGCCCGTCTGTGACGGGAGACCGCGTGCACCACCCTCCGGCCGACAGCCCCCGGCTGCTGCGGTTCGCCACCGCCGCCGTGGACGTCCACCATCACACCAGCGCACCGGACCAACTACCGGCTTCACGAGCCGAGTTGGATGCGCTCCACGCGCACTGCACCGCTTTGTTCCAGCTCCTCGACACCCACACCGCGACCGCCCGGCCACACCAGGTCGCCGAGGCCGAGTACCTCCACGCCGCACGGATCCGCCTGTGGCAGACCGCGGACGCCCTCCACTTCGCCTACCACCGCGCCCCCCGGGCCGACGGCCGCGCCCCCACCCGCGAAGCCTGCGCTCTGCGACTGCCCGAGGGCGCCCCGGACCTGGTCATCTGCCAGCGGCACACCCTCGCCTCCGCCCGCATGCGGCGCATCTCCACCCCCGCCGAGCTGCGCGGCGCCCCCGCCCCCGCCTTCCGATCCTGACGGGAGAAGTTCCTGCGCTCCTCCGCCTCACCTCTGTTCACGCCCAGCCGCTCCGACCGGGCCTCCCGCCGCCAGGCCCGCCGCGACCTGGCCGCCGCCCGGCGCACCGCCCGCGACAACTCCCGGCCGACGCGCACCCGCACCCGCCGCGAAGAGAACGAGGAGCTGCGCCCGTTCTACCCGGCTGGGGGGCGCCCCGGTCCCGCCTCCCTGCGCGGCGGAAAGCTCAATCTCCCCGCGCACCGGATGACCACCGCGACCGCCTCCGGGGCCTACCCCTTCCTGGCCGAGGGCGGCCTCGGCAGCTCCGGTGTCCTTGTCGGCCGCGACGTCCACGCCGAGGCGTCGTTCGTCTTCGATCCCTTCGCGCTGTACGGCAAGGTCGAGAACTTCACGAACCCCAACTGCCTGATCGCCGGCGTGATCGGCCAGGGCAAGTCCGCGCTGGCGAAGTCGATCGCGCTGCGCTCCACCGCCCATGGTTACCGTGTCTACGTCGCGTCCGATCCGAAGGGCGAGTGGACGAGCGTCGCGCAGGCAGTCGGCGGCACGACGATCGCTCTCGGCCCCGGACTTCCCGGTCGCCTCAACCCGCTGGATGCGACCGCCGCGCCGGAGGGCATCGACGAGGAGGCGTGGGCCGGCGAGGTCCGCAAGCGGCGCCTGCTGCTCCTCGGCAGTCTCGCCCGGACCGTCCTGCGCCGCGACATGCGGCCGATGGAGTACACCGGTCTCGACGTCGCGCTGGACACCGCTGTTCAGCAGGCCGCCGCTGCGGGCCGGGTTCCGCTGCTCGGCGACGTGGCCGCCGTCCTCGGCCGGCCCGACCTGCTGGACTCGGCGCTC
The DNA here is from genome assembly GCF_040610055.1 of Streptomyces sp. NPDC004539. Taxonomy (NCBI): domain Bacteria; kingdom Bacillati; phylum Actinomycetota; class Actinomycetes; order Kitasatosporales; family Streptomycetaceae; genus Streptomyces; species Streptomyces sp. NPDC004539. Next base: position 59,135 of record NZ_JBEXLS010000027.1, on the reverse strand, counting down.
GGCGACCCGTCCCGCCGCGTCGGCGAAGCCTCCCAGGACCTCTCCCACGCCTTCCGTCGTCTGATCACCGGCGACCTCGCCGGGATGTTCGACGCACCGTCCACCGCCGTCTTCGATCCGCGTAGTCCGATGCTGACCATCGACCTGTCCCGGCTCGGGTCCACCGGTGACGACACGGCGCTGACGCTCGCCATGACCTGTGCGTCCGCGTGGATGGAGGCCGCACTCAGCGACCCCAACGGCGGTCGGCGCTGGGTGATCTACGACGAGGCTTGGCGCATCATGCGGCACGCCGCGCTCCTGGAGCGGATGCAGGCCCAGTGGAAGCTCTCCCGTGGCCTCGGCATCGCGAACATGCTGATCATTCACCGGCTCAGCGATCTGCTGTCGGCCGGCGACCAGGGCTCCCGCGCCCGCGCACTGGCCGAGGGTCTGATGACCGACTGCGCGACCCGCGTGATCTACCGGCAAGAGGCCGACCAGCTTGCCGCCACCGCTGGGCTGCTCGGCCTGACCGGAGTGGAGACCGCCGCGATCTCCCAGCTCGGCCGGGGCCGCGGCCTGTGGAAGGTGGCCGGCCGTTCGTTTATCGTTCAACATCTTCTCCACAAGGCCGAGCTGGAGCTGTTCGACACCGACGCCCGCATGCACGATCCGGGGCATCCGGGATGAGCCGCCCCTCGGTCACCGTCGGGCACCGGCCGGACCTGGGCTTCCTTGTCGCTGCGGCAGTCGACCGCCGCAGCGCCCGATGGCTGGAGCAGGCCGGATTCGTCCGCGACGACGCGCTCGACCTTCACCGCCCGCGCCACGACAGCCCCGCCACCGTCGAGCGGCAGCTGCGGGATGCGATCCGGCTGCTCACCGCCGCCGAGTACGGCGTCACCAGGGTATTCAGCGAGGCCGAGCAGCGTGCGCGGATCGAGAACCGGCCCTCGTGGGTCGGTGACAGCGGGGTGCGGACTGCACTGGACAGGATTGCCTACGGGGACATGCTCACCGCGGACATCTGCAACGGACACCTCACGCTGCTGGCCTCCCACCATTCACCATACGGGGGCCGCGAGTTGCTCGGCCTCTACGCCGCCACCGGCGAAGGCGCCATCTTCTGCAAGGGCAGGCGGCCCTACTACAAGGTCAACCGGCACAAGGACCTGGACTCGGCCCTCACGACGTGGACGGCCTCCGGCTACGCCACACAACCTCCCGCCGACGGCGCTCGCCGGAACGCGGCCCTCAGCTCGTCGCCTTCACGACCGCAGGCCACCTCTGCGGCGCCGTCCTCCGCTGATCCGGCACCACAGCGCCCACCCCGGCCTACCAGCGGCCATGTACCACGCCCCTTCTGACCGGCCCAGCTCTCAACTTCTCATCGTTGCTTGGAGATCCATGCCGAACACCCTGACCCGTTTGGACGAGCGCCTGGAGGCCGCAGCCGGCAACTCCCTCTCCGCGCTGGCCGCCAACGAGGCCCGTGCCGACGCCGCCACCGCCCGCCTCGTCGAGGCCCACCGCGCCCTGGTCGCGGCCGAGACCCGCGTCTCCTTCCTGCGCGTGAAGCTGATCAACGTCGCGGCGGCGCGCCGCCGGGTGGACGACGCCGTCCTCGACCAGCTCGACGCCCAGCTGGAGGCCCTGGAGACCGCCGCCGACCAGCGCGACCGGCTGGAGGAGGAACTACTGCTCCTGATCCAGGCCCGCGAGGAGGAGGCCGGGCGCGCGGCCGAACGCGAACGGGCGGCGGCGAACGCCCCGGCCCGAGCGGTCCTGGTGATCCAGGGCGCACCCCTGCGGCGATGACCACGCCCCACGTGGCCTTCGGCTGGGACTACGACGCGGGCGAATTCGCTGTCATCCGCGGACAGCACCCGCAGGCCGCCGGGGAGATCCTCCACCAGTCGGGGTTCTGGTACCGCGCGGCCGACGTCGAGAACAACGCCTGGCGCCAACGCCCCTGCGTCGAAGCACACGACCAGGTCCAGCACGCTGCCGAGGCCCTGCGGGCTCTGATGAAGACCGGCGTGCAGGTGGCGAACTGGCACCGGCCGGAACAGACCCCGCTGCAGGTCCTCGCGTACTACGAGTGGCTCCAGTCGGCCGAGCCGTTCCCGGACGCCGACCTGGCTGCCGTGACCGCCCGCAGCACTGCGGAACACGAGCTGCGCGCCGGTCTGACGAACCCGCTCAGCCGCGAGATCGCGGCCGATGTCCAGGACCGTCGGATCATCGTCGAGGCGATCCAGAGGTTCGACGACGACCACTGGTGGCTCGCCCGGTTCGGCGAACAGGTCGACCAGGACCAGCCGTTCGTGATGATCCGCTACAACTCGCGCGACCGGTACCTGTCTGAGACCGACCGGTGGAACCCCTCCTACGGGGATCTGCCGCGCAGGGACTTCCGCCTCCTCTACCAGCGTGACACCGCGCGTCCGCAACCAGCCGGCCTACGCGCCGCCGCGGTCCGCGCTCCGCTGGCCCGGATGAGCGCGGCCCCGTCCAGATTCGCACTCGGCCTGCCCGCCGCCCCCGGCCGTCGTCACCCCCGAACCGGCCCGGCCGACAGCCCGCCGCTGAACCTCCCCCGGACCGCCACCAGGAGTTGCGCATCAACCCCCATCAAATCGCCATCACCCGCGACCCGCAGTACGGCGTCGCCGCCTCCCTGGGCGCCGACGCCAACCCGGCCGCGCGCGAGGTCCTCCTCCGCGCCGGGTTCCGGCCGCTCGCCGACGGCCGTCTGACCATCGACACCGCACCCGACCAGCAGAACCTGTTCCTCCACGTGCGGCAGACCGTCGCGTTCCTGCGCCACAGCGGAGTCCAGGTCGAGGCCGCCCCGGAGTTCGACTACACCGCCGCCAGCCAGCCCCCGCTGCCGAGCCAGGCCCAAGCAGCCGCAGGTGCGGACCCTGTCGTCCGCCTCGCGCCGCCCGCCCAGTCCCTGGCGCCCGAGGTGGCCATCGGTCGGCATCCACAACTGGGCATCGTCGCCCGCATCCCCTTCGTCCAGCCGCACATGCGGCAGGCGCTCACCGAGGCGGGGTTCGTGCGCACATCGCCGATCTCCGACCTGTTCGCGCTCGACGAGCCAGAACACGAAGGCGATCTCCGTGCCACCCGCGCGGTCGCCCAGCTGCGCAACCAGAGCGTGCGTGTCGCGACCGACCTCGCCTTCGAGCCGCTTGGCAGCCCGTACGTGCCGACCGACCCGTTCGCCACCCGGCTCATCGCGGCCATGGACCGCACCCCGCAGTCCCCGGCACAGAGCCCGGCACCCGAGCACACGGACCTGTTCGCCACTCGGCTCATCGCCCCGCAGGACCGCAATCCGGCATCACCCACCCGCGCCGATGCCCAGTCCGACCCGTTCGGCACCGTCGTGCACACCGGGCCCAGCGCCCAGGACCGTGGCGCCGACGCGCTGCTGCACGACCGCGTGGCGATGAACGGCGAGGTCGCCGCGAGCCTGCGCGCCATCGACGCCCAACTTCGCGCCGACCCCGCCGGCGTCGACTTCTCCCGCGTGGAAACCGTGATCGCCCAGGCGGACACCGTCCTGGCCGGCAACAGCCGGGACCTCGCCGCTGTCGCCACCCGGCCCGCTACCGCCGCCTCCCGTCCGGGTCCCACCAGCGCCCGCACCCGCGCCGCGCTCGCGACAAGCGGCCGGGTCCGCTCCAGCGCCGCCCTCCACGCGCAGGGCGCCGCTTCCGCCGCTGCTGCTGTCCCCGCCGTCGACCCGCGCATCCAGTGGGCTGCCGGCCACTCGAACTCGCGTTAAGGAGAGCCAACTTGGCCGTCAAGAAGATCTGGTCCGTGGAGCACTCCTGCGGCCACAGCGTCGACCACGACCTGTCGGAACGCCCCGCCGACAAGCGCGCGGGCTTCACCCGCTGGCTGGCGGAACGTTCCTGCAAGGAGTGCTGGCTGACCGAGCGCCAATCGGACACCGCCTCCCGCGAAGCCTGGCTGGCCGAGCGCCGCGCCGCCGAGCAGCAGGCTGCCACCGAGTGGGCCGAGCAGTTCCGCATGCCCGACCTGGACGGTCCGCCCAAGGCCGTGCCGTGGGGCGAGCGCTGTCGGCACCAACTGGTCACCGGCGCCTACCGGGTGCTCGTCGAGGAGGGCGACCTGGACGAAGCCGACTGGCAGGAGATCGAGGACCAGGTGCGCCTGCTCGACACGGCGACCTGGTGGATCGACCAGCGCGACGCCGCCCCCGGCGATCTGCCCGAGCTTGTGGCCGCCGCGCAGGATGCCCGCACCACCGAGAACCCGTACTGAGCCGCGTGATCGAGCGCCTGTTCCACTTCTACGTCGAGGACTCCGAGCACGGCCCTTACCCCGGCCTGGTCGACCCCCGCGACACCCTCGGGCACATCGGCCCCCACTGCTCTCCCGCCTTCTCCCGGCGCACCGCCGAGCAGATCGTCGCGGACCTGCACAAGGACAACTGCGGGATGACCGCGCGCTGGGACTGCGAGGTACTGACCTTCGACTGGACGCCCGACTACGACGGTGATGGCGGCACCGAGTCCGTCGCCCCGGACGAGCGCGGGCTCTACCGGATCGGCGGTCGCTGGCCCTGGGAGTACGACGGCCCCCTCGAAGTCGCCGAGCGCCACCAGGCGGCCCTCGCCCGATCGGCCGCCCGGCCTGCCACCGCTCCGCCGCCAGCCGCAGAACCCGTTCCGGTCGCGGCGGCCCCGCCCGCCGCAACCGCGCCGGGGAGGTGACCGTGCACCCTTTCATCTCCCGCCACTTCTCGGCTCAGGACCTGATCGCCAGCCTGGTCACGGCGGCAGCCAACCGGGGACAGCGGCTGCGGCTGCTGGACGCCTGGAGTCCGGTCCCCGAACTCTCCCTGCTTGGCCAACAGGCGTTCGTCGCCGAGCTGACCGCCCACCTCTCCCGGACGGCAAACCCGGCCCAGGCGGTGAGGTCCCGGATGGTGTGGCAGTGCACGCTGCGCACCGACCCCGACCGGGCCCCGGCCCCCGACTACCGGTTCGCCGAGGTCGCCCGGCGGATCTTGGCCGCCACCGGGATCGCCGCACCGGACGACCCCGCCGCCTGCCGCTGGGTCCTCATCCGCACCGACCCGCACGAGGCCCGCCTCCTGGCCCCGCTGGTACGCGCCGACCAGACCCTTGCCGCGACGTCGCGCGACCGATCCCTCGCCCTGGCCGTGTGCCAGCTGGCCGAGCACGAGGACCGCAACCCGCGCTTCACGGCTGCCCGTTCGGTCCCCGCCCAGCGTGCCACCGTCGTCGCCGCACCACCGGCCGCCGTTCCGCAGGCGGCGGCCCGCCCCCTCCACCGTTCTCCGTAGGAGCCCTGTGCCCAACGACCCCACCCTCGCCCTCGTGGAGGCCGCGGTCGCCCGCGCCAGCGACGCGCTGCGGCAGATCGAGAAGCTCGCCCCCGAGCTGACCGCGGAAGAGGCCGCCGAGGTCGTGCAGTGGATCGGACTGCGGCCCGGACCGGCCCACCGGCTCGCCGCCGCTGTGTACGCGCTCGGCAATCAGCTCGGCACCGAGCTGGGCGACCAGCCCGAGGTCTGGGAGCCCGTCCTGGACGCGGGCGCCCGGTTCGCCGCCGCCGGGTACCGCGCCGCCGCTCCAGTCGCTTACGCCGCCGACGGCCTCGTGGACGTAGCCGCCCGCCACCACGCGGCCACCTCCAACTCCCCAGCGATCCGGGCTGCCGGCCCAGGCCCGCAGATCCAGGCCGCCCCCACCGCCGTCACCCCGCACTCCCGGATCGTCGAACCGCCCCACCGCTGACTCCGGAGAAGCGAATACCCCCCCCCACAGCCGAGGACGAGTTCCTCGTCCGCCCGCTGATGGACCCGGAGTACAGCCTGTTCGGGCGGATGACCGCACTGCTGAACACCACCTCCCAGCGGCTCAGCGAGATCTCCGCCGTCGACCCGGTCGCCGAGGAACCAGCCACCTCCCGGCGGGTCGCCGCCCTCACCCGAACCACCGCCCCCGGCCACGGTCGCCAGCCCCCACCGGCAGCCGTACCCCCAACACCGGCCCGCCTCGCCAGCGCGGCCTCGCGCTGAGGCAGCCCGCCTGACGCCGGCCTCAGCAGGCGGACATCCAGGTTTCGGCCGATGCCCATCGGCGACCACACCGCCGCCCTCGGCCACCTGCCGCCGACCTTGGCCGCGCTCACCGTCAACTCCCCTCTCCCTCAAGGAACCATCCCCTGCCCGCCACCCCGAAAAGCCCCTCACCGAGTCCGGGCACCGATGCCCTGCTCTACGCCCTCATAGGTGCAGGCTCCGCCCTCGCTATCTTCGGCTCCCTCGCCTGGATCGGCGGCAACACCGCCAACTCCCTTACCAGCAACGGTCCCTGGCACACCCCGTTCGAGCCGGTCACCGCCGCGCTGCATCCCGCTGAGCTGTATCCGCACCTGTCGTCGCTGGCACTGCTGATCGCCACCCGCGTCATCCCCGGGATCGCCGCTCTCGCCCTGGCCGCCACCGGCCTGTGGCTGTGGTCCCGGCACCGGAGCAAGCCCAGCGGCCTGGCGACTTCCCGCGACCTCTCCCCGCTACTGCCCGCCGAGATCACCGCCAAGGCCCGCGACCTGCGGCCGAGCCTCGCGGGCTGTAAAAGATCGGGCAATCGGCCCCGATGACAGTGGGTTGCTGCTCGGCAACCTCGCCCCGTCCGGCCCGGAGGTGCGCGCCTCCTGGGAGGACGTGTGCGTCGCCATCATGGCGCCGCGAAGCGGCAAGACCACCAGTCTGGCCGTCCCCGCGATTCTGCGCGCACCCGGCCCCGTTCTTCTGACCAGCAACAAGGCCGCCCGAGATGCCTACACCGCGACCTTGGAGGCGCGGTCCGAAGCCGGCCGCGTCTGGACCATGGACCCGCAGGGCATCGCGCACACCCCGCAGGGCATGTGGTGGGACATCCTGGCCGACGCCAAGGACCTCCCCGGCGCCCGCCGCCTTGCCGGCCATTTCGTCGCCGCGGCAGTTGACGAAAGCTCCCAGGGGGATTTCTGGAGCACCGCCGCCCAGAACACCCTCTGCGCCCTCTTCCTGGCCGCCGGATGCGACCGCCGCCCGATCACGGACGTTCTGAAGTGGCTTGCCGTGCCGTCCAACCGCACGCCGATCGACATTCTCCGCGACCACAACCTGATCGCCATCGCGGACCAGCTGCAGGGCACCGTTTCCGGAGCGGTGGAAACCCGCGACGGAATCTATGAAACCGCCCGACAGTACGCGGCGTGCCTGCTCGACCCGAAGATATCCCGATGGGTCACCCCGAATCCCGACCTGCCGCAGTTCAAGCCCGAGAAATTCGTCACCGCCGAGGACACCCTCTATCTGCTGTCCAAGGACGGCGGTGGATCTGCGGGTGCCCTGATCGCGGCAGCAGCCGACTCCGTCATGCGCACCGCGGTCATCCAGGCCGAACGCTCCGGCGGACGACTCGATCCCCCGCTGCTCGCAATCCTCGACGAAGCCGCTAACGTCTGCAAAATCTCGGACCTCCCCGACCTTTATTCCCACCTCGGGTCACGTGGTGTCATCCCGATCACCATCCTGCAGTCCTACCGTCAGGGCCAGAAAGTCTGGGGTGAGGCGGGCATGGACGCGATGTGGTCCGCCGCCACGGTCAAGGTTGTCGGCTCCGGAATCGACGACGCGGATTTCGCGGACAAGCTCTCCCGGCTGGTTGGCGAGCACGACGTGGAAACCGTCTCGCATTCCACCTCGGAATCCGGGCGGTCCACCTCGACCAGCATGCGCCAGGAGCGCATCCTGCCGCCGGACCAGATCCGTGCCCTGCGCAAGGGCACGGCCCTGTTGTTCGCCACTGGCATGCGCCCCGCCATGCTTGACCTGCGGCCCTGGTACAAGGAGCCCGGTGCAGGAGCGATCGGCAAGGCGTCCTCACGGCAGACCGATCTCATCACCGAGCGCGCGCTCGCTGCGGCGGGTGAGACCGAGTGAATTATGCCTCCGAACCCGCCAATCGCATTTTGTCGCTAGGAGCCGGAGTACAATCGACCACCCTTCTCCTGCTGTCCGCGATCGGCGAGCTTCCGAAACTCGACTACGCGATTTTCGCTGACACCGGCTGGGAACCGGAAGCCGTTTATCGACATCTGGACGAGGTGGAGCGCCGAGTTGCCCGACCGGCGAACATCCCGATTCTTCGAGTGCCCTCGGGAAACATACGATCGGACGCCCTCGACCCGGGGCACCGATTCGCTTCGATGCCTCTGTACATCCTGAACAGGGACGGCAGTCCGGGAATGACCCGACGCCAATGCACAGGCGAATATAAGATAAAGCCTATCAAGCGGGAAGTGCGCCGAATTCTGGGCTACTCGTACCCCGCGCGAGTCCCGCGCGGGGTGTATGTCGAGCAGTGGATCGGCATCTCGACCGACGAGTTTCATCGCGCCAAGGACTCGGACGTCAAGTACACCCGTCACAGCTTTCCGCTGATCGATCTCGGACTGTCGCGCCAGGACTGCATCAAGCTCCTTGCTGATCACGGCTGGGAATCCACCCCGAAAAGCGCGTGCCTCGGGTGCCCGTTTCACGGAAATGCTCAATGGAGGCAGATCCGCGACGAATCTCCGGAAGAATGGGCGGATGTCGTCGAGTTCGACGCCGCGATTCGCGCAGGAAATGCTCGGGCGAATTCCGAGGGCCGGCCACTGCTCGGCCAGGCTTACCTGCACCGCTCTCGGCGACCGCTGGCCGAGGCTCCGATCGACCGGCTCAGTCGCGCGGAACTGGCCGCCCTGCAACAGCAGCTTCCGCTGGTCGAGGACGAGTTGGAGAACGGGCCCGAGGACGGCTGTTCCCCCTTCAGCTGCCGCTCCGGTGAGGCGGTCGCGTGAGTGTCCAGAATCCTCACGACGGTGCGCTGAGCGGCGCCGTCTCACATTTCTCCCTCAGCGCCGTCCCTAGGGCCGTGACGCTGATCGTGCAGGCCGCCTCCGCGCAAGAGGCTGAAGAGGCCGCTCTCCTACTGGAGGACAGTGACTTCGGAGTCGCAGACCTCGCCCGCATTGGCTTCCGCATCGACCAACTCGGCTTCGGCGATCCCGAGATCGAGGACCTCGAACCGTGTGACTCCCCCGGCGACGAGCCCCGCCAGCCGTCCCTCTTCGCGCCCCGGGCACCCTCGTGGACGGAGCGGCTCAATCGCGCCGAGACCCCAGGGCAACTGGCCGACGTGCTGGAGGGCGCCAAGGACGATGCGGTCGGCGCGCTGCACCAGTTCCTGGAACAAGTCAGTGAGGTCTTCCGCGAGAGCGGTGACGAGCCCCGCGCGGCGAGTTTCGCCGCACACGCCGAGGCGCTGCGGCGACTGAGCGACGAACTCCGCTACCGGGCACATGACTTGCGGCCCATCGCCCACACGGCCCGGGCTGATGCCGCGAACATCACCACGAGCCGGGCTGCCGCAACAACTGCCACTGCGGAGCCGGTGCGCTCCTCAGTGCCACCCCCACGTCCAAGCCGTTCCCCCTGACCGTTCCCTCACTTCACCCAGGAGGTACCCCCATTTCCTGGAGCACCCCTGTCGACCAGGCCAAGGCCCTGCGCCTGATCTGCCCCCTGCCGGACGGCTCTGTCGCCGGGCTGCGGCAGGTGGCCCGCCGAGGCGACATGGTCGTTACCGCTGAACTGGCCCAGACCATCCGGGAGGACAGCTGGAGCGGCATCCGCATCCGTATCGTCTCCCCGTCCGCCGACGCAGTCGACGCCAACTGGTTCGGCTTCTCGCAGTACGACGTCTTCAACGAGAGGCACCACGCACCGTCCGCCCGCGACGGCCGCGGCGAACTCGCTCGCTACAACGCCGACTTCGTGCTGGTCGCGGACGGCATCGATGCCCGCCGCCTCCGGGACGCGGTTGCCGAGTACACCGCCGCCTTCGCGCCGCCGCCCGCGCCTGAGTTCACCGCAGCCGCCCACCTGGGCGCTCTGTTCAGCATGGCCCGTCGACTCGACCACCTGGGCTCCATCAAGCCGAAGACCCTGGCCGGCCGCGCCTTCGCCCATGCAGAAGTCCTTCGGGACGTCGCAGGCGAAATCCACCTCGACCTGCTGCCGCTCACCGGCGAGCGGCAGGCGGCCGACAACGCGCCGGTCGAGGTGACCGAGGGTCTGGCCGATCTCCGCAAGCTGCGTACGGCGCTGGCCGCTCTCGCCCACTCTGCCGACTTGGGCGACCACCCAGGCTACGGGGAGATCTTCAGGGGCCACGCGGCGAACCTGGACGGGATCGACCACGAGATCACCGCCGACCTGACGGCGGACCGTGCTGCCGCGGAGGGCGCCCGCCCCAGCGCTGCGGTGAGCACGTCCCCGACTGCCCTCGCCACATCAGGGGTCGACCGGTCGGGCGCCGGCACCACACCCTTCGCCTCGACGCCGGACCGGGCGGCGGAGAGGGGACGGCGCTGAGCTACCGGTACCCCGAGATCCCGCCGCACGACTACCAGCCTCGGCTGTCCACCGCAGGGGATCTGCGCTGGCCCGACGAGGGCCCGCAGATGGGGCCGTGGACGCACCAGCAGCTCGTCGCGCTCGCTCGCCCCTGGCCCGTGGCCTGGTTGTTCCCGCCCCGCCCTGGCGATCCCCAGCGAGTTGTCAACTTGTTTGCGGGTCCCGGTGGTTGGGAGCAGGGACTGCGAGTCCTGGACCCTTCGGGGTTCGACGTGGTCGGCGTCGAGATCGGCTGGGACGCCTCGGCGACCGCCGTCGCGGCCGGGCACCGGCGCATCGTCGCCGACGTGCGGGCCCTCGACCCGGTCCACCCCGCGCTGCGGTACGTCGAGGGTCTCACGGTCAGCGCACCGTGCCAGGTCTGGTCTCCGGCCGGCAAGCGCGCGGGCCACCAGGAGGACAACATCGAGCTGTTGCTCGACACCTTCACCCTGGCATGCGAGGCCAGCTTCGGTCACTACCACGACACCGGGGAATGCGAGGACGCCGACATCTGCGGCATCTGCTCCGACCCGGACTGGGACGGCTACAGCGGTTTCACCGGACCGCTGTTGACCTTCGACGAGGCCCGCTCCCTGGTGCCACAGATGAGTGACGAGCGCATCGGACTGATCGCCGAGTCGCTGATCTGGTCGCTGGCGCTCACCGCCCGCTACGACAACCTGCGCTGGATGGCGATGGAGCAGAGCAGCGCCCTGCCGGAGGTGGTGCTGGACGCCATCTCGGAGGAGCTGCAGATCGCCGACTGGTGCTCAGCCGACTACCAGGTCCTGGATGCGGCCGATGTCGGCGTCGCCGCCCACCGTCGCCGCGTCTACCTCGTTGCCGGCCGCCACCACTACGTCAACCTGCAGGCCATGCAGCCCTCCGAGCCGGTCCCCGGGCGCACTCTCGCCGAGGCCCTCGGCTGGCCGGAGGGGGTACGGGTCAACACCCGTGGAACCAGGCGGACGTCCGGCGGCAACGAGTTCTCGGCCGATCGCACCGCTCCGGGCACCACCAGCAAGATCCGCGGCTGGTACTGGGCGGACAAGAAGGATCGCAAGTACACGGTGCCGGAGGCGGCCCTCACCGTCGCGATGCCGGCCGACTACCCGTGGACGGGCTCCCGCTCGTCCACCTGCCAGCAGCTCGCCGACATTGTGGTCCCGACTGAGGCCGCGCGCGTGGTCGGCGGCGCGATCCTGCGCAAGGAATGGGAGCGTCCGGTCTCCCAGTATCTGGACACGATCTACAGCCCGCAGAGCCGGTCCCTGGCAGCCCCTGCCACAGCCGAGCCCGTGTCACCTCGGGCAACCGCCGCCACCTCCAGCGGCACCGCCCAGGTGCAGATGCTGCCCGGCTTCGACGACCTCTTCGTCGCCGCCGCCCCCACCGCGCGCAGCCGGGCGGCCCGCCCGCGGTGACCCCTCCCCGGCTCCAGTACCGGCCACGCGACGGAGCCGGGGAGGCCATTGCCCCTCCGCTACTTCGGGAGCCTCACCATCGACCGCCTGCCTGACCACCCGCCCGCCGTGCCAGACCAGTTCTCCGGCGCCGGTGCCTGGTCCGCCTACCAGTCCTCGTTGTCTCGCTACGCCGCCCACCAGGCCGCCATCAGCCAGGCGCTCCGCATGAGTAGGCAGACCTCCGTGGAGTCTCCGCGCCCCCTCCTGGCGCGCTGCCTCCGACGCTCCAGGCGCTGAACCCATCCCGCCTCGACTGGCCCGTCAACCTCTCCTACTGGCAACAGATTTGTTCACCATGGACTCCCCCCTGCTGTCCATAGGCGCCCCGCCCCTCCCCATCCCCGGGACGGACACCGACGTGCCGGGCGCGCTCCCGATCCGGCGGATCGACGGGCGCTGGCACCTGACCGTCGGCTCGGGCCACGTCCCGATCGAGGACGACGCCCTCACCCGCGATCAGGAGGCGCTCGCCGCGCTCCTCACTCCCGCCGCCTCGCCCGGGCGGCGCCCTTGAGCGTCGACAGCCCCGGCCTTCGTCCTCAACTGGAGGCCGGGCAGGCCGTACTCTCCCCTCCCCGCCGCTGGCCCCAAGCAGAGAGACCCATGCCTCTACCCGTCCCCTCAAGCGCCGCCCAGTGGCTGCGCGCTGCGGCCGACCACACCGAGTCGCTGGAGAACGCGCTGCCCCGCGCTTACCGCGAAGAGGGCGTGCCGGACCTGGCCGAACTGACCGGTCACGCCGAAGCGATCGACGAACACCACCATGCCGTCCTGGACATCACCGCCGCCCTGACCGCGCGCCCGCACCCGGACAACGCCGAACGGGCCGAGGCTCGAACGCTCGCCGCCGCAGCCGAACAACTGGCTCGGGCGGGCGCGTCGATCAGCCGTGCCGCCGAGATGGCCGCCCGACTGTACGACGTCGCAGGCGTCGGCGGACAGAGCGGCGAGGAAATCCGCGAGCGCGCGACCCGGCACATCAACCAGTCCCTCTCACACACCCGCATCGCCCTCCGAGACGCCACGGAGCAACTGCGAACCGAGGCGACACGGTTGTCGCTCGCCACGCCAGCCGGGCGAGGCCCCGCAGCGGTGGCGCGTTCGACCGCTCGCGGAGCCCGCGTCATCGCCGCCCCTCCCGCGCGGCCCGCCGACCTGCCCCCGCACGCAGCCGCCGGCCGACGACGCTGAACCAGGAGTCACCGTGACAAGCACACCCAACGCCTTCACGCGCGACCTGGCTACCGTCGCCGGCATGCTGCGCCTGCTCGGTCGCGTCACCGTCGCGCCGCCGGGGCCAGGCCAGCTGGCTCCCGACCCCTCCGCCATCTCGCAGCGGATGGCCCAGGCCCTCGCCTTCGAGCGCGAGTGCGCGGACAACGCCCGGCACCTGCGCAAGCTCAGCACCGACAGCGCTGCCGACCCGCCGCTGGCCGTCGCGTACGCTGCGGCGGCCGTCCGTGCCGCCACCATCACCCGACACCTCGGCGTCGCCTTCGACCTGTCCGTCAAGTGCGCCCTGACCGCGCGCGGGGCACCGCGCAGTGCGGCCGAGTCACTGCACCAGCGTCGCCGCAAGGCAGCGGGGCAGGCCCTGACCGAAGCCGAGAAGGAGGCCGACCGCGGCCACCAGGAAGTCCTCGGCTTCGTCACCCGGATCGCCTCCGACACCGCCGGGCCCCCGGCCGCTCAGCCCCTCGCTGAACCCGCGCCCCGGGAGCGCCGATGACCGGTGACCCGCAGGACGTGGGACGGCTCCTGCAGGACATGGCGGCCGACACCGAACGGGCGGCGCTCCGGCGGCCGGGGCCCGCTGGACCGGTTGGTGTCGCCGACCAACTCCAGGACGTGCTCGCGCTGCAGCAGCGCGCTGTCGACGGCGTTGCACGGTTCAACCAGGCGTCTCCCGAGCAGCCAGCGGCCCGTACGGGTGCGCTCGTGTACGCCTTGGCGGCTGCCACGCTGGGCCTGGTCGGCGCGGTGCTCGGGGAGACCCTGGAGGCCGCGGCCCACCTCTTCGACCCCGACGCCGCGCCCCTCAACGCCCAGCAGCTAAAAGTCCTGGAGGGCGTCGTCGCCCAGGGGCTGGAGAACACGCGCCTGGGCCTACAGTCCCTGTCGGCCGATCTCCTCACCGCCGGCGCGGCCGTCAAGGCGGGCCCGCCGTGGCCGAGTGTGCCCCTCCCTGCGGCGGCCGTCGCCTTCGCCGCCCCATCGTAACCGGAACCGGCGCCGATGCCGCCCGCCGCAGGCGAGTACGAGCCGCGCGCCGACGCGGCACGTCAGCGGACACGGCACCTGCTCATTGTCGTGTCACCGCCCGCCACGGCCGCCGATGCGCCACAGCCGACCACGACCGTCCTGCCGTTCCGCCGTCCTTGACCCGGCGACTACTGCCCGGTCAGCACCCGCACCGTTCGGAGCCCACCACGCCCACCCCAGCACCCACACCAACTCTGGGTGACTACCAGCAGCGCCTTCGTCTGGTCGCCGACCAGGCCGAGGCCCTCGCCGAGAAGCTCCCCGGCCCCTTCGCTACCGACCCCGGTGTCCCAGACGCCCGCGTCGTCGCCCAACAGCTCAGCGCCCTCCAGTTCGTCCAGACGAGCACGCTCGGCGCAGCCGACTACGCCAACCACATTCCGCTCGACCCCTCTGCCACCACCGCCGCGCGGCTGACCGCCATCGCCCTCGCCGGTGCCCACACCCGGGTCACGGAGGCGACTCGGCACCTCGCGCACCTGTTCCAGCACTCCGTCAGCGCGGACGTGTGGGCCGTGCCCGACGCGCAGCCGGTCGACCCCCGCCAGATCTACGCCGCCGCCCGGCATCAACTCGGCGCCGCAGCACGGGAGCTACAGACCGAGGCTGACCGCCTCCCGTCCGCCGGCCTCTCGCACCTGCCCGCCCAGGCTCGCCAGCCCGCAGCAGTGAGCCTGCCGCAGCGGCTGCGCCGTGCTCTCACCCGCCGCTCGGCCGAGCCCACCCCCCTCACCGCCCTTCCCCGCAGCGCCGCCAAGCCGCGCCGCTGAAACCAAGGCCCCGCCATGATCTACACCACCCCTGTCGAGCTCCAGTCCCAGTGGCTGCACGGCACCGCCAACAACCTGCACGCCTTCCGCGAAGAACTGTGGCGCCTGTACACCTTCCGCGACCCTCAGACCGCCCGTCTCGGCGCGCTGCTGGAGGGGATGACCCAGGCGCAGGAGACGCTGCTGTCCAACACCACCGACGAGTACGACACCGTCGCGCCCGACTCCACCAAGCCCGAGGACATCGCCTGGCGGCGGTGCACCGTCGCGTACGCCTACGCCGGTCTGCTGAACGCCAAGGCGATCCTGCGCCTGCAGCCCGCCCTCGTCTCCGCCACTCTCGCCCGGCTCACGCCCGGCCCCGCCTACGCCCCGCCGCACCGCCTGGCCTACTTCAAGTCGCTGTCCGCCGGCCGGGAGGTCCTCGACGAGGCCGTCTGGAAGCTGCGGGAGGTCGCGGAGCACCTGACGGCCCCCGAGGAGCCTGACCTGCTCAAGGCGTTCACCGGCGACGCCGCCTTCCGCATGGTCCGCTCGGCCGCGGTGATCGCCAAGCCTGCCGAGCCGGACACCACCCGCAAGGCGGCCGGGCCCGGTGCCGTGGTCGTCGCCGCGCCGCACAGCCGCGCCACCAGCGCCCGCACCGGGGCACGCCGATGAGCGCACCCAACCGAGCGGGGCCGCGGATCGGGTCGATGTGCTCGGGATTCGGCGGCCTGGACATGGGAGTTCAGGACGTGCTCGGCGGCGAGGTGGTCTGGCACGCCGAGATGAACCCCGCCGCCGCGCAGATCCTGGCCCACCACTGGCCCAGAGACGCCAAATCTCGGCGATATCAACGCAGTTGACTGGTCGAGCGTCCCCCCGATCGACGTCCTGACCGCGGGCTTCCCGTGCCAGGACCTGTCGGTCGCGGGCAAGCGTGCCGGCCTGATGGAGGGCACCCGCTCCGGACTGTGGCTGACCATCGCCAGCGCGATCGACGTCCTCAAGCCCAAATTGGTGGTGATCGAAAACGTACGCGGAATCCTCTCCGCAGCCGCTGCCTCGCCAGCCGATGGCGACCTGGAATGCCCCTGGTGCGATCTGGGAGACGGCGGAGGTGAGCCTGCTCTGCGGGCACTTGGCGCGGTACTCGGAAGTCTGGCCAACCTCGGGATGGATGCGCGGTGGACGGTGCTATCCGCAGCAGCCGTCGGTGCCGCTCACCGCCGGGAGCGCCTGTTCCTCGCGGCCTGGCCCGGCGGCGCCGGGACTGCCGACACCGCGGGCACGCGATGCGAAGGGCCCGGATGCCTGGCGGGCGGACCTGGGACACACGGTGTCGCTGCTCAAGACCCCGACCTCCAACCTGGGGCAGATCGGCGGCAGCCAACACCCGGACAAGCGCCGCTCGGGTGGGCACGGTCCGAACCTGTCGGACGAGGTGGAACACCTTCTTCCCACCCCGAAGGCCAGCGACGGGACGCACGGGGGCCCGAACTCCCGTGGGTCCAAAGGCGATCTGACGCTTCCCTCGGCGGCGGCGCAACTGCTGCCCACACCACGGGCCTCGGACACGGGGCAACCGGGCCGCAGGGCCGGCCAGGGGTTCCGGCCGCCGCTGTCGGCGCTACTGCTGCCTCTGTGGGAGCGGACTCCGGAGGAGTGAGCCGGTGGGGCCCGTACGCCTCGGCCGTCGCCCGGTGGGAGCGGGTCACCCGGCCCGCCCCGGAGCCGGTCGACAGGAACGGTCGCCTCGCCCCGGAGTTCGTCGAGTGGATCATGGGCCTCGATGCCGGCCATGTCACCGGTGTTCCCGGCCTGTCCCGCTCGGCCCAGCTGACTGCCCTCGGCAACGGCGTCGTCCGCCAGCAGGCAGCTACGGCGCTGCAGTTGCTCGACGTCCCCGGTCTTCTCGCCGCCGCCTGCTGTGGCGGGCGGCGGTGAGTCGGGCGCCGCTTATACCGCACGATCGGCCGGACGCGTCCGGCCGATCGCGGCGGAATCTTGTCTCACGTCCCCGCGACCGCCCCGAAAGGCCCCTTCCTCCTTTGACCGCATCCGAGCCCGACGAGGGCGCCGAGCCGAACTCCGGCTACAGCGACGCCCAGATCGAGGCCCTGTCCGCGAAGTTGACCGCCCTGGCGGCGGGCTTCGACGCGCAGGCCGAACAGCTGGCCACCATGTCGACCGCGCTGGAGCCCGAGGACGACAGCGTCGCCGT
Source organism: Streptomyces sp. NPDC004539 (assembly GCF_040610055.1). Classification (NCBI taxonomy): domain Bacteria; kingdom Bacillati; phylum Actinomycetota; class Actinomycetes; order Kitasatosporales; family Streptomycetaceae; genus Streptomyces; species Streptomyces sp. NPDC004539. The sequence continues at coordinate 41,945 of NZ_JBEXLS010000027.1, read as the reverse complement.
CGAGCCCATGTTCATCGTCGCCTTCGAGGACCCGGCCTACTGTAAAAGAGGTCGAACTCATGGTCCCGTGGGTCGACGAGATCTTCACGAAGATCTATGGACCCGAAACCACGGCGTCGCGGCCGTGGTGCGTGCGCTGGCCTGAGCATCCCGAGGCCGTGGCCCGGCTGCACGCCCTCTGGCTGGCCTGGCAGGCCGCGATCGATCCCGAATCCGGGCCGAACGGCCCCAGTGCCTGGCAGCGCGACCACCTCGAGCCCGCGCTGCTCAAGCTCCGTTCAGCCGACGGCCCGTTCGGCGCGTGCACCAGCTCCGGCGGCCACGTCAGCCACCGCCTGCTGGAGCACCCGGCGCTGACCGACCCCGACTCCCTCACTCCTCCCCCCTCGACCTGACCGGAGGCCGACATGCCCGACCTCAGCCTGCCCGAGTGGCAGCCCGCGGACACCGCCTCCGCCCGAGCCCAGCAGCACTTCCTGGAAGCCGAAGGGGTCTACGACCTCCTCATCGAGACCGACCCCGAAGACCTCGACGGCCCCGAGCCCGACAGCGACAACTTCCTGCTGTTCGAGAACCTCGACGCCTACTACGAGACCTCCAACCCCGCGCTCGCCGCCCACCTGCACTACGGCATCGACGGCACCTTCGCCCTGGCCACCCACCCGGCCCCCACCTTCGCCATCGCGGCGGCCTGGCTGGTTGCCCGCGGCGCCGACCCGGGTGCCTTCCTCCACCCCGCCGGCCACGGCGGCACACCGGTCGACGAGCGCAGCGCCGCCGTCGCCGCCCGCTTCATCGCCGACCACGCCCGGTACGAGCATGTCGAGCACGTGGTCGAGCCGGACGAAACCTGGGTGATGCTGCGCGACACCACCTCAGCCGGTGCCACTCGCCCGTTCCTCCTGCAACTGGAGACCGGCGATCCGGAACGCGGCTACACCCTGCGCGAGGGCAGCTTCACCAGCCCGCAGGAGGTCCAGCAGTGGCTGGAGACCCGGCGCACCGCGCTGCCGCCCGTCGCCCAGGGCGAGGCCACCGTCGTCTACAGCCCGAAGGCCCTGGCGGCGCGCGCCCGCATCATCGCAACGCCCGCCAAGGGCTCCGCAGCCGAGGCCGCCCCCGCCCCCCTCCCGGCACCGGCCGGGCGGCGGGCCGTGCGGTGAGCGAGCAGCGGCCGAGCAGTCCTCCGGTGGGGTTCTCCGCCCACCCGGAGGCGCTCGCCGACCTCCTCGACGCACCCGCGGACGTTCGGGACCTCGCGCTGGAGTACCTCGACCGGCTGCTGCGCGCCGAGGTCCGCGGGCCGCTGCTGGACCAGCAGGACGACCGCGACCTGCGCGGAGCCCGCAAGCTCTACCTCGACGACCGCAACGCCTTCCGGCTCGTCTACACCGAGCAGCGCGCACCGGGCAACCCACGCCGGCTGCTCGGCATCCACCTTGTCGCCGTCGGGCGGCGCTACAACATCGAGGTCTACAAGACGGCGGCCGAACGACTCAAGCAGGCCGCCACCCAGGAGGTTCCGCGCCCGAGCATGCCGGCTCGGTTCCAGGCCGCCCTCGCCTCCTCCGTCTCCCGGCCCTCCCCGGCACAAGCCACCGCGACCACCACCGGCGCAGCCCCACCCACCGTAGTCGCCGCACCTCCCCCCGCCGTCCGGCGCTGATCCCGACACGACCCCACTGCCACAACGGAGTTCGCCATGCCCGCCACCGCCAACGTCACCGCCCTGGACCGCGCCCAGCTGGCCGCCGAGGGGATCTCCACCCCCTGGTCGACCCGCGTGCTGCGCACGCTGGGCTCCTCCGGCCCGCTGCGCCCTGGCGAGATCACGGGCTCCTCCCCGATCCCCGCAGGCAGCCTGCAAAAGGTGACCGGTCTGCTGGAGCGCGCGGGCGCGATCACTCGCCTGCCCATCCCCGGCAGCCGCCGCTACGAGCTGGCTCTGACCGATGCCGGCCGGGCGTTGGGCCCGGCCCACGCCGCCGCCCTGGCCTGGGCCGACCGCCACCTGGTCGGCCGCGAGGACCTGGAGGAGCCGGAGGCGATCGACAGCGCCATAAGCCTGTTCGCCATCCCTCACACCGGGGCCGTCTTGTTCGAGCTGATGGCGGGCGAGCCGTTGACGGTTCCACAGCTCGTGGAGCGGCTCCCGGTCAGCAGCACCGCCATTCTTCACTACCGCCTGCCCGTGCTGGCCGAGCATGGCCTGATCTCGCGCAGCGGCACCCCGCGGACCTACCGGTGGACGACCAGCGAGGCCGGTATGCACACCGGCGCCATGGTCCGCGAGCTGTCCGGGTGGGCGGAACGGTACCTGCCCAGCGCCGCCCACCCGGGCTCCACCGGGCGAGCAACCTCCTCCATCACGGCGGCCTCTGGCACCGACGTCGCAGTCGTCGCCGCGCCCAGCCCCGCCACATCGCGGACCGACGCCGCGCGGCTGCGCCGGGACACCCTGCGGATCCACTTCTCCCACGCGCCCGCCAGCTCCCAGCCCCCGGCACCCCTGCACAGTGCCGCAGCCGACCTGCGCCGCTGAACCGCCCGCCCTCGACCGGAAGCTCTGCCCTGACCACCACCCCCGTCACTGACACCGTCCAGCGGTCCGGCCCGGATAGCCCGATCCGCAGCGTCCTTCGCACTCCGTACGTCACCGTGCTGCTCACCGCCACCCTGGTGGGACGGCTTCCTACCGCCATGGCACCGCTCGCGCTCTTGCTCGCCGCCCGTGCCGACCACGCGGGGACAACGCTGGGGGCGCTGCTGGCCGCGCTCTACGCCCTGTGCGGAGCAGTCAGCCAGCCGCTGCTCGGCCGGGCCGTCGACCGCCGACGCCTGGCCAGCGTCGCGCTGGCCGCAGCCACCGTCGCGGGCATCGCGTTCGCGGCGCTCGCAGTCGTCGGCATCGGCCGCTACCCGGTCCTCTCAGGGGCCCTGGTCGCACTCGCCGGGTTCGCCACCCCGCCGCTGGAGGCCGGGCTACGAGCAATGTGGCCGCGCCTGGTCGCCCCGCAGGACCAGCAGGCCACGTTCGCCCTGGACGCCACCGCCCAGGAGGTCGTCTACGTCGCCGGGCCCACCCTGACCACCGTCCTGTGCCAACTCCTTTCACCTGCTGCGGCGTTGACCGGATGTGCCGTCCTCGGTCTGGCGGGCACCGCGCTGGTCGCCTCCCGCCGCCCGGCCCGCGCCCTCAGCCCGGTGCGGCGGAAGGCCCACTGGACGGGGCCGCTGCGCTCGCCTGGTGTTCTGGTCCTACTGGGCTCCGCCACGCTGCTGGGCGCGAGTCTGGGATCGTTCAACGTCTACGCGCTGGCCGCCGCCGATCGCCACGGCACAGGATGGCTCGCCGGGGCACTGCCGGCCGCCCTCTCCCTCGGCAGTCTGGTGGGCGGCATCATCTGGGCCCGGCTCGCCCACAGCGTTCCCGCCGACCATCTGCTGCGCACCATCAGTGTGCGCTTCGCCGCGCCGTTCGCGCTGTTCCTGCTCACCCCCGAACCGGCTCTCGCCGTGGCCGCCGCCGTGCTGCCCGGCCTGTTCCTGGCGCCGTGGTTCGCCACGGCGTTCCGGCAGGGCGATCGGCTCGCTCCCCAGGGCACCGCCACCGAGGCCGCGGCCTGGCTGGTTGCCGTGATCAGTCTCGGCGGCGCTGCCGGCACCGCGCTGGCCGGGCAGCTCTCAGCGGCCGGTCCTGTCGCTGTCGCCGCGCTCACCCTGGCGAGCGCCGTCGCCGCCGCACTCGCTCTTGCCCTGCGCCGCTGACCTGCTCGTGCCCCGATCCGCGCCTTGCGCGCCCGGTCCGCGGGCGCAGACCTACCCCAACACTCTTTCGGAGAAGCCTTCTTGCACAACGCCACCGTCCCGACTCCCGTCACCGTGGTCTGGGACTGGAACGGAACCCTGCGCGACGACGTCCAGGACCACCTCGACGCGCTCAACACCACTCTGCCCGACCTGGGCCGCGCCCCGCTCACGCTGGAGCGCTATCGCGCCGAACACCGTACCCCGATCCGCGCCTTCTACGACGCTCTGCTCAGCCGGACCCTGACTGACCAGCAGTGGCACGACGCGGACACCGCCTTCCAACGCGAACTCGCCCAGCACCCGGTGCGGTTGCAGCCCGGTGCCCGTGACCTGCTGCTCGGGCTGCGAACCCGGGGTATCCGGCAGAGCCTGCTGTCCCTCTCCCCGCACGACCGGCTGCTGACCGAAGTCCGGGAGGTCGGCATCACCGGTCTCCTCGACCGGGTCGACGGCCGCCGCGAACCGGTCGCCGGCAGCAAGGCCCCCGCCATGGCCCGACACCTCGCAGCCCTCGGACAGGCCACCGACCCGGCGCGCACCATCGTGATCGGCGACACGGTCGACGACGCGCTCGCCGCATTGTCCGTCGGCGCAATTCCGGTCCTGCACACCCGCGGCCTCCACTCGCCCGAGCGGCTGGCCACCGCCGGGGTACCCGTCGCCGACAGCCTGCAGGACGCCGTCGACATGGGGCTCGCCATCATCAACTCGACCCGGCCGGTACCCCGGTGAGTGCCGAAGACCGGCGTGGGAGGCCCGTCGCCCAGTGGAGGCCCCGCGTCCCCGGCAACACCGACCTGGGCACGCGCCTGGTGTGCGTACGACTTCAGGTCGAGCACCTCCACCAGCTACCCGGCCGTGGCACCGACACCGTTCACGGCGCCATAGCCGACCAACTCGCCTCCGAGGCACGCCGACTGGACGGCATACAGACCCGCATCGTGCAGCTTGCCACTCGCCTGCACCGCGACCTGGAGTCCGTGATCGACGGTCGTGGTGCCGATGAGCCCACCACCAACGGCATCCTCCAGAGCACCGCCCCGGATATCGATCTGCTCGCCGCGCGCTGCGCCGAACTCCGCCGCTCCCTGACTGAACTCGTCGAGGTGTACAACGGCCTGCCCCCGTTCACGGCTGCGTCCGCCGCCACCGAAGTCAACTCGCCCCGGCAGCGCGCCGCGTCCACCCGCGCGCCCCGCCGCAGCACCGTCGAGACGAGTTCCGCAGCTCTTACTCCGGCGAAGCCCGCGCGAACACGGGACCGCTGACCGCAGATGTTCCTGCTCGAAGGAACCACGGCCTGACCGCCTACCAGGACACCGGACCGGTCAACTACGCCGAGGGCACCTCGGGTCTCGCCTGCCGCGCTCCGCACGGCTCCAGCAGTACCTCCACACCCTCGAGAAGACCGGAGAAACCCATCACCGACGTGAACGAGCCGCCCTTCACCATTGACGAGGCCCGTCAGGTCGAGGACCTTGAACCCCACACCGAGGATGACCACCGTGAGTGGGGCGCGCTCGCCAACGAGCCGCTCCTCGCCATTGACGAGGTCCTTCAGGTCGAGGACCTTGAAGCCCAAACCGAGGATGACCACCGTAGGTGGGGCGCGTTCGCCTACGAGCGGAACATCGGCATCCTCGCTGTGCAGCACACCGCCAACCCGCACACGCCGCTGCTGACCGACTCCTACCTCGTCGTCCATGACGGCACGATGACCTGGGACGTGCCCGGGTCGCCGCAGCTCGCGGGCATCCACGTCCAGCGCGACCTCGGAGCAGGGACGTTCAGGCTGGACTACAAGCGGGCGGCGATCGTGGCGCTCGCGCAGAACTGGCTCGTCTCCTGCGGCGCCGACCTCGATCAGGTGACACCGCGCGACGAGGCACTTCCGACCTGCGATAAGTCCAGCCGCGAACTGGAGCAGCGGCTCGCCCTGTCCGGGGACCGGTACTGGTTCGCGAACTCGTACACCTCCGACCTCGTCCTGGACCCCGCCCGCTCCTCGGGCGGGCCGCCCAGCACCGACGAGGAGCTGATCTACGACTTCAATACCTGGATCATCGCCCAGGACGAACGACCCGAACCCGGCCAGCACCCCGTCCGGGTGTTCTACGAGGACGTCGACTTCCTCGGCCGCTCGTACACCCTGCGGGAGGGCGGCTTCCCGGACCTTGATGCCGCCTACGAATGGACCCGGCGTGCCGGGGAGCCGGACAACCCCCTCCCGCCCATCGAGATCGAGGCCGCCACCAGCCCGCGCAGCGCCGCCGCTCGCGCCACCAGCCCCGCCGCGGCTGCCTTTCCTACTGAACCAGTCGCCGAGACCCCGCCCACCGTCAACGACCAGACCGCCACCCGCCCCCGCACCTGGTGACGGCCTCACCTCGAGGAGCACCTATCTCCACCGACGTTCAGCGAGTACGACGCCGCCCGCGTACCACCGAGCTTCGCACCGCGCAGACGTCCGTGCGCCTGACGCCGACCGCGCTCGCGGCCATCCGCGAGCGGGCGGCACACGAACACCTGACGACCGCCGGGTTCATCGCCACCGCCGCGCTGGCCGCCGCCCTGGCCAATGGTCCCGTCGGCCGCCCCGAGACCGACCCACGCCGACCGCTGGCCGAAGCGCTCGACCGCTTGGCCGGGGAACTGCGCACGCTCACCGACACCGTCACAGACCCCAAGCAGGCATCGGAAGTACTGGCCATACTGCCCGACCTGGCCCAGCGGACCTACGCCGTCCTCGACGCCGTGCTGGAGGCCGCGTGATCCCCGAGGCGTCCACCGGCAACAGCCCCCGGCCACTGCTGGCCTATCTCTACGGCCCCGGCCGGCGTGAGGAGCACGAAGACCCACACCTGGTCGCGGCCTGGGACCGGGCCGGTGCGCCCGATCCCGGCCGCGACCCGGGTGCCACCGTCGCCCGGCTCGCCGCCCGGCTCGACCAGCACGCCCAGCTGCGGGCCGCCGAACTCGGCGCGATCCCGCCCAACCGGGTCTGGCACTGCTCGGTGCGCACAGCCCCCGAGGACCCGCTGCTCACCGACGGCCAGTGGGCGCGGGTGGCCCGGCGAATTGTCGCCGCGACAGGACTCGCCCCCACCGAGGGGCCCAGCTGCCGGTGGGTGGCCGTGCGGCACGCCGTCCACCACATCCACATCGCCGGGATCAGCGTGCTGCCGGACGGATCTCGGCCAGCGATGCACCGTGACTTGACCCGCGCGCAGGCGGAGTGCCGGGCGATCGAGACGGAGTGGGGCCTTCGCCCAGTCGGCCAAGGCGAGCGCGTCACCACCAGCTATCCGACCACCGCCGAGATCATCAAAGCGGAGCAGCAGGGCTGGGATCAGCCATCCCGTGTCTGGCTCCAGCAGCGCATGCGCCAGGCCCTGGCCGGTGCCGGCAACGTCACGGAGTACGTCGCCGCTCTGGAGGCCGACGGCGTTCTGGTGCACTGGCGGACCGACGAGGCGGGCGCCCGAGTCGGGTACAGCCTCGCCCGCCCTGGCGACACTGGGACGAGCGGAATGCCGGTGTACTTCGCCGCTGGCCGCCTCGACTCCGCGCTCGCGCTGCCCCGGCTGATCTCACTGCTGGCCGACAGCACCTCCCTGGGGCAGTCCTGAGCAGCCCCGGCTGCCGTCCCGTCCTTCGCCTCGTCCTGCCCTGCCGGTAGAACTCCTCGCTTCGCAACAACGCCACAGCCGCCCAAATCCCAAGCCCCGAACCGAACAACACGGAGAAATCCTGACCTCGTATCCTCTCGACTCCGTCGCCAACGTCAAGGCCAGGGTCCAGGGGCCCCCGCACGTCCACGAGGGGGCGGCGCCAGCAGAGCGCACAGCCGAGCCGTTCGTGGCGATCCGGCACACCAGCACCGGCGAGATCACCACCACCCGCTACAACGCCGCCGCCCGACGGATTCTGATCGGGGCCAGCTTCGAGGAGACTCCTGACTGCACCGGCCCGATGCACGGGCCTGCTCAGCAGCCGGTGGGCTGCTCGCCGCCGGCCACCCTGTGCGCCTGCACCGAGCACTCGGCCAGCCGGTGAGCGCCGACGCTACGCCCCTACCGGGCACGCCCGTACAGAGCGGCGACAACACCTCCCGCGCCGAGGCCGCCCGCACCACCCGGCCCAGCCGCGATGTTTCCAACCCGCGCGAGCGGGCGGTCCGGTGTCCCCCTCTTGCCGGGACCGTTCGCCGACGTCGGCCCAGCACGTGATCAGCTCCGGGACCGGCCCGCCTCCCCAGAGCATCACCAACCCCGACCGCACGCGCACCCTTTGAAGGATCCTCGCTTTGACCACACCCGGACCACCCACGACCCCGCTCCGTACCAAGGGCGGCGAACTACGGGCCAAGGTCGCCCGGCTGCTGGCCGACCGTCCGACGGACACGCTCACCATCGGGGACATGGCCAGGCAGCTGGGCCACTCCCACGGTGCCGTCCGCAATGCCGCCCACACCCTGGCGATCCGCGGAGAGGCCGACCAACTCGGCACCGGACAGCCGCAGTTCCGCGCGAACGCGCAAACCGCAGCAGCCGCGCGGGCAGCGGTGATCAGTCCACCGGGCACCCACTCCCCCCGTGCCCAGGCGGCCACGGCCCGTACGACCGCTCCCGCAACGCCCACGCCCACGCCGAAGCAGACTGGCCCGATCCGCCGCGCCGGGGGCCAGCTCTACCACCCCCGGGAGCTGGCCGACCTGCCCGACGTCGAGGCACTGAACCGCCTGCGCGACGCCGACGTGCCGGTGCTGCTCTACGGACCCCCGGGCACCGGCAAGACGTCCCTGGTGGAGGCAGCGTTCCCCGACCTGCTCACCGTCGCCGGAGACGGCGACACCACGGTCGGCGACCTGATCGGCGACTACACACTGGACGACAGTGGGGGCTACGTCTGGCAGGACGGTCCGCTGGTCACCGCGATGACCGAGGGCCGCGCCCTGCTGATCGACGACGCCACCCTGATCTCACCGAAGGTCCTGGCGGCGCTGTATCCCGCGATGGACGGTCGCCGCCAGATCCAGGTCAAGGCCCACAAGGGCGAGACCGTCAAGGCCGAGCCCGGCTTCTACCCGGTCGCCGGCCACAACCCCGGCGTCCACGGCGCTGTCCTCACGGAGGCGCTCGCGAGCCGGTTCAGCGCGCAGATCCAGGTCGGCACGGACTACGACCTCGCTACGGCCCTGAAGATCGATGCCCGGGTCGTGCGAGTCGCCCGCAACCTCGCCGCCCAGGTGGAACTCGGCGAACTCGGCTGGGCCCCCCAGCTGCGGGAACTGCTCAGTTACCAGAAGATCGAGGCCGTCCTCGGCACCAAGGCGGCACTCGCGAACCTGGTCGGCATCGCTCCCCCGGAGGACCGCGACACGGTGGCCGATGCCGTCAGCAAGATTGTCGGCATCAAGGACACCAAGCCGCTCACCCTGGGCCGGCAGCTCTCCGCCTCGACCACATCGCCCGCTCGGCAGCCCCCGCCAGGCACCGGCTCCGCCCAGCGGGGACGCTCACGATGAGCGCCCATCACCACGTCCAGCACCCTGCCACCACACCCGAGGACGACGCCGACCTCGCGCGCTGGGACGACGACGGCGCCCCGCCCCCGCAACCACGCTCGTCACCTGCCGCGTGGCTGCGCGTGGGAGCCGAACTCGGCGACCGGCTGGTCGCCCTGTCCGGCCGCCAGGATCTCCTCGTCACCTGCCGCCCCGGCACCCGCAGCGGCGCCCCGGCCGCGTACATCCCCGCCCTGGCGGAGATCGAGTTCGACTCCCGCCTCTTCGCACCTCTCCAGCCCCACGAGGTCCGCCCGCGGATCGCGGGCGACGAGGAACGCTATCCCGCCGCGTGGGGAGTGCTCGTCCACGAGGCCGCCCACGCCGTCCACTCCGTATGGGCGGAGCCAGCCGGTGCGGACCCCCGTGTCGTCGAGGCCGCGCTCCTGCTGGAGGAGAGCCGCGTCGAAGGCGCCCATCTGGTCAGGCGGCCCACCGACCGCCCGTACCTGCGCACCAGCGCCCGGACCCTGGTCATCCCCGACATCGCCCACCCCAGCATCCAGGGCATCGAGCACGCCGCTAGCGCGGCGGCCCTCATCCTCGGCCGCCGGGACGCCGGCATCCTGGACGCCAGCGAGACCAAAGCCGTCGCCGACCTCTGCGAACAGGTCCTGGGCGCCGACCTGCTGGCCACCCTCACCGGCATCTGGACCGCGGCCCACCAGTGCGCCGACCACGACGCCACCACCATGCTCGCCCACGCCCAGGACTGGTGCGACGCCCTGGACACCGCCGCCCCCGCCCTGCCCGTACCGGAAGATCTCACCGATCTGCTGTCCGGCGCGGTGACGGTCGTCATGGACAGCATGGCCGCCAACGACGCAGCCGACCTCGCGGCACAAACCGCCGCCACCAATGCCGTTGCCGCTCGGTCCAAGGCACAGGCCCAGGACCGCGCCCAGCAGGCCGGCCAGCGACGCAAAGCCGCCGCCACCGCCAAGAGCGTCTTCAACCCCCGCGGCACCACCGTCCACCCCGACGGCACACCGGCGCCCTACGACAACCCGGTCACCGGCACCCGCAAGCCCACCGCCGCCGAGCAGAGCGCCGCCGCACGCCTGAGCCGCGCGCTCCGCGCAGCGGCCTACCGCGAGCGAACCGAGGAGCGGACCACCAGCCCCACCCCGCCCGGCCGCCTCAACCTGCGCGCGGCCCTCGCCCGCGACGCCCAGCGCGCCGCCGGCTCGATACCCACCGCAGAACCGTTCACCCACACCCGCCGGCACAGCTCCCCCACCCCACCGCTGCGCGTGGGAATCGCCGTGGACGTCTCCGGCTCCATGTCGGCCGCCTGCAAACCCGTCGCGTCCGCTGCCTGGATCGTGGCCCGCGCAGCAGCCCTGACCGGCCCCGACTCCCGCACCGCCACCATCGCCTACGACTACGACCTGACTGCGCTGACCCGACCCACCCACCGGGCGCCAGACCGCGTGACGACGTTCGCCGCCAACGGCGGCAGCCACAACCTTTACGCCGCCATCGACGCACTCGACCACGGCCTCGACCTCAGCCGCCCCGGTACCGGCCGCCTCCTCGTGATCGTTACCGACGCCCAGTACACCCTGGACGAAACCGCTCAAGCGGTCACCCGCATCAAGCGCCTCGCCACCGCCGGCTGCGCCGTACTCCAGCTCACCCTCACCAAAAACTCCCTCCACCTGCCAGGCACCACCCTGCTCCACCTGCCCCAGCCCTCCAGCGCCCCCGCAGCCATCGCCAAGGCCGCTACCGAAGCCATCCGCAAAACACGCTGAGACGCCGCCACACAACCAGTCTGCTGCTCTCCGGGCCAACTTCGACGGAGCTACGCGGCCTATACCCCCTCGTGGGGAGCGGGCGCGTGAACCGGCGACAGCGCCAGCCTGAACGAGTGGTTGCTACGAAAAGTAGTCGAGGAAGTACGTGCAGTGGGATTGCGATCTGCCTCAAGACGCGTTACGTTGGCGTCACTCCTCCCCGTCGTCCGGGCCTAGCCCGCACTGGCGGGGATTATTTTTTTCCAGGAGGGTCCTTGAGCGACAGAGTCGTCGTCTTCTACGACTACCAAAACACCTACATGCAAGCCCGTCGGCTCTACCACCAGAGCTGGGAAGACTGGAGCATGGGACAGTTCAATCCCGTAGCCCTCGCCCAGCATCTCGCCGCTGACAGCCCATATGACCGCCACCTTCATCAGGTGCGCATCTATCGCGGCCAGCCCGACGCGACCAGGCAGCCCGGCTCCTACGGGGCCTCACGGCGGCAGCACGCCCAGTGGGAGAGCGACCCACTCGTCAAGCTCGTTACCCGGCCCCTGCGCTACCCATCCGCATGGCCCACTGAGCGAGCTCAGGAGAAGGGCATCGACGTCCAGCTCACCCTGGACTTTGCCGTCATGGCGACCCGCGGCGAATACGACGTGGGGATCATGGTGTCGGCCGACACCGATCTGAAACCCGCACTCGAGTACGTGGCCGAGCTGATGGCCTCCCGAGGAAGGCCGCGAGCCGAAGTGGCAGCCTGGTCCATCAAAAACCAGCACAGTCGGCGGCTCGCCATCAGCAGCAGGAATCTCTACTGCCACTGGATCGGCGAAGACGTCTACAAGGCGGTCCAAGACAAGACCGACTACACCCGCAGTAGCTGAGCCTCGATCCACCGCGTGACGGGTGCCTTTTGGAGAGGGAGACGAGAAGAGGTGCCTGCTGACCTGGGATGATGGGAGTTCTCACGCTTCCAGCAGGCCCAACCAGCAAGGCACCTCGTAAGTGAAATCCTCCCACAGCCCGGCGACGGTGTTCGCCGCGTTCGACGAACCGAATCTGATCGCGCATGCCGGGCTGGTCCCGGCCGTCCGGCTGGCCGAGCGGTGCGACCTGCCGCGGCTGGTCGCCGAGAAGGTCAAGCTGACCGGCGCGAGGAACGGCGCGGGCACGGCCGCGGACGCGAAGGCCATGTCCATCGTGGCCGGGATGGTCGCCGGCGCGGACAGCATCGACGACCTGGATGTCCTGCGTCACGGTGGCCTGCCCCGTCTGTTCGGCGGGATACGGGCCCCGTCCACGCTGGGCAGCTTCCTGCGTGCCTTCACCTGGGGACACGTACGCCAGCTCCAGTCCGCGGCACGGGCGTTCACCTGTAACCTGGCCGCGCACACCGGCCTGGTACCGAAGACGGACGAGGTGGTGTTCGTCGACATCGACTCCAAGGTCAAGCAGGTCTACGGGCCGGCCAAGCAGGGCGCCTCGTTCGGTTATACGAAGGTCCGCGGCCTGCACTTCCAGATCGTCACCGTCAAGACATCCACCTGCGCACCGGTCATCGTCGCCACCAGACTGCGCAAGGGCTCGGCAGGCTCCGGCAAGGGAGCGGCGAGTCTGCTGCGCGAGGCCCTGGCCACGGTGCGGGCGATGGGCATCACCGCGCAGATCATCGTCCGCGCCGACTCCGCGTACTTCTCCCACAAAGTTGTCGACGCCTGCCGCACGGCCGGCGTTCGCTTCTCCCTGGCGGTCGCGGTCACGAAGACGGTCCGCGAGGCCATCGTGAACATCGCCGAGGACGCCTGGACGCCGATCGAGTACACCGACGCCGTCTGGGACGACGAGGAGGAACGCCGGGTCTCCGACGCGGAGATCGCCGAGATCCCCTTCACCGCCTTCACCAGCAAGAAGAAGCAGTTCCACACCACGGCCCGGCTCATCGTGCGGCGCGTGAAACGCCTCAACCCCGAGAGCGTCCCTGACGGCCAGGCCGAGCTGTTCGGCGTCTGGCGCCACCACGTCATCTTCACCGACAGCCGCTTCACCCTCGTCCAGGCCGAGCCCATGCACCGCGAACACGCCCAGGTCGAGCAGGTCTTCGCCGACCTGGAGGACTCCGCGCTCGGCCACCTGCCCTCGGGCAAGTTCACCGCGAACGCCGCCTGGCTGACCCTGGCCGCCACCGCCTACAACCTCACCCGGGCCGCCGGTCACCTCGCCTCCACCTTCCACGCCAGAGCACGCACCGGCACCATCCGCCGCCACCTGATCAACATCCCGGCCCGGATCACCGCCGGCGCCCGCCGCTTCACCCTGCACCTGCCGCAACGCTGGCGCTGGGAAGCCGACTTCACCGACCTGTGGACGGCCACCGGACAGCGCATGACCACCTGACCCACGCCACCGCACCGACCGCCCGCGACCAGGAAGACCTCGGAGACCCCGCACCGGACGGTCACCCGGCACAACGCGCTGCCCGCACCCGGAAAAGCCACCGGAACCCCGCCCGAGATCGAAGATCAGAATTCACGCGGTGGATCGAGGCTGAGAAGCCGAAGGCCCCGGACACCGCCAGCGATCCCATGCTCCGGGGTCTCCGGGACCGGGGTAGGACTGGTGATTGTTTGCGTCATGTGTGTACCGGGTTTCAGCGAGAAGGCAAGGACATCGCGTCGTACATAGGCGATTCCAGGGCGGGCTGGTTGTCGATGATGCAGGTCAGCGCGATGACGCTCTCTGAGTGAGTATGTCGGCGAGTCCGGTCGCCGTTTGTCGCTGACTACGGTCGGCGGATGCCCGGTGCTCAATGTCGTTCAGTTCCGTCAACGCTCTTGAGCTGCCCCGCAGAGCCCGCGCGCCCCGGGGCGTTGCTGCAACTCGTCGCTACGGCCGTCGAGAAGCGTTCCCGGAACTGGGCCACACACGTTGCTGCTGCCCATCAACATTCTCACTCTGAGCGACCTGCGATCGGGGGGGGCGGGTACAGTGCAGCGTGCGGCGGCGGGACATCGACAGGGCCGTTTTCACCCTGCCTGCCATTCGCGGTCCAGGATCGCGTGTACTACGGAGTCCCTCCATTTCCCGGCCTTCAGTACGTGCTCGCGGATCGTGCCTTCCTCGACCATGCCCACAGCGGCCATGGTCTTCGCGGACGCCTCATTGAGCGGGGAACGCGCCCCCCAGACGCGGTGGAGGTCCAGGTCTTCGAAGCCGGTGCCGAGTAGCAGTCGTACCGTCTCCATGCCGTACCCCCTACCCCATTTATCCGGGCGGAGCGCGAACCCCATAGTGGCTGTGCGCTGTTGGTGGGGGTCGAGGGCCAGACGGCCGAATCCGATCAGCTCGGTTGTCGCTCGTTCGACGACAGCAAGCGCGTACTCGGTACGTGGGGTCTCGGTGGCGGCCGTAATGGATCGGGCAACGATCTGCTCGACCTGATCGCGGGTCCGAGGGGTGAAGCTGAGGTGCTCCGTGGCTTTGGGGCTGCCGTAGACGGCGAGCACCGGGTCTACGTCCTGTGCGCCGAGTTCACGCAGAGCGAGCCGTGCGCTGGAGCGAGCGACTGGGTACATGCTCTCGGACTTTACCGGCCTGGTAGCGCGGGGCGGCTGACCTGAAATGTCTCGATCTCGGCGCTCAAGTCCTGCGCCACGAGGGCGGTTTGCGCGGGCGTCTGCGCCAGGGCGTTGCGCACGCGCATTGCCGAGACGACGATGCCGTTGTTGCGGTGCGAGGCTGGGAGGTTGAGGACCGGACGGATGGCTTCTGCGGCGCCATCCAGGCTTCCACCATGGAGGTGGATGAGCGCGAGGTCGCACTGAGCGCCTGCCAGGTCGCCAAAGGCCCAGTTCGGGGAGTTGGGATTACTGAAGCCCTTCACGGCCTCTTCTGCCTGCGCGACGAGCTGTGCGCTGCCGTGTCCGAGCAAGGCATCTGACTCCACCTTGTAGTAGAGCTGTTTTTCCTCAGCGTAGGTGAACAGTCCGCCAAGACTGTCGAGGTCATCGGCCACGACACGCTCTCGGCGGTCGGCCGCCTGCTCGTTGGCCATGCGTACTGTCTCGTCGTCACCGAGTACCGCAGCCGCGCGAGCTTTGAGACCCAACAGCCATAGCCCGACGGTACCGTTGAGGTTCGCGGCGGTCTCGGCGCCCTGGCAGGCGTAGTGGTAGGCGTCCGCCGGCCTGTCCGCCCAGTATGCGATCAGACTTTTGAGGCCGTCGGTGAGCGCGATGAGTCCACGGTGTTCGGCGTCCCTCGCGCATGCCGATGCGACCCGAGTCATCGTCATGGCCTGATGGGGGTCCTCCATGTCGTTGAACCCCTTGGCGACGAGGAACGACAGCACCGCACCCTTGAAGTACAGGTCGCGAAGTTGCGAGGGCCGGACTCTTCCGCCGTCAAGAAGTCGAAAGACCTGGTCGTGGGTCTCCAGCAGGTTGCTCCAGATCAACGAAAGGGGTACCCGCGGGTACTCGATAACGAGGCGAAGCACCTCGTCGTCGAGGAGGCCGAGAGTGTCGTCCCCCACGCGGTCGCGGTCCACTCCCAGGAGGAAGTCCTTCGAGCGTCGTACTGCCATCGCACCGGTCCTTTTCATCTCGCTCAGGCTCATGCCGATGTCGGCGTGGAGTGCGGCCGGTGAGGTGTCCGTCAGCGGGACGAAGGGCGGCGTGACCTCCTCTGTGATCTCGGACCACAGGTCATCGATGCTGTAGCCGAACATCTCGACGAGGACGGGCCTGAAGACCCGTTGAGGTTTACGGCCTTCGTAGATCCACGCCTCGATGGTCTTGGGCGCAGGTACGTCCGCTTTCTCGCACCCTAGTTGGGCCGCCGCTTCTCGGTACTTCACGAGGAAGTCGTCGGGGTGCCTTATGCCTTGTTTTTCGCATATCCGCCGGAAGAACAGCATGGCCACAACACCTCCCGCTTCGTCATCTGATACGTCACCGCGCTACCGACAGTAGGACGCTTCCTCAGTCAAGTTGCCCTGGAAAGTAGATGTTTAACGGTTCCGAGGAAGCTCCGAGGGCATTCAGAGGAGTTCGGTCAACTTCTCGTCAAGAGCCGGGGGGCGTTTGGGGGTAGAGCCGTCCGGGCGTGGTTGCCACGCTCGTAACTCCCCTCGCTGAGAGTGTCCGGACATGACCAGGGAGTCCTCCGTGCCCGCTCAAGTTCTTGCTATCACCAAGCCGTTGGAGACATTCCCACGGCCAGGCTCCAAGGTTGAGCTGAATGCTTCTCACTTGGTCGCTCGGGTGAACGGTGCCGTGGAGCAGTGCGGGCGCGAACCCGTCGCGCCGGCTGTTTCGGCGAACGCCGACAGGTCGCTGGTCGTGTTGGTGCCCCAGCTCAGAACTTCCCAGCTGGGAAAGGCGGCCGTCTCAGATGCCTCTGCCATCTGGCTGCGGGAGCTGCGTGGTGAGGTCGTCTGCCGTCCACAGCCGGACGGGGAAGGCGGCACCGCTTTTGTCCGCCTTCTCCTCCTCCCCGCCGGCCCCACGGTCCTGCCCGTCACGTCCGTATCCGTCTCCGCCGAGGAAGCCTGATCATGTTCACCCACGTGTCTTCCCGCCCGGCCGCGCACCGCCGTCCGCGGCCCGAGCCCGACCGGTTCGTGCTCGGCCGCTTCCGGGTGGCGGTGCTGCTGGCGCAGTCGACGGCCGTGCTGGCGGCGGGAGTTGCTGCCGTCGGCGGGTGGCTGGTGTCGCCGGTGGTGGGGCTGGCCGGCGTGGTGGGCGGGCTGGTGGCCGCGGTGGCGGTCGGGGAGTGGCTGGCGCGTGTGGGAGCCGGTGCGGTGGGGGTCCGGTGGGAGGGTCTGCGGGCGGCGGAGGGGGAGCGGGTGGTGGCTGCCGCAGTGGCGGTGGAGAAGACGGTGCGGTGGTCGACGGAGGAGCTGTTGCGGGGGGTGCGTCCGCCGGTTCCCGAGGAGGCGGTGGCGGTGGGGGTGGAGGGTGCTCTGGCGAGGACGCTGGAGGTCCTGGAGGACGTGAAACAGCAGTGTGTGATCGCGCTGGTCGATGTGGAGGAGGCGTCGCGCTCGTCCGTGCTGCTGGAACTCCTGCGGCGGCTTCCGCAGCGTCAGCATCCGCTGCTGGACCGGATGCTGCGGGCGCTGAGCGCCTTGGAGGCGGAGACGGACGACCCGGAACTCCTGGACCGGATCTATCAGATCGATCATCTGGCGACGCGGCTGCGGCGGCGGGTGGAGAGCAGCGCGATCCTGGGCGGTGCGTCTTTGCGGCGGGCGACGGAGCCGATGCGGGTGGCGACCGTGCTGCACGGTGCGGTCTGCGAGGTGGAGCACTACCGGCGGGTGGCGGTGGAAGCGGGTGGGGTCGGGGTCGGGTTCGCGCTGCCCAAGCAGGCGGGACCGGACGTGATGCACCTGATGGCGGAGCTGATCGAGAACGGGCTGGAGTTCTCCGCCCCGGAGACACGGGTGGAGGTGTCGGTGGCGGAGTCGGAGGGCGGGCTGACGATCCGGGTGACGGACCGGGGCCTGCCGATGCCTCCGGCCCGCCGGGACCGGCTGAACCGGCTGTTGGCCTCCCCCTACGAGGCGGATCTGGCGCGGCTGGTGAGGGAGGGCCAGGTCGGGCTCGTGACGGTGTCGACGATCGCCCGGGAGCATCGTCTGACGGTCCGGCTGGTGGAGAATCCCGGCGGCGGGACGACGGCGCTGGTGGGTGTGCCCGCGCATCTGCTTCTGAGGGTTCTCCCTCTCACCTCCCCGGACGTCCCGGCCCCCGCCGCCCCGGCTCCGGCCGTGTCCAGGGCTGTGCCCGCTCCTGCGGGACCGCGCCCGAGCCGTCCGCCCGCGCGGCAGCCGGTGGCCGGCCCTCCCGGGAAGGAGGGCGGTGTGCCGGCCCTTCCGCGCCGGATACCTGCCCCGCCTCCGGTCCGCCCCACGCCGGCGCCGCCGAGACGGCCCGCCGATGTCGATCCGGGACGGTTCGCCGATTTCCGTGCCGGGCAGCGCGCCGGACGCGACCACACCCACGCCGCCCCGCCCGATTCCTGAACCCCGGCGCCGCCTGTGCCGCCCGCCTGCCCCTCCCCCTCCTTCTTCTTTCTCCCTGACACCCCGTACGGAGTGATTCCACGATGACCACCTCTGACATGCCCACGACGAACACGGCTGCCGGGCAGCCCGCCGACGGCACCCCGGCCGGGGAGATGGCCTGGCTAGTGACGACGTTCGTCGACCAGACCCCCGGCGTGACGCACGCGATGCTGCTGTCCCGCGACGGACTGTCCCTCCTCGACAGCGGCCTGAAGAAGGAGTGGGCCGACCGCCTCGCCGCCGCCGTGTCCGCCCTCGCCTCCACGGCCACCGCCATCCCCGGCCCCGGGGGCGCCGCGCACCCCGACCAGGTCCTGATCGAACGCTCCGACGCATGCTTCCTCATCCAGTCCACCGGCCGCACCAAGGCGTTCGACAACCGCACGGTGGACACGGTGCTGTGCGTGGTCACCGAACCGGCCGCGGTCCTGCGCACGGTCGGCCTGGAGATGGGACGGCTGGTCGACCGGTTCGCGGCCTTCATGACGGTCGAGGTCCGTACCGCCGGAGACGGCGGCGGCCGGTGAGCGCGGTCTCCCGGCGGCCCCAGGCCCCCAGGCTGGTGGCGGTGTCCGGTGAGCAGGAGTCCGAGTTCGTGCGGACCTACGAGGTCACCGGAGGCCGGACCCGGCCCCGCCGCCTCCTCGCCGTGGACAGCGTGCTGGGTCCCGGCCCGGCCGCCCCGGCGTCCGGTCTGCCCCCGGTCCACGATCAGATCGTGGCGCTGTGCCGGGGCGGCCCCCGCTCGGTCGCCGAGCTGGCCGGCACGCTGCGGCGCCCGGCCACCTCGGTGAAGGTGGTCGTCTCGGACCTGATCGACCACCACGTCCTGGCCCTGCACACCGCCCGCCCCGCCGACACCTACGGCGACGACGAGGCGCCGGACGTCGAGGTGCTGGCCGCGCTCCTGGAGGGCCTGAGGAAGAAATTCCCCGACGCCCGCTCCCTGCTCAGGGCCGGGTGAGCGCCGTGACCGTGAACACCCCGCACGCCCCGGCCCCGGCCGTGGTGGTGGACGGCGTCTCCCGGCTGAAGATCGTGATCGGCGGCGGGTTCGGTGTCGGCAAGACGACCGCCGTCGGGGCCGTCAGCGAGATCGAGCCGCTGTGCACCGAGGAGACGATGACCGCGGCCGGCACGCACACCGACAGCCTGCACGGCGTCCCCGACAAGACGTCCACGACGGTCGCGCTCGACTTCGGCCGCCTCACCCTCGGCCCGCGCCTGCAGCTGTTCCTGTTCGGGATGACCGGCCAGGACCGGTTCAAGGAACTGTGGCACGAATACGCGCGCGGCGCGGTCGGCGCCGTCGTCCTGGCCGACACTCGCCGCCTGGCGGACAGCTTCGACGTCATCACCTTCGCCGAGTACAACCGGCTGCCCTTCGTCGTCGCCGTCAACGAGTTCCCCGACGCCCACCCCCACCACCTCGACGACGTCAGGGACGCCCTCGGCGTCGACGCCGACGTCCCCGTCGTGGCCTGCGACGCCCGCGAGCGCGCCTCCGTCGCCTCGGTCCTGATCACCCTCGTCGACCACACCACCCGCCGGCGCCCCAGCCCCTTCCCCTCCCTGGACACCCGATGAACCACCACCCCCAGCACCACCCTCCGTCGCCGCCGGGCTCCGAGCACGGTGTGCTCCGGCTGCCCCGGCAGCCGCTCGCCCCCGACGGCATCGTCCTGGGCAGCGAGGCCCGCCAGGCCGCCCTGCGGGAACGCACCGCCCTCGTCGAGCAGCTCGGCCTCCCCCTCGACGGCCACCCCCTCTTCGACGACTTCGCGGCCCTCCTCGCCCGCAGGACCGGCATGGCATACGGGTTCGTCAACATCGTCCTGGAGGAGCAGACCTTCATCGGGCTGCACCAGCCCTCGCCCGGCAGCGGCTACCCGGTCGTCGGGCGGACCATGAGCACCGACCACGGCTGGTGCCCCTACGTCATCGACCGCCAGAAGGCGCTCCCCCTGCCCAACGTGCACGCCCGCCCCCGCTACAGCGCCAACTTCGTCGCCGAGACCGTCGGCATCTCCTCCTACTTCGGGGCGCCCCTCATCCACACGGCGAGCGGCATCACCCTGGGCACGGTCTGCACCATCGACCCCGAGGAACGGCCCCTGAGCGACGCCGCACGCCTGCGCGACATCGTCGTCGCCGTCGGCGCGGAGGTCCTGGAGGCGATCACCTCCCGCGCCGCCATCGGCTGACCGCCCCCGCCCACGTTTACACGCCGTCACCGCCGTACGTCTCCGGCCGCACCCGCGTGGTCCCGGCCGCCGACCAGGAGAGGGAGATCCCCGCCGTGTCCGACAGAGCGTCCAGCCCGCCCACCGCTCTCGACCCGTTCCTCACCGACGCCCACCGCCGCCTGTGGGAGACCGTCGACGCGTTCGCCGCCGCCGAGATCGCCCCCAGGGCCGCCCGCGCGGACGCCGACCCCACGGTGGTCGAGCGGGAGATCCCCCGGCTCCTGGCCGACCAGGGCTGGTTCGGGGTCACGCTGCCCGAGGACATCGGCGGTATGCAGGCCGGGCACGTCGCCCGGGTCATCCTGATCCACCGCCTCGCCCGCGTCAGCGCCGCAGCCGCCGCGATCCTCCAGGCCAGCCTCATCCCCGTCGCCGCCCTCCACCACTTCTACGGCGGCAGACGGCGCACCACACAGCTCCTGCTGGCCGTGTCCGAGAGGCGGGCGCTGCCGTCGATCGCGGTCACCGAACCCGAGCACGGCGGCCACCTCGGCGGCATCCAGACCACCGCCGAACGCACGAAGAGCGGATGGATGCTGACCGGCGTCAAGACGGCCGTCGGCAACTCCCACATCGCCGACTTACACATCGTCGTCGCCCGCACCGCCGCCCCCGGCGTCCGGACCTCGCAGGCGCTGACCGCGTTCGTCGTCGACGCCACGGCGCGCGGCGTGACCCTGGCCCAGCACCGGCCCGCGCTCGGCCTGCACGGCTTCTCCTTCGGCGAGATCCGGCTCGACCGGGTCCGCGTCCGCGACGACCAGCGCCTCGGCGAGGTCGGCGAGGGATTCGCGGTGGCCCAGTCCAGCAGCATCCTCTACGGCCGCCCCAACCTCGCCGCCGTCGATCTCGGCCTGCACGAGCGGGCGGTCTCCCTCGCCGTCCGCCACACCACGGCACGCCCCCGCCACGGCGCCACCCTCGCCGACCTCGGCGTCGTCCAGGACCGCCTCGGCCGCATCACCGCCAACGCAAACGTCGCCCGCCTGCTCCTCTACCACGGCGCCCACCTCCTCGACCGCGGGCTGCCCTGCGACCAGCAGCTCATCACCGCCAAGCTCGTCGGCCACGAACTCGCCGCCGACTCCGGCAGCATCGCCCTCGAACTCCACGGCGCCCACGCCCTCCACGCCGGTCACCCGCTGGCCCGGGTCTGGCAGGACATCCAGACCACCTACGCCCCCGCCGGCACCGGCGAGATCCAGCGCCTGCGCCTCGCCCAGGCCGCCGTCGAGGACGAGACCACCCCGCACGACCAGCACCGCCCCCAGTGGTCACAGCTCCTCGCCGACCGCCTCCGCCACCACCCTCCCCTCACCACCGCCGCCTGAAGACCACCCGCGCACGGCACCCCGTGGACCCCCAACCACCGTGCGCGGGACCCCAGCCCCGCCGCCGGACCGCTCACCCGGTATCCCCGACGGCGGCGGGGCCCCTCAACTCCCTTTATGTCACCGGGCAGTCGGCGGTCCGGAGGCATAAAGGGGCTTCATCTCTCCGGGAGCCTGCCGAACCGGCGGCTCTCTCCCACCGGACACACGAAGGACGTTCATGCCCACCGTTCCCGACCTGCGATCCGGGACGAAGTCCCTTCCCGTTCCCGTGCGGTGCGAGGCCGACGCCATGGCCCGGCGCACCGGGAGCCCCCCTCTCGTCGAGCACGAGTCGCCGGCCCTCATCCGTGTCAGCCACATATCCGGCGCCCTGCGGGTCGAGGCCGTCTATCAGCACGGCAGCCGAGGATGGAAGCAGTCCGGCCGCCGTCTGCTGCTCGACGGGACACGCCACAAGTGCCCGGACGTCTGGGGCAAGTACGACGCGCTGAGCGAGAGACTGAACAGCGACGGAACGTTCGCCCTCCCCGAGATCGTCCCGTGCGGTGAGGACGCTCTCCCCACCGTCATCCGGGAGAACCTGGCCATCGCCCGCCGACGGTTGGCCGGCAGACCCGGCATCGCCCTCTCCACGGGCCGCGACGCCCGCAACAGATACGTCCTGGTTCTCACCTCCGTGAAGGCCACCGTGCACCTGCTGTTCGAGCCTCTTCGGCGCAACGGCCAGGAGAGCGCGCAACCGGCACTCATCGATCCGGTCCGCATGGTCACCGCAGACGGCGAAGACCTCACCGAGGAAGTCAACGGCAAACTCCACAAGGCCCTCGCCCGGCTGTACGCCGAACCCGCACCGGGTGCGGACGACGGCGGGACGGGCGCCGCCCAGGACTCCCCGGCAGGAGGCCCTTCCTCCCGCAAGGGAACCGTCCTGCGGCTGTGACAACGCCCCGTCCGGCCCGCCGACGGCACCCCGGCCACCAGACACTCCGCCCTGCGCACGTCCTGGTCCGGGCGACGCCCCGCCGCCGGGCACATCCCGCGAGGCGTTCCGCGACCCGCGTCCACCCCACCGCCAACCCAACACCGGCGAGAGAAGATGATCACCGCAACTGCGACCCCCCGCCCGGCAGCCCCGGCCCCACCGCCGCCGTCCGGGCCCTCGTGGCACCAGCACCTGAAGGGCCTGCCGGCCGTCCGGCCCAGCGGTATCGCCGCCCAGGTGGCCGACCCCCGGGTGAGGACCGCGA
This sequence comes from Streptomyces sp. NPDC004539, assembly GCF_040610055.1. NCBI lineage: Bacteria > Bacillati > Actinomycetota > Actinomycetes > Kitasatosporales > Streptomycetaceae > Streptomyces > Streptomyces sp. NPDC004539. The sequence goes on along the minus strand of NZ_JBEXLS010000027.1, from coordinate 18,928 downwards.
TCGCAGGCGCCTACCGCGCCGGCGGGACGATCGGCCGCATCCAGGTCCGTTCCGGCTACTCCCGCCGTGTCGTCCAGCTCGTCCTCACCCTGGAGGACATCCCGCGCCCGCACAGCGGACGACGCCGCACGCCGGACGTCCCGGACGGCCACGACACCTGGGGCGACTACACCCTGGCCGCGCTGCGCGGGAAGATCGCCGACGGCGCCTATCCCGCCGGCAGTGTCCTGCCGGCGCCCGAGAAGCTCGCCGCCGAGCTGGGCACCCGCTGCTGGGCCGTCCGCCGGGCAATCCCCCGGCTCGCGGCCGAACGCCTGCTGCTGCCCACGTACCGCGGCACCGTCGTCCTGGGCCCCCGCACCGTGCGGGGCCTGGTCGCCGAGGTCACTGTCGACGGGCGTGTCGAGCACTGGCACCTGCCGGGTGCCCACCGGGCCCGCGCCGACGCGGTGCGCTGGACGCTCCTCTCCCGGATCGCCGACGACAGCTACGTGGGCGGGCGCCTGCCCTCGCGGAAAGCCCTCGCCGTCCTGCTGCCCGAGTCCGTCCACGTCGTACGCACGGCCGTCGGGCTGCTGACGGCCGAGGGCCTGCTCACCACCGCCGGCTCCAGCGGCACCTGGGCCACCCCCGGCAGCCGGGAGACCGCCCGCACCCTCCTCGCCGCCCGCACCACACCCGCCGGCCGTCCCGGCGAACTTCCGCCCCGACCCCAACTCGCCGTTCCTGCCTCGCCGACCGGACCGCCCATGCTCATCAACAGCGCCGTCCCCTCCTCCGCCCGCGTCTGGAACTACTGGAGCGGCGGCAAGGACTGGTACGAGATCGACCGCGCCGCCGCCGATGCCTACCAGCGCACCGCGCCGCAGATCATCGGCATGGTCAGCGACGCGTCCGCCTTCCACGTCCGCGCGCTCACCCACCTCGCCGGGCTGGGCATCACCCAGTTCCTCGACATCGGCCCCGGCCTGCCCACCCCCACCAGCACCCACGCCGTCGCCCAGCACCTCGCCCCGCACGCCCGCATCGTCTACGCCGACCACGACCCCCACGTCACCACTCACCTGCGCGCCCTGTGCCCCGGCACCGCCGAAGGCGCCATCACCTGCATCGACGCCGACCTCCGCACCCCGGACGCGATCCTCGGCGCCGCCCGCACGGTCCTCGACTTCGGCCGGCCCATCGCGCTGCTGCTCCTGGGCGTCCTCGGCCACATCCCCGACGACCCCCAGGCCCTCGCGATCCTGCGCCAGCTCACCGGCGCCCTGCCCCCCGGCAGCTACCTCGTGCACCACGACGCCGCCGACACCAGCCCCGACCTCGCCCGCGCCCAGCACGACCACAACAACACCGGCACCACCCCCTACACCCTCCGCACCCTCGACCAACTCACGCTGTTCTACGCCGACTTGCAGCCTGTGGCCCCCGGCATCGGTCCCGTGTCGCAGTGGCGCCCCGACCCCGGCACCGTGCCGCAGCCGACCGCGATACACGGCGGGGTCGCCCGCGTCCCGGTCCCGGCCTGAGCACCCCTCGCCTCCTCCTGTCCCGTCGCGGCGGGCGTCCTTCCCAGCGGAGACCCATGCACCCCACCCCTCTTCAGTCCGGGACCGTCCACGACCGGGCCTCGGAGCTGACGCTCCTGCTCGCCGGCCGGATCGCCGACGGCCACTGGCCTCCCGGACACCACTTCACCTGGCCCCAGCTCGCCGCCGAGTTCACCCTCGACCAGTACCTCGTCGTGACGGTGCTGGCCCCCGCCCTGCGGGCACTGCGCACCGCCGGCGCGATCGAGACCCGGCCCTGCGCGGGCCACCGCGTCACCACCGACGAGCCCTGGCCGCCGGACACGATCTCCTCGACACCCCACTACCGGCACATCGAGACCGAACTCCGCCAACGCCTCCACTCCGGCATGTACCGGCCCTCCAGCGTGTTCCCCTCCGCGCTCGTCCTGGGTGAGGAATTCGGTGTGTCCGCGACCACCGTGCAGGTCGCCTGCCGAAGCCTCGTGAGCCAGCAGATCCTGATCCCGCGCCAGGGCATCACGTTCGTCTGCCCCGACCTCACGGACCTCAGCCCGCGCCAGGTCCTCACTCCGGCCGGCCGCCGCACAGCCGGCCGGTACGAGCGCCATCGTGCCTTCGGCAAAGAGCTGACCCTCGCCGCGTGGGCCCGCGACCCACGGTGCCAGGTCAGCTACTCCACCCTCCGCGCCCGCTACGTCGCGTGGCGCTGGCCCCTGGAGAAGGCCCTCGGACCCCTCACCCGCACCCGGCTCCCACCCACCCCTGAACGCCCCCGCATCCACACGAACCACCAACAACCGCCGGAGTAACCACCGATGGACCCCCGCACGATGGCCACCCGCATACACGCCACCGCTCCCGCCTCGCCGCCGGCCGAACCCGACGGCGCCGGTTTCCGATTCCGTGCGGTGAGCTGGAACCTGTTCAACGGCGGTATCGACAGCGGCCTGAACCAGGACGTCGAGCAACGCTTCGACGACCAGATCGGCATCCTCGCCCGACTGCACCCGGACATCCTCGCGCTCCAGGAATGCACCCGCTGGGACAAGGACGGCCGGGCCGACACCGTCGCCGCCGAACTCGGCCTGAGCATCACCGAGATGGCGTGCTCCCGGGTCGGCAACGGCCGCAACCACACCATGCTCCTGCACAACCCCCGCCGGTTCGCCCTCCTCGACGCCCAACTGCGCGGCACCCAGGTCTTCCACCACGCCCTGATCAGAGCCCATCTGCGGCCCCACGACGCCCCGTCCGACGGCAGCGCCGACCTCAACGTCCTCGCGACCCACCTCAGCTGGACCGACGGCGCCACCCGACTCGCCGAGGCCCGCTGGATGACCGACTACGCCGGCCCCTTCCCCGGCACCCCCGACCACGGCCTTCTCATGGGCGACCTCAACACCCCCCACCCCGACGACGTCATCGACTGGGACGACGTCCCCAACAACCTCCAGTCCCGCTACCGCCTGGTCCGCGACGACGGCACGTTCGGGGACGCCGACACCCGCGCCTACGGCGTCCTGCTCGCCGCCGGCTGGCAGGACCCCGAAACCCTCACCCGCCGGCCACGCACCGGAACCGTCGGCCACTACTACGCCAACGAACCCACCCCCATGCGCCTCGACCACGCCCTGGTCCACCACCTCACCGCCCACACCTACCGCACCCACGACACCCCCCAGACCCGCACCGCCTCCGACCACCTCCCCGTCGTCCTCGACGCCGAGATCCCCGCTCCCTGAACCCTCGACTCCCCTTCCACACCACCCCGTCAGGACCACCCAAGATGACCGACCTCCTGCCCGACGACTTCCGCGGCCTGAACCTCGACCTGGCACAGGCGGGCCAGGCGGGACGCGTCTTCCGGGGCTTACACGACGCGATCACCAACGGGCAGCTCCCGCCCGGCACACCACTCACCTACGACGACATACAGACCGGCTACAAAGCCCCGGTCCCCGTGGTGACCGCCGCGTTCCGAGGTCTCGCCCGCACCCACCTCACCGACACCCCCACCCACACCGGCACCCACGTCCTGCGCCCCCTGGAACGGCCCGCCCGAGGACACCGGGAAACCCAGACCCAGTACGTCCAGCGCACCGTACGCCACCGCATCGCCGTCGGCTTCTACCCCGTCGGCGACCTCCTGCCGTCCTACCGGGACCTCGGCCATACCTTCGGCGCCTCCGCCAACCTGGTCCACCACGCCCTCACCCCCCTCATCCACGCCGGCCTCCTCACCCCCTCCCGCACACCACCCGGCATCCGCGTCGCACAACACCCCACGACCGGACGCCGCCCATGACCCACAACGAGCACACCACCATGCCCGCCACCACACCCCGCTGAGAGCACGACGACATGCCCCCGGACCACCACTGGCTTTGTCACTCTGAACGGGGCCCACCATGCTGCTCTGATTTGAGCCCACGTCTGGGGTCGCGTGGGAGTGAACAGGGGTTGTGTCAGCGTGAATTGGACCCATCCACCCTCTTGCGCGGGAAGACATGCCGTGTTCCGCCCGGCCGAGGAGGGGGACCCGTGGAGTCGTGGAAGGAACCGGTCTTTGCGAGGATCCGCCGTGATTCACGTGAGGAAGGGCTGTCGATCCGGGCGCTTGCGAAGCGGCACCGGGTGAGTCGGCGGATCGTGCGCCAGGCCCTTGCTTCCCCGGTGCCCCCGCCGAGGAAGCGTCCGGTGCGGACATCGCCGACGCTCGGTCCGTACCACGAGCTGATCGATGCCTGGTTGCGGGCGGATATGAACGCCCCGGTCAAGCAACGGCACACGGCCCGCCGGATCACCGACCGGCTCGCCGAGGAACACGGCTGCAAAGCCACCTACGGTGCGGTCCGCTCCTATATCTACCGCCGTCGTCCCGAACTGCATCTGGAGCGACAGCAGGAACAGAGCGCCCGTCACGGATTCCTCGATCGCTCCCGGCGTCCGGGCGAGGATGCCGAGGTCGACTTCGGTGAATTATGGGTCGATCTGAGCGGGGGGCGACGCGAGTTGACCCGCTGTCACCTGTTCGTCTTCCGGCTGAGTTTCAGCGGCCGGGCGGTGCACCGGATCTACCCCACCTGCGCACAAGAGGCATTCCTGGACGGTCACGTGCACGCCCTGCGCGTCCTGGGCGGCGTCCCGACGGGCCAGGTGCGCTACGACAACCTGACCGCCGCGGTCGAACGCGTCCTGCGACCGGGCCGGGGCCGCGTCGAGAATCCTCGCTGGCGGGCCTTTCACGAGCACTACGGTTTCCGTCCCTGGTACTGCGAGCCGGGACTGCGCGGCGCACACGAGAAAGGCGGCGTCGAAGGTGAAGTGGGGTATTTCCGGCGCAACTACCTCGTCCCTGTGCCTGTTGTGGCGGATCTGGCCGAGCTGAACGCGTTGATCCCCCGGTGGGAGGAGAGAGAACTGCGGCGCCGGATCGGCTCGCGCGAGCACACTGTCGGCGAGGACTTCGCGCTGGAGGCGCCGATGCTCGCGCCGCTGCCCGAGGACGCCTTCGACGTCCGCCATCCGCTGGAGGCGCGCGTGGACCGATACGCCACCGTCACAGTGCGCACCAACCGTTACTCGGTTCCCGCCCGTCTGATCGGTGCCCGCGTACGCGTCATGGCCGGCGGCCTGGACCTGGTCATCTACCAGGGCCGCGCCGAGGTCGCCCGCCACCTGCGGCTGTCCGGAAGCGGTGGCCGCTCGCTGGTCCTCGACCACTACCTGGAGATCCTGCTCGGCAAGCCCGGCGCCCTCCAACGCGCCGACGCCCTCGCCCAGGCCCGCCGCCAGGGCGTCTTCACCCGTGAGCACGAACAGCTGTGGGAAAAGGCCCGTATCGCCCTCGGTGACGACGAGGGCACCCGCACCCTCGTCGAAGTCCTGCTGCTGCACCGCCGTATGGACCGCACCGATGTGCTCGCCGGGATCCGTGCCGCACTCGCCCTGGACAGCACCGATCCCGACCTGATCGCCCTGGAGTCACGCAAAGCCGCCGCGTTCCACGGCCGCAGCCCCACCGTCACCGCTCCCGGCACCCTCGACGGCGCCGACCGGCCGGTGCCCGAGCGACGGCGCCGCCGCCCCGACCTGCCCTCTGACACCCGCCCCGCCCCCAGCCTGTCCGCTTACGACCAGCTGCTGCAACACCGGCAGCGCGAGGAGCCGTGACCCACGATGGCCCGCACCCAGCGCGCGCTCACCGACCAGGCCGCCGACGCCGCCGTCGAGGCCGCCTGCAAGGTCCTGCACCTGTCCACGATCCGCGCCACCTACCAAGACCAGCTCGCCGCTGCGGCCCGCGCTCACCTCAGCCACCGTGCATTCCTCGCCGAGTTGCTGATGAGCGAGTGCGAGGTCCGTGAACGGCGCCGCAGCGAGACCCGCCTGCGCACCGCCGGCTTTCCTCGCCCCAAGTGGCTGGTCGACTTCGACTTCGATGCCAACCCCGCTGTCAGCCAAGCTGTCATCGCCACCCTCGCCGAGTGTGAATGGATCCGCCGCGGGGAGCCCCTCTGCTTGATCGGCGACTCGGGCACGGGCAAGAGCCACCTGCTGATCGCCCTTGGCTCGGCCGCCACCCAGCAGGGCTTCCGGGTGCGCTACTGCTCGGCCGCCAAGCTGGTCAACGAACTCGTCGAAGCAGCCGACGAGAAGATGCTGACGAAAACGATCGCCCGCTACGGACGCGTCGATCTCCTTTGCATCGACGAGTTCGGCTACCTCGAACTCGACCGCCGTGGCGCCGAGTTGCTCTTCCAGGTGCTGACCGAACGCGAAGAGAAGAACAGCGTTGCGATCGCTTCGAACGAGAACTTCAGCGGCTGGGCACGGACCTTCACCGATCCACGGTTGTGCGCGGCGATCGTCGACCGGCTCACCTTCCGAGCCACGATCATCGAGACCGGCACCGAGTCGTATCGCCTCAAGCACGCTCGCAGCCGTATCCCGCAGCAGACCATGGACACCCCGTCGGCGAGCACGACAACCGAAAGGAACGAATCGGACCCGGGTGGGTCCAAATCAGAGTGACACCGGGTCCAATTCAACGCAGCACAACGGCTCCTGCCGACGAGGCAACTGGACTCAAATCAGAGCAGCATGGTGGGCCCCGTTCAGAGTGACAAAGCCACCACCACAGCCGACACGTCAACTCCGTCGAAGCCATGCCGACCGACGGTGGTCACGCCGCGTCGGATCACGTGGGTCTCTCCGAATCAGCCGTACGTCCACCGCGAGCCCGTACCCCGGTACTCCTCCACCGGGATCGGGGAAACGCCGGGCGTCATCCGCTCCCGGTAGAGGACACCGTCGAGATGGTCGACCTCATGGGCGACGAGCCGGGCCATTCCGTGGGAGAACCGGGAGAGCCTCGGGGCTCCGTCCAGGTCGGCGTGGGCGACGACGATGTCCAGCGACCGGGGAACCAGGCCCCGTACGTCGAAGAAGGACAGGCATCCCTCGTACTGGGTGTCCTGTTCGGCGGAGACCTCCTCGATGCCGGCGTTGATCAGGACCACAGGTTCGGCTCCGGGTTCCGGGGGCAGGACGACGGCGGCGCGGCGGTCGATGCCGAGCTGCGGCGCCGCGATCCCCATCCCCTTGCCGAACGTGTGCAGCCTGCGTACCCGACTGATCGCGGCGAGGAGTTCACCGACGACGCGCTGGGCCTCGTCCGCCTCGGCGGGAAGGTCGAAGGGACGGGCGGGGCGGTCCAGGACGGGTTCGCCGTCCTGGACGATGCCGGCGGTGGCCATGGCCTGGCTCGCGGAGAGGCTGTTCACAGGAGCGGTCTCTTTCGTGTCGGGGCCGGCCTTGAGGAGCCATTCGAGGCGGAAGCGGGCGTGCAGGGGCGGGTCCATGGTGGTCCACGTGAACACCGTCCGGTCGTCCTGTTCGGTTCGCCGGGGCGGGGTGCGCAGGGGTACGGCGTCGGCGCTGAGGGAGGTCTCGGTTCCCCAGACCTCCGGTTCGCTTCCGGTCGGGAAGGCGAGCTGTACGGACAGGCGGTGGGTGGGGAGGCGGACGGCTCGCTGGAACCAGCGGCCCCACTTGTCCGCACCTACCCGGTAGGAGTAGGTGATCTCCGCGCTCTGGCCGGGGTAGAGGGGGAAGCGGCGGGTCGGATTGCGGAACTCGATCCACAGTTCCTTGACCGCGTCCCGGTCGTGTTTGACGGTCCATCCCATGGGCTCGCCGCCGCACCGGGCTTCGAGAGCGAGTTCCTCCCAGGTGAGCGGGGAGCGCCGGTACAGGGTGTTGGACCGCTCGGGGTCGTCGGGGTGACGGTCCACGGCGATGCGGACGAGGTAGCGGGTGACGGGCTCGGTCCCGTCGTTACGCATCAGCCGTCGCATCCGCAGGTGGTAGTCGCTGCCGTCGAAGGAGAGCTCCGCCTCGTCCTCCAGGACCACCAGCCCGGCCCCGGCGGCGGACTCGGACGGCTCGGCGGCCGGCGCCGGGGAGTCACCGTTGCTCTGCCAGGCCCGCCACAGGGCCCCGCCCGCGTCGAGTTCGGCGTCGGCGCTGCGCGCGAGAGTGGCGCTGCCGCGTTCGCGGCCGGCTTCGAGGTGGCTGACGTACGAGGCGTCGATGTTGAGCCGGGCCGCGAGGCCGCGCTTCGACAGCCCGCGTGCGGTGCGCCAGTGAGTGAGCTCCGCCGCGAACCTGCCGTGTTCCCCGCTCTCCAAAGCGCCGCTCCTTTCCGGGAGTTGGGTGAGGACGTGAGTGAGTGCACCTCACCGTCGCCTCATCCTGCCCGCCTGGGGCCGAATGGTGCCAGGCGGTGGCTGCGAGTGCCGGTTCCGCGCCCTCCGCCTTTCTCCCGTCGCCACGGCGACTTTCGTCCTGCCGCCCCTTCGCGGGCGGACTCACTCCACATGCTCCGGACGCCGAACGTCCGGAGGTCTCGAAGGGTTTGGGAGATGACTGGACCTGTGCCGCGTCACGCGGTCGTGATCGCCTCCGGAGGGCTGGACAGCTCCGCCGTGGCGTACTTGCTGGCGTCGAGGGGCGCCAGGGTGAGCTTGCTGTCCTTCGACTACGGCCAGCGCCACCGCAAGGAGCTGGCGTACGCCGCCCTGGTCGCCGACCAGCTCGGGGCGTCGCACGAGGTGGTCGATCTGACGACGCTGGGACGTCTCCTCACCGGGTCCGCGCTGACCGACCCGGCCGTGGCCGTGCCGGACGGGCACTACAGCGACGCGGGCATGAAGGTCACGGTGGTCCCCAACCGCAACGCGATCATGCTGTCCGCGGCGGCGGGAGTCGCTGTCGCGTCCGGAGCTGACGCCGTCGCCTTCGGTGCCCACGCCGGGGACCATGCCGTGTATCCGGACTGCCGCCCGGAGTTCGTGGAGCAGTTCACCCGGGCCGTCCGGGTGGGCAACGAGGGCTTCCTGGCAGAGGAGTTCGAGATCCTGGCGCCGTTCCTGACCGCGACGAAAGCGGACATCGTGACGGCGGGGGTGGAGTTGGGGGTGCCGTTCGAGCGGACGTGGTCGTGCTACAAGGGCGGCGACGTGCACTGCGGGATGTGCGGAACCTGCTGGGAACGCAGGGAGGCGTTCCGCCTGGCGGGCGTCGCGGACCCCACCTCCTACGCGACCGCCGCCCTGGAGGAACGCCGGTGAACGGCTCGTGGCGTATCGGGAAGACGTTCCGTTTCGAGGCCACCCGTGAGGTGGCGGGCCGTCTCGACGGCCGGACGTTCACCGCGGAGGTCGTGCTGGCCTCGCGGGAGCTGACCGACCCGGGGTTCGTCGTCGACTTCGGTGAGCTGGCGCCCGTGAAGGAGCACATCGACGCGTGGCTCGATCACCGGCTGCTCAACGAGGTCGTGGCCGACGCCGGAGACGACGGCCTCGCCCGGTACTTGGAGACCTGGGCCCGGGAGCACCTCACCGCGGAGGCCGCCTCGGCTCTCTTGCACGTCCGTGTCTCCTCTGGACGGCCCGTGCCCGTTCCGGCACATCTGGCGGTGACCTTCGACGCCTCCCACCGTCTCGACGGGCTGCCTTCCTGGCACCGGTGCGCTCGGCTCCACGGGCACTCCTACCAAGTCGTTCTCCCCGTCCAGGGGACTGCGTGGCCTGCGCCGGTCGAGGTGCCGTCGTTCCTGGCGGACTACATCACCGACATGTTCGACGGCCGTCTCCTCAACGAGGTCGTCGGTAACCCGACCTGTGAGCACCTCGCCGAGCACCTCGCGCATCAGGTGTACGAGCAGGGCTTCACCGGCCCGGACGGACTCCCAGTCGGGGTGCGGGTGTCGGAGACGGAGAGCACGTGGGGCGAATACCTCTGGAGGCCGGAATGACGGTGCTGGACGCGCGTGTACCGCGCGGGCGTCCGAGCCTGCGGGTCTCGGAGACCTTCACGGGAACGGTTCAGGGCGAAGGGCTGAGCACGGGAGTCCCGGCGTCCTTCATCCGGCTGGCGCTGTGCAACCTCTCCTGCCGCGACTGTGACACGCCCTACACCTGGGACACGAGCAGGTTCGACCTGCGCCGGGAGTCGACCTGGCAGGAGGCCGGTCACCTCGTCGAGTGGGCTCTGGCCCAGCCGGAGCAGCTCGTGGTCGTCACCGGGGGCGAACCCCTCCTCCAGCCGGACGTACTGCCGCTGGTCCAGGGCCTGCGGGCGGGCGGCCGGGAAGTCGAGATCGAAACCAACGGCACCGTCGTGCCCGCGCCGGAACTGGTCGCGGCCGGGCCGTGGTTCAACGTCTCGCCCAAGTTGTCCGGCTTCGGCGAAGGTATGCCGCAGGACAGGCGCATCGTGCCGGATGCTCTGCGGATCCTGTCCGCCAGTGGCCAGGCCCGCTGGAAGTTCGTCGTCCGGACGCCTGGCGAGTTGCCGGAGATCGCCGATCTTGAGTCGGCGTACGGGCTTGCCCCGATATCGGTGATGCCCGAGGGAACGACCGCCGAGGCGGTGCTGGAGGGGATGCGCGTCTTGGTGGGACCGGTCGCGGAGCGCGGGTGGCGGCTCGGGACCCGGCTGCACGTTCTCCTGTGGGGTGATCAGCGTGGCCGTTGATCCGCAACCGCAATTCCGTGCGACGGCAGACTTCCTCATCGAAGACACGCCGCCCCGGACCGTGATCGACCAGAAACAAGTGGCCGCCCTCTACCGGGAGTTGCTGCGCGCCCTGGGAGAGGACCCCGACCGGGAGGGACTGAAGGAGACGCCGGCGAGGGCGGCCCGCTGGTGGGCGGAGTTCCTCGGGCACGACCCGGGACGCACGGACACGCTCTTCGTCCACGAACAGGCCGGCGGTGACGGGGAGGAGGTCGTGATCGTCTCCGGGATCACCGTGTCGTCGGTCTGCGAGCACCACCTGCTGCCGATGACGCTCGACGTCACGGCCGCCTACTGCCCCGCCGGTCAGGTCCTGGGCCTGTCCAAACTGGCCAGGATCGCCCAGGCCCACGGCCACCGTCTCCAACTCCAGGAACGCATCGTCAACGGCATCGCCGAGGACCTTTCCAAGGCCACCGGCGTCCCGGACATCGCGGTCGCCGCGACCGGAACACACCTGTGCATGAGCATGCGCGGAGTACGCGCGACGGGCGCGGTCACCACCTCGGTCGTCGCACGGGGCCGTTTCACCGCCGACGGACCGCTCTCCCTGCTGTTCCGCGGAATCGTGCTGAAGGGAGCCGCCTCGTGACCGGCGCGGAAGGCTCGTACGGCACCGGAACGCCGGGGCCGGAGGGGGCACGGAGTCGAGGGCCGCAGTCAGCGGGGGAATCGGGTGCCGACATGACGACGCCTGGGTGGGGCCGTCGTTCCGGCTCTCCGGGACCGCGCGTGTGGGAAAGCGGTCCGTGGGAGGAGAGCGGGATCGTTCCAGCCACCCAGGCTTCTTCGAGTGTAGCGCCCAACTCTCCTTCTGTGGCGGCTCATTCACTGATGCCGTACCTGATCCAGCCGATCCATCTCAAGCGCGCGGCCCGTGAGTGCATGCGCCGATCCTCCTCCCCGGGAGCCGACGGGATCAGCTGGGCGGGGTTTCGTACCGGACTGTGTGAGCGGCTGGAGGAACTCGGCGAGCAACTGCGCGACGGAACCTGGCAGCCCGGACCGCTGCGGGCCTCTCACGTCGTCGCCTACACCGGCAAACACATCGACACGGTGATCCCCACGGTCCGCGACCGCGTCGTCCACCGGGCGATGCGCCGGGCTGTCGAACCCGTCCTGGACGTAGGTGCGTTCGCGCCATGGGTCTCGGGCTTCAGGAGGGGCCGTAACCGGCTCACCTCCTTGCGGCAGGCCGCCGTCCATCTGACGCAGGGGCGGACCTGGGTCGTCGATGTCGACGTCCAGCGGGCCTCGGCCGGCTCCACCGTGGAGGAAGTGATCGGCTGGCTGGCCGGCCACGTCCACGACGGAACGTTCCTCGCCAGGTTCCGCACCGCGCTCGACGTCCTGCCCGAACCGATCGTGCCCGGTGTCGGGCTGAGCCCGATGCTCATCAACCTGCGTCTGGCCCAGGCCGACGCCCGGGTCCGGAACTTCGCCGCGGTCCGCTTCGCGGACAACTACTGCCTGTTCACCTTCAGCCGCCGCGAGGCCGACGAAGCGTACGAGGCACTCACGGCGGCGCTCGCCACCGTCGGCCTGGTGCCTCACCCGGGCAAGAGCCGCATCCGTTCCTCGGCACACGCCGAGGACCTGTTCCTGATCGACGGGTGACCCTCATGTCCCAGTCCTTCACCCCGTCCGATCCCGATCCGGCGGGAAGCGTCATCCGCTGGGTCCGGGTCGCGGGCGGTGTGTGCCGCTTCGGGGACCGGCAACGGCCGATCACCGTGCGCCCTCTGGAGTGGACCCGCACCTTACTCACCCCGGCGCAGCTCGGCGACCGTACCGGCCTTCGGCCACTGACCGGCCTGACCCAACGCGAGGCGGCGGACCTCGCGCGGAAGCTGGGCGGGCGGCTGCCCCGTTCGCTGGAGTGGGAGTGGGCGGCGTCCGGCCCCAACTGTCGCCGCTACCCCTGGGGCGACGAGGACCCCACCGCCCGGCGGGCCAACCTGCGTGGAGGGCCCGGGTGTTCCACGCCCGTCGGCGCCTATCCGGACGGCGCGACGCCGCAGGGCCTGCTCGACATGGCTGGCAACGTCTGGGAGTGGACCAGCAGCGCCACCCTCGGCGACGGCTTCGTCCTGCGCGGCGCCTCCCACAACTCCCCGGCCCTGTACGCGAGGTCGACGTTCCTGAACGCGGCGCCGGCCGAACTCGCCTCGGCGGGGATCGGCTTCCGGGTGGTGCGCGAACCATGACCCGGCCGTTGCCCTCGACTCTGGCCCTTGTCGGCTGCTCCCGCACGAAGACGCCCACACGCTCCCCCCTGCCCGCGCTGGAGCTGTACGCCGGGGGTATCGCCCCGCAACTGCGGACCCGCGTCGGACACCTTCCGGATCTGCGCAGACGCGTCTGTTTCCTGTCCGCCCGGCACGGCCTCGTCGACGCCGACACCCCTCTCCTGCCCTACGACCAGGCGCTCACCGCCGAGCGCGCGGACCGTCTGCGCCCTGAGGTCCACCGGCTTCTGCGCCCGCGCCTGGACGCGCTCGGTGCCCCGGCGCGGCTTCTGGTCGTGGCCGAACCGCTCTACCTGGTGCTGGTCGCCGACATCCTCGCCGACCGCGACCGCCCGCTCGTGCACTGGATTCCCGACCCTCACGGCTGGCCTCAGGCGTCCGCCGTCCTCGACGATTGGAACTGGCCGTGACGCTCACCCTGGCCGAGGCCCTCGCCGGCCGCCCCAACGACCACCGCGCGCTGCGTACGGAGTTCGAGACCCGCACCGGCCTGCCCTGGCACGCTCCCACCCCCGCCGCCCTCGCCGCGGGCCGTGCCCTGTCGGTGGTCGTGCCCGCCCGCAACACCGCGCACTCGCTGCGCCCGGTCCTCGACGCCCTCGCCTCACAGGACACCCAGGGGTCCGTCGAGATCATCGTGGTGGACGACGCCTCCACCGACGCGACCGCGGCCATCGCCGAGGCCCACCCGGCCGTCGACACCCTCGTCCGCCTGCGCGAACCGGCCGGCGCGGCAAGCGCACGCAACGCCGGCACCGCGCTCGCCCACGCCGACACCGTCGTCTACCTCGACGCCGACATGGTCATCCCCCCGCACGTCCTCGCCGACCTCGCGGCCCGTTTCCGCCCGGACACGATCCTGGTGGGTTTCCGGCACAACGTCCCCTACACTCCCGGCATCGACGGAAGCGCCCAACTTCCGGACAGACAAACGGACTTGACGGCCGACCATCGGGTCACCTGGCGCAGCGACGGCGGCAAGCAGTTGTACACCGGCGTCGTCCTCGACGGCCCGACCACCGGCAGCCCCCTCGACGACACCGACGACTTCCAGGCCCTCGGCCACGGCGCCATATACCTGGACTGGGACCTGCCACGCACGGTGGTCACCGCACTGCTGGCCGTCCCCCGAACGAAGGTCGTCGACGTCGGCGGATTCGATCCCGCCTTCGGACGGATCGGGTGGGGCATGGAGGACACCCACCTCGGCGCCGTCCTGATCGCGGCAGGCTGTCTGGTCGTCCCGCTGCGCCAGTGCGTCGGCTTCCACCTGGACCCTCCCGACGCCGACGCCCAGTGGCGGACGAAACTCGCCGCCTGGCGCGACACCCTGAGCTACTACCAGATGCTCCTCGACGCCCCCGCCCCCTCGGGCCGCGCCGACCTCTTCGACTCCCGCACCAAGCAGCTCCTCACCGATGCCGAGGTGATCACCGCATGACCGTACGAACCTTCTCCTGCGCCGTGCTCGGCAGCACCTCCCTGGTGCACGACCCCGCAACCGGCCTCACCCACACCCCCGCCCGCCGCCTGCCCTCCGGACGGCTGCTCCTGGACGACACCGAGGTGGCGGCCTGGCCCCTCATCGCCCAGCGCCAGGTCCGCACCCGCCTTCCCCTGAACATCTGCTGGTCCCCCGTCGTCCGCTGCAACCTGGCCTGCCCGCAGTGCCTCGACGACAAGACCCTCACCGAAGCGGACGCCCCGGACCGCCGCCGGATCGCCGGGATCCTCGCCGACTGCGGAACCCTCGGCAACGACATCTCCGGCGGAGAGCCGCTGCTCCTGCGCGACCTCCCCCACCTCCTGGAGGTCCTCAGGAACGGTCCGTCCACGGTCAGCTGCACGACCAACGGCTGGCATCTGGAACGCCGCGCGACAGAACTCGCGCCCGTCCTGGACGCGGTCCGCATCAGCTTCGACGGCCCCGACGCCGCCTCCCACGACCGCTGGCGCGGCGCGGGCAGCTTCGAGAGGGCCGCGTCCGGCGCCCGCGCCGCCGTAGCCGCGGGACTGCCGGTGCAACTCCAGGCCGTCCTCATGCGCTCCACCGTCCGCCGCGCCCAGTCCGTCGTCGACCTCGCCGCCGACCTCGGAGCCATCGGCGTGACCTTCCTCCAGATGCTGCCGATCGGCGACGGCGCCCACCTCGCGAAGACCGAGATGGCCAGCGACGCCGACGCCCGGCACCACGTCGGCCTGGTACAGGTGCCGCCCGGGACACGGATACGGCTGCGGACCCGCGAACTCGCCGACGGATTCACCGTCGTACGCGCCGACGGGCAGGTGTACCGCAACGTGCACGGCGCCACCGGCATCCAGCCGACCCGCCCCCTGCTGACCGCCGCCGACCTGCGCCTGCCGCTCCCGCAGGAGGCCCGGACATGATCACCGCCCCGCAGCGGATCTTCCGCCACCACCACCCGTACGTCCTCAACCGGCCGGTGTACGAGGCGGCCGTGGACCTCCTCGCCTCCGCCGTCGCACGCTCCGGCCCGGTCACGGCGGTGATCGGGATCGCAGGCGGCGGCACGGAACCCGCCGAACGGATCGCCGCGCGACTCGGTTCACCTGGGTGCCGGGTCACCGCCCGGCACAACATCTCCGACGACCTGTACGCCCAGGCCACCGGAACGGTGGAGGTGGCCGTCCCCGGTGACTTCCCCGAGGCACTGGGCGGCCGGCTCCTCCTGGTCGACGACATCTGCGGCACCGGCGCCACGTTCACCGCGGTCACCGCCGCCCTGACCGCCCGTCTCGCGCCGGACACCCAGGTGGAGACCCTGGCGCTGTGCCGCAACGTGGGCAGTCCCCTGCGCCCCGACCGGTGGGCCTGGGACGTCGACGACTGGGTCGTCTTCCCCTGGGAGACACCTCCCGAAGTCCCCGTCCGCCCGCTCCTCCCGCCCGAGAGGATCAAGACACCGTGACCGACGCATCCACCGCTTCCCGCGGCATCGTCTTCGTCCTCGTGTCCTGGCGGATGGACGCGCCCGCCGGGATCGAGCGCGCTACCGCCGCCCTCGCCGCAGGGCTCGCCGCGAACGGACACCGGGTCGCCATCGTCACCGCCGCACAGCAACCGCCGGGCCCCGCGCTCGACGGCGTGGCCGTCGAACCCATCGACCTGCCCATCTCCTTCCCGTGCGACGACCAGGGTCTGCGCAAGGCGATCGGGCAGGCCGAGGACAAACTCCAGGCCCAGCTGCGCGAGATCATCACCCGACACCGTGCCGACACCGTCGTCTTCACCGACGCCCTGTGGGGCCTGGGACGCCTGCCCGGCCCCCTGCCCGACGGCGTACGCCGCGTGCTGGCCGTGCACGTTCCGCCCGCACCACAGGACGCTGCCATCGCTCTGGACCGCGCCGACACGGTGATCGTCCCGTCCCCGGTCGTATGCGCCGAGGGCCGGCCGACCGACGCCTGGCGAGTGGTGCCCAACGCGCTCCTGTACCCGCCGTCCGCGCCGCCGGACGAAGAGCGCGTCCGGCGGCGCCAGTTCGCCCCCGTCCGGATACTCTCCCGCCTCGGCCATGAGAAGGGGCTCGTCCCACTCCTGAAGGCCGCCGCCGACTGGACGTACAGGCTGGAAGTACGTGTCGCGCACGCCGGGTTCGAGGAGACCGCCGGCTCCCAGGCCGCGCTCCTCGCCCGGTGCCGGGACCTCGCCGACGCCTCCCCGAACATCACCCTCCTGGAGCGGCCACTGGCCTGGCGCGCGGTACCGGACTGGCTCGGCGCGGCCTCCGCCGTGATCGTCCCGTCCCTGCGGGAGACCTTCGGTCTGGTCGCGCTGGAGGCCATGAGCACGGGTGTACCCGTCATCAGCTATCCGGTCGGCAACCTGCCCGCGCTCAAAGGGGCTTTCCCCGACGCGCGGCGACTGGAGGGAGACCCCCGACAAGGTGCCGACACGCTCCTGCGGGCTGCCGGGGACCTCCTCGCCGATCCGCTAGCCTACGGTCGAACTTCACAGGCCATGTACCACCTGGTTCAGGACTACAGGCCCGACCGAATCGCTGATCTCTTCTTGAAGGCGGTGTCGTGATGGGTGCTGTAGCCCCGTCGTCCTCCCCTGTCGCCCCGCTGTTCCTCGTCGACGGCTTCAACGTGCTGTGGCGCGGCCACTTCGGATTCCCCGCGCCGATCTACTCACGGGACAAACAGCGCAACCTGACCGGACTGTTCGCGTTCTTCGCCCTCCTGCGGGTGACCCTGCGGGACGACCTGGACACCGACCCCGCCGAGGTCTGCGTGGTCCTCGACGGCGAGCACGGCAGCGCCGAACGCAAGGACGCGGACGCCGACTACAAGGCGAACCGGGAGAGCACCCCGGCCGCCCTCGAACCGCTCCAGTTCCTCGCGCCACTGAAGGACGCTCTCGACGCGTACGGGATCGCCTGGGTGGAGATCGACGACGCCGAGGCGGACGACGTCGTGGGCACCCTCGTCCACCGTCACCCCGACCGCACGATCCGCATCATGAGCGCCGACCAGGACTACTACCAGCTCCTCGACGGCGAACGCGTCCGGATCATCAACCGCTCCCGCAAGGCGTCGAAGCGCATCATCACCGACACCGAGGTCCTCAACCGCTACGGCGTCACCCCCGGCCAGTGGCCCGACTACCGCGCCCTGACCGGCGACAAGTCCGACAACCTGCCCGGCGTCAAAGGCATCGGCGCCAAAACCGCCGCCGAACTGCTCTCCGACGGCCTCGCCCTCGACAACCTGCGCCCCAGCGGCCGTCTGACCGGTACCAAGGGCGCCGCGATCGAGTCCGCGTGGACGGACGTACTGCGCTGGCGCGACCTCAGCCGCATGCGCCACGACATCCCCATCACCTGGCAGCCCACCGGCCAGGCGAGCCCCGCCCTCCCCAAACCCGCCGACGTCATCGAGAAACTGGGGATGTGGTGACCGTGCCCGGCCCCGTCATAGCCGTCATGGCCCACCCCGACGACCTCGAACTATGGGCCGGAGGCACCCTCGCCCTCCACACCCAGCACGCCCCGGTCACCGGCGCCGTCCGCTCACACGATCCCCAGCGCGACGCGGAAGCCCGAGCCGGCGCCCGCATCCTCGGCATCGACATCGAACTCCACCCGTGCCTGGACGCCGCGACGATCGCCGACCTGATCCACCGCCACCGACCCGACGTCCTCCTCACCCACCCCCTGGACGACGTCCACCCCGACCACCGCGCGACCGCCGAAGCCGTCCTGACTGCACTCCCCGACGCCCACATCGCCACCGGAACACCCCGCAGGCTCTACACCTGCGACACCTACAACTCCCTCACCCTCAACGGACCACTCCACGCTCCAGTGATCATCGACATCACCACAACGTACGAGCAGAAGACGGCCGCACTCGCCCAACACCGCTCCCAGCCCATCACCGAACACTTCGGCCCCATGGCCGACAACCTCAGCGCCCTGTGGGGCGCCCGCATCGGCACGACCCGCGCCGAGGCATTCCGCCCCCTGTCGATCCTGGGACGCCTACCAGCCACCGCGCACCTCTGAACACGCCACTCACTCCTCCTGGTTATGCAGGAGGTGAGCATCCACCCCAGACACGAAGCAATCTCCTCGCGAGCGGGATGGGCGGGGCGCCGCTCGCAGCAACCCTCGCCCAGGAAAGGCTGGGCACGCTTCACCCAGTCATCACGACCGCAGGTCTCGGGGCCGGCAACCTGCCTGCCGCCGACCATCAGATTGTGTCGAAGTCCACTGCCCTAGGCGAAGCCGAGCTGAGACGACTTCTCCAGGACGACAAGGCAGCAGCAAGCAACCAGTGCCGCATTGCTGGTCCGTGACTGTTGAGGTGAGTATCCGCCTTGACCACAGCTACACCACCCGAAGTCCGGCAGGTCGGTCCTCATATCGTTTCGGATGGCTGACGATCCATAGCAAGTCCGGCGCTGACCGGCTCGCGGACTGATGCTCTCGTGACGTGCCGAAGGGCGGTGGGGGCACAAGGAATGTTCCTTGTGCACACCTGGGCCTCAAGGGCGACGGCAACAGGCCGGCCGCTCCGGAGGCGTACGACGGCACAGTG